>NZ_JNWZ01000062.1 GCF_000716545.1 Kitasatospora phosalacinea
ACCCCGCCTGGCTCCACACCTACAATCACCACCGCGGACACACCGCACTCGCAGGCCAACCACCCGCCAGCCGCGTCCCCAACCTCGCAGGACAGAACACCTAGGCCCCGCCGGTCTCGGCCGCGATCCAGTCCAGGTAGGCGGCCGAGCCCGTGACGACCGGCACCCCGATCACCTCCGGGACGTCGTACGGGTGCCGTTCGCCGATGAACGCGGTCAGCCGCTCGGCCAGCGCGGCCCGGGTCTTCAGGTCGACGCGCCACTCGGCGCCGTCCCGCACCTCGCCGTCCCACCGGTACACCGACCGGACGGGGTACACCTGCGCGCAGGCCGCCAGGCGCTCGCGCACCGCCGCGGCGGCCAGTTCGCGGGCCCGCGCCTCGTCGTCGTGGGTCGTGGTCACCACGAGGAACTCACGGTTCGTCATGGACCCACGGTAGGCCAGGGCGGTCGTGTCACGGCGAGAACTCGACGGGTGTGCGAACCGTGCTTGTGCGAAGGGGGGTTGACGGAAGGTCCGGCGTCCGCGTGTAACAGCGTGTGTCACAGCGCTGTACCGGACGCCCGGACCCGCAACCGTCCGGTGACCGGACGCCGTGGTGATGCTTGCCGCCGACCGGCGGCCCAGCGCACGACACCACGGAGCACGAGATGAACGTCCGCAAGCCCGCCGCCCTCGCCGCCCTCGCCGCCTGCGCCGTCCTGGCCCTGACCGCCTGCGACCCCGAGGACTCCGGCTCCGCCGCGCCCGCCGCCTCCACCGCCGCGGGCGCCACCGCCGGCAAGAGCGCCCCCGCCGCCCCGCCCGCCACCGCCGGCGCCACCGCGAGCAAGGCCGCGACCGGCGGCGCCGCCGCCGGCGGCACGGTCGGCGCCGACGTGCCGATCTGCGGCAACTCCGAGAAGGAGAGCGACGTCAAGGCCGAGCTGACGCTCGACAAGAGCGCCGATCCGCGGATCAACGGCGTGATCAAGCTGACCAACACCAGCGGCCACGACTGCGTCGTCTACGGCGCCCCCGACCTGCGCACCAACCACGTGCCCAACGAGTTCACGAAGCTGAAGAGCGGCGTCCTGGGCGGCGGCAGCTTCGCCACCGACAAGGCCCACGGGACGGTGCTGCGCCCCGGCACCCCCGTCTACCAGGCCGTCAGCTGGCTCTCCTCGCCGCCGGTCGCCGCCAACGCCACCTGCACCACCGGCGACGTGCTGGAACTGGTGCGCAACGAGGAGGTGCTGACGCTGACCGCGCAGGTCAAGGACGGCCGCTACTGCCCGATCGCCGAAGAGGGCTCCGACCAGATCCAGATCGGCGTCCCGAAGGCCACCGAGGGCGAGGCCCGCGCCCAGTGGAAGCACGAGGGCAAGTAGTCGGGACCACCCCGACGCAGGTGGGCGCCGGAGCGGGGGCGCGCCCGCCCACCGGGCTCGGGGAGCACCGACGACCGCCCTGCGGCGCACCGGGACAGACGCGGCCCCGAACGCCCGACGAACGTTCGAACCGCACCGCCGCCGCACTGCTCCGATCCGGCGAATTCCGCCGCCCGGGGCCCGATCGCCTGGAACGCCGCGCACCCCGCCTGCCAGTCTGCCGGGGTGAAGCCGCTGATCAGAACCACCGTCCTGCTCGCCGTCGCCGGGGGTCTGCTGGCCGCCCCGGTCGCCGCCGAAGCCGCGTCCGTCCTTCCCCGGCTGCCGATCAGCCCGAACGGCGGGCAACTACCGTCCTTCGGGCACCAGTTCGACACCGTCCGGCCGTCCGTGCCGATCCGGCAGCCCGCGCCGGCACCCGCCGTCCCGCCGGAGCAGGTCGCCCCGTCGGGGCAGACCGCTTCGCCCGGCTCCGGGCCGAAGGCCCAACGCACCCACGAGGCCGTCGAGTTCTTCTGGTACGACTGCTCGCACTCCGCCCTGCTGGAGCAGCCGCTGACCCGCTGGGCCGCCGAGCACCGGTCGGACGTCACGCTGCGCCGCGTCCCGGCGATCTGGACCGGCAGCCCCGACGAGGCCGAACAGCGGGCCCACGCCCGGCTGTTCTACGCCCTGGACCGGCTCGGCGAGGTGGACCGGCTGCAGGCCGAGGTGTTCCGCGCCGTCCGCGAGCGGCACACCGACCTGACCACCGAGCGGGCGGCCGCCGACTGGGCCGCCGGGCAGGGCGTCGACGCGGCGGAGTTCCGGGCCGCCTACCGCTCCGCGGAGGTCGACCGGGCGGTGGAGGACGCGCAGCAGCTGTTCGTCCGGGACGGGATCACCGAGCTGCCCACCGTCGTCGTGGACGGCGCCGGCCGGACGTCCCCCACCAAGGCCGGCGGCGTCGACGGCATGCCGTCCGCACTCGACCGGCTGGTCGCCGAGCAGCCCGCCCGCTGACCGCCCGCCGCACCGCACTGCCCGCACCGCACCGCCCGCACCGCACCGCCCGCACCGCACCGCCCGCACCGCACTCCCCGTACCGCACTGCCGGCACCGCCCGCCGCGCCGCTCCCGCCGTCGAACTCCCCGACCGGAGCGACCGGTCCGGTCCGGAACCGTCCCGTACCGGGCTGAGCTGCCGCAATCTTCACCGAACCCGCCCCCGGCCCGCACACTCTGTGTCATTGTGGTCCGCGGGTCGGCCGGACAGCACCGGCGGCCCGGCCCCGACGGCAGCGGCGCGTCCGGTCCTCCGGCGCGCACCGCGCCCGGGGGCGGCCGACCCGGCCGGGGGGAACGACCGGGCCCGGAACCGGTCGACGGCAGGCAGACGGCACAGGCACCAGGGGCGAGCACAGCCTCCGGGGAGGGCGGGAGTCCGTGGGGGGACAGCGCGCGCAGGTCATCGACGAGCAGCGGGGCCAGGCCGCCCCGCCGGGCGTGCCGGTCCCGGCCGGACCACCGCCCGAACTGGTCTTCAAACGCCGGCTGCGCCCCCTCCAGGTGGCCCGCGAGCTGTGGGCCGCACGGGAGTTGGTGCGCGCCCTGGCCGAACGCGACCTGCGCGCCCGGTACAAGCAGGCGGTGCTCGGTTTCGCCTGGGCGGTGCTCACCCCGCTGGCGCTGTGCGCGATCTTCACCCTGGTGTTCCACCGCGCGGTCAAGATCGAGACGGGCGCCGTCCCGTACACGCTGTTCGCCTACCTCGGCCTGATCGTCTGGCAGTTCTTCTCCAACACGATGAACCAGGGCGCGCTCAGCCTGGCCAACAACCTGAGCCTGCTGAACAAGGTGTACTGCCCGCGCGAGGTGTTCCCGCTCGCCACCATGCTGGTCGCCACCGTGGACATGGTGATCGGCGTCGGCGTGCTGGGCCTGATGTTCCTGGTCTTCTGGACGGCCCCCGCCGCGACCTTCCTGTGGGTGCTGCCGCTGCTGGTCATCCAGTTCGCCTTCACCTACGGCATCGCGCTGATCCTCTCGGTCGCCGTGGTCTACCTGCGCGACGTGCGCCACCTGCTGCCGATCATCACCCAGATGGGCGTCTTCGCCACCCCCGTCGCCTACCCGCTGGCCAAGATCCCGCAGCGCCTCCAGGAGATCTACGTCGGCGTCAACCCGCTCGGCGCGGTCATCGAGGGCTACCGCAAGGCGCTGCTGTACGGCGACGCCCCCGACGCCCGGATGACGCTGATCGCCGCGGCCAGTTCGCTGGTCTTCCTGATCGGCGGGTACCTGCTCTTCAAGAAGCTGGAAACGGGGATCGCCGATGTCGCGTGACTACCCTGCGGGCACCATCCGCACCGAGCAGGTCTGGAAGCGCTTCCGCGCCGACCAGCAGCGGATGCTGCTGCGCGACCGGGTCGAGCAGGCCGCCCGCCGCCTGCGCGGCGACCGCGGCGAGGACTGGCGCTGGGCCCTGCGCGACATCAACCTGCACATCGAACCCGGCGAGTCGGTCGGCCTGATCGGCTCCAACGGCTCCGGCAAGTCGACGCTGCTGAAGATGCTCACCCGGGTCATGTACCCGTACGCGGGCGTGATCGACGTGCGCGGCCGGATCGGCGCCCTGATCGAGATCCGGGCCGGCATCCACCCCGACCTGACCGGCCGGGAGAACATCTACCTGTTCGGCGCGCTGCTCGGCCTCAAGCGCCGCGAGGTCGCCGGACGCTTCGACGACATCGTCGAGTTCGCCCGCCTCGGCGGCGCGATCGACCGGCAGGTGAAGTTCTACTCCTCCGGCATGCAGATGCGCCTGGGCTTCGCGGTCGCCGCCTACCTGGAGCCGCACGTCCTGCTGGTGGACGAGGTGCTCGCGGTCGGCGACGCGGTCTTCCAGCAGCGCTGCCTGGACCGGATGCGCGAGGTCGCCGAACAGGGCACCACCATCGTCTTCGTCTCGCACGACCTGCCCGCCGTGCAGTCCATCTGCCGCCGGGGCGTCTGGCTCGAACAGGGCACCGTCCGGGTCGACGCCGGCATCAAGGACGCGCTGGCCGGCTACCGCGACTCCATCGAGGCCCAGTCCGAGGCGAGCGCCCGGGTCGGCGAGCCCCTGCAACTGCTCAAGTACGAGGTGCGCGGCGAGGACGCCGACGACACCACGCTGCACACCGACGAGCCGGTCACCGTCGAGCTCACCCTCGGCGGCGACTACCGCGGCGACGCCACCCTGCACCTGGGCGTCAGCGAGGGCACCTCCAGCCCGATCTTCCAGATCAGCCACGAGATCCGGATGACCGGCGGCGACCACCGCGTCGCCTGCGTCATCCCGCGCCTGCCGCTGCCGCGCGGCCGCTACACCCTGTGGACGGGCGTCTACTCGATCGGCAAGACCGACGGCGGCACGCTGATGAGCTGGCACTCCGCCGGTCAGTTCGACGTCTTCGGCCCGATGCTCGACACCCCGCCGCGCGCCGTCGTGATGGCCGCCCCCGTCTTCGTCCCGCACCAGTGGGAGGACTGAGCATGCGTTCCGTCCGGGTCCTGGTCCACCTCAACAACCTGGCGCTCGGCGGCGCCCAGCTCAACGCCGTCGACATCGCCCGCACCCTGCGCGACCGCGGCCACGAACCGGTCCTCTTCGCCCAGGGCGTCGACGGGCCCGCCCCGCTGGTCGAACTGGCCGCCGAGCACGGCCTCGACCTGGTCGTGGCCGGCGACCCGACCACCCCGCACGCCGTGATCCGCGCCCGGCTCTCCAGGCTCGCCGACGAGCACGGCTCCCAGGTCGTCCACGCCTGGGAGGTCCGGGCCGCCCGCAACGCCTACTTCGGCCCCGGCCGCCAGGGCCGCCTCCCGATCGTCACCACCTTCTACGGCATCCGGATGCTCCGCGGCATGCCCCGCTACCAGCCCCTGGTCCTCGGCCTGGGCGCCCTGGTACCGGACGGCCGCGCCTTCGGCCACCGCGACGTGCGGCTGATCGAACCCCCCGTCGACACCGACTCCGACGCGCCGGGCGCCGTCTCCGGCGCCGACTTCCGCGCCGAGGTCGGCGCCTCGGACGGCCGGCTCCTGCTCTGCGTCGTCACCCGGCTGGTCTCCGGTCTGGAGAAGGACGACGGCGTCTCCCGCACCATGGCCGCCCTGCGGCTGCTCGACGACCCGAACCTGGTCCTCGCCGTCGTCGGCGGCGGCCCCAGCGAGGAGCGCCTGCGCGCCGAGGCCGCCGCCGTCAACGAGGAGCTCGGCCGCGAGGCGATCGTCCTCACCGGCCAGCGCTCCGACCCGCGCCCCGCCTACCAGGCCGCCGACATCGTCCTCGGCATGGGCGGCTCCGCGCTGCGCGGCCTCGCCTTCGGCAAGCCCGTCATCGTCCACGGCGCGAGCGGCTACACCGCCGTCCACGAACCCGGTCCGCTGGTCGAACCGCACGCCTCCCGCTGCATGTACGGCCACGGCGACCACCCCGCCGACGCGAAGGCGCTGGCCGCCCAGATCCGCGCCCTCGCCGACGCCCCCGACCGCCGTGCGGAACTGGGCGGTTGGGGCCGGGACTGGGTGGTCGGCCGGTTCTCCCTCGACCACGTCTCCACCGCCTTCGAGGAGATCTACCGCGAACTCCTCCGGCAGCCCCCCGGCCGCACCGCCTGGCTCCGG
Organism: Kitasatospora phosalacinea; assembly: GCF_000716545.1. GTDB lineage: Bacteria > Actinomycetota > Actinomycetes > Streptomycetales > Streptomycetaceae > Kitasatospora > Kitasatospora phosalacinea. The sequence goes on from NZ_JNWZ01000062.1 coordinate 6,022, forward strand.
GACCTGGAGCAGATGTCCCGCTACGAGTTCGTCAAGCCCACCGCCCGCCGCCTGCTGGGACGTTGACGACCCGCTCGCCGTGACACCTGCGCCGTGACACCTCCTTCACGCCCTGCGCCGAGTTCGCGCCCCCGTCCCGTACGCGGCGGCGCCGACCGTCCTCAGCGCCTTCGCCCACGGCACCAAGCCCGATCGCCCGCCCGCTGCCGCTGCCGTTGCTGCCGGCGTCGGACTCCTGCGGAGCCGGGCCGGGATCGTGCAGGTCGGGCAGGACGTACGCCCGTACGCCCTCTGCGGGATCGCCGGTCATGTCGGTCGCGCGGCTCCGTCCGGTCACCTCCCGCCGGAACCCGAAGCCCTCCTCTCCCGGCGGGACGCCCTCTCCGGGCGCGCTCTCCCACACCACGCCACCTCCGGCGACCTCCACGGCCGCCGCCCCGCACCGCCGCCGGGGCCTTACCGGAGGCGGCGGAGGGCCTGCTGACCAGGCCCTCCGCCCCTCACGCGCCGGTCGCGGCCACGGCGGCCTCAGGACTCCGGGGAGCGGCGGAGCAGCAGCGTGACGAAGCCGAAGCAGTCGCGGTAGCCGGTCAGCCACTCCTCGCGGTGCTCGGCCGCCGTCCGCAGGGCCTGTTCGCGGTCGGGGCCCGGAGGTTGGTCCAGGGCCCAGTCGGTGAGGGAGCCCGTCCAGGCCCACTCGTAGGCGTCGAGTTCCGTGCGGGTGGAGGTGTGGCCGGCCACGGGGAGCCAGCCGGCCTCCCGGGCCGCGGCGACCGTCCCGGCCAGGTCGGACAGTCCGTCACCGAACACCTCCCGGGCCAGGGGCGTCGGTTCGCGCTCCCAGTAGGACTCGCCGAGCAGCACCGCGCCGCCCGGGGCGAGCAGCGGGGCGATCGCGGCGAGGGTCGGGCCGAGGCCGCCGAAGGCGTGCGTCGAGCCCACGCACAGCACGGCGTCGAAGGGTTCGGACGCGGTGAACTCCCGCGCGTCGGTGTGGTGCAGGCCGATCCGGCCGGCGACGCCCAGCCGCTGCGCGGTCTCCAGGGCGCGGCGCAGCGCGACCGGGTCGGTGTCCACGCCGACCGCCCGCAGGGCCGGGTGCGCGGCCAGGGCCCGGACGGGCCAGGCCGCCTCGCCGCAGCCGAGGTCGAGCAGTCGGCCGTCCTCGCGGCCGCGCAGCAGGCGCTCCAGCAGGCCCCGCACCGTTTCGTCGGAGAGCGGTGCGGCGACGGGGTGGTCGCGGTGCGCGATCCGTGAGATCTCGTGTCGTTCCATCACCGGGTCCTGCCCACCGGGCCGCCCAACTATTCGGCGCGCTGCGGCTGCGGGTAGGTGCGGCCCTTCCAGGCGGCGCCGCGTCCGCGCCAGTGCTGGACGGCGGAGTCGACCGTCATCAGCAGGTACAGCAGCGCGGTGAACGGCAGCAGCGGGGCCGCCGCGACGGGCTGCCCGTAGTAGCGGAGCATCGGCGCGTACGTCCCGGCCATCACGGCCCACCCGGCCAGCCCCGCCCCGGCGGTCCACCACGCCCCGGCCGCGGCCCCGGCCAGCGCGGCCGCCGGCGGCACCAGGTAGACCAGCGCCAGGCCCGCCACCGTGCCGGCCAGCAGCAGCGGCGAGTACCGGAGCTGGGCGTACGCGCTGCGCGAGACCATCCGCCACAGCGGGCCCAGGCCGGGGTAGGGGCGGACGGAGTCGACCAGGTCGGCGAGGCCGAGCCAGGTGCGGCCACCGGTCCGCTTGACCGCCCGGGCCAGTGACACGTCGTCGATGACGGCGCCGCGGATCGCCGCCACCCCGCCCGCCCGCTCCAGCGCGGCCCGCCGCACCAGCGAGCAGCCGCCGGCCGCGGCGGCCGTCCGGGCGCCGGGGCGGTTGGCACGGCGGAAGGGGTACAGCTGGGCGAAGAAGTACACGAACGCGGGGACGACCAGCCGTTCCCAGCCGCTCGCCACCCGCAGCCGGGCCATCTGCGAGACCAGGTCCAGCCCGCCGCCCTCGCCCGCCGCGACCAGCGCCCGCAGCGAGCCCGGGCGGTGCGCGATGTCGGCGTCCGTCAGCAGCAGCCACTCGGCGTCGCCGGCCTGCTCGACGCCGTGCCGCAACGCCCACAGCTTGCCCGTCCAGCCCTCCGGCAGCGGCGGGGGAGTGGTCACCGCCAGCTCCAGCCCTCCGGTGCGCCCGGCCAGCTCCCGGGCCAGCTCCCCGGTGCCGTCGGTGCTGTGGTCGTCGACCAGCACCACCCGGGCCCGTCCCGGGTACTCCTGCGCGAGCAGGCTGGGCAGGGACACCGGCAGCACCCCGGCCTCGTCCCGGGCCGGCACCAGCACCACCACCGGCGGCCAGGCCGCCGGCTCGCCGCGGCCCCGGGGCAGCCGCTGGTCGGTGCGCCAGAACCCGCCGTGGCACACCGCCAACCACGCCCACACCACCAGCGACAGCACCGAGACCCACCACAGGACAGTCACCCGGGCAGTCTGCCCCATCTGGCCCCCGCGACCCCCGAGGCGCGGCGGGAGCCCGCGGCCCGGCCGGTCCGGGCTGGCCGGTCAGGGTCGGTCGGAACGGGGAGGTCGGGGCCGGTCGGTCAGGGTCGGTCGGGACGGGGAGGTCTCAGACCCGGGCGTCCGCCGCCAGCAGCTCGCCCTGCGGGTAGGCCAGTGCCTCGGCGGCCAGCGACGCCGGACGGCCGGAGTGCAGCACCGTCAGGGTTCCGCCGCCGGGGCGGGTGCCGGGGCCGAGGCGGCGCAGGGTCTGCGCGGCGATCGCGTCGGCCGAGCCGTGCAGCCGGACCGGGCCGGGGAGCGCGGCGGCGATCCGGTCGTCGATCAGCTCGTAGTGGGTGCAGCCCAGCACCACGTCGGTGGTGCCGACGGGGGTGCGGGCGGCGGCCGAGGCGACGGCGGCGGAGATCGCGGCCTGGTCGGCCCGTTCCACGGCTTCGGCCAGCTCCGGGCAGGCCACCTCGTGGACCCGCGCGGCCCCGCCGAACTCGGCGATCAGCCCGCGCTGGTAGGCGCTGCCGGTGGTCCGCGAGGTCGCCCAGATCGCCACCACCCCGCCGGACGCGGCGGCCGGCTTGATCGCGGGGACCGTCCCGACCACCGGCAGCCCGGGCTCGAACTCCGCCCGCAGGCGCGCCAGCGCGTGCACGGTGGCCGTGTTGCAGGCCACCACCAGTGCCTCCGGCCCGTGCGCCACGGCGGCCCGGGCGCAGGCCAGCGCGTGCTCGGTGATGTCCTCGGGCGTCCGCGGCCCCCACGGCATGCCGTCCGGGTCGCAGGAGACCACCAGGTCCGCGTCGGGCCGGGCCCGGCGGATCGCGGCGGCGGCGGCGAGCAGTCCGATTCCGGAGTCCACGAGGGCGATCTTCACGAGCACCGACTCTACCCCGTGCGCCCGGACGGGCCCCGGCCCGTTCCCCCGCCGCCGGTACCGGACGCGCCGCCGGACCTGTCGGACCTCGCCGGACCCCGGCGTCCCGGGCCTGCTCCGTCCGACTGACGGTACGACCGGCCGGTGCGCGTGTCCCGGCCCGGCGGCGGCGCGTCCGCAGAGGCTTGGGCGTCATGGGACAGCTGACCGCATCGAACGAACGGGTGCCGGCCGACGACCGGGTGCCGGGCACGGCGTACACCAACCTGGTGGTCGCCACCATCGGCTTCGCACTGACCTTCTGGGCGTGGAACCTGATCGCCCCGCTGGCGGGCGAGTTCAACAAGACGCTGCACATGACGTCGTTCGCCCAGTCCTTCCTGGTCGCCGTCCCGGTGATCGTCGGCTCGCTGGGCCGCGTCCCGGTCGGCGCGCTCACCGACCGCTTCGGGGCCCGGCTGATGTTCCCGCTGATGTCGGCGCTGACCATCGTCCCGGTGCTGCTGCTGATCCCGGCCCGCGGCTCGTACGGGGCGCTGCTGGCCGTCGGGTTCTTCCTCGGACTCGGCGGCACCACCTTCGCGATCGGCGTGCCGCTGGTGAACTCCTGGTTCCCGCCGAGCAAGCGCGGCCTGGGCATCGGGGTGTTCGGCATGGGCATGGGCGGCGTCGCGCTGTCCGGCTACTTCACCCCCCGGCTGTGGAAGCACGGCCACGACCTGCCGTTCTGGGTGATGGCCATCGCCCTGGCCGCCTACACCGTGGTCTCCTTCCTGCTGCTGCGCGACCGTCCCGACCGGGTGGTCCCGACCGCCTCGCTGGCCTCCCGGCTCGGCGAGGCCGGGCGGCTGCGGGTGACGTGGGAGCTGTCCGCGCTGTACGCGATCGGCTTCGGCGGCATCGTCGCGTTCGGCGTCTACCTGCCGACGTACCTGAAGACCTGGTACGAGCTGTCCGCGACCGACGCCGGCACCAAGGCCGCCGGGTTCGCCCTGGTCACGGTCGTCTTCCGACCGTTCGGCGGCTGGCTGTCGGACCGCGTCCACCCCGCCGTGGTGACCTGCTGGGCGCTGGGGGTCACCGCGCTGTTCGCCATCGTGCAGGCCTTCGACCCGGACCTCAGCCCGGTCGGCACCATCGCCTTCATGGTGATGGCGGCCGGCCTCGGCACCACCAGCGGCTCGGTGTTCGCCCTGGTCGCCCAGGTCACCCCGGTCGCCCAGGTCGGCTCGGTGACCGGCATCGTCGGTGCCGTCGGCGGCCTCGGCGGGTTCGTCCCGCCGCTGGTGATGGGCGCCATCTACAGCGCCAAGGGCAGCTACTCGATCGGCTTCATGCTGCTCTCCGACCTCGCCCTGGCCGGCGCCGTCTACGCCATCGGCCGGATGCGCGGCATCCGCCCCACCACCACCGCCTGAACCGCGCCCCGACGCCGCACCGCCTGAACCGCGCCCCGTGCGCGTACGAGGCCCGCACCCCCGGTCCCGGGGTGCGGGCCTCGTACGCGCACGGGGTGTTACGCCTGCGCCCCCAGCAGCCGCTGCACCGCCGGCTCCAGGCCGGACAGGATGGTGTCGAACCGGCGCGTCGAGGTGGTCGAGTCGACCTGCAGGCGGCTGATCCGCAGCGGGTGCCCGGGCAGCCGGGGGCCCAGCCGATGGTCGGACAGGAAGCCCAGCCGGTAGCCGAGCCGGCGCAGCACCGCGTCCGCCCGCTCGTCGAAACCGCCGTCCGGGTAGGCGAACGCCGTCGGGGCCTCGCCCAGCCAGCCGGTCAGCGCCCGGTGCGCGCCGACGATCTCCGCGTGCACCGTCGCCTCGTCGCAGCGCCGCAGCGAGGGGTGGCCCAGGGTGTGGTTGCCGACCGAGACGTCCGCCTCCCGCAGCACGCGCAGGTCCTCCGGGCGCAGCTGCTCCTGGGCCGGCGGGCGGCGGTGCGCGGAGACCCGCAGCTCGGCCAGGCTGCGCCGGCGGTCCGGGTCCGGCATCGCCTTGAGCAGCGCCAGCACCCGCTCCGGGGCGCCACCGCCGGGCAGCATCCGGGCCCGGCCGCCGTGGCGGGCCAGGAACGCCGCCTCGTGCCACCAGAACGGCTTCTCGGTGCCGACCAGCTCCGCGATCACGAACGCGGCCGCCGGGATCCGCCGGGCCACCAGCTCCGGCAGGGCGTGCCGCAGCACCGTGCGGTCCGGGTCGTCGAAGGTCACCAGCACCGAGCGCGGCGGCAGCGGCCGCCCCTCGGCCAGCGAGCGCTCCACGTCCCGCACCGACACCGGGGTGGCCAGCCGCCGCAGCCGGTCCAGCTGGGCGCCGAACGAGGCCGGCTCGGTGATCCCGTGGTACGCCAGCACGGCCAGGCGCTGCGCGGCGCGGGCCCGGAACAGCGGCTGGGCGGGGCTGAAGCGCAGCCAGCTCCCCCGGTCCCGCCCCCGCCCCCGGGACAGGCCCGGGGCCGCCGTCGAGCCGGAGGACGGGACGGCGTGCTGGGGCGGGGCGCAGACGGCAGCGGCGGCGGTGGTGGCGTACGACACGGTTCCCCCCTCGGTCGCCGGCAAGCGGCGTGGCGGTACCGTCGGCAGGCGGAGCCCGGCCTCCGACCCCGGGTGCGGCGGCTCCGCACCCGAGTGATCTAGCCCGCGGCGGACACTCCCTAGCCCGCACGTCGGACGGCTCCTGGATCGCTCAATGTAGTGGAGACCCACGACGTCCCGGGATGGTTGTACGCCGGACGGCGAGATTTCGCGGGCGGTCCGGAAACGGCCCGGAAGGGGCCCGGCGGCGCTTGCGGACGGGCGGGTCCGGGGGGCCGGAACGGGCCCGGCGGGGGGCCGGAGGACTGTGGCCCGCTTCCCCGCGCCGGGTTACCGTGGAGGGCATGGCAGACACCCGAAGTGACCGCGCCGCTACCCGCTGGTCCGCGCTGTTCGGCGGCTGCGCCCTCCGCCGCCACCAGCCGCTGCTGGCCCTGCTCGGCGTGGTCTGCGTGGGGACGGGCATCGCGGTGGCGGTGCTGGTCCCGGAGACCGACGGCCCGGCCTGGGTGATGGCGGTGGCCGGCTGCCTGGCCGCCGGGGTGCTGCTGCTGGTCCGGATCGGCATCGCCCTGCTCCGCCCGGGCGGCGGCGCCACCCCCTGATCCGCGGGCCGGGCCGGCGACCTCCGACCGCCCGACCGCCCGGCAACGGTCCGACCGCCCGCTGGCCGCCCGCCGACCGCCCGGCAACGGTCCGACCGCCCGCCGACCGGAAAACGTCCCGCAAAGGGACAGGACCGGTCGGACCGGCTGATTTTCGGCCTACCTCCGCACTTCTTTCACGTTTCGGGGGCAACAGCCCCACAGTTCCCCCTACTGTGATTCGCATCGCCCGCGGCAGCCGCGGGCCGGGGGAGTCACAGGTCCGGTGCGGGGGCACCGCGAGGGGGATCCATGGCGAACAGCGCCGCCCAGGCCGGGGGCATCCGGACCAAGGTCAAGCAGCAGCTGGCCCGCGCCGCGGGCCGGGTGCCCGGCGAGGGCGCCACCGTCCTCATCTACCACCGGGTCGGCGGCGGCACCGGCGACGAGCTCGACCTCGCCACCGCCGACTTCACCGCCCAGGCGGACCTGCTCGCCGAACTGCCGCCCGGCCGGGTGGTCCCCCTGGACACCGCCACCGACCGCCTCGCCGCCGGCCTGCGCACCCCCAGCACCGTCCTCACCTTCGACGACGGCTTCGCCGACACCTACGAGACCGCCTGGCCGCTGCTCAGGGAACGCGGCCTGCCGTTCACCGTCTACCTGGCCAGCGGCATGGTCGGCGCCCCGATGCGCTGGGAGGGCTCCACCGCCAAGGGCGCCCCCGCCACCGGCCTCAGCTGGGAGCAGCTGCGCGAGATGACCGACTCCGGGCTGTGCACCGTCGCCAACCACACCCGCAGCCACGCCCGCCCCGAACTGCTCACCACCGCCGAACTCGACTCCTGCGGCGACGACGTCGAGGAGCACCTCGGCACCCGCCCCCGGCACTTCGCCTACACCTGGGGCCGCCCCGTCCCGCACATGGACGCCGCGCTGCGCGCCCGCTTCCGCACCTGCGCCACCGGCCAGGTCGGCCGGAACCTGCCCGGCTACGACCCGGTCCGCTTCCACCGCGTCCCGGTCCGCCGGACCGACCCGATCGACTTCTTCCGGGCCAAGCTGTACGGCCGGCTCGTCCCGGAGCGCGCCTACGCCCGGATCGTCGCCACCGCGAAGGCGGTGGGCGCCGGTGCCTGAGCAGCTCCCCCTCCGCCTGCGCGGCGAGGGCGGCCGCCCGCTGCGGGTCGCCCACCTCACCACCGTCGACATGTCGCTGCACCTGCTGCTCGCCACCGAACTCACCGTCGACGTCGAGCAGGGCCTGCACACCTACGGCATCAGCGCGCCCGGCCCCTACCTGGAGCGGATCGAACGGATCGGCGTCCGGCACCGGCCGCTGCCCTCGCTCACCCGCGCCTGGCAGCCGCGCGCCGACCTCGCCGCCGCCCGCGAACTGCTCGCCGCGCTGCGCGAGATCCGCCCCGACGTGCTGCACACCCACAACCCGAAGACCGGCGTGCTCGGACGCGTCCTGGGCCGGCTCGCCCGCGTCCCCGTGGTGGTCAACACCTGCCACGGCCTGTGGGCGCAGGCCCACGACCCGCTCGCCAAACGGCTCGCCGTGCTCGGCGCCGAGGCGCTGGCCGCCCGCTTCTCGCACGCCGAGCTCTACCAGAACGCCGAGGACCGCGCCACGCTCGCCAAGTGGGGCGTCCCCGCCTGGTGTTCGCGCGTCGTCGGCAATGGCGTCAACCTCGACCGCTTCCCCGCCCCCGGCCCCGCCAGGGACGCCCTGCGCGCCCGGCTGCGCACCGAACTCGGCCTCGCCGAGGACGAGTTGCTGGTCGGTGGAGTCGGCCGCCGGGTCGCCGAGAAGGGCATCCGGGAGTACGCCGAAGCCGCCCGCGCGCTGGCCGGCAAGGCCCGCTTCGTCTGGATCGGCCCCGACGACCCCGACAAGCCCGACGCCCTGCGCGCCGCCGAGGCCGGCCTCGAGTTCCTCGGCGCCCGCGACGACATGCCCGCCGTGTACGCCGCGCTCGACGTCTTCGTCCTCCCCTCCTACCGGGAGGGCTTCTCCCGCTCCGGCATGGAGGCCGCCGCCAGCGGCCTGCCCATGCTGCTCAGCGACATCCGCGGCTGCCGCGAGATCGGCACCCACGGCCGGCACCTGCTGCTCGCCCCGGCGGCCGACGCCGCCGCCCTGACCACCGCGCTCGACCGGCTCCTCACCGAGCCCGGCCTGCGGATACGCCTGGGCGCGGCGGCCCGCCGCCGCGCCCTCGACCAGTTCGACCAGCGCGCGGTCGCCCGGGTCTCGCTGGAGACCTACGCCGCCGTCGCCCGCCGACGCGGGCTGCGCTGGAGCACCGACTGACCGCGTCCGGAACCAGGACCACACCGCCGCCCGCGCCGAGCAGCCCGAAGCGCGTCCACAACACCACAACGCACCAAACCAGTTGGGGGAGATATGAAGCGAGGGGGGGACCTCGCGGTCACCGCGCTGGCCGGGATCATCGCCGTCCCGCTCGGCCTGCTGATCGCCCTCCTGATCCGCGCCACCATGGGCGGACCGGTGATCTTCCGACAGACCCGCTCCGGCCGGCACGGCCAGGAGTTCCGCATCCTCAAGTTCCGCACCATGCGCGACAAGCACTACGAGGACGAACCCGACGCCCCGCGCATCACCCGCCTCGGCGCGCTGCTGCGCAAGACCAGCCTGGACGAACTCCCGCAACTGTGGAACGTCGTCCGCGGCGACATGGGCGTCATCGGCCCGCGCCCCACCCTGCCCGAGCAGGTCGCCCACTACTCCGACCGCCAGCGCGGCCGCCTCGCCCTGCGCCCCGGCCTCACCGGCTGGGCCCAGGTCCGCGGCCGCAACTCCATCACCTGGCCCGAACGCATCGAACTCGACCTCTGGTACATCGAGCACCGCAGCCTGGCGCTCGACCTGCGCATCCTCGCCCTCACCGTGAGGACGCTGCTGCGCCCCACCGGCATCACCGCCGCCGGCGGCGTCAACCCCGGCTTCCCGGTCCCGGCCCACGCCGAGGCGCCCGCCCCGGCCGCGCCCCGGATCGTGCTGCCCCGGCAGGCCGCCGCGGCCGGGCCCCGACTGGCCCGGGAGGAACTGCGCGGCTGAACCGGGCGCGACGGTTCGCCCCGGCCGGGCGGCAGCGGGCGACCGCGGCCGCCCGGCCGAGTACTTTTGACCCGCCATCAGGAGAACGGCGCAGGACGGAGAACGGCGCATGGTGTGGATCGCGGGCGCGGGCGGCGTCGGCCGGGAGGCGCTGGACGTGGCGCTCGCCGCGGGCGTCACGGTGGCCGGCTTCCTGGACGACCGGCTCGCCGGGGGCGGGGTGCGCGGGCTGCCCGTCCGCAGGCCCGCCGAACTACCGGCCGGCGCACCCTACTTGATCGGCATCGCCGACCCGGCGGTCCGGGCCCGGCTGGCCGCGCTGCTGGACGCGGCCGGCGGACACCCCGTCACCCTGGTGCACCCCCGGGCGATCATCGCCCCCGAGACCGAACTCGCCCCCGGCTGCCTGGTGATGGGCGGCGCGCACGTCTCCAGCAGCGTCCGGCTCGGCCCGCACAGCCAGGTGCACTACAACGCCACCGTCGGCCACGACAGCCGGCTCGGCGCCCGCGTCACCGTCTACCCCGGCGCGAACGTCTCCGGCGCCGTCCACCTGGAGGACGACAGCACGGTCGGCTCCGGCGCCGTGGTCCTCCAGGGCCGCACCGTCGGCCGCGCCGCCTTCGTCGGCGCCGCCGCCACCGTCACCCGCGACGTCCCGCCCGGCACCACCGTCATCGGCACCCCCGCCCGCCCGATGAAACCCTGACCCCCGCGCACGAGTGCTCCGGCTCCGCCGTTCCCGCCCGGAGGGCACGGCCGCCACCCGTCCCGCCCGGCCCGGGCAGCGCATAGGCTCCGGGGCATGGGAATTCCTGCGTTTCTGGCCGAGCTGCGCGAGGTGGTCGGGCACCGGCCGCTGTGGTTGTCCGGGGTGTCGGCGGTGGTGGTGGACGACGGCGGGCGGGTGTTGCTCGGGCGGCGCGTCGACAACGGCAGGTGGGCGTTGATCGGCGGCATCATCGACCCCGGCGAGCAGCCCGCGGACACCGTGGTGCGCGAGTGCCTGGAGGAGACCGGCGTGCTGGTGCGGCCCGAGCGGCTGGTCGCGGTCGGCGTCACCCCGGTGATCGAGTACCCGAACGGCGACCGCAGCCAGTACCTCGACCTGGTCTTCCGCTGCCGCCCGCTCTCCGGCGAGGCCCGGGTCAACGACGACGAGTCGCTGGAGGTCGGCTGGTTCCACCCGGACGCGCTGCCCGAGCTGGACGACCGCGCCCGCGACCACATCTCCCACGCCCTGGCCGGAAAGGACGCGGCGCACTTCGAGCTGACGGGGCGTTAGCGGAGCGGTGGCGCGCGCCCGGCGCGCGCCCCCGCCCCCGGTTCACAGCGTCCGGAACCAGCCCGCGGTGCGTCGCAGGCCCTCCTCCAGCGGGACGGGCACGACGTCCGGGAACAGCTCGCGCAGCCGCGCGTTGTCGGCCTGCGAGTCCCGCACGTCACCCGGTCGCGGGTCGACGTGCTCGGCGGCGACCGGGGAGCCCAGCACCCCGCCCATCAGGTCGAGCAGCTCCAGCAGCGAGGTGCGCGTCCCGAAGGCCAGGTTCACCGGATCCGCGGAGACCACCCGGCGCAGCACCGCCTCGACGAGCACCTGGGTGACCGTGCCGACGTAGGTGAAGTCGCGGCTCTGCAGCCCGTCCCCGTGCACCGTCACCGGCCGGCCGGCCAGCGCCGCGTCCAGGAACGCCGGGACCACCGCCGCGTACGCGTGCCCGGCGGCCTGCAGCGGCCCGAAGACGTTGAAGAAGCGCAGCGGCAGCACGCCCAGGCCGTAGCAGTGGTGGTACGCGCCGAGGTAGGACTCGGCGGCCAGCTTGGAGACCGCGTACGGGCTCATCGGCACCGGTCGCATCGACTCGCGCTTGGGCAGCTCCCGGTTGGCGCCGTACACCGAGGAGGAGGACGCCGCCGCGACGTACAGGCCGCCCGCCCGGCGGGCCGCCTCCAGCACCTCCAGGGTGCCGGTGGCGTTCACCCGGTGGCTGGCCAGCGGGGCGGTGATCGAGCGCGGCACCGACGGCAGCGCCGCCAGGTGCACCACCGCGTCGGCGCCGGTGAACGCCGCGTCCAGCAGGGCGGCGTCGAGGACGCTGCCCTCGAAGAAGGTGACGTCGAGGCCCGCCAGGTTGGCCTTGCTGCCGGTGGACAGGTCGTCCACCACCCGGACCTCCGCCACCTCCGGACGGGAGACCAGCTCCCTGGCCAGATTGGCCCCGATGAACCCCGCCCCGCCCGTGACGACCACGCGCATCGACGCGCACCACCCCTCGCTTCGGGCCCGGGGAATCCCCCCGCCGGGCCGGTGCGGCCGACTCTAGCGCCGCCCCGGGGCCCGGCGTACACGAAACCCGCACAGTCGCGACCAAACCAACCCATCGGACACATCTCGTCCGACGGGCGGGGGAGAGGAGGGTCAGCGCTTCGGCCGACGCGCGCTCTCCTCCGCCGCGTCCAGCACCGCCGCCAGGTCGCCGCCCGCGGTCGCGGTCGCCACCGCGGCCACCGCGCCCTCCACGAACGGGGCGTCCGCGAACCGGGTCGGGAAGGGCAGGCCGTGCTCCTCGGCCGCCGCCAGCACCGTCAGCACCGTGCGCACCGGACCGTCCAGGTCGCACAGCACCGCCACGCCGTGGCCCTGGTCGACCCGGCGGGCCGCCGCCGCCACCAGCACCGCGCTGCTGCCGGGCCCGTCCGCGAGCGAGCCGCCGGTCGCCACGACCGGAGCCGGATCGTCCGCCTCCACCACCGCCAGCGCCAGCGCCCGCACCGCGTCCGCCAACTCCTGGCTCTGCGACACCAGCACCAGGCCCACCCGCCCGTGCCCGGCCGGCCGGGAGGGGCGCGGCACGGACGGCACGGGCGCGGTCACGGTGCCCGTCGCGGCGCCCACCGGCGGGGCCGAGGACGCGGTGGTGATCGGGATGACGTCGGCGCGGCTGCCGTCCCGCTGGTCCATCGGCTGCTCCCGGGTGCGTGGCTGACTGCTCGTCACCCCATCCTCACCCGCCCGCCGTCCGGAACGCCGCCCTTAGCACAGGTGTCGCCGCCGGACGGCCGGAACGGCGCAGTCGCCCGCCCCGCGGGCCGGGCGGGGAGCAACGGCCGGACCGGGCGGCTCCGGCTGGCTAGGCTGGGGCCCGACCATCGGAGCAGGCCCCCGGCGGGGGCCCGAGCGGGAGGACGTGCGGATGACGCCGGCAGAGGCGGCCCAGGCGGCGAACGAGCGGCGCAAGATCGAGCTGGACGTGAGCGGGGCCGAGTGGCAGCACGCCCCCGGCGACGAGCAGGGCGTGCAGATCGCCTTCGTCGACGGGTACATCGCGATGCGCAACGGCGCGGAGCCGGACGGCCCGTCGCTGATCTTCACCCCCGCCGAGTGGCGGGCCTTCGTCCTGGGCGCCCGGGACGGCGAGTTCGACCTGAAGAACCAGCCGCCGCAGTAGCCGACGGCCCGGAAGCACCGGAACCGGCCGACCCGCGCCCCCGGAGGGAGGGCCGGTTCGCCCGGCGTTCACCGGGAGGCCACGGCCCGGGACCGGCGGATCCGCGCGGCGGCCGCCGGGGCCCCGAGCCCGCGCGCAGGTGACGGACGGGCATACGCCGAGGTTACAAAAGAGTTCTGATGGGCCGAATCTTGTTGACTGGTCGACAAGCCTGCCAGCACAGTAAGAGCAGGCAGACGCCGTGCCTACCGCCCCCACGCGGTATAGGCACGGCGCCCGCTTCTGCTGCCCGTCAACGGCGCCGATGACGGGCTCTCCCTCCCGTGCCGCACAAGGAGTGCGGCAGCCGTCGCAGCGGGAGTGGCCCGACCGGGAAGAGCTACTCCCCGGGTGGGCCGGAGCCCGGATTCCGCACGCCCCCACGCGGCGGTGATCCGGGCAAGGTTCGCGAACGCGACGGCTGAGGGCCCCGCGAACCTGGCTCTGGGTGTTATGTGGCTGTATTCGGGTTCGCCGATCCCGACGGCGCCTCGACAGCCCGGAGCCGGCCGGAATCACCCGCAGGCTCCAGGAACAGTCTAAGGACCATTGAATCAGCAAATGGTGCTCGGAGTTCACACGACCGCGTGCGCAGTGAGGGAATGCGCGCAAGGCACGCTGCGACAGACCGCCCCCTGTGGATCTCGCCCCGGAGCGGCCGTCGTGCTGAACCGAACGTAGCCCGGACGGTTGCTCAGAGTCAACATTGGTCCCTGAGCGTAGATCTCGGCCTGATCGCGGACCCGATCACCGGCCCCCGCCCACCGGGCACGTACGATGGGCCCATGTCATTTCTCCGCCGTCGCTCCGGACAGCCCGCGGGCCCGGACTTCGACGTACTGGCCATGGATCCGGGCGACTGGCCCGGCGACTTCGGTGCCATGATCCTGGCTGGTCAGGACGGTTCCTGCCAGGGCATCTTCCTGCAGTACGACCTGCTCGGCGGCCGCGGCCCGGCCATGCTGATCGGGAACGTCCCGCAGGAGTCGCCCGCCCGCGAGAGCGAGGACGGCGTGCCCCTGGAGGCCCGCCAGCTGCTCGCCTCGCTGGAGAACGAGGAGCAGGTCGACTTCGTCTCGGCGGAGGACTTCCCGGTCATGCTCGGGGACGACCTGCTGATCGTCCGCAAGGTCAAGGTCACCGAAGAGCGGCTCTACTGCTCGCAGTTCGGCCGCAGCGACGGCGTCCAGGTCACCATCGCCTCCTGGGACCGGCCGATTTCGGACGATCTCTACCAGCTCCTGAAGCCGCTTCCGGCGGAGATGTTCCAGCAGGGCTAGCGAGATGCCCCGGCCGCTGCTGCTGACCCGACGCCTGCACGTGGACCTCCGGCGCACCGCCGGCGCGGCCTGTCCGGCTCCCTGACACCCCCAAGTCACGGACGCCAGACACCCACGCCGCCCGCCCGGAGGCCATCGCCATGACCCGCACCGCAGCGCAGCCGACCGTCCCCACCCCCGCCGCCACGGCCGCGACCGCCGAGGACGCGGACGGCGCCGTCGAGCGCGCCCTCGCCCGGCTGCCCCGGGTGATCGACCTGCTGGCCGCCCGCGCCGCCGAACACGACCGCGACGGCACCTTCCCCTACCAGGGCGTCGAAACCGTCCACGAAGCCGGACTGCTCACCCTCACCGTCGGCCACCGGCACGGCGGACCGGGCGCCGGACTCGCCGACACCGTACGGGTGCTGGCCAGGCTCGGCCGCGGCGACGCCTCCGTCGCCCTGCTCGCCGCGCACACCCTGCTGCACCACGCCGAACAGGCCCGCACCGCGCCCTGGCCGGCCGCGCTCTACCGGCGGCTGCTCACCGAGTCCCGCCGCGGCCCCGCCCTGGTCGGCACCCTGCGCGCGCCCGCCGGGCGCCCGCCCGGCGTCACCGCCCACTGGCAGGGCAACGCCTGGCGGCTCGGCGGCCGCGCCCCCTACTGCCCCGGCGCCGAAGCGCTCGCCTGGCTGGTCGTCGAGGCCCGCACCGCCGAGGCCCGGCCGCGCACCGGGCTGTTCCTGGTCCGCGCCGACAGCCCCGGACTGGAGATCGACCCCGCCGCCGACCAGCTCGGCCTGCGCGCCGCCGCCGGCCACGACGTCCTGCTGGAGGACGTCCGGATCGGCACCGACGCCGTCCTGCTGCCCAGGGGCGCTACGCCCGCCCCCGACCCGGTCGCCGTGGCCTGGCACCAACTCGCCCTCGCCGCCGTCCTGCTGGGCACCGCCCGGGCCGCGCTCGACTGGGCCGCCGGGCGGCTGCGGGACAGCGCCGCCGCCCACCGCCGGCCGCTCGGCGAGCTCGACGCCGCGCTCACCGGTGCCGAGGAACTCGTCCACGGCCTCGCCGCCCGCACCGACGCCGACCCGGCCGCCGCCACCCGGGCCCCCGCCGTCCAACTGCTCGCCGCCCGCACCGCGGGCGACACCGTGCAGCGGGCCCTCACGCTCACCGGCAGCGCCGGGCTCGACCGCCGCCACCCGCTGGAGCGCCACCTGCGCGACACGCTCAGCCTGCGGGCCCAACTGCCCGCCGAGGACGCCGTGCTGGACGCCCTCGGCGAAGCCCTGCTGGGCGGCTGAGGCCCGAGGCGGAGGCTCGACGGCCGGGCCTCAGCGGGTGCCGACCGCCGCGCGGACCGCGCGGCGGGCCAGCGCCGCGTCGTCGTACAGCCGGCGGATCATGATCCGCTGCTCCTCGCCCGCGCCCGGGACGTCGTGCAGCCGCAGCTCCCGCATCAGCACCAGCACCAGGTTCACCAGGAACGCGTCCCGGGCCAGCGTGCCGCCGGACTGGGCGAGTTGGCTGATCTGGCGGCGCGCCGCGGTGTCCCCGGACAGCACGCTCCACAGCACCGCCAGGTCGTAGCCGGGCAGGTACCAGCCGGCCTGCTCCCAGTCCAGCAGGACCGGGCCGGACGGGGCCAGCAGCACGTTGCCCAGCAGCGCGTCGCCGTGGTTGAGCTGCCACGGCACCGAGGAGAGGCCGTGCAGCAGACCGCGCAGGTCGCCCGCGTCCCGGTCGGTCAGCAGGCCCAGCGAGTGGAACCGGGCGATCTCGATCTGGTAGTCCATCGGCTTGCCGAACACGTCCGTCGGCGGGCGCCACAGGTTCAGCGTGCGCACCGCGCCCAGCACCGCGCGCACCTCGCCCGGCGTCGGCGCGTTCGCCGGGTGCCGCTCGCGGGCCGCCGGCCGGCCCGGCACCCGCTCCAGCACCAGCACGCAGCGGTCGTGGTCGGCCGCCACCAGCCGCGGCAGCCGCACCGGCGGACGGTGCCGCACGAACGCCCGGTACACCGCCACCTCGTGGTGGAAGCGTTCCACCAGCTGCTCCGCCCGCTCCCCGCGCAGCGCCGCCGGCGCCAGGCACTTCGCCACCACCGGGGCCCGGCCGATGGTGCCCGCGATCAGGATGTGCCGGCTGCCCTCGCGCAGCACCTGCCGCGGCAGGAACGCCGGACATATCCGCGCGACGTTGGCGAGCACCGCCCGCACCGCCGGGGTCTGCAGCGCGGCCGGGTCCACCCGGTCCACGAACGCCTCCGGGGCCCGGCCCGCGGCGGGCCGGCCCAGCCGCCCGGCCTGGTCGGTCAGCGGCCGGGTCACCAGGGTGGTGCGCCCGCGCGGGTCGCGCAGCTCGGCGCCGCGCGGCGCGGGCCGGCCCGCACCGGCGGTCGGGGGGCGCAGGGGGGAGCGTGACTGGCGTACGGTCGCGCCGTCCACCCCGGTCGGGGACGACGAACGGGTACCGGTGCTGGCTGTGGAGTACATGGGCTGGTGAGGGTCCTTCCTTGACCGGCGGCAAAGCGGGAAAGCGGCGCAGCCGCGAGCTGCTGGGGCCCGGGTCCGCGGGGGTCGGGCCGCCGGGTGGGGCGCGGGCGCCGGGCACGGTCCGCGGTGCGCCGGAACCGCCCGCACCCTGGGGAGTGCGTCCGTCCCGTACCCACCGCGCCCTGCCCGGCGCCCCCGCGCCACCCGGTCGCGCCACCCCCCGGAACGCTGCTCCCGGACGGCCGTCCGACGTGCCTTCGGAACCAGGTCCGGGCCGGTCGGGGGCCGTTCCGGTGCGAAGCCGGGGTGGCGCATACCTACCTGACACCCGGACGGCACTGGCACACCACGTAGCGCACCCTGGCGAACCCTGGCGAATGGTCGCCTGGCAAGTGACAGAGCCATTAGGGTCGGTGACCAGCCGAGGATCCTGGGGGCTTCAGTTGAGCAAGGGGCCGAACACCAGACTGGCCGACCACTTCGCCCTGACCGGATGGTCGAAGGGCGAACTGGCCCGGCTGGTCAACCGGCGGGGTGCCGCGATGGGCGAGCAGCAGCTGTCCACCGACACCTCCCGGGTCCGGCGCTGGATCGAGCAGGGCGAGATCCCGCGCGACCCGGTGCCGAGGGTGCTGGCCGCCGTGTTCACGGAGCGGCTCGGCCGTGTCGTCACCACCGAGGACCTTGGTCTCGAACGACACCGGCCCACCAGGTCCGGCAGCAGCGCAGCACCGCCGAAGGAGCCCTGGGCACCGGATCGGACGGCCGCGGTCCTCACCGAGTTCACGGGAATGGACCTCATGCTGAACAGACGCGGACTGGTCGGCGCCTCCGCCGCCCTCGCGGCGGGCGCGGTCATCGCCGACAACCTGCACGACTGGCTCACCGGCGGCGCCGTCGCCGAGGCGGCCGGCCGGCCGGGCCCCCGCCACGTCGTCACCCAGGCCGGGCCCCGCCCCGTCCTCGACGTCTACGAGCCGGGGCCGGTCGGCGACGAGGAGGTCGCCGCCCTGGAACGCGCCGTCGAGGTGTTCCGGGCCTGGGACGCCTCGCGCGGCGGCGGGCTCCAGCGCAAGGCCGTGGTCGGCCAGCTCAACGAGGTCGGCGGCCTGCTCACCCACGGCCACCCGGCCGCGCTGGAGCGCCGGCTGTGGACGGTCGCCGCCAACCTCGCCGTGCTGGCCGGCTGGATGTCCCACGACGTGGGGCTCGAACCCACCGCGCAGCGCTACTTCGTGATCGCCGCGCAGGCCGCCCGGGAGGCCGGCGACCGCCCCCGGGCCGGTGAGGCGATCTCCCGCGCCGCCCGCCAGATGCTCCACCTCGGCCGGGCCGACGACGCGCTCGAACTCATGCAGCTCGCCAACGCCAGCGCCGGTCCCGGCGACGGCACCCAGCCGCGCACCCGGGCCATGCTGCACACCGTCGAAGCCTGGGCGCACGCCTCGCTCGGCCGCTCCGAGGCCACCCGCCGGGTGCTCGGCGAGGCCGAGGAACTGTTCGTCGAGGACGCCGTCGAACCCCCGCCCAGCTGGATGCAGCTGTTCAACGAGGCCGAACTGCACGGCATGCAGGCCCTGGTCTACCGCACCCTGGCCGAGCACGACCCCGGCGCCGTCCCGCTCGCGGTGCGGCACGCCCGGACCGCGATCCGGCTGCGCCAGGAGACCGGCCGGGAGCGCTCCGCGCTGCTCGACCGGATCACCCTGGCGTCCATCCACTGGATCTCCGGCGAGCCCGACGAGGCCCAGGTGCAGGCCAAGCTCGCCCTGGCCTCGATCAACGACACCTCGTCCAAGCGCACCTGGGACCGGCTGCGCGAGATGTACCGGCTCTCCACCCGCTACCAGGGGCTCCCCGCGGTGGCCGAACTCCGCGAGCAGATCCACGCCGCGCTGCCCGCCCCCAGGAGCCCCCGGACGATCTGACCCGGACGATCTGACCCGGCGCCGGCCCGCGGCCTTTCCCGGCTGCGGGCCGATCCGATTCGTACCCGAACGCACGATCCGTTGCGGAAGGGGTCGATCCGGTACGGACGGACCCGGTCCGGTACCGTCACGCTGCGGAAATCCGTTGCCCTGTGTGCAGACCGGTCACCCAGGCGGTAACCTTCGGTGATTCCGGCGCCCGGGCGCCTGAGCTGTGCCAACCGACCCCGGCGACGGAAATCCCGTTGCCACGACGACCGCCGCAACGGATGCTGACCTCATGTTCGAGCCAGTGATAGCGCCCAGCGCCAGCCTACTCGGCCTCCTCCAGAGAGGCCGCGGAGACGGGCAGCTGCATGCGTTGGCCGCAGACCGCGACGAGGCGATCGCCGCCGTCGAGACCTGCGTCACCAACGACCCCCGCGCCGACTGGCAGGTCGAGAACCGCTCCTTGTACTACGCGCGGCTCTACATGGAGCTCGAAGCCCCCCTCGCCGGCATCGAGCTCCACCTGCACTCGCCCGAGGACAGCCTCGACACCGACGAGGCCCGCACCGGCCTCGCCCTCGCCGTACTGGGCCACCTCGCCGGCTACGGCCGCCGCGACGCCCTCGACCTGCTGCGCGCCTACACCACCACCGGAACCAACTGGGCCTGGGCCCTCGACGAACTCGCCCTGCGCGACACCGACGAGTCCCTGCTCACCCTCGCCCCCGCCGTCCTCGCCCGCTTCCCGGCCGACCCGGAGGGCGACGCCGAACTGCGCGAAGCCGTCCGCGCCGCGTACGAGCCGCGGGTGTGGCGGCTGTGGGCCGCCCACCACCCGCGGGTCGCCGCCGCCGCCGAGCAGTCGCCGTTCGACCTGTGGCAGCGCCAGCTGGCCCGTCCCGGCGTCACCCCCGGCTGGTCCACCGCCGACGTGCTGGCCTGGGCCGACCAGGGCGACAGCGCCGCACCCGACGCGCTGGCCCGCCGCGCCGCCGCGGCCGCCCGCTGCCTCACCGCCGTCGTCCGCCCCGAGGACGTGTCGCTGCTGCACGACGCCGCCGCGCACGGTCCGGCCGGCGCCCGCTGCGCCGCGCTCCGGCACCTCGTCGAACAGCGCGACCCGGCCGCCGCCGGCCTGATCGAGGCCGCCGCCGCCGACCTGGACCACCGGGTGGTCCGCGCCTCGCTGGAACTGCTCGGCCGGATGCGAGGTCCCGAGGCGCTCGCGCACGCCCGCCGCTGGGCCGACCCGGCGACCGGCGGCGCGGACAGCGCCCTCGCCCAAGCCGCCGTCCGCCTGCTGGCGGACGCCGGCGAGCCCGGCGACGCCCCGCTGGTCGTCGCCGGACTGCACCAGTGGATCTCGCTGAACGGCGTCACCGGCGCCGCCCTCGGCAGCCTGGTCGACGGCGTCGGCCGGCTGCACGCCATTGCCGCCGTCCCCGCCCTGCGGCACGTCTACGGCGAGGCCGCCTCCTCCGAGCTGCGCGGCCGCGCCGCCCAGGCGCTCGCCGTCACCGACCCCAACTTCGGGGCCGGCCCCGCCGTCGAGTGCCTGTGGGACTGCGAGGAGTCCACCCGCGAGCTGGCCGCCACCCACGTCACCACCACCGGCGACGTCCGCGTCCTCGAACGGCTGCGCCGGCTCGCCGCCGACCCGGCCGAGGAAGCCGAGGTGCACGCCGCCGTGCGCGGCCGTCTGACGGCGCGCGACCGGTAGGGTGCCGCCATGCAGCGACACCCGCGAGTGACCCGCCGGTCCGCCGTCCCCGCCGCCCTCGCGCTGGGCCTGCTGCTCGGCACGGCCGGCACCGCCGCCGCGCACGTCGAGGTCGAGTCGTCGACCGCGCAGGCGCTCGCGGTCGACGCCCAGGTGGCCTTCTCCGCCGAGGGCGAGTCCTCCACGGCGGGCATCACCGACGTCAAGGTGGTGCTGCCCACCGGGCTCGCCCCCGCCGACGTCACCCTGGTCGAGGCCCCCGCCGGCTGGGCGCTCACCCCCACCGCCGACGGCTACGCGGTGGCCGGCCCGGCCCTCGCCCCCGGCGCGGCCGCCGACTGGAAGGTCAGGGTCCGGCAGCTGCCCGACGCCGCCTCGCTGGTCTTCAAAACCCTGGTCGACTACTCCGACGGCCACACCGACCGCTGGATCGAGCTCCCCCAGGGCGACACCGAGCCGCAGCACCCCGCTCCCACCCTCGCCCTGCGCCCGGCCGCCCCCGGCGCGACCCCGCTCGCGGCGCCCGGCGCGAGTGCGAGTGCGTCCGTGAGCGCGTCCGCCAGTGCGTCCGCGTCCGTGAGCGCGTCCGTGAGCGCGAGCGCGCCGGCGAGCCCGTCCGGCGTCCCCTCCGTCTCCGCCGTCGCCGAGGCCCCGAAGGACGGCGAGGACGGCACCGGCACCACCGCCGTCGTGCTCGGCAGCCTCGCGGGCGCCGCCGTCCTGGCCGCGCTGATCGTCCTGGTGGTGCGCCGCCGCAGGTCCGCCTAGGAGCTGCCCGGCCGATCACGTGACCGGCGGTCGTCGACGACGAGGCAGGTCTTCCGGGGCCGACCAGCCCTCCTGGCGGTGCCGGGCCTGTTGAGCGGTCGGACGCCGCGCGGTTGCGTCGGGGGACGAGCCGCGGCACCGCCGCGTCGGCGCGGGGCATCGGCCGGCGGCTCGTGGACCGGGGCGCGGTCGACCGCGGGTCAGCCCGGATGGAAGACGATCCGGACGTTGGCGTCCACCGGAACGATCAGCACGTTGCCCTCCTCCCACGTCCAGTCGCGCGGGATCAGGAACATCCGGTCGTTCGCCTGGGCCAGCAGCCGAAGCCCCCGGTAGCGGTAGCGGAACTTCTGCCCCGCGCCGGCGTCCGGCAGCGCCCGCTCGGCCACGCCGGCCCACTGCAGGTAGAGGCGCTCGGTGGTGTCGAGGACCACCGCCGGGCGCAGCGCGAGGTTGCGGGTGAGCCGCTCGGCGTCACCGTGGCCCTTCTGGTGGGCGACGCCGCCCGCGGTCCAGAACGAGCAGAGCACGATCAGCGCCACGCTGATGCCGAGCGCCGCCCGCTCCCCGGTCAGCGGGTAGGCGGCGCCGGTCGTCCGTACGGCCAGCAGCCTCGCCAGCACCACCAGCAGCAGCGCACCGCCCAGCAGCAGCGGGGTGCCCGTGGGGCCCGCGTCGATGACCTCGAAGCCGGCGAGGAACCCGAGCACCGCGAGCGGGACGGCCAGCAGTGCGACGACCTGGCAGACCCGGTGGACGGCCCGGCGCCCCTCCGCGCCGCTGCGGACGGTCCGGGTGGCCAGGTGGTAGGCGACCGCGACCAGCAGGGCGCCGCACAGCAGGACGCCGACCGGGAGGTAGAGCGCGGCCGAGCTGCGGAGCAGGAGGTCCTGGCTGGAGAAGCCGATCGTGGCGGAGTCCACGCCGAAATAGCTGTAGAAGGAGTCGGTGTAGGCGTAGCCGAAGAAGAACAGCAGGGCGGTGACGAAGGTGGTCGGCGCGATCCAGGAGGCGATCAGGCCGATCCAACTGCGCCACGAGCGCCCTTCCGGCTGCGGCGGGCCGGGTGGCTGCTCCGGTCCGGGCGGTTCCGGCTCGTCGGACGGGCCGTCGCCGGACGGGCGCTCGCCGGTAGTGCTCAGCGGGGGCTCGCGGACTCGGCGAGGGGGACGGGCTGCTCGGACGCCCCGCCGTCGGGTGTACCGCTGTCGGGCGTCCCACTACTGGGCGCCCCACTGCCGGGCGTACCGCCGCCAGCGGGGCCGCTGCTCGGTCCACCGGTGCCGCCGTCGGCGGGGGCGCTCTCGGGGACGTCGACCGTTCCGCCTGCGGTGACCCGATTGCTGGCGCCGTCGACGGTGACGGTGACGCAGATCGTGCGCTTGCTCCCGGCCGGTGGCCTCGGCCCGGCGAGGGTGAACTGGGCGGTCTCGGGCGTGTTGCCGTCGATCACCCTGATCTCCTGGCTGGTCGGGCTGGCGGGCGCGGACTCCTTGCCGCCGGTGCAGTCGGTGACCTGGCTGATGGTGGCCGTGAAGGTCTCCTCCCGCGGACTCGACAGGTCGATCCGGGCGAGGCTCCACGTCCCGCTGGCGTTCGCCGAGACCTGACCGGCCGCGTTGAACCCGCCCGGGTTCCCGCCGGCCCCGGTCCGGTCGTCGTCCGGCTGCGTCCCCGAGCCCTCCGCCGGCGGCGAGTCCCCGAGGTCGCCACCGGACCGCGTGGCCGAGGACGCCGCCCCGGACCCCGGATCACCACCGCCACCACCGCAGGCCACGAGGAGGGGGACGAACAGCGCGGCGGCCGACCACCGGGCGGTTCTGCCGGTGATCGTGCGGGGCGTGGGGCACGGTGTCCGGGACATGCAGTCTCCATCCGGGCGGTGAGACGAGGACGGGGCCGGAACGGCCTGGCCGAACGCTACCCGTTCGCACACGGCCCGGCTGTCCGCCAGTCGAGTGGCAGACGGCCCGGGCGTCACCCGCTCCCGCGAGCCACCATCCGATCGGACGAGCGACGCCCGGTGGGCGGCCCCTGACCGGGCGGCCCAGCCGGGGGTGGCGTCGAGGACGGCGAAGGCCAGCGCGACCGGGGCCGTCGCGCTGCCCAGCAGGGAGATCGTCCGGCCCAGCAGGAAGCGGCGGAAGCCGGGGTGGTGAAGGAGTGGTGGAAGCACCCGCAGAGTGTGGGAGGCGGCGGGCCCGGGCCTCTATCGTTTCGCCGTCCGCCGAAAGGCCACCGAGGAGAGGGGGCGCCGTGGTCGTGCTGCGGCTGGACTCGCTCGCGCTGTCGCGGTCCAGGTTCGCGCTGTCGCCGTTCGCCGAGACGCTGGCGGCGATCGTCCAGCTCGCCCGGCCGTACACCGAGCCGTGGGCCGCGGCCTGGCGGGAGGAGCACCGTCCGGCGTTCCTGGCCCGGCTGGCGGAGGACGGGTACGCGCGGGGGCTGGTGGAGCTGATCGCGGCGACCGCGTACCTGCCGGACCACCTGACGCTGCCGCCGGGCGGCGGCATGGAGACCGAGCTGGAGTCCGAACTCGCCGAGGTGGCCGGAGTCCCGGACGAGGTGGCGGTGGCGGGGCTGCGCGTCGCGCAGGCCCACGCCCGGGCGGGGCAGCGGCTGGACTGGCTCACCGGGCGCGGCCACGGCGCCCGCGCGGCCGAGCTGTTCCGGGCGGTCTGGGACGCGCACCTGGCCGCGGACTGGCCGGCCCGGCGGGCCGCCCTGCGGCGCGACGTCACCCACCGGGCCGGGTTGCTGGCCGCGCACGGCTGGCCGCGGGCCCTGCACCTGATGAGCCGCACCAGCGCGTGGGTCGGGGCGGACGCGATCCGGTTCAGCGACCGGCCGGGCCGGGACCGGCTGGTCGGGCCGGACGGGATGCTGTTCGTCCCGGTCACGGCGCAGCGCAGCTCCTGGCTGTGCGAGGCGCCGGGGCGCCCGTTCGCGATGGTGTACCCGGCGCGCGGTACGGGGGAGGGCGGGGCCGGCGCCCGCCCGGCGGGGGACGGCCGGGCGCTGGCCCGGCTGCTCGGCGGCGGGCGGGCGCAGATCCTGCGGAACCTGGAGACGCCCGCCACCACCAGCGAACTCGCCCTGCTGCTGGCCCAGTCGGTGGGCACGGTCGGCGGCCACCTGGCGATCCTGCGCGACACCGGCCTGGTGGAGCGCACCCGGGTGGGCCGCCGGGTGCTCTACCACCGCACCCCGCTGGGCGACCGGCTGGTGGCCGGCCCGGGCTGAGGCTGCCGGGGCCGCCGGACGGGACCGCCGGACGGGACCGACGGTCGGGGCCCGGTCAGGCGACGCAGAACTCGTTGCCCTCGGGGTCGCGCATCACCCACCAGTGTCCGACCGGCCCCTGGTCCTGCTCCTCGACGCGGGTGGCCCCGAGCTTCTCCAACCTGTCGACCACGGCGTCGAGTTGGCCGTCGGAGTGGACGTCGATGTGCAGCCGGTTCTTGCCCTGCTTGGACTCGGGGACGTCCTGGAACAGGATCCGGCGGCCCTTGCCGATGCCGCTGGCCTGCTCGTACGGGTCCTCGGGGTGGCGGACGGCCGAGTAGCCGCGGAACAGCTTGCGGCCGTCCCGTTCGACCACGGCCGCGGCGGGGAGGCGGCCGGCGGCGAGCAGCGTGTCGATCAGGGCGGTCGGGTCCTCGATCTCGTAGCCGAGGGCGGCGGCCCAGAACTCGGCGAGTGCGGGGGCGTCGGTGCTGTCCACGACCAGCTTCCAAGTGAGCGTCATGGCAAGGGATCTCATCGCACATCAGATCGAATGGCAATGATCTCCGAGGCCGGTGTGTCGGCGCCGCCGTCCGACCGGTGCGCGTCGCCGCCCGCGCGGGAGCGGTGGCCGTCGGGCCTCGGCCCCGCATGCGTTCGGCCGCATGGCTGACGGATCCTTCGGGCACCCGCGGCTCGCCGCGACCCGCGATCCGCGGTCCGCGACCTGCTCGACCCCGACCGCGGTGATCTCGATGCCTACCTCCGGACGGCGACGGGGACGGGCGGCCGGGGGTGCGGCGGCCCGTCCCCGTCGGGGCGGCGGTCGGGGCGGATCAGTGCGCGGCGCCCGCGTTCGGGTCGAGGGTGCCCATCGTGACCAGGGCGATGATGGTGATGCCGAGCAGGATCCGGTAGACCACGAACGGCGTGAAGCTGTTGTGCGAGATGTACTTCAGGAACCAGGCGATGGCCGCGTAGCCGACGGCGAAGGCGATCAGGGTGGCCAGGATCGTCGGGCCCCAGGCGGGGGCCGGGCCGTCGCCGATCTTCAGCAGTTCGAGACCGCCGGAGGCCAGCACGGCGGGGATGGCCAGCAGGAAGGAGTAGCGGGCGGCCGCCTCCCGGCTGTAGCCGAGGAACAGGCCCGCGCTGATCGTGCCGCCGGAGCGGGAGACGCCCGGGATCAGCGCCAGGGACTGGGCGCAGCCGTAGACCAGCGCGTGCTTGAAGTTCAGCGAGCTGATCGGCCGGGCGTTGCGGACGGCGCGGGAGCGGTCGGCGATCGCCAGGATCACGCCGAACAGGATCAGCGTGGTGCCGATCAGCCGCAGGTCGCGCAGGGTGGTCTCGATGGTGTCCTGGAACAGCTTGCCGAGGATGCCGATCGGCAGCGTGCCGATGATCACGTACCAGCCGAGCTTCGCGTTCTGGTCGCCGCGCCACTCGGCCCGGAACAGCGACAGCGTCCAGGCCCTGATGATCGCGCCGATGTCGCGGCGGAAGTAGATCAGGACCGCGGACTCGGTGCCCAGCTGGGTCACGGCCGTGAACGCCGCGCCCGGGTCGTCCCAGCCGGCCAGGGCCGAGAACACCCGCAGGTGCGCGCTGGAGGAGACCGGCAGGAACTCGGTCAGACCCTGCACCAGGCCGAGCACGGCGGCGTGGAACCAGTCGATCACCGGACACCCGCCGCGGATATCTCTCGGAGGCTCAGCATGGCGGTTTCCTGTTCGCTCGTGGGTGGTCCGGCGGCCGGGGCGCGGTCCGGTGCGGGCAGATGATAAGGCGTCCGGATGTACTGAAGATCGCAAAGGTGCAATTAGTGGGAAACCGGACCTTTCCGTGCCGACACCCGCCGGGGCGCCCCGGCAGGTGTCCCGGGCGGGTGTCCCCGGCAGGCGTCAGGGCGTGGCGGCGGCCCGCTCGGCGCGGGTCAGCGCGTAGACCACGTCGCCGTGCTCGCTGCCCGGGAGCGGGTCCGGCCAGTCGGCGAAGAACGTCCGCACGAGGCGCAGGCCGGCCCGCTCCAGGACGCGGCGGGAGGCGGTGTTGACCGCCATCGTGGTGGCCGCGACCCGTTCGGCCCCCAGCTCCTCGAACGCGGCGCGGACCAGCGCGGCCGCCGCCTCGGTCGCGTACCCCCGGCCCCGGGCGGCGGGCAGCAGGCGGTAGCCCAGCTCCAGGCCGTCCGTCCCCTCCAGGCCGACGGAGGCGGGCGGGCGCAGCGCCGCCCAGCCCAGGAAGCGGCCGTCGGCCTCCAGCGCCCAGCAGCCCAGCCCCTCCGGCAGTTCGGCGTACTCGCGCAGCAGGGCCGGCAGCAGCTCGTCCGCGACCCGGGACGGCGGGACGGGGCGGCCGTCGTCGATGTACCGCATCACCTCCGGGTCGCCGCACAGGGCGGTGACGGCGGGCAGGTCGGCGGGGGTGAGGCGGCGCAGGGCGAGCCGGTCGGTGCGCAGGCGGAGGTCGGTCACCGGGCGAGCAGAGCACCGTGGGGGAGGGCGGGGCAAGCGGTTTCCGGGGGTTCGGGCGGGCAGGGAATGCGCGCGGCGATCATTATGTTGGCCTGATGCGTTCACTCTGTTGTACCGTCCGAGTTGTTCCGCCTCACCACCCGGGAAGTGCCATGATCGCCCTGCTGCTCGCCCTCGGCAGCTCACTCGCCTACGGCTGCGCCGACTTCCTCGGCGGCCTCGGCGCCCGCCGCGCGCACGTGCTGCGCACCGTGCTGGTCGCCGCGCCCGCCAGCCTGGCCGTCGAACTGCTGCTCTGGCCGCTGCTCGGCGCCCGCTTCGAGCCCGGGGCGGTCGGCTGGGGCGCGGCCTCCGGGGCGGCCTCGGCCGCGGCCTTCGCCCTGCTGTACCGGACGCTGGCGATCGGCCCGATGAACGTGCTCTCGCCGGTGACGGCGCTGGTCTCGGCGATGCTGCCGGTCGCCGTCGGCCTGCTGCAGGGTGAGCGGCTGGGCGCCGCCGGACTGCTGGGGCTGCCGCTGGCGCTGGCCGCGGTGGTGCTGGTGAGCGCGGGGCCGGGTGGCGGCGAGGGCGGTGACGGTGGTGGTGGCGGCCGGGTGCGGGCGAGCCGTCGTGCGCTGCTGCTGGCGCTCGGCGCGGGCGCCGCGATCGCCGTCCAGCTGGTCTGCCTGCACCAGGCGCCGTCCGGCAGCGGGGTCGCCCCGCTGATCGTCGGCCGCGCCGTCACCTCCGTCCTGACCCTGACCGCCGTCCTGCTGTGGCGCCGCCGACTCGGCGCCGAGCGCCCCGCGTACGGCCTGGCGGCCACCGCCGGGGCGCTCGACTCGCTGGCCGGGGTGCTGTTCCTGCTGGCCGCGCGCAGCGGAGACCTGGCCGTGGTCGCGGTGGTCACCGCGCTCTACCCGACCGGCACGGTGCTGCTGGCCCGCACCGTCCTCGCCGAACGCATCCACCGGGGCCAGGTGGCCGGCCTCGGCGCGGCCGCCCTCGCGGTCGGCCTGCTGGCCCTGGCCTGACACCCCCGCCCGAAAGGACCTCCCCTCCCGTGACCGACCTGCACCTGCACCCCGCCGTCGCCGCGGCCTTCCCCGCCGCCCGGATCGCCGTCCTCACCGCCCGCGGCGTCCGCGGCGCCACCGGGCCGTGGCCCGCCACCGAGGCCGCGCTCGCCTGCCTGGAGGCCGAACTCGCCGACGGCAGCTGGCACCCCGCCGACGAGCACGACCCGCGGATCGCCGCCTGGCACACCGCCTACCGGGCCTTCGGCACCAACCCGCGCCGCGTCCGCCCCAGCGTGGACGCACTCGGCCGCCGCCTCGCCAAGCAGGGCGCGCTGCCCCGGATCAACCCCGCCGTCGACTCCTACAACGCGGTCTCCGTCCGGCACGCCACCCCCGCCGGGGCGTTCGACCTGGCCGCGGTCGACGGTCCCGTCGAGATCCGCTTCGCCGACGGCACCGAACGGTTCACCCCGCTCGGCGAACCCGACACCGTCGAGCACCCCAAGCCCGGCGAGGTGGTCTACACCGACGCGGCGGGCGTCCTCACCCGGCACTGGAACCACCGCGACGCCCACCGCACCCGCGTCACCGAGCGCGCTACGGATGTCCTGTTCGTCCTGGAGACCATGGACGGCGCCGAACTCGCCGAGCCCGCCGAGGAGTTGCGCGCCCTGCTGGCACCGCATAGCGAGGAGGTGGCGGTGCGGTACCTGGGCTGAGGCGTCAACCGGAAGCGGGTGGGGGCCTTCGACCGGCCAGGCCACCACCGCCCGTCTCGCACCGTCGCGGCGCTCCTCCGCGACCAGCCGGGCCGAGAGCGCGTTGACCACGGCCGGGAGGGTGCGGCTCCAGGCGGTACCTCGTTCGCGGCCGACTCGACCGTGTCGCACACCGGGTCGTGCGGCTCGCAGTGCCGCCAATCCTCAGGGGAGATCTGGAAAACACCAGTTCATAGGCTATGTGGCTAGAGGCTGTGTGGCCTGCGGCGTGGGGTTTCGGCGGGGGTTTCGGCGGGGGCCACGCTCGCGGGGGCGTGGCGGGGCGTCGGGAGGCTCAGGTGAAGGCCTCGACGCGGACGCCCGCGGAGGCCAGCGCGCCCCGTACCCGCCAGGCGAGTTGGGCGGCGCCGGGGGTGTCGCCGTGGACGCAGAGGGAGCGGGCCCGGACGGTGATGGGCTCGCCGCCGACGGCGGTGACGGTGGCGTCGCGGGCGATGCCGACGGCGCGGGCGATCACCGCCTCGGGGTCGTGCACGACGGCGTCCGGCTCGCGGCGCGGGACGAGGGTGCCGACCCGGGTGTAGGCGCGGTCGGCGAACGCCTCGGTGACCACGGGCAGCCCGACGCCCTCGGCCACCTCCAGCAGCCGGGAGCCGGGCAGGCCGAGCAGCGGCAGCGGCCCGTCGCAGACCGCGCCGGCCCGCAGCACGCCGGAGACCACCGCCTCCGCCTGCTCGCCGTCGTCCACCACCCGGTTGTAGAGGGCGCCGTGCGGCTTGACGTAGGAGACCCGGGAGCCGGCCGCGCGGGCGAACACCTGGAGCGCGCCGATCTGGTAGGCGATCTCGTCGGCCAGCTCGTCCGGCGGGACGTCCATGGCGCGGCGGCCGAACCCGGCCAGGTCGCGGTAGGAGACCTGGGCGCCGATCCGCACCCCGCGCTCGGCGGCCAGCGAGCAGACCCGGCGCATCGTGGACGGGTCGCCGGCGTGGAAGCCGCAGGCGACGTTGGCGCTGGTGACCACGGAGAGCAGCGCCTCGTCGTCGGTCAGGCTCCAGCGTCCGAAGCCCTCGCCGAGGTCCGCATTGAGATCGATCACCGCGTCGGCCACTTCTTCCTCGTCCGCCCTTCCGTGCGCGGGCCGGTCCGGGCCCGGGGTCCGCTCCTGGGGGTGATCGTAGGGCCTGATCGTTTCGGCCGGTGCGGCGGTGGCGGCCCGGGCGGCGGGTTTTACCCGTCAGGTCGCGGGCGGGCGGCGCGAGGGCCACCCGCTCGGCGCAACGCCCGCCGGGGGGAGCGGCCGGCGCCGGGGGGTTGACGGGCGGGCCGGGCGGCGGGCGGGCGGCGGGCGGGGAAGGGGGGCGGGTCGCGGTCAGCCGCGCGGCCAGGGGCGGCCCTGGATCCGTTCGATGTCGCGGTTGAAGCGCTCCAGCACCTCGGCGAAGCCGGCCAGGTCCTCGGCCGTCCAGTCGGTGACCACCCGGGACAGGCCCTGGATCGACCAGTCGCGGTCCTGGCGCAGCCGGCGCAGGCCCTCCTCGGTGATCCGCAGCTTGCGGGCCACTCCGCCGTCCGGGTCCGGGATGCGGTCGACCAGGCCGGCCCGGAGCATCGCGGCGGTCTGCCGGTTGACGGTGGAGGTGTCCAGCCCGAAGGCCTCGGCGAGTTGGCCGATGGTCAGCGGGCCCTCGGTCTCGATCCGGCTGAGCAGGGTGTACGCGCTGCGCTCCAGCGCGTCGGGGCCGCCGTTGGTGCGTGCGGTGGCGAGCACCTGGTGACGGGCGAGCAGCATCATTTCCCGTTCGATCAGGGCGAGTTCCTTGTCGCGCCGCATGCTCCTCCGTCCCTTGCGTCACTTTTCGGCAGCATATCCCGCGAGGGTGCCATATGTATGGTACACATTGTGTGCATCATGCATATCAAGCCGAAGAGCCAGTCGAAGAGATGGAAGTACCCCATGAGTCAGGCACGCACCGGACCCGTCGTCGGAGTGCTCGCCGGCGCGGGCATCGTGGTCTCGCTGATGCAGACCCTGGTCGTCCCGCTGATCCCGGACCTGCCGAACCTGCTCCACACCACGGCCGCCAACGCGTCCTGGGCGATCACCGCCACCCTGCTGGCCGGTGCCGTCGCCACCCCGGTGCTCGGCCGACTCGGCGACATGTACGGCAAGCGCCGGATCCTGCTCGCCAGCCTCACCATGCTCGTCATCGGCTCGCTGATCTGCGGCTTCAGCAGCTCGCTCGCCCCGATGGTGGTCGGCCGCGCGCTCCAGGGCATCGGCGCCGGCGTCATCCCGCTCGGCATCAGCATCATGCGGGACGAGCTGCCGCCGCAGAAGCTCGGCTCCTCGATGGCGCTGATGAGCTCCTCGCTCGGCATCGGCGGCGCGTTCGGCCTGCCGCTGTCCGCCGTCATCGCCCAGAACACCAGCTGGCACGCGCTGTTCTGGATCTCCGCCGTGCTCGGCGCGGCGATCGCCGTCGCCGTGTTCCTCCTCGTCCCCGAGTCCCCGGTGCGCTCCGGCGGCCGCTTCGACGTGGTCGGCGCGATCGGGCTCACCATCGGCCTGGTCGCCCTGCTGCTCACCATCTCCAAGGGCAGCGACTGGGGCTGGGGCTCCGGCACCACCCTGGGCACGCTGGCCGTCGCCGTCGTGGTCCTCCCGGTCTGGGGCTGGTGGGAGCTGCGCACCCGGCAGCCGCTGGTCGACCTGCGCACCAGCGCCCGCCGCCAGGTGCTGATGACCAACCTGGCCTCCGTGGTGATCGGCTTCGCGATGTACGCGATGAGCCTGGTCTCCCCGCAGCTGCTGCAGATGCCCACCGAGACCGGCTACGGCCTCGGCCAGTCGATGGTCGCCGCCGGCCTGTGGATGGCCCCCGCCGGCGTGGTCATGATGCTGCTCTCGCCGATCTCCGCCAAGCTCTCCCGGGCCAAGGGCCCCAAGGTCTCGCTGCTGGTCGGCGCCGTCATCATCACCGGCGGCTACCTCTCCGCGCTCGCCCTGATGGGCCACGCCTGGGGCGTGCTGCTCTTCTCCTGCCTGATCAGCGGCGGCATCGCGTTCGCCTACGCGGCCATGCCCGCCCTGATCATGGGCGCCGTCCCGGTCTCCGAGACCGCCGCCGCCAACGGCCTCAACACGCTGATGCGCTCCATCGGCACCTCCAGCTCCTCCGCCGTCATCGGCGTGGTGCTGGCCCACATGACCACCGACTACCACGGCCACCCCCTGCCGTCGGAGAGCGGCTTCCGCACCGCCTTCCTCATCGGCGCCGGCGCGGCCGTCGCGGCCGCCCTGGTCACCCTCGCCATCCCGGGCGTCCGCCGCGCGGTCACCGGCGGCGGCGCGGGCCAGGCCGGGCCGAAGGACGGCACGGCGCAGGACGCCGTCGCCGAGGGCGCTGCCGCGAAGTAGCCGCCGCCGTTCCCGGGCGGGCCGTTCGTCCCTGCGGGGAGGAACGGCCCGCCGTGCTCTCCGGCCCCGGGGGAGCGGCCCGTCCCGGGGGTCCGTCCCCGCGCGGACGAACCGGGCACCGTGGCCTCCGCGCGAGTCGCGGCAGTAGGGTGCGCGGATGGCGACCCACGAGCGAGAGATCACCGCCCCCGCCGACCTGTGCCGTCCCGACGGGCGGCTGGACCGCGGCGCCGTCGGCTGGTCGCGCACCCCGCTGCACCGGAGCAACCTGCGCGGCTGGGGGCGCACCAAGCGCTGGGAGTACTGGTGCGTGACCACGCCCACCCACCTGCTCGCGCTCACCGTCAGCGACCTGGACTTCCTCACCCTCGACACCGCGTACTTCCTCTCCTGGGACGAGCACGGCGTCCTGGAGGAGCACGAGCGCACCGCGATCGCCCCCGGCCTGCCGACCCGCCGCACCGCCTTCCCCGAGGGCATCGCCGGCTCCGGCGGCCCGCACGGCGCGGACCTCACCGTCGGCCCCGAGCGCCCCCACCGCCGCCAGGTCCGGATCTCGATCGGCCACGAGCCCGGCGGCACCCGGCTGCGCGCCCGCGCCCTCACCGCCGACCTGCGCCCGCTGGAGGCCGACCTGCTGGTCGCGCTGCCGGACGGCCACGAGACCCTGTCGGTGGTCGTCCCCTGGGACGCCGAGCGCTTCCAGTACACCTCCAAGCACACCGCCCGCCCCGCCACCGGCACCGTCCGCCTCGGCGACCGCACGTACGGGTTCGGCGAGGACGGGGACGCCTGGGGCGTGCTCGACCACGGCCGGGGGCGCTGGCCGCGTTCGCTCGGCTGGAACTGGGGCGCCGCGTCCGGTCGCACCGACGGGCACACGGTCGGCCTGCAGTTCGGCGGGCAGTGGACGGAGGGCACCGGCAGCACCGAGAACGCGCTGTGCGTGGACGGCCGGCTCACCAAGATCGGCACCGAGCTCGACTGGCGCCACGACCCCGCCGACCCGCTCGCCCCCTGGCGGATCACCACCCCCGGCAGCGACCGGGTCGACCTGGTCTTCACCCCCTTCCACGACCGCCGCACCCGCACCGAGGCCGGCCTGATCGCCAACCGCACCGACCAGTGCTTCGGCCGCTACCGGGGCTCGATCCGCACCGACGACGGCCTGCGCGTCACGGTGCACGGGCTGCTGGGCTGGGCCGAGGACGTCCGGATGCGCTGGTGACCGCGCCCTCCGCGCCCCCCATGTGCCCCGCGCACGGCCCCGGCCCCGACCTCGCCGCCCTGGTCGGCCGCCGGCTCACCGGCGTGGTCGCGTCCTGGTACAGCCACGAGGGCGAGCGCGCGGCCGAACCCGTGGTGGTGTGGCTGCGCGACGACCACGGCGGCTGCACCTTCGTCGGCACCGGCAGCGACTGGTGCCTGATCGTCGCCGACGAGCAGCCGCACGCCGACGTCGACCTGGGCGAGTGGGGCCGCCTCGACGTCCGCGCCGCCCCGCACGGGACCCCCTTCACCCCGCACCTCGGCCGGCCCGTCCTCGCCACCCGCCAGGAGTACGCCCCGGACACCGGCCGCACCGCCCTCGAACTCGACTTCCCGGGCGGCACCGTCCGCTGCGAGTCCTGGGACGGCGACCTGCGACTGACCGCGCCCGGCGCCCCGGGATGACCGGACTCCGGGCCCGGGCCGCGCCGGACCCGGCCGCGGTCGAGGACGAGGACGCGTACCGGCGCCTCGCCGCCGGGGGCCGGGCCGCGGCGCGGGGGCCTGAGCGGTTCAGGGGCAGGGGGTGGCGCGGGCGAAGTCGTGGTGGGCGGTGACGGCCTGCTGCCACTCCAGGGCGCGGACCAGGCGGTGGACGACCAGCAGCGGGACGATGCCGACGACGCCGAACGACATGTCGATGAATTGCCAGAACAGGGGTATGCCGCGCAGCGGGCCGCAGACCAGGGCGAGCGGGATGACGCCGCCGCAGGCGAGCATGGCCCAGCGGATCACCCAGACGTTGCGGACCGGGTCGCGCAGCGGGCCCCAGAAGGCGGCGGCGATCACCAGGTGGGCGAAGGCGAGCCAGTCGGTGCCGTAGGCGAGGAAGGGGTAGGTGCCGTAGCCGTCGGAGACGCCCCGGCGGACGCGGTCGACCCAGGCGTCGAGGGCGGGCAGCGCGGTGTCCAGTCCGGTGGCGTCGAGCAGGCGGGCCAGCAGGGAGGTCTCGGTCTGCAGGGGGAAGGCGGTCAGGCCGCTGAGGACCAGGCAGGCGATGAACAGCCACAGCCAGCGCCGGATCCGGCGGCGGACCGGGGCGGTGTCGGGGGTGGGCGCGGAATCCGGCCCGGCGGTGGCGGAACCGGCCGGGACGACGGCGATGTCGGACATGGGGAACCCCTCGTGACGCGGGTGCCGGAAGTGGCACACGGTGTCGCGGGAAGGACTCTAGACCTGTATTTGAACGTGTTCAACATGCGGGGACAGGCCCCCCGAAAGGGGCTTTTCGGACCTGTCAGGGGAAAGCCCTAATCTTG
>NZ_JNWZ01000063.1 GCF_000716545.1 Kitasatospora phosalacinea
TATCGTCGGCAGCGTCAGATGTGTATAAGAGACAGCTCCAGCACCAGTCGCAGCGCCGCGTCCAGGTCCAGGTGGAGGCTCTGCAGCCACTCCGCCCACTCCTCGTGCCCCGCCCGGTACCCCGTCCCCGCCGGCACCAGCAGCCGTTCCTCCCGGACGGCCCGCGCCCACCCGCCCGCGTCCGGGAACAGCCGCGCGAACTCCTCGGCGGGCAGCGCCCCGTCCCCCGCGCCGAGCATCAGCCGCGCGGCCTCGTGCAGCCGACCCGCCGCGACGGCCGCCAGCCGCCGCACCTGCCGGGCGTCCTCGCCGGGCGCGGCCGGCCCGCCGCGGCGGTGCCGGCGCGGGCCGCCGGGGGTGAGGGCGACCCGGCGGGCGACGGTGAGGCAGGCCAGGTCGAGCCAGCCGCCGAAGAGTTCGGCCCGGCTGCCGACGGGGCCGTGCACGCCCGCGCCGCGCAGTTCGCCGGCCAGCCGCAGGGCCAACGGGTGGCCGCGCTCGGCCGGGCCGAGGAACGCCTCGGGCAGCCCGTAGCGCCGCCCGGCCCGGGCCGCGGCGTCGTCGGTGAGCGGGCCGAGCCACAGCGCCCGGGCGGCGGAGCGCCAGGGGCCGAGCTGGTCCCAGCCGTCGGGCCGGCAGGCGACCAGGGCCCTGGCCCGGTGGGCGCGCAGCCACTCCAGGCCGGCGGTCAGCCAGCGCGCGGACAGCGCGAGCGGGGCCTCCTCGGGCCCGTCGAGCACCACCAGCAGCGGCCGTCCGGCGTCGGCGCACAGGGCCGCGAGCTCCCCCGGTTCGACCTCGGGCACGCCCGACTGCCGCGCGGCGGCGGCGAGTCGGCGGCGCAGCGGGTCGCCGAGCGTGCGGTCGCCGGGGGCGAGGTCGGCGCCGCGCAGCCACAGGGTGGGCAGCGGCCGGGCGGCGCCGGCCCGGCGGACGGCGAGGGCGGCGAGTTCGGTGGTGCGGCCGCTGCCGCTCTCGCCGAGCAGCACGGTGAGGACGTCCTGCGGTTCCTCGCCGCTGAGGCCGTCGGGGCGGTCGACCCGGTCGGCGGCGAGTTCGGCGATCCGGCCGGGCCCGGCGGCGGCGCCCTCCAGTTGGGCCCGGGCCAGGCGCAGCGCGCCGCCGAGGTTGAGCGCCCGCCCGTACGCGGGGGCGTCGGCGCCGTTGCGGGCCAGCAGCCGGCCGAGCGGGGAGTCCCCGGGGGGCGCGGTGTCGGCGGTGAGCGGGACGGCGGCCACGCCGGGGCCGGGGACGGCGCGCACCCGGGGGGCGATCACGGCGAGCACCGCGCCGGTCTCCGGGTCGAGGACGGGCGCCCCGGCGAGCGGGGTCGCCGACAGGTCGAGCAGCAGGACGCCGGGGACGGTGCGCACCAGGGCGCCGTCGCCGCAGCGGCCGTTCTCCCGGCCGATCGGGCCGCCCCGGGCCAGCGCGGGCGCGCCGTCCTCCCAGCGCTGGTGGGGCACCGCGAGGGGGCCGGTGGCCGGGCCGCGCCCGATCGGCAGGGCGGGGCCCGGCACGCCGCCGACGGCGGCGGTGCGCAGCAGGGCCAGGCCGCGGTCGGGGAGCAGGTCGACGCTCTCCGGGCCGAGCACCCGGGACTGCCCGCCGGGGGTGTGCAGCACCAGCCGGGGCAGTCCGGCCACCGCCTCGTGCGCGGTGACCACGGTGCCGTCGCGGTCGGCGACGAAGCCGAGGCCGCACAGCCGGCCCTGCTGGTCCCTGATCCGCAGCAGCGCCTGTGCCGGATCCCCCGCGAAGCCGGCGCCCGCACCCTCGCCCATCCGCCAGTCCTCCCGCCGGGCCGCGCCCGGCCCCGCGCGGGACCGGGGTACGGCCGCCGTACACGCCGCGGTCAGCCTGCCCCCCACCAGTCACACGGCACCCCGCACGCCCCTCTCACCACACCGCTTCACTCCGCGCGCCCCCCGCCACCCCGCCGGGCGCGCACCCCGCCCCGAACCACCCGGCCCACCCCCGACCGCCCCAACTCCCGCGCCGGCCGAAGCACTTGGCCGACGCACCTGGCCGGCGCACCTGGCCGATCCGCCCCACCGCCCCGGGCCACGGCCGGGACCGCCCGCCGGAAAACCGCTGGCGCCCCGCCCGCCCCGGGGGCCACCCTGCCCGTCATGGACGTCCGCCTGGAACCCTGGTCCGACTCCCGCCTCGGCCTGCTGCGCCGCATCAACACCCCGCTGATGCGCCGGCACGTCGGCGGCCCGGAGACCGAGGAGCAGGTGCTGCTGCGCCACCGCCGCTACCTCGCCCTCCCGTCCCTGGGCGGCGCGATGTACGCGGTGCTGGTCGACGGCGCCGAGGCCGGTTCGATCGCCCACCACCGGCGCGAGTGGCGGGGCGCCGAGGTGCACGAGACCGGGTGGAACGTGCTGCCGGAGTTCCAGGGCCGGGGCGTCGCGCTGGCGGCCGGCCGGGCGATGCTCACCGCGCTGCGCGCGCTGGTGGCCGCCGACCCGGCCGCCCCCGGCGTGCTGCACGCCTTCCCCGCCGTCGACAACGCCCCGTCCAACGCGCTGTGTTCGCGCCTGGGCTTCACCGACGGCGGCCCGTGCGACTTCGAGTACCCGCAGCGCTCGGGCCGCTTCCTGCGCAGCAACGACTGGCACCTGGCGCTGCGCTGACGCCGGGGCGGCGCCGGGAAGGCCCCGCCGCCGCCCGGCGGCCCTCAGCCGACGAAGACCGCCACCGGCTTGGCCTTGCCGCCGCTCTCCTCGATCAGCGCCAGGAACCGCCCGTCCGGGTCGAAGACCGCGACCGGCCCGTCCGCGCCCAGCCCGGGCGCGTCCAGCCGCATGCCGTTGGAGAGCAGCCGGGCCTGTTCGGCGTCCACGTCCCAGCGCGGGAAGGCGGCCGCCGCGGCCTCGGCGATCGGCAGCACCTCCAGCTTCTCCTCCAACTGCTCCAGGGTGCGCGCGGATTCGACCGAGTACGGCCCGACCCTGGTGCGCCGCAGCGCGGTCAGGTGCCCGCCGACGCCGAGCGCCGCGCCCAGGTCCCGGGCCAGCGCCCGGATGTACGTCCCGGAGGAGCACTCCACGGTGACGTCCAGGTCGAGCACCGGCGTGCCGTCCTCGGCGACGGCCGGGCGCACCTCGTGCACCGTGAAGGAGTGCACCGTGGTGGGCCGGGCGGCGAGCTCGAAGTCCTCGCCCTCGCGGACCCGCGCGTACGAGCGCTTGCCGTCGATCTTGATCGCGCTGACCTTGGACGGCACCTGCATGATCTCGCCGGTGAGGGCGGCGACCCCGGCGTCGACCGCCTCGCGCGCCACCCCGTCGGCCGGGACGGACGCGGTGACCTCGCCCTCCCGGTCGTCGGTGACCGTGGTCTGCCCGAGCCGGACCGTCGCCTCGTACGTCTTGGCGGTGAGCATCAGGTGGCCGAGCAGCCGGGTGGCCCGCTCGACGCCGATCACCAGCACGCCGGTGGCCATCGGGTCGAGGGTGCCCGCGTGCCCGACCTTCCTGGTGCCGGCCAGCCAGCGGAGCTTGGCGACCACGCCGTGCGAGGTGATGCCCTCCGGCTTGTCGACGATGACCAGCCCGTCGGGGCCCGTCCCTTTACGCTTCATCGCTTCATCATCATTTCGAAATCCCGCACGCATCCCTGCGCGGCCGCTCCGGCGGCCCGACCACCGAACCGCACGAGCCTAGCGCGCGCCCGGCCCCGCGGAGTCCGCCGCCGCCGCGACCTCGGCCAGCGCCGCCCGGAACCGCTCCACGACGGTCTCCACCGCCTCCCGCGCGCTGAACCCGGCCGCGTACACGTGCCCGCCACCGCCGAGCCGGGCGCAGACCGCCGCGACGTCGACCGCGCCGCGGGAGCGGCAGGAGCCGCGCAGCGTGCCGTCCGGGTCCTGCTTGAGCACCAGCGCGACGTCCGCCTCGGCGGGCTTGCGCAGCACGTCGATCAGGCCCTCGATCTCCTCGACGGTGACGCCGAACAGCGCCAGGTCCTGGTACGGCACCCAGGTCCACACCAGCCCGTGCCCGCGGGCCTCCTCGGGCTCGAACGCGGCCCGCTCCAGCGCCCCGGCGAGCACCTTGAGGTACCCGAAGGAGGTGGTGTCCCACAGCTGCCGGGAGATCAGGTCGTGCCGGATGCCGGTGGCCAGCATCCGCCCGGCCATCTCGTGGGTGGCGGGCGTGGTGGCCCGGTACTTGAACGAGCCGGTGTCGGTGGCGATGCCGGTGTACAGGCAGGTCGCGATGGACCGGTCGAGCGGCACCCGCAGCCGCCGCAGCAGCTCGTCCACCAGGACGGCGGTGGCGGGCGCGGACGGGTCGATCAGCCGGACGGTGCCGAAGCCGGGGTTGGAGGCGTGGTGGTCGAACACCACCAGCGCGCCCGCCGCGAACGCCTTGGCGCGCAGCAGGCCGAGCCGCTCCTCGGAGGCCGCGTCGAAGGCCAGCACCAGCGCGGGCGCGTCGGGCACCGCGGCGGCGGGGACGATCAGCTCCTGCCCGGGCAGGAAGGACAGCGACTCCGGGATGACCTGCGGGTCGTCGCCGAACGACACCCGCACCCGCTTGTCCAGGCCGCGCAGCGCCAGCGCGGCGGCCAGCGCGGAGCCCAGCGCGTCGCCGTCCGGGCAGATGTGGCAGACCAGGTCGATCTCGTCGGCGTCCGCGATCAGTTCGAGGGCGCGCCGCCACTCCTCCTCGAACCGGCCCCGGGCGTCCTGCTCGCCGTCCTCCGCCCCGGAGGCGTCCTGCTTGCCGTCCTCCGCCCCGGAGGCGGCCGGCGACCCGCTGCGAGGGCCCGGAAGCACCGCGAGGGCGGTCTCCACCGGTGTGGTGGAGACCGCCCTCGCGGTACCGGACTCGGCCGGCTCCCCGGCCACGGTCACTCGTCCTCGTCGTCGTCGCGGGCCGACCTGTAGGGGTCGGCCTCGCCCGCGAACGCGGCTCCGGCGGCGGCGGTGCGGACGGCGGCGTCGGAGAGCCGGGCCTTGTCCAGCAGGTCGTCGATGTTCCGGGCGTTGTCCGGCAGGGCGTCGGCGACGAAGGTCAGGGTCGGTGTGAACCGGACCCCGGTCTGCTTGCCGACCTCGGAGCGCAGGATGCCCTTGGCGCTCTCCAGCGCGGCCGCGCTGGACTCGCGCTCGGTCTCGTCACCGTAGACGGTGTAGAAGACGGTGGCCTCGCGCAGGTCCCCGGTGACCCGGGCGTCGGTGATGGTGACGTACCCCAGGCGGGGGTCCTTGATCCGGCGCTGCAGGGTCTCCGCCACGACCACCTGGATGCGGTCGGCGAGCTTGCGCGCCCTAGCGGTGTCGGTCACGTTGCCTCCTCGTGCAGTAGGCGCGTACCCCGGGTCATGACCTCACCCGGTGGGGCCCTCTCCCCAACGTACCCGCCCGCGCCCAGCCTTGTGGGCGCTCTCGGTCCTGTGCGGGTGTGACGGTGGTGACGCCCGCAGGTCATTCGTCGTCGTCGTGGTGGTGGCGCCTCCTCGCGGAGAGCAGCACCACCTCGGGGCGGCCGGCGACGAGCCGCTCACAGCTGTCCAGGATCTCGCTGACGTACCCGGCGTCGCCGGACACCACCGCGCAGCCGATCTCGGCCCTGCGGTGCAGCTCCTGGTTTCCTACCTCCGCGGCGCACACGCTGTACTTGCGCTGCAGTTCGGCCACGATGGGCCGCACGATCGACCGCTTCTCCTTGAGCGAGTGCACGTCGCCGAGGAGCAGGTCGAAGGTGAGTGTTCCTACGAACATGTGGGACAGGCCTGGGCCGGCCTGGGAGCCTCGAAGGAGTTCCGACAGTCCCCGACCCTAACAAGCGCGGCCGGGGCCGGTCGACGGGATAAGACACCCCGCCGGCCGGCCCCGGTCGGTCACCCGTTACGAGCGCGGCTTCTCCCGCATCTCGTAGGTCTCGATGACATCCTCGATCTTGATGTCGTTGAACGAGCCCAGGGTCACACCGGCCTCGAAGCCCTCGCGGACCTCGGTGGCGTCGTCCTTGAAGCGGCGCAGGCCCTCGATGTTGAGGTTCTCCGCCACGACCTTGCCGTCGCGCAGCAGGCGCGCCTTGGTGTTGCGGCGGATGATGCCCTCGCGGACGAGCACACCGGCGATGTTGCCGAACTTGGAGGAGCGGAACACCTCGCGGATCTCCGCGGAGCCGAGGCGCACCTCCTCGTACTCGGGCTTGAGCAGGCCCTTGAGCGCGGCCTCGATCTCCTCGATCGCCTGGTAGATGACCGAGTAGTACCGGATGTCGACGCCCTCGCGCTCGGCCGCGGTACGGGCACGCCCCTCGGCGCGCACGTTGAAGCCGATGATGATGGCGTCCGAGCCCATCGCCAGGTCCACGTCGGACTCGGTGATGGCACCCACACCGCGGTGCAGGACCCGCAGCTCGACCTCTTCGCCCACGTCCAGCTTGACGAGCGCGTCCTCGAGGGCTTCGACGGAACCGGAGACGTCACCCTTGATGATGAGGTTGAGCTTCTCGATGTTGCCGGCGGCCAGCGCGGCCTCGAAGCCCTCCAGCGAGACGCGGACGCGGCGCTGGGCCATCGAGGCGTTGCGGTCGCGGGCGGCGCGCTTCTCGGCGATCTGGCGGGCGGTGCGGTCCTCGTCGACGACGATGAAGCTGTCGCCGGCGCGGGGCACCGAGGTCAGACCGAGCAGCAGCACCGGACGGGACGGGCCGGCCTCGGAGAGGTTGTTGCCGTTCTCGTCCAGCATCGCGCGGACGCGGCCGTAGGAGTCGCCGACCACGATCGAGTCGCCGACCCGCAGGGTGCCGCGCTGGACGAGCAGCGTCGCCATGGCGCCGCGGCCCTTGTCCAGGTGGGCTTCGATCGCGATGCCCTGGGCGTCCTGCTCCGGGTTGGCGCGCAGGTCGAGGGAGGCGTCCGCGGTCAGGACCACGGCCTCCAGCAGCTCCTCGATGTTGAGGCCCTGGCGGGCGGAGATGTCGACGAACATGGTGTCGCCGCCGTACTCCTCGGCCACCAGGCCGAACTCGGTGAGCTGGCCGCGGACCTTGGTCGGGTCCGCGCCCTCGACGTCGATCTTGTTGACCGCGACCACGATCGGCACGCCGGCGGCCTTGGCGTGGTTCAACGCCTCGACCGTCTGCGGCATGACGCCGTCGTTGGCCGCGACCACCAGGATCGCGATGTCGGTGGACTTGGCACCACGGGCACGCATGGCGGAGAACGCCTCGTGACCCGGGGTGTCGAGGAAGGTGATCGGACGGAGTTCGCCGTTCACCTCGGTGGCCACCTGGTAGGCACCGATGTGCTGGGTGATGCCGCCGGCCTCGCCCGCGACCACGTTGGTCTTGCGGATCGCGTCGAGCAGGCGGGTCTTGCCGTGGTCGACGTGACCCATGACGGTGACCACCGGCGGACGCGGAGCCAGCTGCTCCTCGTCGCCCTCGTCGACACCGAAGTCGATGTCGAACGACTCCAGCAGCTCGCGGTCCTCGTCGTCCCGGCTGACGATCTCCAGCACGAAGCCCATCTCGTCCGCCAGCAGCTGCAGCGTGGCGTCGGAGACCGACTGGGTGGCGGTGACCATCTCACCGAGGTTGAACATCACCGAGACGAGCGCCGCCGGGTTGGCGTTGATCTTCTCCGCGAAGTCCGTCAGCGAAGCGCCGCGCGAGAGGCGAACGGTCGAGCCGTTGCCGCGCGGCAGCATCACGCCGCCGACGGACGGGGCCTGCATGGCCTCGTACTCCTGGCGCTTCGCGCGCTTCGACTTCCGGCCGCGGGCCGGACGGCCACCGGGGCCGCGACCGAACGCGCCCTGCGTGCCACCACGGGCACCCGGGCCGCCGGGACGACCGCCGAAGCCGCCGGGACGGGCACCGCCGCCACCGAAACCGCCGCCGCCACCGGCACCGCCACCCGGACGGGGGCCGCCGAAGCCGCCACCGGCCGGACGCGAGCCCGGACCGGCCGGACGGCCCTGGAAGCCGGGACGGGCACCGCCCGGAGCACCCGGACGCGCACCGGGGCCACCCGGACGCGCACCGGCACCCGGACCCGGGCGCGGGCCCGGACGCTGCGGCATCATGCCGGGGTTCGGACGGGGCATCCCGGACGGGCTGGGCGCACCGCCCGGACGCGGAGCGGCCGGACGCGGCATGCCGTCGGGACGCGGAGCACCGGCACCCGGACCACCGGGACGCGGGGCGCCACCGGGACGGGGGCCGCGCTCACCGGACGGCGCGCCGCCCGGACGCGGGGCACCGGCGCCCGGCGCACCGGCCGGACGGGGGCCGCGCTCGCCACCGGGACGGGGA
Source organism: Kitasatospora phosalacinea (assembly GCF_000716545.1). Lineage (GTDB taxonomy): Bacteria > Actinomycetota > Actinomycetes > Streptomycetales > Streptomycetaceae > Kitasatospora > Kitasatospora phosalacinea. Next base: position 8,289 of record NZ_JNWZ01000063.1, read on the forward strand.
CCGCGCTCGCCACCCGGCGCACCGGCCGGACGGGGGCCGCGCTCGCCGGCGGGACGCGGACCGCGCTCACCGGCCGGGCCGCCCGCACGCGGGGCGGACGGACGGGCCATGCCCGACGCGCCGCCCGAGGTGAAGGGGTTGTTGCCCGGACGCGGACCGGCCGGACGCGGGCCCGGACGGGCCGCGGGGTTGGCCGCGGCCGGCCGCGGGGCGGCCGGACGCGCCGGAGCCTCGCCGGCCGGGGCCGGGGAGGAGAACTCCGCCGCCGGAGCCGCCGCGGGCGCCGGAGCGGCCGGGGCGGGCGTCGCCGGACGCGGACCCGGGGTGGGGCCGCCGGCCGGCTTGGGCGCGGAGGGACCCGCCGCGGGCGCGGGGGTCGCGGGGGTCGGACGGGGGCCCGGCGTCCCGGTGGGACGCGGGCCGGGGGTGGGGGCACCCGGCTTGGGTGCCGCCGAACCGGCACCGCCGGTCGGCTGGGGCGCCGCGGGCTTCCGCGGGCCAGGCTTCGCGGAGGACGCGCCGCCGGACGGCGGGGTCGCTCCCAAAGCGTCAGTCAGTTTGCGCACGACCGGCGCCTCGATCGTCGAGGACGCTGAACGCACGAACTCGCCCAGCTCGGTGAGCTTGGCCATGACGGCCTTGCTCTCCAAGCCAAGCTCCTTGGCGAGTTCGTATACCCGGACCTTAGCCACTTCGCTCCTGTCTATGCGTCCGGGGTATTCGTCCGCCGGACCGCTGTTACTTCATGGGCGTACTCATCGCGTACTCATCGAGTGCTCATCGCAATCTCGACCTACTTCCATCTCGCGAGGTACCTGACTGGGGCGCACGGCGGAGTTCGACGTGCCGTGCGCTGGTGCGTGTTGCCGGGCGCGGGGCCCGTCAGTGGGCCGACTGCCGATCGGCCGGACCTGCTCCCGCCCCGACGTGCTCCCGCAGGGCGCCGGGGTCGAGCGCGCCCTGGACCCGAAGGGCCCGGGGGAACGCCCGGCGGCGGACCGCGAGGTCGAGGCAGTTCGGGTCGGGGTGCAGGTACGCGCCCCGGCCCGGCAGAGTGCCGCGGGGATCGGGGACGCATCCGTCCTCGCCCGCCACGACACGCAGCAGCTCGTGCTTGGCCGCGCGCTTGCGGCAGCCCACGCAGGTGCGTTCAGGGCATGCCCGGACATGCGTCCGGCCAGACACGTTCAAGTCTACCCCTCCGAAGGGACTCACCGCCGCCGAGTAGATCTCCGGAGGCACATGACAACGTTGCTAGCGGGCCGGGGATTCCTCGGACGGGGCCTCGGTGTCCGGGCGGATGTCGATCCGCCAGCCGGTGAGCCGGGCGGCCAGGCGGGCGTTCTGCCCCTCCTTGCCGATCGCCAGCGACAGCTGGTAGTCCGGCACGATCACCCGGGCGGAGCGCTGGGCCAGGTCGACGATCTCCACCTTCGTCACCCGGGCGGGCGACAGCGCGGCGGCGACCATCTCGGCCGGGTCCTCCGACCAGTCGACGATGTCGATCTTCTCGCCGTGCAGCTCGGCCATCACGCCGCGCACCCGCATGCCGTTCGGGCCGATGCAGGCGCCCTTGGCGTTCAGGCCCTGGCGGCGCGACCAGACCGCGATCTTGGTGCGGTGGCCGGCCTCGCGGGCGATCGAGGCGATCTCCACCGAGCCGTCCGCGATCTCCGGGACCTCCAGCGCGAACAGCCGCTTCACCAGGTTCGGGTGGGTGCGCGACAGCGTCACCGACGGGCCGCGGACACCGCGCCGCACGCCCACCACGTAGCACTTCAGCCGGGTGCCGTGCCGGTAGTCCTCGCCCGGGACCTGCTCCTGCGGCGGCAGGATGGCCTCCAGCTTGCCGATGTCGACCAGCACGCTCTTCGGGTCGTTGCCCTGCTGGACGACACCGGTGACGATGTCGCCCTCCTTGCCCGCGTACTCGCCGAAGGTCTGGTCGTCCGCGGCGTCCCGCAGCCGCTGCAGGATGACCTGCTTGGCGGTGGACGCGGCGATCCGGCCGAAGCCCGACGGGGTGTCGTCGAACTCCTTCGGCTCGACGCCCTCGTCCAGCTCCGAGGCGTCCTCCAGCGCCCAGACCGTCACGTGGCCGGTCTTGCGGTTCAGCTCCACCCGCGCCCGGCGGCGCGAGCCCTCGGTGCGGTGGTACGCGATGAGGAGGGCCGACTCGATCGACTCGACCAGCAGGTCGAACGGCACGCCCTTCTCGGTGACCAGCCCGCGCAGGGCACTCATGTCGATGTCCACGACTACGCCTCCTCTTCCTCTTCGTCCACGTCCGCGATGTCGGCGGCGGCGTCGAGCAGTTCCTCGTCCTTGCGGTTGAACTCGACCTGCACCCGGGCCCGCGCGATCTCCGCGAACTCCAGTCGGCGCTCCTTGGGGCGGCCGCGCCCCTTCACCGGCTGCACCTCGACCAGCGCGCCGTCCTCGTCGCTCTCCAGCACCCGCGCGGTCAGCTCCGCGCCGTCCACCAGCTTGACCGCCGCCAGCCGGCCGGTCGCCCGGCGCCAGTGCCGCGGCTCGTTCAGCGGGCGCTCGGCGCCCGGGGAACCGACCTCCAGCAGGTACGGGGCCTCGCCCATCAGGTCGGAGGCGTCCAGCGCCTGGCTCACCAGCCGGGAGAACTCGGCGATCGCGTCGAGGTCGACGCCGCCGTCGGCGTCCACGTCGATCTGCACCTGGCGGCGGTTGCCGGCCTGGGTCACCTTGACCTCTTCGAGGTCGAGCCCGGCCTCGGCGGCCAGCGGCTCCAACAGAGCGCGCAGCCGGTCAGTGGGGGTGGTGCTCATCCGGGTGACTCCTCGGCCGCGTCTGCTGTTGTCGAAGGTGCTAACTCACGGCGAAGCCTATCGGGTCGACCCCCGAACCGCCGATTCCGACCCGGGCGCCCGCGCCCCCTGCGAGGAACCTCACAGCGGTCGGATACCGTCCAAGCTCCGTACGGAGCGCGTGCGTCTCCGGTAAAGATTCTCCCGACGGGGGACACCGGCCCCCACCGACCCGCTGGAGCACCGATGCCCGCGCCCGCACGCCGGACCTTCCTGGCCCTCGGGGCGCTCGCCGGGCTCCAGTCGCTCACCGGCTGCACGGGCGGGCACCCCGCGCAGCCCGCGCGACCGCAGGCCGAGGACCCGGACCGCCCGCTGCGGCTGCGTCAACTCGCCGCCACCGACGCCCTGCTGGCCGACTACGACGCCGTCCTCGCCGCGGGCCCCGCCGACGCCGACCGGCTCGGCGCCCTGCGCGAGGACCTCCTCCAGCACCGCGAGGCGCTCGCCCGGACACCGCCCCCGCCGTCCCCGTCGGCGTCGGCGTCCCCCGCCGCCGCGGCCGCCTCCCCCTCCACCGCCGCCCGGACCTCCGCCGACCTCGCCGCCGCCGAACTGCGCACCGCCGACCTGCGGCTGGCCGACCTCGCCGCGGCCTCCCCCGGCCTGGCCCGGACCCTCGCCTCGGTCGCCGCCTCCGGCGCGGCCCACGCGGCGGCCCTCGGCGACACCACCGCCCCGCCCTCCCCCGCACCCTCCGCTTCGGCTTCGGCTTCGTCCTCGTCCTCGCCCGGCCCGCTCCCCGCCGCCGACGCCGAGGCCCTGCAGACGGCGCTCGCCGCCGAGCACGCGGCCGTCTACGGCTACGGCGTGGTCGGCGCGTTCCTCCCCGCCGGGCCCCAGCGGGAGGACGCCCGGGGCGCGTACGCCGCGCACCAGGCCCGCCGGGACGGCTGGCAGCGCCTGCTCACCGCCGGCGGCGCCTCCCCCACCGCCGCGGCCGCCGGCTACCGCCTCCCCTTCCAGGTCAAGGACGCCCCGACCGCCGCCCGGTTGGCCGCCCACCTGGAGACCCAGCTCACCGCCGCCTACGCCGACCTGGCCGCCACCCCCGCCCTCCGCGCGCAGGCCGCCGCCGCCCTGCGCGAATCCGCCCTCCGCGCCGCCCACTGGGGCGCCGACCTCCCCGCCCTCCCGGGCCTCGCCGTGGAGCAGTGAGGCCCCCCGGACCAGAACGGCGGGAGGCGGGACCGGGGCCCCGCCGCTGCCCGGGCCCCTGGATCCGCCCCGGCCCCGGATAATCGCTCCCATGGCACAACCTGCGCAGTTCGACATCCCCCCGCGCCTCGTCGAGTCGGTGCGGGCGGAGGGCACCCCGGCCGGACGGTCCTGGCTGGCGGAGCTGCCCGGGCTGGCCGCACGACGGCTGGCCGACTGGGGCCTGGTGCCGGAGCGGGTCGTGGAGCCGGGCGGCCGGAGCAGCCTGGTGCTGCACGCGCACCGGGCCGACGACCTGGCACCCGTGGCGCTGAAGCTCTCCCGGCCGTCCGCCGAGGCGGCCGCGCTGCGGGTGTGGGCGGGCCGGGGGGCGGTGCTGCTGCTGGACGAGGCCGACGGGGCGCTGCTGCTGGAGCGCCTGCACGGGCAGATCCCGCTGCGTTCGCTGGCGGAGCCGAAGGCGATGCTGGAGGCGACCAGCCTGCTGCGCCGGCTGTGGGTCGAGGTGCCCGCGGGGCACCCGTTCCCGACCCTGGCGGAGCACGCCGGGCGGCTCGCGGAACGGCTCGCCGAGCGCCGCTCGCTGCCGCCCGCCGCCGACGCCGGTCCGCTGGTGGACGAGGCGCTGGAGGCGACGGCGCTGGCGGCGGACGGCGGCGGGTGGCTGCTGCACGGGGAGTTCCAGCACGGCCGGGTGCTGGCGGCGGACCGTTCGCCGTGGCTCGCGGTGGCGCCGCGCCCGCTGGTCGGCGACCGGGCGTACGACCTGGCGGGCCTGGTGCTAGACCGGCTGGACACCCTGGCCGCCGCCCCGGGCCCGCGCGGGGAGGCCAGGCGCCGGGTGTCCCGGCTCGCGGAGGCGGTGGAGCTGCCCGCCGACCGGGTCCGGGCCTGGACGCTGCTGCGGGCGGTGGACACCGCGCTGGCGGCGTTCGCGGCGGGCGACGCCGCGACGGCCGAGCTCCATCTGGAGTTCGCCGCCTGGCTGTGAGGCCGGGGCGCTCGGCCGTCCGTGGCGGCAGGTAGTAACGTCCCGCTTCATGGAGCAGCACACCGGGGTGACGATCGAGGCCATCGACCTGGCGGCGTGGGCGCCCGCCGTGCTGGAGGTCCAGGCGGTCGCGTTCGGCCTGGCACCGCACGAGGTGGCGGTGCGGCTGCCGATCGTGGGGCGGCACGCGATGCAGCCGGGGGTGGTGGCGCTGGGCGCGATGGCGCGGGGGCGGCTGGTGGGGTTCGGGTACGGGATGCCGAACCAGCGGACGCACTGGTGGTCGACGGTGATCGAGCCGTACCTGGCGGCGCGCGGTCACGAGGGCTGGCTGGACGGCGTGTTCGCGGTGACCGAGCTGCACGTGCTGCCGGAGTTCCAGGGCCTGGGGGTGGGCACCCGGCTGATCCGCACCCTGTGCGGGCACTCGGGCCTGGACCGGTCGATCCTGTCGGCGATCGACGCGGAGACCCCGGCCCGCCGGCTCTACCGCTCGCTGGGCTACCGGGACTTGGCCGCGGCGGTGCGCTTCCCGAACACGGCCCGCCCGTACGCGGTGATGGGCGCGCACCTGCCGCTGCGCGACCCGGCGCAGCGCTGACGGCCGGTCAGAACAGCACGCTCATGAACGCGCCGACCTCGCGGAAGCCGACCCGGCGGTAGGCGGCGCGGGCCCGGACGTTGAAGTCGTTGACGTACAACGAGACGACGGGGGCGACCTCGGCCAGCGCGGTGTTGACGACGGCGGCCATGCCGGTCTCGGAGAGCCGCTTGCCGCGGTGCTCGGGGGCGACCCAGACGCCCTGGATCTGGCAGGCGCTCGCGGTGACGGCGCCGATCTCGGCCTTGAAGACGACCTTGCCGTCCTCGTCGAAGCGGGCGAACGAGCGTCCGCCGGAGACCAGTTCGGCGACCCGGGCCTGGTAGAGCAGCCCGCCGTCGCCGGCCAGCGGGGAGATGCCGACCTCCTCGGTGAACATGGCCACGCAGGCGGGCATCAGCGCCTCGATCTCGGTGCGGCCGACCCGGCGCACCAGCGGGTCGGGCCCGATCTCGGTGACGGGCGTGGAGGTGGCCATCAGCGGCTGGTGGGCGCGGACGTCGCGGGCCGGGCCCCAGGAGCGCTCCAGCAGCGCCCAGAGCATGGCGGTGGCCTCGGCGGGGCCGACGATGGAGGAGCAGCGGCGGCCCTGCCGTCGGGCGCGTTCGGCGAAGGCCCGGACGGCCTCGGGGCCGGCGCCCACCGGGACGAGGTTGGCGCCGGCGTAGCAGAGCGCGTCGAGCCGGCCGTGGGCGTCGTACCAGCCCCACATCTCGCCGCCGAGCCGCCAGGGGTCGAGGCCGACGGCCTCCACCCGGGTGGCGACGAAGGCGTTGGCGACCGGGTCGCGCTGCAGCACCTCCAGTGCGTCGTCGAGGTCGGGGGCCTCCAGCACGCGGGTGGCGGCGAGCGCCCGGGCGGCCTGGAAGGGGCCGGGCAGCATCACACCTCGGTCGAGCACGGGGGCACCTCTCGAACGGGCGGGGCCGCCCACCAGGGCGGCCCCGCCGGGGGTTTCAGACCGTCACTCGGCGGCCACGACGACGGGGGCGCCGGAGGGGGAGCCCTCCTCCTGCATCTGCTCGGCCAGCTTCATGGCCTCCTCGATCAGGGTCTCGACGATCTTCGACTCGGGCACGGTCTTGATCACCTCGCCCTTGACGAAGATCTGTCCCTTGCCGTTGCCGGAGGCGACGCCGAGGTCGGCCTCGCGGGCCTCGCCGGGGCCGTTGACGACGCAGCCCATGACGGCGACCCGGAGCGGCACCTCCATGCCCTCCAGGCCGGCGGTGACCTCCTCGGCGAGCTTGTAGACGTCGACCTGGGCGCGGCCGCAGGACGGGCAGGAGACGATCTCCAGGCCGCGCTGGCGCAGGTTCAGCGACTCCAGGATCTGGATGCCGACCTTGATCTCCTCGGCCGGCGGGGCGGAGAGCGAGACCCGGATGGTGTCGCCGATGCCCTCGGCGAGCAGCGCGCCGAAGGCCACCGCGGACTTGATGGTGCCCTGGAAGGCGGGACCGGCCTCGGTGACGCCGAGGTGCAGCGGGTAGTCGCAGGCGGCGGCGAGCTGCCGGTAGGCGTTGATCATCACGACCGGGTCGTTGTGCTTGACCGAGATCTTGATGTCGCGGAAGTCGTGCTCCTCGAACAGCGAGCACTCCCACAGCGCGGACTCCACCAGCGCCTCGGGGGTGGCCCGGCCGTACTTCTCCAGCAGCCGCTTGTCGAGCGAGCCGGCGTTGACGCCGATCCGGATCGGCACGCCGGCGTCCTTGGCGGCCTTGGCGATCTCGCCGACCTTGTCGTCGAAGGCCTTGATGTTGCCGGGGTTGACCCGGACCGCGGCGCAGCCGGCGTCGATCGCGGCGAACACGTACTTCGGCTGGAAGTGGATGTCGGCGATCACCGGGATCTGCGACTTCCTGGCGATGATCGGCAGCGCGTCGGCGTCGTCCTGGGAGGGGACGGCGACCCGGACGATCTGGCAGCCCGAGGCGGTCAGCTGGGCGATCTGCTGCAGCGTCGCGTTGACGTCGGAGGTGAGCGTGGTGGTCATCGACTGCACCGAGACGGGCGCGTCGCCGCCGACCGGCACGTTGCCGACCATGATCTGACGCGAGTGGCGGCGCTGGGCCAGCGGCTTGAGCGGCAGGGAGGGGATACCGAGCGAGATCGCGGTCATGTGCGCAGTTTTTTCCTCTGGAGAGGTTCGGTGAGTCGGGGCGCTCACGCGGTGGCGGGGGCGCCCGGCGTCCAACGGTACGCCACGGCCGGGTGGCGGAGCACACCCGGCCGTGGGTGGCGCGCGGTCAGTTGATGCGCACCGGGTTGACGATGTCGGCGGCCATCACGAGGCCGGTGAAGCAGATGAAGATCCCGGCCACCACGTAGGCCAGCGGCATCAGCCGGGCCACGTCGAACGGCCCGGGGTCGGGCCGGCGCAGCACCCGGGCGGCGGTGCGGCGCACCGACTCCCACAGCGCGCCGGCGATGTGGCCGCCGTCCAGGGGCAGCAGCGGCAGCATGTTGAACAGGAACAGCATCAGGTTGATCCCGGCCAGCAGCTGCACCGAGAAGGCGAGCCGCTGGGTGGCGGGCAGGTCCATCGAGAACACGTCGCCGCCGAGCCGGGCGGCGCCGACCATGCCGATCGGCGAGTCGGTGTCGCGGGGGGCCCCGTCGACCACGGCGTGCCACAGGCCGGGGATCTTGCCCGGCAGCTGGGTCAGCGACTCGACGCTGTGCCGGACCATCGTCCCCATCTGGTCGGCGCTCTCGCCGAGCGTCATGTGGTGCACGCCGGTGGCGGGGGTGATGCCGAGGAAGCCGGCGTCGACGGTCCGCCCTTTGATCGGGTTGTTGTCCTCGTCGTACGCCTGGAGCGTGTTGGTCTTGATGTCGGCGCGCAGCGTCTGCTCCTCGCCGCCCCGGTGCCGGACCTGGATGTCGACCTGCTTGCCCGCGGAGTCCCGGATCAGGTTCTGCAGCTGCGGGTAGTCGTGGATCGGGACGCCGCCGAAGGTGAGCACGGTGTCGCCGGCCCGCAGGCCCGCCAGGTTGGCCGGGGACTTCTCGGCGTCCGGCGCGCAGTCGTCGGTCTTGGCGCTGACCGGGACGACGCACTCGCTGACCTCCTGCACGGTCGGCACGGCCCGCTGCACGCCGATGCCCATGAACAGGGCGAGGAACAGCCCGATCGCCAGGACCAGGTTCATGCCCGGGCCGGCGAACATCACGATGACGCGCTTCCACGGCTTGCGGGTGTAGAACAGCCGGGTCTCGTCGCCGGGCTGCAGTTCCTCGTAGGAGGCGGCCCGGGCGTCCTCGATCATGCTCCGCCAGGGCGAGGAGGACCGCTTCGTCAGCCGGCCGTCCGCGCCGGGCGGGAACATGCCGATCATCCGGATGTAGCCGCCGAACGGGACGGCCTTGAGGCCGTACTCGGTCTCGCCGCGCTTGGTCGACCAGATGGTCCTGCCGAAGCCGACCATGTACTGCGGCACCCGGATGCCGAACAGCTTCGCGGTGGAGAGGTGGCCGAGCTCGTGCCAGGCGATCGAGAAGAGCAGCCCGACCACGAAGATCAGGACGCCCAGCACCCACATCAGCTTGTCCACCGCGTCGCCTCCGTCGTACCTAACCTGCCGCCAGTTCCCGGGCCCGCGCGCGGGCCCAGTGCTCAGCCTGGAGTACGTCCTCCACCGTGAGCGAAGTTCCCGCCGCCGGGGCGCCGTGTTCGGCGACCACCTTCGCCACAGTGTCCACGATTCCGGTGAAGGGCAGTGCGCCCTTCAGGAAAGCGTCCACACATTCCTCGTTGGCGGCGTTGAAGACCGCGGGGGCCGTCCCGCCGAGCGTACCCACCTCGCGGGCGAGCTCGACGGCCGGGAAGGCCTCGTCGTCGAGCGGGAAGAACTCCCAGGTCGCGGCCTTGGTCCAGTCGCAGCCGGGCGCCGCGTCGGGCACCCGGTCGGGCCAGCCGAGGCCCAGCGCGATCGGCATCCGCATGTCCGGCGGGCTCGCCTGGGCCAGCGTGGAGCCGTCCGTGAACTCCACCATCGAATGAACGACCGACTGCGGATGGACCACCACCTCGATCCGGTCGAAGGGCACGTCGTACAGCAGGTGCGCCTCGATCACCTCCAGGCCCTTGTTCACCAGGGTCGCCGAGTTGATCGTCACCACCGGGCCCATCGCCCAGGTCGGGTGCGCCAGCGCCTCGGCGGGGGTGACGCCCGCCAGCTGCTCGCGGGTGCGGGTGCGGAACGGGCCGCCGCTGGCCGTCACCACCAGCTTGCGGACCTCGGCGCGGGTGCCGCCGGCCAGCGCCTGGAACAGCGCGGCGTGCTCGGAGTCCACCGGCACGATCTGGCCGGGCCGGGCGGCCGCCTTGACCAGCGGGCCGCCGACGATCAGCGACTCCTTGTTGGCCAGCACCAGCACCCGGCCGGCCCGCAGCGCGGCCAGCGTCGGGGCCAGGCCGATCGAGCCGGTGATGCCGTTGAGCACCGAGTGGCACTCCAGGGCGGCCAGCTCGGTGGCCGCCTCCGGGCCCGCCAGCACCCGCGGCAGCGGGGCGCCGCCGGCCTTCGCGGCCAGCGCCTCGCGCAGCGGCCGCTCGGCGGCCGGGTCGGCCACCGCGACGGTGTGCACGCCGAGCGCGACGGCCTGCTCGGCGAGCAGTCCCACCCGGCCGCCGGCCGCGGACAGCGCGACCACCCGGAACCGGTCGGGGTTGCGGAGCACCACGTCGATGGCCTGGGTGCCGATCGAACCGGTGGAGCCCAGGATGACCAACTCCCGGGGGCCGTCCGGGTCCTGGACCGCCGGGGTGAAGCGCGAGTGCGGATGGGCGAGCGAGTTCATGCCCCCATTGTGTCCTGCCGCCGGGCCCGTCCCGGCTCCGACGAGCCGGTGCCCCGCCGCCGCGACGGGCGCGACGACGGGGCACCGGGGGCCGTGCGGGGGCCTCAGAGGTCGAGGCCGGTGAGGACCAGCACCTTCTCGAAGGTGAAGTCGTCCATCGCGTAGCGCACGCCCTCGCGGCCCACGCCGGAGTCCTTCACGCCGCCGTAGGGCATCTGGTCGGCCCGGTAGGACGGCGCGTCGCCGATCACCACACCGCCGACCTCCAGTTCCCGGTGGGCCCGGAAGGCGGTCTGCACGTCGTGCGTGAACACGCCCGCCTGCAGGCCGAACGCCGAGTCGTTGACCGCGGCGAACGCCTCCTCGGTGCCCTCCACCCGGTGCAGCGACAGCACCGGGCCGAACACCTCGGCCGTGGCCAGGATGGCGTCCGCGGGCAGCTCGGCCAGCACGGTCGGCGCGTACGCGGCGCCGTCCCGGCCACCGCCGGTCAGCACCTTCGCGCCCTTGGCGACCGCGTCCTCGACCCAGGACTCGACGCGCTTGGCCGCGTTCTCGTCCACCAGCGGGCCGACGTCGGTGGCCTCGTCGTACGGGTCGCCGGTGACCTGCGCCCGGACCTTCTCGACGACCTTCTCCACCAGGCGGTCGTAGACGCTCGCGTCGGCGATCACCCGCTGCACCGAGATGCAGGACTGGCCGCCCTGGTAGTTGGCGAACAGCGCGATCCGGCTCGCCGCCCAGTCGAGGTCCGCCTCGGAGTTCCAGTCCGCCAGCACCACGGCCGCGGCGTTGCCGCCGAGCTCCAGGGTGACGTGCTTGCGCGGCACCGAGTCCATGATCTGGTAGCCGACCTTGTCCGAGCCGGTGAACGAGATCACCGGCAGGCGCTTGTCCTGCACCAGGGCCGGCATCTTGGCGTTCTCCACCGGCAGCACGCTCCAGGAGCCGGCCGGCAGGTCGGTCTCGGCCAGGATCTCGCCCAGCACCAGGGCGGACAGCGGGGTGGCCGGGGCGGGCTTCAGGATGATCGGCGCGCCCACCGCGATCGCCGGGGCCACCTTGTGCGCCACCAGGTTCAGCGGGAAGTTGAACGGGGCGATGCCCAGCACCGCGCCGCGCGGGAAGCGCCGCACGATCGCGTACCGGCCGGTGCCGCCCGGGTCGGTGTCCAGCCGCATGGTCTCGCCGTTGGTGCGGCGGGCCTCCTCGGCGGCCCAGCGGAACACCGACACGGCCCGGCCGACCTCGCCGCGCGCCCACTTGATCGGCTTGCCGTTCTCCGCGGTGATCAGCTTGGCGATCTCCTCGGTGCGCTCCGCCAGCCGCTTGGCGACGTGGTCCAGCGCCCCCGCCCGCTGGTGCGCCGGGGTCGCGGCGAACACCGGCACCGCGGCGGCGGCCGCCGCCACCGCCTCCTCCACCTGCGCGTCCGTCGGCACGCCGACCGTCGCCACCAGGCTGCCGTCGTGCGGGTGGCGCACCTCGAACGCCGTCTCGCCGCTCGCCCGCCGCCCGGCCAGCCAGAACTCATGAGTGGTGGTCACGGTCGCACCGGCCCCTTCCCTCGAAAGACTTGTCGCCTTCACGGTAGGGGGCGCCGTCCGGGTTTCCGATTGGACGGACGGGACGAAACCGGTGGGCCGATTAGTACGCCGCGGACACGCCGCGGCTACTCCTCGCCGGACCTGAGCGCCAGCCACAGCTCCATCCGGACGTCGGTGTCGTCCAGCGAGCGCCCGAGCAGCTCCTCCACCCGCCGCATCCGGTAGCGCAGCGTGTGCCGGTGCACGCCCAGGTCGGCCGCGGCGGCGTCCCACTGGCCGTGCCGGGAGAGCCAGGCGCGCAGCGAGGCGACCAGGTCGCCGCGGGCGGTGCGGTCGTGCTCGCGCAGCGGGCGCAGCAGGCCCTCGGCGAAGGCGGTGACCGCCTCCTCGCCGAGCAGCGGCAGCAGCGAGCCGGCGCCGACCTCCTCGTGGTCGACGGTGCGGCGGCCGCCGCGCTGGGCCACCGCCAGGGCCCGCTCGGCCTGCGCCTGGGCGGTGCCGGCGTCCTCCAGGGCGGCGGGGGCGGAGACGCCCAGCGACAGGCCCTCGTGCTCCTCGACGGCGCCCAGGCAGGCCCGGTGCACCGAGCCGTTGTCCAGCGCGAGCACCGTCAGGCGCGGCCCGTGCGCGCCGTCCTCGCGGGCGACCAGCAGCTTCTCGCCGACCTTGCCGCCGGCGTTCTCGGCCCGGTCGGCGAGCTCGCCGAGCGCCTCCGCGGCCTCCGGGCCCGGCCCGGCGGCGGCGACCAGCACCCGGACGGTGCCCTCGGGCAGGCCGCCGAACAGCCCGGCGGCGACCTGCCGGGCGGTGCCGACCTCGCCGGCCAGCACCATCCGCAGCAGCGCGGCGCCCATCCGCTCCTCGGCCTGCCGCAGCTCGCGCGAGCGCTCCAGGGTGAGGGTGAGCAGCGCGACGGCCGCGTTCAGCACGTACCGCTCGGTCGGGGTGATCCGGTCCTCGGTGCCGACCGCCAGGAAACCGCGCGGTCGGCGGTCGGCGCCCAGCGACTGGACGACGACGTAGTCCTCGTCCGCGGTGTCGATGGTGCCCGCCCGGCCCTGCAGCGCGGCGCTGGACGGGGCGGGGCGGCGGCGCAGCCGGTCGACCTCGGCGGCCAGCCGGCCGGCCCGGCGGGCGGCCCAGTCGGGGGCCACCGCGGACAGCGCGCCGGAGCCGTCGTACAGCGCCGCCCAGCCGCCCAGCCGGGCCGCCAGCCGGCGCACCACCGCGGTGGTGCCGTCCTTGCCGAGCGCGGCCCGGGTCAGCTCCTCCTGCGCCTCGAAGCTGGTGGTGACGGCCTCGTACTGCTCGGCGGCCAGCGCGGCCGAGACGGTCTTGGAGATCGCGATGAACGGCGTCGCCTCGGGCACCCGCAGCAGCGGCAGCCCGCGCTGGGCGGCGGCCTCCACCAGCGCCTGCGGCACCTCGCTGTGCGATAGGCCGACGCCCAGGCCGAGGCCGACCACGCCCGCGTCGGCCAGCCGGTGGACGTACGCCTGCAGTCCGGCGGCGCCCTTGCCCAGCTTGATGCCGGTGGTGAGGAGCAGCTCGCCCCCCTCCAGGAACGGGGTGGGGTCGTCCAGCTCACTGGTGTGCACCCAGCGGACCGGGCGTTCCAGGTGGTCCGCGCCGGCCAGCACCGTCAGGTGGAGCGCGCTGGTGCGGACGACGGAGGCGAGAGTGGGGGGCATGGCACCTTCGGTGGTTCGACCTGGCCGCGCCGTTGCGGCCGGGCGAGTGAGGGATCTCTCCCCATTATGTACGCTCCGGACAAGCCGGAGTGCCGAAATCCGCCGGTCCGTAGCTTCCGTGACCCAATGCTGACCAGGGCCCGGCCTGACGGGGCCTCAGTGCCGCAGGTCGACCAGCAGCGGCGGCACCTGCTCCCCCGTCACCGAGGTCAGCGAGACCACCGCGTGCCCGGACGGCAGCGCGTGCGCCAGGTCGGACGGCGACCAGCGGTGCCGCTCGACGTCCCGGGTGGTGACCGACTCGGTCTGCGCGGTGGTGCCCGACAGCGCCTTGCGCAGCAGCCGTCCGGCCCGGCGAACCGTTCCTCCCGAGGTGTCCGGGACGTGCGTGACCGCGGTCTCCCGGACCAGGTGGGTGCCCCAGGCCTCGGAGAACAGCCGGCCGTCCCAGGGCGCGATGCCGGGGAACGCCATCCGGTTGCCGACCGCGCCGAACAGCGGCGCCCGCAGCGCCTCCGGCAGGTCCGACAGCGTGCGCAGCAGCAGCACCACGCCGGCGTTGGCGCCGCGCAGCCGCTGGACGCCCCGGATCGCCTGCGCGTCGACGGCGGCGGTCGCGTCGTCCAGCACCATCCCGGCGAACAGCTCCCGGTCCCGGCGGTCGGCCGCGGCCTGGGTGAACTGGCCCAGCAGCAGCCGCGACAGGATCCGGGCCGCCTCCGGGTGGCTGCGCTCGGGCAGCTTCACCCGCACCCGCAGCGGGTGCTCCAGGGCCCGCATCGCGAAGGCCGGCTTGGCGTCCGGGCCGCCGGAGAACCCGGCCGCCAGCGCCGGCCGGTCCAGCAGCGCGAGCCGGTCCGCGAGCAGCGCGCCCGGGTCGTCGGCCCGGCCGTGCATCCGCTCGCGCTGCTGCAGGTCCGCCTCGAACTCCGGCCACCGGCCCGACTTGCGCAGCCGTTCGCCGAGCTCCGCCCAGCCCTCCCCGTCCCCCGCCAGCAGCGCCCGCAGCGCCCGCACCCCCGGGTAGCCGCCGTACGCCGCCCGGTACGGACCGACCACCTGCTGCATCGCGGTCCGGGCGCTCTCCGCCCGCGGCGCCAGCTCGTCCGGCAGCAGCGCGTCCGCCAGCCGGGCCGCCGCCTCGTCCGAGTGCGGCGCCGCGCCGTACAGGTCCAGGCCGTACGGGGCGTCCGGGTCGCCGGGGGCGATCACCACGTCGTACCAGTCGTCCGGCCCGAGGTCCGCGTCGGACGCCCCGACCACCACCGCGCACGCCGCGCCCGCCAGCGCCTGCAGGCACAGCGCCTCGGCGACCGGGCGGGCCAGCGACGCGGTCTTGCCGGTGCCGGCCGGGCCGACCGCCAGCAGCGAGGTGCCCAGCACCCGCGGGTCCAGCGCGAAGCCGGCGTTCCGGTGGGCCACCGGGTTCTTCGGCACGTCCTGCGCGGTGCCCAGCCGCACCTGCCGCACCAGCAGGTCGTGCCGCGCCGCCCGCCCGCCCGGCAGGTCCCGCTGCTCCGAGGGGTGCGCGCACGCCGCCGCGCCCCGGGCCGCCACCTGCCCGGCGAACTCCTGCCACGCGGCCGGATCGCTCCCCACCGTCCGCCACGCCTGGTGCAGCCGCACGTAGTCCACGTCCCCGACCTGCTCCCCCTCCAGCCGGCGCACGGCCTCGCCGGCCGGCCGCAACTCGGCCCACACGTCGACGACGGGGGGCTCCTCGGGGGCGGCGGGGATCTCGGTGACGGTGTGGGAGAGGACGGGGACGATCCAGCGCCGCCACACCTCGCCCCAGCGGCCCATCCGCCCGAAGACCATCAGCACCACGATG
Organism: Kitasatospora phosalacinea; assembly: GCF_000716545.1. Classification (GTDB taxonomy): domain Bacteria; phylum Actinomycetota; class Actinomycetes; order Streptomycetales; family Streptomycetaceae; genus Kitasatospora; species Kitasatospora phosalacinea. The sequence goes on from NZ_JNWZ01000063.1 coordinate 23,757, forward strand.
ATCAGCGAGGCGTTGACGGCGGCGGCGATCAGCAGGGAGATGACGAAGGAGTTGGGGACGGTGAGGCCGAAGGTGGTCAGCAGTCCCTGCACCAGGGAGACGCCTTCGAGGTAGACGAAGAGTCCGACCGCCAGGTTCAGCGCCGCCCGCAGCAGCAGCGGCCCCGCCGGGGTCCTGGCCTGTTCGGCGGCCTCGGGGTCGTGCGGGACGTGGTGCTGCCGGTAGATGCCGGGGGCGGCTTCGGGGCGCGGGGCGGTGGCCCAGGTGAGGAGGTGGAAGGGGGCGCGGGGCGGGGGGAGACGGGGGTGGGTGTGCTGGGTTCTCGCGTCGTTCAGTTCCACTTCGGGCCCCTCCTACGTTGCCGGCGGTGCCATACCCGCATCGCCGTCCCACCGACACACCCGGGGGCCAATGTAGTGGAGTGCGCGGGCGCGCAGCCGATCTTCGGCCACTGGCCGCGTCGGACAACTGGAGCGGTCCGGCAGTACCGAGTGGCGCATGCCCGCGCCGTGCGGGCGGTCGTAGCCTGCGGTTACCGCGTCAAGAACTTGGAGAAGACAGATGAGCGCTGCAACCCCGCTCCCGCAGGAGCGCCGACTGGTCACCGCGATCCCCGGCCCGAAGTCGCAGGAGCTGCAGTCTCGCAAGCTCGGCGCGGTGCCGGCCGGCGTGGGCACCACGCTGCCGGTGTACGTGTCGCGGGCCGGCGGCGGCGTGCTGGAGGACGTGGACGGCAACAGCCTGATCGACTTCGGTTCGGGCATCGCCGTGACGAACGTGGGCAACAGCGCCGCGGCCGTGGTGGCGCGGGCGACCGAGCAGCTGGCCGCGTTCACGCACACCTGTTTCATGGTGACCCCGTACGAGGGCTACGTGGCGGTGGCGGAGCAGCTGAACGAGCTGACCCCGGGCGACCACGACAAGCGCACCGCGCTGTTCAACTCGGGTGCCGAGGCGGTGGAGAACGCGGTGAAGATCGCCCGCGCCTACACCAAGCGGACCGCCGTGGTGGTGTTCGACCACGGCTACCACGGCCGCACCAACCTGACCATGGGCCTGACGGCGAAGAACATGCCGTACAAGCAGGGCTTCGGCCCGTTCGCGCCGGAGATCTACCGCGTCCCGGTGGCGTACCCGTACCGCTGGCTGACGGGCGCGGAGAACTGCGCCGCCGAGGCGGCCGCGCAGGCGATCGAGATCATCAACAAGCAGATCGGCGCGGAGAACGTCGCGGCGGTCATCATCGAGCCGATCCAGGGCGAGGGCGGCTTCATCGAGCCGGCCAAGGGCTTCCTGCCGGCGATCGCGGAGTTCGCGAAGGCGAACGGGATCGTGTTCGTGGCGGACGAGATCCAGACCGGCTTCTGCCGCACCGGCCAGTGGTTCGCGTGCGAGGACGAGGGCGTCGTCCCGGACTTGATCACCACCGCGAAGGGCATCGCGGGCGGTCTGCCGCTGGCGGCCGTGACCGGCCGGGCCGAGATCATGGACGCCGCGCACTCGGGCGGCCTGGGCGGCACCTACGGCGGCAACCCGGTGGCGTGCGCGGCCGCGCTGGGCGCGATCGAGACCATGAAGTCCGAGGACCTGAACAGCAAGGCGCGGCGCATCGGCGAGGTCATGCTGGCCCGGCTGCGCGAGATCCAGGAGAAGTTCGCCGACTCCGACCGGGTGCGCATCGGCGAGGTCCGCGGCCGCGGGGCGATGATCGCGGTGGAGCTGGTGAAGCCGGGCGGCAAGGAGCCGGACCCGGAGGCGACCGCGGCGGTCGCGAAGGCCTGCCACGCGGAGGGCCTGGTGGTGCTGACCGCCGGCACCTACGGCAACGTGCTGCGCTTCCTGCCGCCGCTGGTCATCCCGGAGCACCTGCTGGCCGAGGGCCTGGACATCCTGGAGTCGGCCTTCGCGGGCGTCTGAGCCCGGTTCGGCACACGGAAACCCCTGGTGAGCGGCGCGGGGGCCGGGCGGGGCGGATCCCGTCCGGCCCCCGCGCGCCGGGCCGCCGGCCGGGTGGGTGGAGGTTGCCCCGCCGGTGGTGAAGATGCTGTGCACGATGGCGGGTCCGCCGTCGCGGGCCCCGGCTTTGACGTACTGTCATCACAGATGGACAGCGAACAGCACCCACTGCCCACCACCCCGTCCGCCGTCGAGGCGGACGCACAGGACCGATCGACCGGCCGCCCCGCCCACACCCCCCGGGCCGCGCGGATCGGCGATCACCTTGGCCGCCCCGGAGCTCTCCCCCCTGCTCCGGGGCGGCCGGTTTTTGCTGTCCTGGCCATGACACTGACGGTGGTGCTGGCCGTCGTCTCCTGGCAGGTGGCGGTGGACGGTCCGCTGCTGGGGCTGGACACGGCGGTGCGCGACGGGGTGCGGCACCTGCGCCGGGCGATCGGCTCGGCGCCGCTGAACCACCTGGGCGTGGCGCTGTCGGACCTGGGCGGCGCCCTGGTCGCGGTCCCGGTGCTGCTGGGGTGCGCGGGCCTGGCGGCCCGGCTGGCCCGGCGCGACGGCCGGCCGCGCTGGTGGGTGCCGGTGCCGGTGGCGGTGGTGGCCGCGGTGCTGGTCCCGCTGCTGGTGGTGCCGGCGAAGACCTGGTTCGCCCGCCCGGGCCCCTACGGGGTGCCGCTGGCCGGGGACCAGTGGGGCTGGTACCCGTCGGGCCACACCGCGACCTCCTCGATCGCGTACGGGACGGCGGCGCTGCTGCTGGCCCGGGTGCTGCCCGCGGCGGCCGGGCGGCTGGGCGCGGCGGCCGCGCTGGTGTGCCTGGGGGTGGGGGCGGGCCTGGTGTGGAGCGACTTCCACTGGCTGCTGGACGTGGTGGCGAGCTGGTGCCTGGCCGGTCTGCTGCTGCTCGGGCTGCACCTGCTGCTGCCGCGCCTGCTGCCCGACCGGCCCCGACCTGCCGACTGACGGTCCGCCGGTCGGCACTTCGGTCCAGACCATTGACGCCCTCCCGGCCCGCGCGCACCCTGTTCCCCACCCAACAGCACGCGATCGCCGGGAGGCGGATGTGCGTTCCCCAGCCATGCCCATGACACGATCCACGGTGGCGGCCTCACTGCTGGCCCTGGCGGTGACGGCCCTGCCGGTCCAGGCCGCGACGGCGGCCGCGACGACGACGGCGGCGGCCTCCCCGGTGCAGGTGTACGGCGCCTGGCACTGCAGCGACGACGCCTGCACCTGGGCGAAGGTCCGCGACATGGCCGCCTTCGACGCCGCCAACCACTGGCTGGTCGACCGCGGCGACGGCCGGCCCTCGGTGAACGTGGTGGTGCTGAGCTTCGTCAACCCGCTGCGGCTCCTGAACGGCACCACCGACGCCGGGAACGCCGCCGGAGTGCCGGTGGGCATGGACCAGCAGGTGGTGGACTACTTCACGGCGCACGGCATCCGGGTGATGCTCTCCATCGGCGGCATCACGTACACCGGCGACTGGGACACCGCGCTGGCCCAGAACGGCACCCTGCTCGGCCAGAAGGCGGCGGCGCTGGCGAGCAGGCTCGGCGTGGGCATCGAGATCGACTACGAGAACAGCAACAGCCCGAACCTGACCGGCCTGCAGGCGTTCGTGGACGCCTACCGGGCCGCCCACCCGTACGACGCCTCGGGCGCGGACCCGGCCGCCCGGCTGACCATCGACGTCGCGGCCGGCGACCGCTGGCTGATCGGCATCGACCAGTACGCCACCGCGCACTGGATGACCACGGCGAACCCGGTGCTGGACTACGCCAACGCGATGGTGCCGAGCAAGCAGCCGTCCGCCTCCTCGGCGGTCGCCAACTGGCAGGAGCACCTGGACGGCAAGCCGACCTACAACCCGGCGATCCCACCGCTGGCCCCGGCGAAGTTCACCGGCGGCCTGTACATCGCGGAGGGCTCGCAGGTCCGCCCGGAGTGCACGAACTTCGCGAACTCGGTGCAGAAGGCCACCGGGAGCTGGGTGCAGAGCGCCGCGCCGAACGGGGCGGGCAGCACGACCGGGCTGCTGGGCTTCATGTTCTGGGCGGCCGAGAAGCCCTCCACCCGGGGCGTGACCACCGCGCCGCCCAACAGCTGCGAGGGCGGGGTCGGCGCGGGGGCCACCGCCTTCGCGGTGCCGGTGCCGATGCCCCCGCTGCGCCAGGGCTGAGCCCCGCCGGGGAGGAGGGCCGGACGGCTCAGCCCTCCTCGCCGGTGAGGCGCTGGACGGTGCCGGCCGCCCCGCCCTCGCGCTGCCAGGCGACGACCAGTTCGTCGCGGGTGCCGAAGCGGACCAGGTGGCGGCCGACCACGTCCTCCAGCTGGTCCAGGGACTCCTCGGCACCCTCCACGGACAGCAGCAGCGCGCCGTCCTCGGCGGCGAGCTCGGCCCGTCCGGCGCCGAAGGCGAGCGAGCCGCGGCCGGTCTCCTCCGACCACTCGGCGGGGACCTTGCGGCCCATGTGGGCGGCGAGCTGCTTGGCGTAGCGGGCGGGACGGTCGGTGCTGACGCGAGCGGTGGAGCGGGCCATGACGGACTCCTCGGATCGAAGGCGCGGGGCACTTAGGCTCGCCTAAGCTACTCGATTGCTGAGCCAAGCTCAACAAGTTATCGAGGCGAGATCGGTCACCCTCCGTACCGGCCCCGACCCGACCGCTAACCTGTGCCCATGACCTCCCCCGGCCCCGCCGACACCGCAGCGGAACTCGCCGACGCGCTCACCCGGGCGATGAAGCGGATCCGCCGGCGGACCATGCAGCGGCTGGAGCCGTACGGCATCACCCCCGCCCAGGGCCGGGCCCTGCGCACCCTCGCCCACGCGCCCGGCTGCGAGAGCGCCGAGACCATGCGGCTGAGCGAACTCGCCGAGCGGCTGCACATCGCGCCGCGCTCCGCCACCACCGTGGTCGACGCCCTGGAGGAGGCCGGCCTGGTCGCCCGCACCCCCGACCCGGCCGACCGCCGCGCGGTGCGCCTGGTGCTCACCGAGGACGGACACGGCGCGCTGGAGCGGATCTCCAAGGTCCGGCACGAGGTCGCCCAGGAGTACTTCGGCCCGATCGGCCCCGCCGAGCAGGACGTCCTGCTGCGCGCCCTGCGCCGCGCCGAGGAGGCCTACGAGGCCGGGCCGCCCGCCCCGTGACCGTCCCGGCCGGTTACGCCAGCCCCACCACCAGCCACATGAAGCCCACCCCCAGCAGCGTGCAGGCGAGCGTCGCCTTCGACGGGTGCGGGCTGTGCGCCTCGGGCAGGATGTCGGAGGTCGCCAGGTACATCAGGAACCCGCCGAAGAACCCGAGGTAGAGCCCGAGCAGCTGTTCCGGGATGGTGAACAGCAGCGTGATCCCGGCCCCCGTGACGGGCGCGAGCGCGTCGGCGAACAGCAGCCCGACGGCCCGCCGCCGGTCGTTCCCGTACAGCCGGGTGAGGGTGTACGTGTTGAAGCCGTCCGCGAAGTCGTGCGCGACGACGGCGACGGCCACCACCGTGCCGACCGTCGTCCCGGCCTGGAACGCGGCGCCGATCGCGAAGCCGTCCATCACGCTGTGCAGGACCAGCGCGGAGGCGGCGGCGATCCCCACGCCCTGCTCGCGCTGCCGTTCGCCGGGGGCCGACCCGCGCACGTGACCGTGGCTGTGCGTGTGGCCGTGGCTGTGCGCGGCGTACTCGCCCTCGTGGCCGCGGTGGATGGCGACGGCGCGCTCGACCACGTGGATGGCGAGGAAGCCGGCCGCGAACATCAGCAGCGCCTCGGGGACGCCGTGCAGTTCCTGCGGGGCCTGTGCCATCGCCTCGGGCAGCAGGTCGAAGGCGACCACGCCGAGCATCAGACCCGCCGCGAGGCCGAGGACGAGGTGGCGGCGGTCCCCGGTGCGCTGGGCGACGAAGCCGCCGAGCAGGGTCATCAGGAACGCGCCCGCGGCGACCAGCACGGCGGTCAGTTTCGGCCTCCCCCGTCACGGTGCCGGGGGCCGGACGGCTGTGCTGACCGCTGCCCACGGGCATCCAGTCCGTCCGGCCCGGGCCGGAACGGTGCCGGACCCTGCGACCAGCCTGCGGGAGGCGTGGGCGGCGCGCCGCCCGGGCGGACCGTCGGGGTGACGGGCGCGGCGGGGCGCTCAGCCGTCGCCGGCCGCCCGGTAGACCGCGGCGAGCTGCGGGGCGCCCTGCTCGGCCCAGTCGCGGCCGATCGCGGTGGCGTCGAGTTCGAAGCCGGTGCCGAGCACCATCAGGGGCCGGCCGTCGGCGGCGAGGCGCCAGCGGGCGCCGGGCACCCGGTGGCGGATCACCGTGCCGAGGTAGAGGCCGGCGTCGGTGCCGAGCCACTGGGACACCTGCGGGTCGTCGCGCCAGCGGGGCAGCAGCTGGTCGAGGGCGGTCAGCGAGTCGACGGTGTCGTCGAGCCGGACGCCGGCCGACTCGGCGAGTTCGCGCAGCAGCCCGCACTCGGCGTACATCTCGGCCATCGCCAGTTCGCGGTCGTGCTCGGACGCCTGCCCGGCCGCCCGGGCGGCCGCGCGCCGGGCGTCCCGGTGACCGGGGAATCGGTTCTCCACTCCCCCAGCCTGACAGCCCGTCGGGCCGTCCGCCGGGCGAACCCGCCGTTTCCCCGCCGACCCCGCGGATCCGGGCCGGACGGCGCCGGGCCCGGCCTCACAGGGTCAGCGGCAGCGCCAGGTGGGTGCGGGCGAGTTCGCGGATGCCGGGGCCGTCCATCAGGTGGATGCGCTGGTGGCGCTCCTCGCCGGTGAGGTCGAGCGCCTCCTCGGTGAACCGGCCGCAGGTCATCCGCAGGCCGCGGTCGGCGCCCTCCTCGCGGACGGCCTCGGCGAGGGTGGCGATCTCCTCGGCGGTGACGGGGCCGGGGCCGCGCGAGGCCCACACCACCCAGCGCCCGGGCAGCCCGCTGTCCGGTTCGCCCTTGGCGGTGGCGACCAGCCCGGCCGGTCCGCGCAGCCGCACGCTCCAGTCCCGCAGCCCGCCCGCGGTGAGGACGGCGCGCACCAGCAGGGCGAACTCGCCGGGCGACAGCTCGCCGAGCGAGGGCACCGCCGAGGAGGCGCTGCCCCAGGGCAGCACGGCCTCGCCCGCGTACGGGTCGGGGGTGATCACGGCGGCCAGCGCGCGCAGCCGCAGCAGCGACTCGTCGTGCTCGGCCTCCGCGTAGACGCCGCCGTCCGCGTCCCCGTCGCCGAGGTGCTCCGCGTCGGGGACGAGCCGGGTGCGGGCCAGCGCGTCGCGGTCGGCGTCGACGCTGAGCAGGCACTGCGGGGGCTGCCCGGGGACGCGCAGCCAGCCGTTCAGGACGACGCCGGCCAGCACCTCGTCGGTGTCGACGGCGTCGGCGGCCTGCAGGGCGCGCAGCGCGAGCCGGGCGGCCAGCCGCAGGTAGTCGGTGCGGACGTCGGCGGCGGGGCGGGGCACCGGTTCGATCTCGCCGGCCTCGGTGAGCCGGTAGCCGGACAGCGCGGGGACGGTGTCCAGCGGCGGCAGGTCGAGGTCGAGGACGGCGGTGCGGGTCAGGGCGCGGAACACGGCGCGGCAGGGGGCGGGCAGGTCCCGGGTGGCGCCCTCGGCGGCGGCCAGGGCGCGTTCCAGCAGGGACTCGACGGCGGCGGGCTCGGCCTGCCGGTAGGCGCGGCGGCACTCCTCCAGGCTGTCGTTGTACTCCTGGACGGCCCGGGCCCGGGCCCGCTCGGCCTCCTCGTGGGCCTGCCGGGCGGCGACGGCACCGCTGTCGGCGAGCTCGGCCTGCCGGGTGCGCCACTCGCGCAGCGCGCGCTGGTGGCGCAGCCGGGCCTGGGCGAGTTCGCGCTGGTAGCCGGAGTCGAGCAGGCGGCGCGAGCGCGGCTGGTCGGGGTCGGTGCCGGCGGGCTCCGGCGGCGCGAAGTCGGCCCAGGCGGGCTCGGGTTCGCACGCCCCGGATCCGGCGTCCGGGAACGGCCTGGGCTGGTAGCTGCGCAGCTGGCTCTCGAAGTCCATCGCGGAGACCGGCTGGGCGGCCCGGCGCAGCAGGTCGGCCAGGTGCCGGTGCTCGGCCTGGACGGCGAGGGTGCGGTGGTGGGTGAGCGCGGCGGCCCGGCCGTGCGCGGCGACCGGGTCGTCCGCCTGCGCGGGGGTGTCCGCCGCGTCCGCCGGGCCGGGCTGCGGCGGCACCGCGGTCGGAGCGGTCGCCGCGGCGGGGCGTGCCGCGGCGCTCGCGGCGGGATCGGGCGCGGTGGCCGGTTCCTCGTCCTCGTCGGCGCCGAGTTCGCGGAACAGCGAGGCGAGGAATCCGGGCTGGAGCACCGTGGTGGTGCCGTCGGCGCTGCCCTCGGCTGGATGCTGCATCGGCGGTGGTTCCCCCTGCTCGTCCGGTCGTCCGGTCGCCCGGCGCACGTCGGCGGGCCGCCGCGGCGGGGCCCGAGCAGCATTGTCCCCCGTCCGGGGTCCGGGGGCGGCCAACACCGGTGGTTTGGCCGACCCTTGACGTCCCTCCAGTGCCGTCGGCGGGGGGCGGAAGGCTCACCGCCCCCCACCGGACGGTCAGTTGGTGCGGGTGTTGGTCAGGTGCAGTCCGATGTAGCCGACGTAGATCCGGCCGCTGCCGGAGCAGTCGTCCAGGTAGTGCACCCGGGGGGCGGTGCCGCCGCCGCCGATCCGCAGGTGGGCTCCCATGAACGCGCGGCAGGAGGCGTCGACGGCGGCGGGGACGGGCAGCATCCGCTGGCGCTTCCACTTGCCGTGGCTGGCGACGGTCCGGGACTCGCCGCGGACCGCCTTGCGCGGCGGGAAGCGGTGGCAGCCGGGCGGGGTGTGCTCGCACCACTGCTTGAAGTCGCCGCCGGCCTCGCCGCGGACGGCGGCGGCCGCGTACTCCTGGAGCGCGGTCAGGCCGTCCCAGGTCAGCCGGGCCCAGCCGTCGGCCTCGCTCTGGCCGTCCAGGGCGAGCGTCTCCTTGCTGTCGCCGGTGAACTCCAGCAACGGGAACTCGCCGAAGCGGTCGACGAGTTCGCCGAAGCTGACGGGGCCGGTGCCGCAACGGGAGCGGCGCGGTTCGCGCGGGAGCTCGATCCGCAGCCGGCAGCGCTCCAGCCGTACCGGCGGGCGTTCGACGACGGCCCTGGGCGCGGCGGGGGCCTTGCGGGCCTCGGGCGGCAGCCGGAGTTCGGGAACGGCGTCCAGCGGCGCGGGCAGCGGCAGTTCGGCGGCGATCCGGCGCGGTTCGCGGGCCAGCAGGGCGGCGGCGCGGCGCGGGTTCTCGTCGATCCGGCCGCGCGGTAGGACGGGGTGGCGGGCGGCGTCGGCCCGGGACGCCGGGTCGACCTCGGGCAGGAAGGTGCGCACCGCGCCGCCGTACACCTTGTGGTACTCCAGCGCCAGGTTGAACCGGGGCAGCGCGCCGTGCCCGAGCACGTACAGCGAGGCCAGGCCGGGGAGTTGGCGCAGCAGCGGGTCGAGCACCTGGTGCTGCCACTGCTCGACCGGCACGGCGGGCGGCACGCTGGCCACCACGGTGGGCAGCGTCCGTTCCGGGTCGCAGAGTTCGTCGATCAATCCGTCCAGGTCGGCGGGGGCCAGCAGCCGGGGGGCGACGGTGAGCGGCACGGGGCCCTCGGCGGCGTCGAGCAGTGGCAGCAGGTGGCGGACCAGGTCCGGGACGGGCGTCCGGCCGGGCGGGACGGCGGTGGCTCCGGCGGGGAGGTGCTCGGCCTCGATCCGCAGCCGGGTCGGGCCGTCGGCGGTGTCGGAGGCCAGGGTGAGGGTCAGTTGGTCGGTGCCGGGCTGGACGGCGGGTGTGCGCAGTCTGCGGCGGCTGTAGCGGGCTCCGGGGCCGCGGCCGGGCAGTGGGCCGTCGTCGCGGTCCAGCAGGACCCGGTCGCCGAGCCGTAGTCGTTCGGCGGGCGTCTGCCGTGCGCGGGGCGCGGGCTCCTCGCGGCCTTCCGACTTCAGCCAGTCGGAGAGCAGTTGGTCGGCGAGGGCGGCGGTCTCGTGGTGCGGGCGGGGTGTCGCGGCTGTCAGCCGGTACGGTGGCTGGACGTGGTCGGTGGGCATGCGCGGAACCTCCCGTGGTGCGGTGCTGGGCTCTGCGAGTCCTCCTCCCGGAGGTCGATGGCGAATCGTCGTTCCTGTTACCCAAGGAGACGAAACGACCAGGAGCGGAAGTTCCGCATCCGGGCCCATTTCCTTCGATCGGGTGTCATCCGGCGGCAACTGGAACACCTCCGGCGCCGCCTCTGCTACCCGCTCGCCCGCGATGGATGCGGAGCTTCCCCGGCGTCTTCCACCGGGCGGGGTTGACCCGGCGTCAGACCTCGACCTCGACGTAGGTCCGTCCCGCCGGGCGGGCCCCGGCCGATCCGCCGGTCGCCTCGGCCAGCCAGGCGTGGAACCCGGCCGTGTCCGGCTCGGGGACGCCCACCTCGATCCGCACCCCGTCCGCCAGGTACTCCAGCCCGGCCACCGCGTACCCGGCCGCCCGCAGGTCGTTCTCCAGCCGGCCGGCCCGGGTGTGGTCGACGGCCACCGACAGCAGTGCGACCGGCCGCCGCTCCAGCAGCCCGACCTCGTCCAGCGCCTCCGACACCGCCGCCCCGTACGCCCGCACCAGGCCGCCCGCGCCCAGCTTGATGCCGCCGAAGTAGCGGGTCACCACGGCGGCGGTGTCGGTCACCCCGCGCCGCCGCAGCACCTCCAGCATCGGCACCCCGGCCGTCCCGGCGGGCTCGCCGTCGTCGCTGGAGCGCTCGCGCGGCTGCTCGCCGCCGACCACGAACGCGGTGCAGTTGTGCCTGGCGTCCCAGTACTGCTTGCGGGCGCCCGCGATGAACGCCTGCGCCTCGTCCTCGTCGGCGACCCGCGCCAGGTGGCAGACGAACCGGGACTTCTTGATCTCCAGTTCGCGGCTGACGGGGCCCCGGACGGTCAGGTACGGCTTGGGGCTCTGCTCCGCCATGGCGCTGGTGCTCTCCGCTGTCGGTCTCGTCTCGGCGCCCGGCCCGTCGCCGGTCTCCCGCCCAGCCTATGCCCGCCGCCCGGGGCTCCGGGTCGGCGGCCGGGTCAGCGGCCGGGGCTCCGGGTCAGCGGCCGGGTCAGCGGCCGGGGTTCCGGGTCAGCGGCCGGCCAGGGCGTCCAGCCGGGCCCGGTCGAGGCCGGTGCGCCCGGTGACCTCGGCGAGGTCGACGGCGCCGCAGTCCAGGCCGCGCAGCAGGTAGCCGCTGAGCGCGCGGGCGGTGGCTGGCTCGTCCATCACGTCGCCGCCGGACTTGGCGACGTACCCGGCGAGCCGGGCACAGGCCGCGTCCAGGCCCTCGCGGTAGAAGGCGTACACGGCGGCGTACCTGGTCGGCAGGTGGGCGGGGTGCATGTCCCAGCCCTGGTAGTAGGCCCGGGCCAGCGAGCGGCGGACCAGGCCGTGGTGCAGCCGCCAGGCGGCGTGCACCTGCTCGGCGGTGCCGGCCGGGACGACGTTGGTGGAGCCGTCGGAGAGCCGGACGCCGGTGCCGGCCGCGGCGACCTGCATGACCGCCTTGGCGTGGTCGGCCGCCGGGTGGTCCATGCTCTGGTGGGCGGCGGAGACCCCGCAGGCCGCGCTGTAGTCGAAGGTGCCGTAGTGCAGGCCGGTGGCGCGGCCCTCGGCGGCGTCGATCATCAGCGCGACGGTGGCCCGGCCGTCCGGGCCGAGGACCGCCTGGGTGGTCTCGATCTGGATCTCGAACCCGATCCGCCCGGCGGGCAGCCCGGCCCGCCGCTCGAAGTCCTCCAGCAGCCGCACCAGCGCGGTGACCTGGGCCGCGTACGTGACCTTGGGCAGGGTCAGCACCAGTCCGTCGGGCAGGCCGCCGCACGCCAGCAGGGTGCCCAGGAACAGTTCCAGGGTGCGGATGCCGCGGGCTCGGACGGGGGCCTCCATGCACTTGGTCCGGATCCCGACGTACGGCGGGGCGCTGCCGTCGGCGACCGCCGCGGCCACCAGCAGCGCGGCCCGGACGGCCTCGGCGTCCTCCTCGGCGTCGGGGCGCGGGCCGTAGCCGTCCTCGAAGTCGATCCGCAGGTCCTCGACCGGCTCGCGCTCCAGCTTGGCCCGCACCCGGGCGTGCACGTCGGCCAGCAGCGCGTCGTCCGCGACCCCGAGCGCCTCGGCGAGCCGTGCGGGCGTGCCGGCGTGCTCGTCGAACGCCGCCAGCGCCTGCGCGCCCCACTCCCGGACGGTGTGCTCCCCGAACGCGTCGGCCGGCACGTACACGGTGTGCACCGGCTGCCGGGAGCCGGGCTCACCCGGGTAACGGCGCGTCAACTCGGCGTCCACCGGTGCCAGCAGCGCCTCGACGGCCGAGCGGGCGGCGTCCGAGAACGAGACGGACTGGGCGGCACCGACCTGAGCAGGCTGCGACATCCGGGGGCTCCTCCACTCACCGCGCGACTTCAACAATTTGTTGAGGCGAAGGTAGTGGCGGCTCCGCGGAACCGTCAATGGCCGCCCGGCCGGAAGGACCGGCGGACGGCCATCGCGTTTCTGTACGTGTCTCCGAACGGCGGGGGCGGATCAGCGCCCGGACCGGCCCCGGATCACTCCCCCCGGCCGGACTCCATGTACCGCTCCTGTAGGTCCTGCCAGACCTTCTCCACGTCCTTCACCGCGACCCCGCCGTCCGGCCGCGAACCCGCGACGCCGCGCTGGCTCAGGTACTCGGCGAAACGGCGCTCGTCGGGCTGCCGCTGGTTCTCCTCCATGTAGCTGACCAGCGCGTCGAAGCACTCGTCGGCGTCCAACGGCTCGGCCGCGCCCGGGATCGGACGGCGCGCCGGCACCTCCTGCTCCTCGAACGGCAGCGGCTCCGGCTCGGGCGCCATCATCGTCTCCAGCCGCACCGGCCGCCCGGGCACCAGGACCGGCTCCGCCGGCGCGTACCGCTGGGCGTGCTGCTGCGCCTGCTGCCCGCGGGGCGCCGGGCCGTGCCCGTTCGCCACCGGGTGGTACTCCTCCTGCCGGTACTCCTCCGACCGGTACTCCTCCGGGTGGCCCCCCTGCTCGGCGTACGCCCCGGCCTGCGGCGGCTGGTAGCCCGACTGCGGGTGGGCCGCCTCCTCCGGGCCGCTCGGGCGCGGCGCCTTGAACCACGGCGAGGCCTGCCCCGGCACCCGCGCCGTGTGCACCTGGCCCGGCTCCTCCACGTGCGAGCGCACCGGGCGGGCCGTCCACACGTTCAGCTCCGCGGACGAGTCGATCACCGGCGCGGCCTGCGCCGCCTGCGGGTCCTGCTGGTCGCGCAACCGCAACGCGGCCAGCTTCGCCAGCGTCGGCACCGCCACCGCCGCCGACACCTGCGGCACCGCCTGGGCCTGTGCCTGCGTGGCCTGCGCGGCCGGTGCGGGCTGCGCGGCCGGTGCGGGCTGCGCGGGCGGCTGGGCGTGCGGGCCGGACGCGCCCAGGGCCACCGGCCGGGCCGTCGTCGCCGTCGCCGCCGCCGTCGTCGTCGGCTGATCCTGCGTCACCTGACCGCCCCGCACCGCCGGAACCTCCTGTCCGGCTCCCTCCACCGCGCCGGCCGACACCACCAGCGGGCCGTCGATCCGGTCCAGCACCGTCGGGTCCAGCGGGACGCCGTACTTCGCCAGCTTCAGCGGCAGCAGGGCCTGGAACGGCGCCGACCGCCGCCAGCCCCGCCCGTACCTGAACCGCAGCTGCGCCCGGTACACCAGCCGGTTCTGCTCCAGCCGCACCGTCTCGTCGTACGAGCGCAGTTCCCAGAGCTTCATCCGCCGCCACAGCCGGAAGGTCGGCACCGGCGACAGCACCCAGCGCATCAGCCGCACCGACTCCATGTGCCGGTCCGCGGTGATCGCCGCGATCCGCCCCACCGCGTGCCGCGAGGCCTCGACCACGACCACGAACAGCACCGGGATCACCGCGTGCATCGCCATGCCCAGCGTGTCGCCCCAGGACGCCGCCGCGTTGAACGCGATCGTCGCCGCGGTCAGCAACCACGCCGTCTGCCGCAGCAGCGGGAACGGGATCCGCAGCCAGGTCAGCACCAGGTCCAGCGAGAGCAGCACCACGATGCCCGCGTCGACGCCTATCGGGAAGGCGTAGGAGAAGCTGCCGAAGCCCTTCTCCATCGCCAGGTCGCGCACCGAGTTGTAGGACCCCGCGAAACCGATGCCCGAGATCACGCACGCGCCGACGGCCACCACACCCAGCAGTGCCCGGTGCGCGCGGGTAAGGGAAGGACGTGCCATTCGTTGATCAACCCCTGGGACTCGGCAGCTGCCGTATACGACCTGTAGCCGCCGAGTACACGTCCCCGCCCCGGGGCGCACACTTCGCGTCATCGCGTCGGGACGCGATGACGGTGCACCGTCGACAGACTCGGCCCACCGGATACTACTCGCACGGGCGTTCCCCCTTGCCGCCAGCCCGGATCGCGGCCCCCGATCGCCACCACACCTCCACTGGTCCACACCAATGACGGCACCGGGCACGGCTGTGCCCGCGGCCCCGCGCCCCTCGACCTCCGGCGCCCTCCGCCCCGACCACCCCGGCAGCTCGCCGCCTCAGCCCTCCACCGACCGCTCCGCGACCCCGTTCAGGTACGCCAGTACCGCGAGCACCCGCCGGTTGCCGTCCTCCGTCGGCGCGAGCTCCAACTTCCCGAAGATGTTGGCGATGTGCTTGGCCACCGCACCGTCGCTGACCGTCAGCCGCGCCGCGATCGCCGAGTTCGAACAGCCCTCCGCCATCAGCCCGAGCACCTCCCGCTCCCGCGGCGACAACCGCTGCAGCGGCTCCGACCCGGCGTTGTGCTGCAGCAGCCGGCCGATCACGTCCGGATCCATCGCCGTCCCGCCCGCGGCCACCCGCCGCACCGCGTCCACGAACTGGTCCGCGTTGAACACCCGGTCCTTGAGCAGGTATCCCACCCCGCCCGTCCCGTCCGCCAGCAACTCCCGCGCGTACAACTGCTGCACGTGCTGCGACAGCACCAGTACCGGCAGGCCCGGGATCTCCCGGCGCGCCGCCAGCGCGGCCTGGAGCCCTTCGTCCGTCAGCGTCGGCGGCAGCCGGACGTCCACCACCGCCACGTCCGGCCGCTCCGACAGCAGCGCCGCCAGCAGGTCCGGCCCGGTCTCCACCGCCGCCGCGATGGTGAAGCCGTGGATCTCCAACAGCCTGGTCAGACCTTGGCGGAGGAGGTAGAGGTCCTCGGCGAGGACAACGCGCACGGCAGCTCCATCGTGATCGTGGTCGGCCCGCCCACCGGACTGTCGAGCGAGATCATTCCGTCGAACGTACCCAACCGCTTCTCGATCCCCCGCAGCCCACCGTCCGCCTCCATCCGTGCACCCCCGTGCCCGTCGTCCGTCACCACCACCCGTAGCCGGCCCGCCCGGTGCAGCACGTCCACCCACGCGTGCCGGGCCCGGGCGTGCTTCGCCGCGTTCGCCAGCAGCTCGCTCACGCTGAAGTACACCGCCGTCTCCAACGCCGCCTCCGGGCGCCCCGACAGACTCACCGTCACCTCCGTCGGCACCACCGACGTCAACGCCAGCTCGCGGACCGCGTCCGGCAGCCCGCGCTCCGCCAGCACCGGCGGATGGATGCCCCGGACCAGATCACGCAACTCCTGCAACGCCTTCGCCGAAGCCTCCCTGGCCTCCGCCAGCAGTTCCCGGGCCGCCGACTGGTCCGTGGCCATCAGGTGCTCGATCGCCCCCAGCGTCAGCCCGATCGTCACCAGCCGTGCCTGCGCCCCGTCGTGCAGATCCCGCTCGATCCGCCGCAACTCCGCCGCCTGCGCGTCCACCGCGTCGGCCCGGGTCTCCGTCAGGTGCGCCACCCGCTCGGTCAGCTGCGCCCGGCTCTGCTGCGGCCCGCCGCCCAGCACCCGGCACGCGAACGCCCCGTGCATCCGCACCGCCCACGGCATCGCCGACAGCCCGGCCGCCGCCAGCACCGCGCCGATCAGCGCGGAGAACAGCAGGCTCACCGGCTGGCTGTTCAGCCCGAAGAAGTGCCGCGAATCCACCGTCGCCGAGACCGCGAACACCAGCCCGCCCCACACCAGCGCCATCGGCACCCCCAGCAGCACAGCCACCCCTACCGGATTGGCCAGCAACCACACCCCCTCCCGCTGAACCTGGTGGTCCCGCACCGCCCACCGCACGAACTGCACCAACCGCGCCACCTCCCGGCTCCGGTGGTACGACGCCCCCGTCCACCAGAACCCCCGCACGTCCTGCTCCAACGCCTCCCGCGGCGAATACACCACCCACCACCGTTCGCCGGCCTCGCGCTCCACCCGCTGCCGCGTCCACGCCGCACCGCGCCGCACGAACCAGTACAGCGACAACACCCCCACCAGGGCCGTACTCGGCACCGCCGCGTACAGCCCCAGCGGCCCGTGATCGAACAGCTGCCCCACGGCCAGAGCCGTGAACACGACCGCCAGCACCGGCACCACCAGAGCAGCCGCAGCCGCCACCGTCATCACCAAGGCCTGCCCGCCGGCCCGCACCGCCACCCGCGCCCGCTCACCCAGTACGGACCTGGCGGCCCCAGCACCGAACCACACCGTCGTCGCCAAAGCCCACTCCCCGAGAAGTCGAAGCCGTCCCTCGAACGCTCCCAGTCTCTCTTCGGCACCACGGCCGGCACATTGGCCGTGCCACCCCTCTTTGAGGTGGACCTAAGTCCACCCTGCTTGCTGGCGTCTACTTCCCCCGAAACGCAAGAAAGCCCCCCGACGTCCCGTCGGGGGGCTTTCCCACAATGATTGTTCGGCGGCGTCCTACTCTCCCACAGGGTCCCCCCTGCAGTACCATCGGCG
>NZ_JNWZ01000064.1 GCF_000716545.1 Kitasatospora phosalacinea
TACGGTCTCGTGGGCTCGGAGATGTGTATAAGAGACAGGTGCGGGGTGTCGGCGCGGCCGGGGGTCAGCGGTCGCGGTACTCGGGGACGGTGGCCATCGGGGGGCGTTCGGTGGCGGGGACGGGGTGGGTGCGGGGGGCGAAGCCGTCGGGGGTGCGGGTGTACTGGGTGAGCAGCGGGCGGACCAGGTCGGGGTCGGCCTTGAGGCGGTGGGCGCGGTCCAGGCGCTCCAGGGCGGTGCGGTAGATGGTGGCGGCCATCCGGCCGAGGGCCTGGCCGTCCTGGTGCCGGTGGTGCCGCACGCCGACGTCGACCTGGGCCAGCGCGTCCAGCCCGGCCAGTTCCAGGGCGTCGACCAGCAGGCCCAGCTCGACCCCGTAGCCGGTCGGGAAGGGCAGCCGTTCCAGCAGGCCGCGGCGGGCCGCGTACTCGCCGCCGAGGGGCTGGACGAAGCCGGCCAGCTGCGGCCAGTGCAGGTTGAGCAGCGGGCGGGCGACCAGTTCGGTGACCCGGCCGCCGCCGGCCGGGACGACGGTGCCCTCGGCCTCGAAGGGGCGGTCGTACATGGCCTTGACCAGTTGCAGGGCCGGGTCGGTGAGCAGCGGGCCGATGATGCCGGAGACGAACGCCGGGTCGAACTCGCGCAGGTCGGCGTCGACGAAGCAGACGATCGCGCCGCTGGTGGCGAGCAGCGAGCGCCACAGCACCTCGCCCTTGCCGGGTTCGGCGGGCAGCCGGGGCAGGATCGCGTCCCGGTGCACCACCCGGGCGCCGGCGGCGGCCGCGGCGGCGGCGGTGCCGTCCTGCGAGCCGGAGTCGACCACCACCAGTTCGTCCACCAGCGGGACGCGTTCGACCAGCTCGGTGCGGATCGCGGTGACGATCTCGCCGACGGTGGTCTCCTCGTCCAGGGCGGGCAGCACCACGCTGACGGTGCCGGCCGGACCGGCCGCGCGTTTGGCCGCCAGCAGCAGGTCGAGCGGCCGGTCGGCGGCCGTCCACGAACGGCGGCGCAGCCAGTCGGCCACCTCCGGCACTACCCCGGGCTCGGGCTGCTCCGGCAAGTCTCGCTCCCTGTCTCGGTTCGTCTCGGGTGTCGGACGCGGGGGTCTCTCCGCCCGGGCCTTCGGATACAGTCTTCGTACTGCGACCGTGCCTTCGCACGCGGGGGTCGCTCGCAGCGTACGACCACAACTTCACAGAGCTCATCCAGAGGGACTGAGGGAACGGCCCGTTGAAGTCCCGGCAACCCTCCCGCGCGGCCAGCAGGCCCGGCGGGACAGGTGCCAATTCCGTCCCGGCGCGACCGCGATCCGGGGAAGATGAGGAGAAAGGGCCTCGCCACCATGGCTGTTGACACCGCCGCACCCACCACCGTCGACCTCGGTCCCGCGACCGCGCTGTCCTGTCGCGAGTGCGGTGCGCGCTCCCCGCTCGGTCCGGACTTCGCCTGTCTCGAGTGCTTCGGTCCGCTGGAGATCGCCTACGACTACTCGGGCTACGACGCCGAGGAGCTGCGCAAGCGGATCGAGGCCGGACCGGCGTCGATCTGGCGCTACGCCCCGCTGCTGCCCGTCCCGGCCGACGTGGCCGGCAAGCCGAACCTGAACCCGGGCTGGACCCCGCTGGTCAAGGCCGACAACCTGGGCCGCGAGCTGGGCTTCACCGCGCAGCTGCACATCAAGGACGACTCGGGCAACCCGACCCACTCCTTCAAGGACCGGGTGGTGGCCTGCGCGATCGAGGCCGCCCGCGCCTTCGAGTTCACCACGCTGTCCTGTTCCTCCACCGGCAACCTGGCCGGCGCGGTGGGCGCCGCGGCCGCCCGGGCCGGCTTCAAGTCCTGCGTGTTCATCCCGCACGACCTGGAGCAGGGCAAGGTCGTGATGGCCGGGGTGTACGGCGGCGAGCTGGTCGGCATCGACGGCAACTACGACGACGTGAACCGCTTCTGCTCCGAGCTGATCGGCGACCCGGCCGGCGAGGGCTGGGGCTTCGTGAACGTCAACCTGCGCCCGTACTACGGCGAGGGCTCCAAGACCCTGGCGTTCGAGATCTGCGAGCAGCTCGGTTGGCGGCTGCCCGACCAGATCGTCATCCCGATCGCCTCCGGCTCCCAGCTCACCAAGATCGACAAGGGCCTGCAGGAGCTGATCAAGCTCGGCCTGGTCGAGGACAAGCCGTACAAGATCTTCGGCGCCCAGGCCGAGGGCTGCTCCCCGGTCTCCGCCGCCTTCAAGGCCGGCCGCGACGTGATCAAGCCGGTCAAGCCGGACACCATCGCCAAGTCGCTGGCGATCGGCAACCCGGCCGACGGCCCGTACGTGCTGGACATCGCCCGCCGCACCGGCGGTGCGGTGGAGGACGTCACCGACGCCGAGGTGGTCGAGGCGATCAAGCTGCTCGCCCGCACCGAGGGCATCTTCGCCGAGACCGCGGGCGGCGTCACCGTGGGCGTGCTGAAGAAGCTGGTCGAGAACGGCCTGCTCGACCCGTCCAAGGAGACCGTCGCGATCAACACCGGTGACGGCCTCAAGACCCTCGACGCGGTCGCCGACGCCGGCATGACCGCCGTGATCCGCCCGACGCTGGAGTCCTTCCGCGCCGCCGGCCTCGCCACCGCCTGACACCCCCACGCCCGAGGAGCACCGCATGAGCGCCACCGTCCGCATCCCGACCATCCTGCGCACCTACACCGGCGGCGCCGCCGAGGTGACCGCCGAGGGCGCCACCCTCTCCGCCGTCATCGCGGACCTGGAGGCGAACCACGCCGGCATCGCCGCCCGGCTGCTGGACGACACCGGCAAGCTGCGCCGCTTCGTCAACGTGTACGTGAACGACGACGACGTGCGCTTCGCCGACGGCCTGGAGACCGAGATCAAGGACGGCGCCTCGGTGTCGATCATTCCGGCGGTGGCCGGCGGCTGCTGACCGCCCCGCATTACCGCGACCGCCGTTTGGTTCGGAATTCAATTTTCCGGACCGGACGGCGGTTTCGCGCGTACTCGGCCCAATGCCCCGCGCACCTGCGGTTTTCCCGCCGGACGGGGTGCCGCAATTCCGCCGGAGGCCGGGGAGTAGAGTGCCGGTCGAGGCCGTTCCCCTCCACGGCCCGGTTCAATCCTCGCTTTCCGCACCGCGCCCCGCCCGTGCAGGACCCCGTTCCGTCCCGCGCGCTGAGACAAGCGCCGGACAGCCCGCCGTACGTCTCCCCCCGCGGCCGCCCGTTCTGTCAGGCCGCCGTCAGAATTGTTACGGCGTTTTGCGGTATCCCGTCCGTTATGTCCGGTGGCAATTGTCGGGCGCTGCGCCTTTCGCCCCGTCATATCCCTTGGCCCGTCCGGACTTTCCCCGGAAATTGGGCCTGTTGCGCAGGGCGCATATCCGGATACATTCAGCCGCGACAGAGGCTGCGCCGTACGGGGGGGAGACCCCAGGCCGGCCTTCCAGACCTCCGGGTCCGCGTCCCGCGGATCTCTGAAGGGCCAGCACAGCACAAGGGGAGTTCGGAATGGCTCAGGGCACCGTCAAGTGGTTCAACGCCGAGAAGGGCTACGGCTTCATCGCGGTCGACGGTGGAGCGGACGTGTTCGTCCACTACAGCGCGATCCAGATGGACGGCTACCGCACCCTGGAAGAGGGCCAGCGGGTCGAGTTCGAGATCTCGCAGGGTCAGAAGGGTCCGCAGGCCGACATGGTCCGCGCCGCCGGCGCCTGAGGCACCGACTGACCGCGCACAACCGCACGGGCCAGGCCCGCCCCGACGCGACGGCGTCCGGGGCGGGCCTGTCGGTTCTCCCGGCCGGTCGCTCCCCGGGCGGCCGTTCCCCGGGTCGCCGCCGGCACCCCAATGGGCTTGCACTCGCCACCCCAGAGTGCTAATCATTGGCGTTAGCACTCACAGCGTGAGAGTGACAAACGGACCGGGCCGGTGAGGCCCCGGAAGCGGTAGGGGAAGGGACCCCCGCTCTCCTGGGCCGTCCGTCGCGGGCACCCCTTGGTCCGAGCAGTCGACCGTGTCCCGGAGGACCACTTCTGATGGCCAAGATCATCGCCTTTGACGAGGAAGCCCGCCGCGGCCTTGAGCGTGGCATGAACCAGCTTGCCGACGCCGTGAAGGTCACGCTCGGCCCCAAGGGTCGCAACGTCGTCCTGGAGAAGAAGTGGGGCGCCCCCACGATCACCAACGACGGTGTCTCCATCGCCAAGGAGATCGAGCTCGAGGACCCGTACGAGAAGATCGGCGCCGAGCTGGTCAAGGAGGTCGCCAAGAAGACCGACGACGTCGCGGGTGACGGCACCACCACCGCCACCGTGCTGGCCCAGGCGCTCGTCCGCGAGGGTCTGCGCAACGTCGCCGCCGGCGCCAACCCGATGGCCCTCAAGCGCGGCATCGAGAAGGCCGTCGCCGCCGTCTCCGACCAGCTGCTGGCCCAGGCCAAGGACGTGGAGACCAAGGAGCAGATCGCCTCCACCGCCTCCATCTCGGCCGCCGACACCCAGATCGGCGAGCTCATCGCCGAGGCCATGGACAAGGTCGGCAAGGAAGGCGTCATCACCGTCGAGGAGAGCAACACCTTCGGCCTGGAGCTCGAGCTCACCGAGGGCATGCGCTTCGACAAGGGCTACATCTCCGCCTACTTCGCCACCGACCTGGAGCGCATGGAGACGAGCTTCGAGGACCCGTACATCCTCATCGCCAACTCCAAGATCTCCTCGGTCAAGGACCTCCTCCCGCTGCTGGAGAAGGTCATGCAGAGCGGCAAGCCGCTCGTCATCATCGCCGAGGACGTGGAGGGCGAGGCCCTCTCGACCCTGGTCGTGAACAAGATCCGCGGCACCTTCAAGTCCGTCGCCGTCAAGGCCCCGGGCTTCGGCGACCGCCGCAAGGCCATGCTCGGCGACATCGCCATCCTGACCGGCGGCACCGTGATCTCCGAGGAGGTCGGCCTCAAGCTGGAGAACGCCGGCCTGGACCTGCTGGGCACCGCCCGCAAGGTCGTCATCACCAAGGACGAGACCACCATCGTCGACGGCGGCGGCGACAGCGACCAGGTCGCCGGCCGGGTCAACCAGATCCGCGCCGAGATCGAGAACTCCGACTCGGACTACGACCGCGAGAAGCTCCAGGAGCGCCTCGCCAAGCTGGCCGGCGGCGTGGCCGTCATCAAGGCCGGCGCGGCCACCGAGGTCGAGCTCAAGGAGCGCAAGCACCGCATCGAGGACGCGGTGCGCAACGCCAAGGCCGCCGTCGAGGAGGGCATCGTCGCCGGTGGTGGCGTCGCCCTGCTGCAGGCCGGTGTCGCGTTCGAGAAGCTGGAGCTGGAGGGCGACGAGGCCACCGGTGCCAACATCGTCCGCGTGGCCCTGGAGGCCCCGATCAAGCAGATCGCGACCAACGCCGGCCTCGAGGGCGGCGTCGTGGTCGAGAAGGTCCGCAACCTGCCCTCCGGCCACGGCCTGAACGCCGCGACCAACGAGTACGTCGACCTGATCGCCTCCGGCATCATCGACCCGGCCAAGGTCACCCGCTCCGCGCTGCAGAACGCCGCCTCCATCGCGGCGCTGTTCCTCACCACCGAGGCCGTCATCGCCGACAAGCCGGAGAAGGCCGCCGCGGCCGCCGGCGGCGGCATGCCGGGCGGTGACATGGACTTCTGATCCGCCCGCCGGTTCCCACCGGCCCGGATCGGTCAGTCTCACGCCGTGAGGGCGGCCTCCTTCGGGAGGCCGCCCTCACGGCGTTCTCGCCCGGGCCGCCCCTCCGTGGGACGCCGGGGCCGTGGACGGCTCCGGCGGTTCGGGGCCCGACCGCCCCGGGGCGAACGGCGGCACGGGGAAGAGGGGGGCCGGATCCAGGTGGTGCCGCCGCCGGACACGGACCGGAACGCGACCGCCGTGCCGGCCGGCCGCGCGCTGACCGGCACCTGCCGGACGACCCGGGGGTCCTCCGGACGGCGGGAGTGCGGATCGCCCGGCACGACGGGCCTCCCGCTGCCGTAGCGGGGTGCGGGACAATGGGCGGATGGCCAGTTCCGACATCGAAGCCGCCCTGCACAACGCGCGGGCGCTGATCCTCGCCGACCTCACCGCCCGCGACGTCGCCGACGCGGCGATCGTCTCGCTGGTCGAGGACGCCGTCACCCACCGCCGCTGGTGGCTCGAACAGTGGCCCGACGGGCGCGAGTTCGTGCTCGGCCTGGTCGCGCAGGACGTCCAGGACGCGCTGCTGGAGTCGTACGGGCGCTGGCCGCTGTGCACCGCCTGCGCGGACGAGGAGGACGACCCGCACGCGCTCGGGGTCGAGCCCGAACTCGGGCCGGACCCGCACTGGGTGTGCGGCAAGCACGGGGTCGTGGTCGCGCCGGTCGGCGGCCTCGCGTGATCCTGATCGGCCCTCCGAACCGGCCGGGGCGCGGCACGTGGCGGTCGCCCCTGGTCGGTGACGTGTCGCCGGACGGACCGCGCCCCTTCGCGGCGGGGCCGCGGGTGCGCGAGGCGCGGGCGGGCCGGGTCCTCTCTTTCGGATCTTGTCGGATCAGCGCGCGGCGCCGCGCGCCCGGCAAGGTCCGAAAGAGAGGGCCTAGCGGAGTTCAGCCTCCCAGGGCGGCCAGTTCGCGGTGCATGTTCGCGCGGGCCCGGGCGTCGTAGCGGGCGTGCGCCTCGGGGGTGCGGTAGAGGGCGGGCAGGGCGAGGAGTCTGCGCAGGACGGTGGCGCGGCCCGTGCGGAAGGCGTCCGGCGGGACGAAGGAGTACTCCTCGCGGACGGCGGCGCTGTAGGCGTCGTACGCCTCGGGCGGGCCGCCGAGGACGGCGAGGTCGGCGTCGCAGAGGACTTCGCCGTTGCGGTCGCCGGGGGCGGGGTGGTGGTCGACGGTGAGCCGGACCAGGCGGTCGACCTCGTGGACCAGCGGTTCGGGCAGGCCGGCCTCGCGCAGGGCGCGGCAGGCGAGGGCGGCGCTGCGCTCCTCGTTCTCGGAGCGGTCGGGGCGGTAGACCGCGTCGTGGAACCAGGCGGCGAGCCGGACGGCGTCGGGGTCGTCGGCGTGGGCGGCGAGTTCGTCGACGCGGTCGAGGACGGCCGCCAGGTGGGAGGCGGTGTGGTAGTGGCGCTGCGGCTCGGCCCAGCGGGCGAGCAGGTCGCGGGCGTAGGGCTCGGGGTCGGCGGTGGCGCCGCAGCGGGTGAGCAGGTCGTGCCAGCGAGCGGACAGCGGTGCGGTCATGACGCTCATTCTGCTCCTCGGGTGCGACGCGGACGCGGGGCGGTGTGATCCAGCCTATATGTAGTTCGCCGACTTATGACGCACACTTGAGTAGTTGAC
The DNA here is from genome assembly GCF_000716545.1 of Kitasatospora phosalacinea. Taxonomy (GTDB): domain Bacteria; phylum Actinomycetota; class Actinomycetes; order Streptomycetales; family Streptomycetaceae; genus Kitasatospora; species Kitasatospora phosalacinea. The sequence continues at coordinate 7,322 of NZ_JNWZ01000064.1, forward strand.
GTCCGGCGGCTATACATACTCGGTATGCAAGACGTTCCGCTGTTCCGAGGGGGAGCCATGACCGGATCGAACGCGCAGGCCGTACTGCGCCTGGAGGGGGTCGGCCGGGTGCACGGCCGGGGCGCGGCCGAGGTGCACGCGCTGCACCCGATCGACCTGGAGGTGCGGGCCGGGGAGTTCCTGGCGGTGATGGGCCCGTCCGGTTCGGGCAAGTCCACCCTGCTGGCGCTGGCCGGCGGCCTGGACCGGCCCTCCACCGGGCGGGTGCTGGTGGAGGGCGCCCCGCTGGAGGGGCTGAGCCGGGCCCGGCTGGCCGACGTGCGCCGCCGCTCGGTGGGCTACGTGTTCCAGTCGTACAACCTGCTCCCGGCCCTGACCGCGGCCGAGAACATCGCGCTGCCCCGCGAACTGGAGGGCGTCCCGGCCCGCACCGCCCGCGCCGAGGCGCTGGCCGTGCTGGCGGAACTGGGCATCGGCGAACTCGCCGACCGCTTCCCGGAGGACATGTCGGGCGGCCAGCAGCAGCGCGTCGCGATCGGCCGGGCGCTGTCCGGGCAGCGCCGACTGGTGCTGGCCGACGAGCCCACCGGGGCGCTGGACTCGGCCACCGGCGAGGCGGTGCTGGAGGTGCTGCGGGCCCGCTGCGACGCCGGGGCGGCCGTCATGATGGTCACCCACGACGCCTCCCACGCCTCCTGGGCGGACCGGGTGGTCTTCCTGCGCGACGGCCGGATCGCCGAAGAGGCGGTGCGCCGGTGAGCGCCCTGCGGGCGGTGCTGCGGATCGCGCGCCGCGACGCCTGGCGGGCCAAGGGCCGCAGCGCCCTGGTCGCCGCGATGATCGCGCTGCCGGTACTCGGCGCGACCGGCGTCGACGTGGTGCACCGCAGCGGCCAACTGACCGCCGAGCAGCGCGCCGACCGGCTGATGGGCCGGGCCGACGCCCTGGTCGGCGCGTACGACCCGGGCCGGACGATCGAGCAGGCGGTCTTCCCCGCCGACGGCGTCCGCACCCTGCCGCAGCGCCCCGGCGCCGGGCCGAGCGCCGAACAGCGGCGCGCCGCCGACACCGAACCGACCGCCCTGCTGGGCGAGTTGCTGCCGCCCGGCAGCGTCCTGACCCCGGCCCGCACCGGCCCGGTCGCCACCGTGCGGACCGCCGACGGGCTGGCCCCCGCCGACACCTTCGAGGCCGACCTGACCGGCGGCCTCTGGCGGGGCCGGATCGACCTGGTGGCCGGCCGCGCCCCCGCCGCCCCGCGCGAGGCCGCCGCCACCCGGGCCTTCCTGACCGCCACCGGGCTGCGGATCGGCGACACCGTCACCGTCCGCGGCCTGGAGTCCGCACCGTTCACCCTGACCGGCACCGTCGAGCACCCCGCGGACCTGAACGCCGTCGAACTCGTCGCCCGCCCGGGCGAGTTGTACCGGCAGCTGGACGACGCGCAGGCCGCCGCCGGATTCGCCCCGCAGACCCCGTCCGCCGAACAGGCCGCCGCCCGCAAGGCCGCCTGGCTGGTCACCCTGCCCGCCGGCGCGACGCTCGACTGGTCGCGGGTGCGGCAGCTCAACGCGTACGGCTACACCCTGGCCGGACGCCGGATCGCCGCCCACCCGCCCGCCGAGGCGCTGGAGCGGCAGGAGGCCGTCGGCGCCGCGGACGAACGCGAACGCGCCCTGATGACCGCCGCCACCACCGCCGCGATGGCCCTGCTGGAGGTCGCCCTGCTGGCCGGACCGGCCTTCGCGGTCGGCGCCCGCCGCTCCCGCCGCCAACTCGCCCTGCTCGGCGCGGCCGGCGGCCGGCCCGGGCACGTGCGGGCCGTGGTGCTCGGCGGCGGCCTGGTGCTCGGCACCGTCGGCGCCGCGCTCGGCGCCCTGCTCGGCACCGGACTGGTGGCCGCGCTGCGCCCGTGGATCGAGGAGTGGGGCGGCAGCCGGTTCGGACAGCTGGCGCTGCGCCCGGCCGAACTGCTGGCCATCGCCGCCGTCGGCGTCGCCACCGCCGTCCTGGCCGCCCTGCTGCCCGCGCTGCAGGCCGGCCGCCGCGAGGTGCTGGCCGGGCTCACCGACCGCGACCCGGTGCGCCGGGCCTCCCGCCGCACCCCGCTGCTCGGCCTGGCCGCCGTCCTGCTGGGCGCCGCGCTGGCGCTGTACGGCGCGGTGGCCGGGCCGGTCGCGGGCCCGCCGGTGCTGGCCGGGCTGAGCGTGCGCACGCTGTCCGTGCTGGGCGGCGCGGTGCTCGCCGAACTCGGGCTGCTGCTGTTCACCCCGCTGCTGCTGGCCCTGCTCGGCCGGCTCGCCCGCCGGCTGCCGGTCGGCCCCCGGCTGGCGCTGCGCGACGCCGCCCGGCACCGCTCGCGCACCGCGCCCGCGGTGGCCGCCGTGCTCGCCGCGGTGGCCGGCGCCGTCGCGGTCGGCGTGCACTCCACCGGCGCGGAGGTCCAGGACCGGGCCGCCTACCGGCTGGAGCAGCCCGCCGGTGCCGTCCGGCTCACCGTGCACGGCGACGGGAACACGCTGCCGCAGCTGCGCGCCGCCCTGTCGCAGGACCTGCCGGACCTCGGCGAGCGCGCCGACCTCTACCAGGCCCGGTACGTGTTCTGCACGGGCTGCTGGGGCGCGGTCTACGCCGAGGGCGGGCCGCGCTACGGGGAGACCGCCACCTCCGAGGCCGTGGTCGGGGACGCCCCGGTGCTGCACAACCTGCTGGCGCTGCACGACCGGCGCGCGGAGGAGGCGCTGCTCGGCGGCAAGGCCGTGGTCACCGACCCGTCCTACCTGCACGACGGGCAGGCCGTGCTGCGGATGCAGGGCAACGCCGGCGAGGTCAGGGAGTTGCGGGTGGACGCGGTGCTGGTCGAGCGCCCGGCCGGGCAGCGCTACGCGCCGCTGGTGGTCGCCCCCGACACGGTCCGCCGGCTGGGCCTGGAGGCCGAGCCCGCCGGGGCGGTCTGGCTGCCGTCCGCGCCGGTCGGCGCGCGGGCCGAGCAGCGCGCCGCCGCCACCGTCGCCCGGCTCGCCCCGCACGCCGAGTTCCGGGTGGAGCGCGGCTTCGTCCCGGAGGACAGCACGGTGCGGGTCGCGCTCGGCGGCTTCGCCGCGCTGGTGGTGCTCGGCGCGGCCGTGGTCTCCACCGCGCTGGCCGCCGCCGACGCCCGCCGCGAGCGCGCCCTGCTCTCGGCGATCGGCGCCCGCCCGCGCACCCGGCGCACCGTCGCCGGACTGCAGGCCGGCCTGATCGCCCTGCTCGGCGCGCTGCTGGGCACCGTCAGCGGCCTCGTCCCGGCCTTCGCCCTGCTGCGCTCCCGGGCCGCCGGGGTGGTGGGCGGGCCCGCGGTGAGCCTCGCCGACGTGCCCTGGGCGACCGTCGCGCTGCTCGCGCTGGCCCTGCCGCTGCTGGCCGGGCTGCTCGGGGCGCTGCGCCGGGACGACCTCGCCGGGCTCGACCGGCGGTAGCCCCGGGCCGCCCGTCCCGGCCGGGGGCCGGCCGGGTGCCGGTCGGGGGGCCGGGGGGTGGCGCAGATAGGACGGTCGACGATATATGTAGTCGCATGACAGAACGCGCCATGCAGGAGCCCACCCTGCTGCTGCTCACCGCCCTCGCGGACGCCCCCCGGCACGGGTACGCGCTGATCCAGGAGATCGACGCGATCTCCGGGGGGCGGGTGAAGATGCGCACCGGCACCCTGTACGGCGCGCTCGACCGGCTGCTCCAGCAGGGCCTGATCGAGGTCGCCGCCGAGGAGATCGTCGACGGCCGGGCCCGCCGCACGTACGCCCTCACCGGCGGCGGGCGCGACCTGCTCGCCGTCGAGGCCGAACGCCTGCGCTCGGTCGCCGCCGAGGCCCAGCGCCGCCTCGGCGGCGCCCCCGTGCCCCGGGGGGCCACCGCATGAGCGGACGGAGTGAGCTCACCGAGGGCAGGTGCGCGTGCGCGAAGCGCTCGCCGAGCGTCAGCGAGGTGGGCGCATGAGCGCCGTCACCCCCGGCGGGCACCGGACCGGCGTCGCGCTGCGCGCCGTCCTCGCGCTCTACCCGGCCCGCTACCGCCGCGACCGGGGCGCCGAACTCGCCGAGGTGTTCGCCGACACCACCGCCGGGGCCGGTCGCCTCGGCACCGCCCGCGAAGCGCTCGACCTCGCCGCGTACGGCCTGCGGCTGCGCACCGGGCTCACCTCCACCGCGCTCGGCGGCCGGCTGCTCGCCGCCGCCGCGCCGCTGCTGGCCGGCGCCACGGCCGGGCTGGTCGCGCTCCCCGGCGACGTGCGCTTCTGGCGGGTGCGCGCCGCCGCCCGGGCCGGGTTCGACGCCCCGTGGACCGCGCTGCCGGACAACCTCGCCCTGCTCGGCCTGACCGTCGTCCCCGCGCTGCTGGCCGTCGCGGCGGCGTTCGGCGCCTGGCGGGCGGTGCGGACGCTGGCCGGGACGGTCGTGCTGCTCGCCGTCGTCCGGCTCGGGGTCCGCCTGGCCACCGCCAACGTCCGGCCCGGGGGCCCCTGGCTCACCGAGCCCAACGTCTGGCTGCTGCTCCTGGACGCCACCGCCCTGCTGCCCTACCTCGCCGCGGGCGCGCTAATCCTCGCCGCCCCCGCCGACCTGCTGGAACGGCCCCGGCGGCTGCCGGTCCTGACCGGTGCGGCCGCCGGCCTGCTGGTGACGAAGGCCCAGGGGGGCTACGACACCTGGCACCTGATGGACGGTTGGACGCCGCTGCTGCTCCTGCTCGCCCCGCTGCTGCTGATGCTCTGCGCCGCCCGCGAGCGGCTGCTGCCCGCGGCGCTCGGTCTGGCCGTCCTGCCGCTGACCGCCTGGTTCAGCCTGTTCAGCCTCTGGGAGCAGGTCGGCGGCGTGTGGCGGCTGGCGCCCGCGCTGGCGGTCGGCGCGGGGACGCTGCTGCTGGCCGGTCGGGTGCTGTCGGGCCGTCAGGAGGGGAAGGTGAAAACCCCCTAGCAGGACGAACGGGACGCGAACGGAACGCGAACGGAGGAGGAGGCGCGGCCGAACGGCGGCGGGGGCTCGCCCGGGGCCTGCCGATGTGGCAGGCTATCGGATATGTCTAGACCAATGTTCGAAGTCATCGCGCTGACCCCCCAGGACGCCCGGGCCGCCGAGTCGGGCGGCGCCGACCGCCTCGAACTGGTCACCGACATGTCCGCCGACGGGCTCACCCCCGCCACCAGGGACTTCGCCGCGATCCGCGCCGCCGTCGGCATCCCGCTGCGGGTCATGCTCCGCATCCGCGACGGCTTCACCCCCGGCGACCTCGACGACCTGCTCGCCCGCGCCGCGGCGCTGCGGGCCGAGGGCGCCGAGGAGTTCGTGCTCGGCTTCCTCACCCCCGAGGGCGCGGTCGACCTCACCGCGACCCGGGCCGTCGCCGAGGCCGTCTCCGGCTGCCGCTGGACCTTCCACCGCGCCATCGACCACAGCGCCGACCGCTCAGAGGTCCGCGCCGCCGTCGCCGACCTCCCCGGCCTCGACACCTTCCTCACCTCCGGCGCGGCCGCCGGCGTCGACGCCGGCCGCGAGGTCCTGCTCGGCGAACTCGCCAAGTCCGGCGAGCCCGGCTACCGCCAGCGGATCCTGGTCGGCGGCGGCCTGCGCGCCGAACACGTCCCCGAACTCCGCGCCGCCGGCTTCGACGCCTTCCACATCGGCGGCGCGGTCCGCGAGGGCGGCTGGGCGGGCGCGGTCGACCCGGCGAAGGTCGCCGAGTGGCGCGAGCTCATCGGCACCTGAACCGACCGACCGGAAGCGCGCCCCCGGCTTCGCGGCGTCCGGCGCGGCGGCCCTTCCCGCGCCCCTGACCGCTACGCCAGTTCGGCCGGCAGCGGCCGCGCGTGCAGCACCGTCAGGCCGGAGACCGCGCGGGTCAGCGACACGTACAGGCGGCGCAGGCCGGTGCGGTGGTCGGGCTCGCCCGCGACGATCGCGGCGGGTTCGTCGAGGACCACGTGGTCGTACTCGAGGCCCTTGGCGAGCGAGGCCGGGACGAGGGTGAGCCGGGATTCGGCGGTGGTCTCGGTGCCGGGGGCGAGGTGGGGCAGCCCCGCGGCGGTGAGCGCCGCGGCGAGGGCCGGGATCCTGGCGTCCGCCGCGATCAGGCCGACCGAGCCCTCGTGCCGCAGCGCCTCGCGGCAGGCGTCCGGCACGGCGGCGTCGAGGCCGTCGGGGACGTGCCGCAGGACGAGCGAGCCGGGCAGGTCGCGGACGGAGGTGGCGGGGGCCAGGCCGGGGGCGATCGCGGGCAGCAGCCGGGAGGCGTAGGCGATGACCTCGCCGGGGACGCGGAAGCCCTGGGTGAGCTCCTCGACGTGCGCGCCGTCCTTGCCGAGGTGGTGCAGGGCCTCCTGCCAGCTGCCGGTGGCCCACGGGGTGGTGCCCTGGGCGAGGTCGCCGAGGACGGTCGCGGAGCCGGTGGTGCAGCGGCGGCCGACCGCCCGGTACTGCATGGGGGAGAGGTCCTGGGCCTCGTCGACGACCACGTGGCCGAGCGAGGGGGTGCGGTGCACCAGGTCGGCGGCCTCGTCGATCAGGACGGCGTCGGCGGCGGACCAGGGCGCGGTGCGGGCGCTGCGCGGCGGCTTGGCCCACAGCAGGGCGGCCTGCTCCTCGGCGTCGAGGACGCCGTCCGCGGCGGCGGCCAGGAACCCGGCGTCGCCGAGCAGCCGGTGCACCAGCTTGACCGGGTCGACGGCGGGCCAGCACGCCTTCACGGTGGCCTTGACCGCGGCGTTGCGGGCGACGGCGTCCTGCACCCGGTCGTCGGGGGCCTCGCCGCCCTGCTCCATCTTGACCAGGACGGCGTGCGCGATCCGCTGCGGCAGGGCCTCCATGGCGGCCCCGTAGCGGATCTCGCGGTCCATCAACTCCCGTACGATCTCTTCGAGTTCGTACGCGGGCACCCGCCAGCGGCGGGAGCCGCGGACGACCACGCAGGGCTCGGTGGGCAGGGTGATCCCGGCCCGCACGGCGTTGCGCAGCACGCGGGCCATCCGGGCGTCGCCCTTGATCCGGGCGGTCTCGGCGCTGTCGGTGCCGCGGATCTCGACGTGGCCGACGAGTTCCTGCACGGTGGCCTGGGCGACGTCCAGCTCGCCCAGGGCGGGGAGCACCTGCTCGATGTACTGGAGGAAGGAGCGGTTCGGGCCGACCACCAGGGTGCCGGTGCGGGCCAGGCGCTCGCGGTGCGCGTACAGCAGGTAGGCGACGCGGTGCAGGCCGACGGCGGTCTTCCCGGTGCCGGGGGCGCCCTGGACGCAGATGGTGCCGGTGACGTCGGCGCGGACGATCTCGTCCTGCTCGGGCTGGATGGTGGCGACGATGTCGCGCATCGGGCCGACGCGGGGCTTCTCGATCTCGGCGGCGAGCAGCGCGGAGCGGGTGTCGGCCTCGTCCGGGTCGGAGAGGTTCTCGTCCTCGTAGGCGGTCAGCTCGCCGCCGGTGTAGCCGAAGCGGCGGCGCTTGGCGACGTCCATCGGCTCGGTGCGGCTGGCCCGGTAGAACGGCTGGGAGACCGGGGCGCGCCAGTCGATCACCATCGGGTCGCCGTCCGCGTCGTGCACGTGCCGGCGGCCGATGTAGAAGCGCTCGCCGCCGCTGCCCTCGGACTCGGCCTCGCTGATCGCGTGCAGGTAGTCGAGGCGGCCGAAGAACAGCGGGGTGTGCGTGAGGTCGGCGAGGGCCTTGATCCGCTCGTCGATCTGCTTCTGCAGCACCTGGGCGGAGACCCAGGTGCCGGCCACGTCACGCAGGTCGAGCGCCTCGACGTCCTCGCGCATCGCCTTCAGCGCGGCCCTGGAGGCGGCCAGGTGGGAGCGTTCGCGGCCGAGCGGACCGGTGTCGGCGGCGGGCGCGTCGGTGGGGGCGGGGGCGGGGGAGTGCACGGCGGACCTTCCCGGCCGCCCGGCACAGGGGGCGGCGGACTCGTCTGGGCTCACGGTGAAAGGACACCGGCCGGTTCCCGAGCGGCCGGCACTCCCACGGCTGCCGACGGCGCTGGCACCACGGTTCGGGAGGGGCAGACGGACGATCTTAGACCCGGTGCCGAGCGGGGGCGAATCCTTTTCCCGGCCCTCCTCCCGGCGCACCCCCCGCGCACCCCCGGCACACCCCCCGGGGGTTCCCCCACCTCCGGGGTAGGGGAGCCGTACACCCGGAGGACGAGACGCGCCAGCGCGCTCTCGGGTCTTTCGGCTGATGTGCCGCCCCGGTTGTGAACCTACCGTGGAGACATGACGACCGAACGAGTGAACCCGCAGGCCGACGGCGTCCACGGCGCCCACCGGGCCGAGGCGCGCCGCCGCCACCCGGTGGCCAACGCCGTCCGCAACGTCGGCATCGTGCTCGACACCGCCGCACGCGTCCTGTTCCTCGGGCGCGACGGCGTCAAGCTCTAGACCGACCGCTACAGGTCGTCCGCGTCGACGATCCGGTACGCGTAGCCCTGCTCCGCCAGGAAGCGCTGGCGGTGCGCCGCGAAGTCCTGGTCGACGGTGTCCCGGGCGACCACCGAGTAGAAGTGCGCCGCGTGCCCGTCCGCCTTCGGGCGCAGCACCCGGCCCAGCCGCTGGGCCTCCTCCTGGCGGGAGCCGAAGGTGCCCGACACCTGGATCGCGACGGTGGCCTCCGGCAGGTCGATCGAGAAGTTCGCGACCTTGGAGACCACCAGCACGCCGATCTCCTTCGACCGGAACGCCTCGAACAGCTTCTCCCGCTGCGCGTTCGAGGTCTCGCCCTTGATCACCGGGGCGTCCAGCACCTCGCCCAGCTCGTCCAGCTGGTCGATGTACTGGCCGATCACCAGGGTCTGGTCGCCCTCGTGCTTCTTCACCAGGCGCTCCACCACCCGGCGCTTGGTCGCCGTGGTCGAGCAGAACCGGTACTTCTCCTCCGGCTCGGCCGTCGCGTACGCCAGCCGCTCGGAGTCGGTCAGCGTCACCCGCACCTCGCAGCAGTCGGCGGGCGCGATGTAGCCCTGCGCCTCGATCTCCTTCCACGGGGCGTCGAACCGCTTCGGGCCGATCAGCGAGAACACGTCGCCCTCCCGGCCGTCCTCGCGCACCAGCGTCGCGGTCAGGCCGAGCCGGCGGCGGGCCTGCAGGTCCGCGGTGAACTTGAACACCGGCGCGGGCAGCAGGTGCACCTCGTCGTACACCACCAGGCCCCAGTTGCGGGCGTCGAACAGCTCCAGGTGCGCGTACACGCCCTTCCGCTTGGTCGTCATCACCTGGTAGGTGGCGATGGTGACCGGGCGGATCTCCTTGCGGGTGCCGCTGTACTCGCCGATCTCGTCCTCGGTCAGCGAGGTGCGCTTGACCAGCTCGTGCTTCCACTGCCGGGCCGAGACGGTGTTGGTCACCAGGATCAGCGTGGTCGACTTGGCCTCCGCCATCGCCGCCGCGCCGACCAGCGTCTTGCCCGCGCCGCAGGGCAGCACGACCACGCCGGAGCCGCCGTGCCAGAAGCCGTCCACCGCGTGCCGCTGGTACGGGCGCAGCTGCCAGCCGTCCTCCCGCAGGTCGATCGGGTGCGCCTCGCCGTCCACGTACCCGGCGTGGTCCTCGGCCGGCCAGCCGAGCTTCAGCAGCACCTGCTTGATCTGCCCGCGCTCCGAGGGGTGCACCAGCACGGTGTCCGGGTCGACCCGGGACCCCACCAGCGGGGCGATCTTCTTCGAGCGCAGCACCTCCTCCAGCACCGGCCGGTCGGTGGTGGTCAGCACCAGCCCGTGCACCGGGTGCTTCTGCAGCTGCAGCCGCCCGTAGCGCGCCATGGTGTCCGCGACGTCCACCAGCAGGGCGTGCGGCACCGGGTAGCGCGAGTACTTCACCAGCGCGTCCACCACCTGCTCCGCGTCGTGCCCGGCCGCCCGCGCGTTCCACAGCCCCAGCGGCGTCACCCGGTACGTGTGCACGTGCTCGGGCGCCCGTTCGAGCTCGGCGAACGGCGCGATCACCCGCCGGCACTCCGCCGCCAGCGGATGGTCGATCTCCAACAGCAGCGTCTTGTCGCTCTGCACGATCAGCGGTCCGTCCACGCCTGTGCATCCCCTTCCGCGGGCCAAACCTCCAGTGTGCCGCATCGGCGGGGGAGCCGAGGACGGCGGTCTTGAACCGGGACGTGCGGCTCGTCCGTGACCGGTCCGGACCGGACGGGCACCCGGGGGAGGGGCGACGGCACGGGGGAACGGCCCCGAGGGGCCGGAGCGGCACCGAGGGGCGCCTGTGGCGGTCCTCCCGCCGGGGCGAGCGGCTCGACCTCGGGCCGGGCGGTGGCGACGTCCGGGCGGCGACGACGTCCGGGCGCCGCCGCCAAGGCGCTCAGCCGCGGGCGCTGAGGCGCGCACCCCGTCCCGTTCCACCGGGGTAGTGACCCGCGGGGGGTTCGCTCGTTGGGCAGGGCATGATCAAGCCCAACCGATTCCTGGCCGGCCTGGCGCTCTCCGGCGCGGCCCTCGCCTCCGCCCTCGGGGCGGCGCCCGCCCACGCCGCCGACACCGAGGCGATGGCCCTCGACCAGGTCGCCGACATCGGCCGGCCCGGCGGTCTGATCGGCACCGTCGCCTTCACCGGCACCGGCCTGCTGACCGGCGTCGAGCCGAAGATGCCGGACCCGCACGCGATCGTGGACGAGGCGAAGAAGCAGAAGGCCGAGGAGGACGCCAAGCACGCCGCCGGCAAGTAGCGGGGCGGGCCCGCGCCCTACTCCTCGACCTCGGCGACGCCGGTGATCCGGTGCAGGGCGAAGGTGCGGACCTCGTCGGAGAGGTGGTCGTAGGCGGTGACGAAGCCGCCCTCGACCTTGACCGGGTCGATGACGCGCTGCGAGGAGAGGCCCTCCGCGTTGATGTACCCGATCCACGTCCGCTCGCCGAGCAGCACGGCCGTCTGCAGGGCGGCCAGGGTGTCGGCGGCGGCGGTGCGCGGGACGGCCGCGCTCGCCCGGGAGGCCGGGCCCGCCACCGGGTCCTTGCGGACGGCGGTCGCGGCCCGGTCGCCGGCCCGGATGGCGCGGACGGCGGCCGCCAGCAGCGCGTCGTCCGGGCGGGCCGGGCCGTCCGGGACGGGCTGCGGCGGGGTGCGCGGCGGGGTGCGGCGGCTGTCGGGCCGGGTGATCACCACGTCGCCCTCGGCGGACTCCGCGGCGGGCGCGTAGCCCATGGTGCGCAGCACGGCGAGCAGTGTCTCGGGCCCGGCCTGCGCGGCCAGCACAGTGGGGGCGAGCAGCCGCAGCCGCAGTTCGGCGGCGCGCCGGTCGGCGAGCACCTCGTCGAGCAGCCGGGGGTCGTCGCAGCGCAGGTAGGAGGAGGCGGCGCCGACCCGCAGGACGCCGTGCCGGCGGGCGACGTCGTCGATCAGGTAGGCGAGCGGCTGCGGGACGGGCGTGCGCGAGTGCTGGGCCAGGAACGCCTGGAGGTCGGCGGCGGTGCGCCCGGCGTCCAGGGCGCGGCGGACCGAGTCGGGGGTGAAGCGGTAGACGGTCGCGCCGCCCTTGGACTCGATGTCGGCGGCCAGCGCGAGGGCCTGGGCGAGCGGGGTGAGCAGCGGGCCGGGGGCGATCGCGGTGAGGTCGGGCTGCAGGATGACGTGGTCGAGCGGCTCGGGCAGCAGCGGGGCGAGGACGGGCGCGGGGTCGGCGCCGTCGAGCAGGGCGCGGGCGGGGGCGGCGAGGGCGCCGCGGCCGGTGACGCCGAGGAGTTCGGCCTCGTGCAGCGTCCAGCCGGTGAGCTGGTCGCGCAGGTCGCGGCCGTCCGGGCCGGTCGGTCCGCCGCGCAGCGGGCGGTGCCAGCGCAGGGCGGGCAGCAGGGCGTCGGGGCCGGCTGCGGTGCCGGGCGGGAGCTCGGCGAGCCGGGTGAGGACGGCCCGGCGCACGGACGGGGCGAGGGTGCGGTCGAGTTCGGGGCCGAGCGCGGCGCGCGGGCGGCCCTTGCCGTCGGGGGTGCCGGTGAGCCGGCCGACCCGGGTCGCGGCGAGCCAGGTGCGGGCGAGCAGCGTCCAGCGTTCGGCGGTGTCCTGCTGGAGCCAGGCGTCGTACGCGGGGGTCGGGGCCCAGACCTCGTCCACCTCGCCGTCGGGGGCCAGCAGGCCCGCGGTGTGGGCGAGTTCGATCCAGAACGCGGCGTCGCCCTCGGTGCCCTCCAGCAGGGCGGCGGCCCGCTTGAGGTCGCGCACGCCGAGGCCGCCGGCCCGCAGGGTGGGCGGCGGGGTGAGGCTCCAGGACTCCAGCAACTCCTCGACGGTGCGGACGGCGGTGGCGGCCTGCCCGGCGGCGGTCCGGTCGGCGGTGTCCGGGTCGCGTCCGACGACGGGGGCGACGGCGGGCGGCGCCGGGTCGACGGTGCGGTGGGTGCGGCCGCCGCGCAGGTGCAGGGCGAGTTCGCGGGGCAGTACGACCGAACCGGGGCTGGAGGGCAGCAGCAGGCCGCGGGCGAGCAGCCACTCGACGGGGCTGCGGGCCTCCTCGGCGGTGACCTGCCGGGCGGCGTCCGGCACGGTGCCGGTGGGCGGCCCCCAGACCAGGCGCTCCAGCAGGCCGTGGGCGGCGGGCGGGGCCTGGTCGAGCAGCGCGCCGAGGCGCTTGCGGTCGCCGAGCAGGGCGGTGAGCGCGGTGACGGCGGTGACCGGGTCGGGGGTGGGCGGCAGCCCGGTGCCGGCCAGCAGTTGCTGGAGGCGGGCGGGCGACATGCCGGCGGTGGCTTCGGCGAAGGTCGGGCCGAGGCCGGTGCGGCCGGGGTTGAGCGCGCTGGGGGCGAGCGTCTCGCGGACGGCCAGGACCAGGCGCAGCGCGGAGTCCGGGCCCCACAGCAGGGCCTGTTCGCGCAGCCGGGCCAGCGCGGCGGGGAGCGCGGCGGTGACGGCGGCCCGGTCGACGGGCTCGGCGCCCGGGTGCGGCTTGACCCGGGCGGGCCCGGCCAGCAGGTTCCGCACGGTGGTCTCGGAGGCGCCCTCGGGGGCGGCGGCGAGCGCCTCGGCGACCTGCAGGGTGAACCGGTCCAGCCGTTCCAGGGCGCGCAGCACGGACGCCCGGCTGGAGAGCCGGGCGGACAGCTGGGTGAGGTCGGTCGGCACCGGGTTCAGCAGGTCGGGGCGGGCCCGGAGCAGCGCGGCGACGGCCTCGTCGCCCCGGCCGCGGAGTTCCTCGGCCAGGGTGCGGGGTGCGGTGGCGCGGGTGGCGCGCGGCGCGCTCTGCGGTGCGGTCATCCGGTCCAGACTAGTCAACGCCTCCCGTCGCGGCCCAGAACGGCGGACGAACTCGGGGTGAACCGGTGCCCGCCCGGCAGGGCCGGGGGTGCCGGGCCCGGGACTCCGGGGGCCCGGCCGGGGCCCGGTCCACGGCCCACCGGACGCCCTCGGCGAGCGCGGTGACGGCGGCCACGACCGTCGAAGGCCCGCCCGGGGAGCCCGTCGGCCCGGTGGGACCCGCGGCCGACCGGCGCCGCGCAGCGCCCGGCGACCCGGACGGCCGGCCCCCACGGCGGACCGGGCGGCGGGTGCCGCTCCAACGGGTCGGACGGGGCCCGGTTCGGCCTCGCACCACGTGCCGGGCCCCGGGCCCCTCGACGCACCCGGACAGCCCGCAGGGGCCGGCCGGCGGTTCGGGCCGGCCCGACTGCCAGTCGCCGCCGAAGCGTTCGGCGAAGCCGCGCAGGGCGTCGGCGGCGGGGCGCAGCGGTGGCGGCGGGGTTGACGGGCCGTCGGGGCCGGGGAACGGGCGGTGCGGATCACCCTCGCCCCAGCGGATCGTTCGTACGGCGGCCGGTGCTCCAGGGCCGGACGGGGCTCGCTTCGGGAGGGGCCGGGTGGGTACCGTCTCGGTGGGCGGCGGGTACGCGGACGTGAGAGCGGGTGGCGGGGCGATGGCGGGCGGCTCGTGGTGGCGCGAGGGCGGCGGGGACGGCACGGAGAGCGTGTACCTGCCCCGGCAGCCGGCCGATTCGCCGCCGAAGGCTCCGGCGGCTCCGGCGGCCCCGCCCCGACCGCCGGAGGCCCCGGCGGCCCCTGAGGCCCCGCCGCGGCCGCCGAAGGCCCCGGCCGCCGGTCCGGTCCGGGCGCGACCGCCGGTGGTGTCCTCCCCGGCCGAGGTCGAGAAGGTCTTCGCCTACTCGGAGGACCCGGACACCCCGGACTTCGGTGCGGGACAGCCCGGTTGGACCATCACGTACGACGACCTGCCGGAGCCCGCGCCCGAGCCGGAGCCCGCGCCGGAACCGGAACCCGAGCCGGAGCCCGCGCCCGAGCCGGAGCCGGAGCGGCCGCGCCCGGGGGCGGCGCGGATCCTCCGGGCGGTGCTGTTCGGCACGCCGAAGGCCGCCCCCGGGGCCCCGCCGGCCCCCGCGCCCGCCCCCGTGGCGGCCGGGTCGCGCAAGCCCGCCCCGCTGCTGCTGCTCGGGGCGGCCCTGCTGCTGGGCGGGGCGGTCACCGGCACGCTGCTGGCGATGCTGCTGGGCTGGGCGGCGGCGTACCTGTCCCGGGGCTGGACCGACCTGGTGCGGAAGTTCGCCGTACTGGGCATCCCGCTGATCACGGTGACCGGCCTGACGGTGTGGAACTGGGGCCGGGAGAAGGGGCGTTGGGGCAGCGCGCTGTCCCCCGGATCGGACGCGGGCGCGGTGACCTGGAGCGCCGCCCCGACCGTGCTGCGGGTGGCGGCGGTGCTGTCGGCGCTGTTCGTCCTGGGGGTGACCCTGCGCCGCCGCAAGGGCTGACGGGAGTCCTGCCGGGCCCTTGGGCTCGCACCGGCGCGGCGCTGCGGTCGGGCTCGTCCGCGCGGTCCCGGCCGGGCTCAGCCCGCGCCGAGCAGGTGCAGCAGCTCGGCGATCATGAAGTGCGCGCCGGTGTACCCGATGCCCTGGAACCACAGTTGGTCGTCGACGGGGAAGGCGCGGTGGGCGCGGACGGCGCCCAGGGCGTGCCAGGCGGGGGAGGCGAGGGTGGCGTTCAGGCCGTTGCGGTCGGGGTCGCCGTAGCCCGCGTACAGGAGCAGGTCGCCGTCGGCGGCGGCGAGTTGGGCGGGGGCGGCGTCGAGGTCGGGCCGGTCGGCGTTCTGGGCGTCGGGGCGGGACAGGCCGAGGTCGGCCAGGACGCTGCCGGGGAAGTTCCGCCGGGCGAGGACGCGGACGGCGGGGGACCCCTCGACGAACCGGACCAGGCTGATCCGCTGCCCGCCGGCCCCGGCCGCGGAGAGCGCGCCGCGGGCCTGGTCGACGTGCCGCTGGTAGGCGGTGACCACGGCGGCGGCCTGCTCGTGCCGGTCCAGGGCGGTGGCGTGCAGTTGGAAGTCGTCCTTCCAGGACGCTCCGGTGGTCCGGGTCGCCACGGTCGGGGCGATCTCCCGCAGCGCCGCGGTGTGGTCGGCGCCGCCGGCCAGGTCGGTGAGGATCAGCTGCGGCCGCAGGGCGCTGATCGCCGCGGTGTCGGGCGCGGCCCCGATGTCGCCGACCACGGTCACCCCGGCCAGCCGGGAGGCGGGCCAGTAGCCGGGCAGCGCGGCGTCCAGCGGGGCCTTGGCGGCGCCGACCGGGGTGATGCCCAGGGTCATCGCGGAGTCCAGTTCGGCGGTGTCCAGCACGACCACCCGCACCGCCCCGCCGGGTACGGTGACCGGCCCGCCCGCGCCGGGGACGGTGACGTCGGGGCGCGGGCTGGGGCTGGGCGTGGCGGGCTGCTCGGTGTCCTCGCCCGAACCGGGCACCGGCGGGCCGGCCGGCAGCACGTGCGGGCCGCAGCCGGCGAGCAGGGCGGCGCCGAGCCCGGCGAGGGCGGCCCGGCGGGAGAGCGGGGGTGGCACCTGGGACCTCCGGCGGTCGGACGGACGGCACTGGCCAGTATGTCCGTGATGCGGCTTTGCGTCGGGTCTTTCCGGCCGGAGAGCCGCCGGGAGAACCGGTCGGGCGGAGCGCCGGTCCGGCGCGCCCGCGCCCGGGCCCGGCCGGGAGGTGCGCCCGGCCGGGCCCGGAGGCGGCGGCTTAGGCTGGCCGCATGGCTCTCACCGTCGGCTTCGACCTCGACATGACGCTTCTCGACACCCGCCCCGGCATCAAGGCCACCTACGACGTGCTGGCCGCCGAGACCGGCACCGTCATCGACTCCGACCTGGCGGTGAGCCGGCTCGGCCCGCCGCTGGTGCACGAGCTCGCCCACTGGTACCCGCCGGAGCGCCTGGACGCCGTCGCCGACCGCTACCGCCAGCTGTACGTCGAGCACGCCATCGCGCCGGCCCTCGAACTGCCCGGTGCGCTGGCCGCGGTGGCCGCCGTCCGGGAGTCGGGCGGCCGGGTGCTGGTGATCACCGGCAAGTGGGAGCCGAACGCCCGCCGCCACCTGGAGGGCATCGGCCTGGAGGTGGACGTGCTGGTCGGCGACCTGTGGGCGGAGACCAAGGGCGAGGCGCTGCGCGCGCACGGCGCGGACGTGTACGTCGGCGACCACCTGGGCGACATCCGCGGCGCCCGGGCGGCCGACGCCGTCGCGGTCGGGGTGGCCACCGGCCCGTACGGCGCGGCCGAACTCGCCGCGGCCGGCGCGGACGCGGTGCTGCGCGACCTCACCGAGTTCCCCGCCTGGCTGGCCGGGCACCTGGCCCGGTAGCCGGGTAGCCGGCAGCCCGCAAGCCGTCCGGCTCTCAGCCGGCGGCGGCGGCCTGCTTCGCGCGCCGCCGCCGGGCGCCCGCCCGGGCGTCGGCGAGCAGGCCGGACAGCGCCACCAGCAGGCCCAGCGGCATCAGCATCGCCAGCCAGTACGCGAACGACGGCAGCCTGGTCAGGTCGAAGACGTACGGCACGAAGACCGCGATGACGGACAGCATGCCGAGGACGAACACGATGCCGCCGACGCGGACCAGGACGTCCCCCGTGCTGCCGGGCCGGTCGTTCACTCTCACCACTCCTTCGCGCGGGTCGTTCCCCCCGATTGTCCCACCGCGCGCCCCCTCCGATCGGCGGGGGCGCGGCGCCGCGCGCTCCGACTGAACGCTCAGGGTTCCCAGGAATCCCTCAGGCATGCTGATCGGAACGGGAAGCGGGAACGGACGGACGGGGGCGTACGGCGAGATGGGGCTGACCAGTCACAAGGTGCTGGCGCTGTCGGCACTGCTGTCGGTGCTGGCGGTGGCGGGCACGGTCCGGATCTGGCCCCGGCTGGCCGGGCGCGGCTGGCGGCCGGTGCTGGGCCGGCTCGGCACCATCGTCGGCACCCAGCTGTCGGTGATCTGCACGCTCGCCCTGCTGGCCAACAACTACTTCGCCTTCTACAGCAGTTGGGGCGACCTGCTGGGCACCGGCGAGAACGGCCCGGTGACCGTCCAGGACCAACTGCTGGGCCGCGACCCGGGCGTTCAGCGGCTGTCCACCGAGAGCGTCCGCGACACCGGCGCCACCGGCCGCGCCCCCGAGCAGGCCGGCCGGCTGGAGAGGGTCCGGCTGCCCGGGGCGTCCACCGGCCTGTCCACCGAGGGCTACGTCTACCTGCCGCCGCAGTACTTCCAGCCCGCCTACCGGGACCGGCGCTTCCCGGCGGTGATCGCGATCACCGGCTTCCCCGGGGACGCCAGGAACCTGGTCACCAAGCTCAACTACCCGTCCGTGCAGCTGAAGCTGGCCGAGCAGGGCCGGGCCAAGCCGGCCGTGCTGGTGCTGATGCGGCCCTCCCCGGCGATGCCCCGGGACACCGAGTGCGAGGACGTGCCGGGCGGACCGCAGACCGACCGGTACTTCAGCGCCGACGTGCCCGCCGCGCTGCGCGCCTCGTACCGGATCGCGTCCGGGCCCGGCGCGTTCGGGGTGATCGGGAACTCCACCGGCGGGTACTGCGCGCTGAAGCTGGCGATGCGTCACCCCGACGTGTTCGCCGCCGCGGCCTCGCTGTCCGGCTACTACCGGGCCGCCGAGGACCCGACCACCGGGGACCTGTTCGGCGGCGACCGGGGGCGCCGCGACCAGGCCGACCTGGAGTGGCGCCTGGCGCACCTGCCCGCCCCGGCCACCGCGCTGCTGGTCGGCGGCGGCCGGGAGGGCGACGGCGACTACCACGAGCAGACCGAGCGGTTCCGGGCCGCCGCCCGGTCCACCGCGACCAGGGTCTCGGCGATCACCCTGGACCGCGGCGGGCACAACTTCGCCACCTGGTCCCGGATGCTCCCGGCCGCGCTCGGCTGGCTCGACGGACACCTGGCCGACCCCTCCTGACCGGCCGTGCGTCACAGCGCGCAACTCCCCGCGCGCAAGGAGTTTCGACCCGCACCACCCCCGGGTATGCAGCCATCGCGCGGGCGGGCCTGACGACGGTCCACGAACGCCCGCCCGTCACCGATCGGGGGTGTGAGCCAGTGGACGGCGCAGCAGGCGCGAGGCACGGCCACGCCCCGGTCCGGATTCCCTTCGCCGTTCCGGTGAACGCTGAGGGATCATTGCTCCACTGAGCGAAACCGGCCGCCCGTTCCGGGCGCCCGTCCGCACATCCACCCGCGGCCCGACGCGGCCGCACGCACCCATACCGAGGACTGTTCGAGATGCCCACCGGCCAGGTCAAGTGGTTCAACGAGACGAAGGGCTACGGCTTCCTGTCGCGCGACGACGGCGGCGAGGTCTTCGTCCACACCAAGGCGCTGCCCGCGGGCGTCACCACGCTGAGGCCGGGCCAGCGGGTCGAGTTCGGCATCGCCGCGGGCCACCGCGGCGACCAGGCGATGAGCGTCCAACTGCTGGACGCGCTGCCCTCGGTGGCCGCCGCCCAGCGCAAGAGCGCCGACGACATGGCCCCGATCGTCCAGGACTTGATCACCAAGCTGGACAGCGTGCTGCCCGGCCTGCAGCGCGGCCGCTACCCGAGCAAGCCGGAGGGCCAGAAGATCGCCATGGTGCTGCGCGCCATCGCGGACCAGTTCGACGTCTGATCCGCCGGTCCCCTGGTCCCCGGTCAGGGGAAGGCCAGCGCGCCCGGGTCGACGGCGGGGACGAGCCCCTGCTCGGCGGCCCGGGTGAGCAGGCCGCGGACCGCCGCGTAGCCCTCCTCGCCGAGGTCCGCGGTGAACTCGTTGACGTACAGCCCGATGTGCTGGTCCGCGACGGCCGGGTCCATCTCCTGGGCGTGCGCCAGCACGTACTCCCGGGAGGCCGCCGGGTCCGCCCAGGCCGCGCGCACCGACTGCCGCACGGTGTCGGCCAGTTCGCGCAGCCGCTCGGTGCCCAGCGAGCGCCGGGCCACGATCGCGCCCAGCGGGATCGGCAGCCCGGTGGCCGCCTCCCACGCCTCGCCCATGTCGGCCAGGCAGTGCAGCCCGTACTGCCGGTACGTGAAGCGGGCCTCGTGGATCACCAGCCCGGCGTCCACCTCGCCCGCCCGGACGGCCGGCATGATCTCGTGGAACGGCAGCACCACGATCTCGCCGAACCCGCCCGGCACCGCCCGCGCCGCCCACAGCCGGAACAGCAGGTACGCCGTCGAGCGCTCGCTGGGCACCGCCACCCGCCGCCCGGCCAGCGCCGCCGCCTCCAGCGGCCCGGCCGTCAGCACCAGCGGCCCGCAGCCCCGGCCCAGCGCCCCGCCGCACGGCAGCAGCGCGTACTCGTCCAGCACCCAGGGCAGCTGCCCGTAGGAGATCTTCAGGACGTCCAGCTCGCCGCGCTCGGCCAGCCCGTTGGTGACGTCGATGTCCGCGAACCTGACCTCGGGCGCGCCGGCGCCCGGCACCAGGCCGTGCGCCCAGGCGTGGAAGACGAAGGTGTCGTTCGGGCAGGGCGAGTACGCGACGCTGAGCGGCTCGGCCATCTCAGACCTCCTGGAGCAGACGTGGCACCGGCGGCAGCGCCGCGAAGGCCCCCTCCAGGGCCGCCAGCGCCTCGCCGATCCGCCAGGCCGCGCGGTCGCGCGGCCCGACGGCATTGGACACGGCCCGCAGCTCCCCGGCCGCGAGCCCGCAGCGGGCGGCCGCCTCGGCCACCCCGAAACCCTCCATCGCCTCGGCCAGCGCCCGCGGGTGACGCCTCCTCAGCACCTCGGCGCGCCCCGCCGAACCGGTCACCGTGGACACCGTCAGCACCTCGCCGACCGCCCCGCCGCAGGCCACCGCGAGGGTCTTCACCAGCGCGGGCGGCACCGGGTGCCGCACGGTGCCGAAGCCCAGCTCGGTGACGTCCGCGAAGCCGTCCGGCGTCTCGGCGCCCAGGTCGGCCGCCACCACGGCGTCCGCCACCACCAGCGAGCCGACCGGCGCGCCGGGCGCGAAACCGCCTCCGATGCCCGCCGACAGCACCAGCCGGTACCGGCCGCGGGCCAGCGCCGCCGCCGTCCCCGCCGCCGCGGCCGCCGGGCCGACCCCGGCCGCCAGCACCTCGGCCCCCGAGTCCGGGCCCAGCCCGCGCCGCACCGCCTCGGCCTCCGCCGCCACGGCGACGACGACGAGCAGCCCGGCCGCGGGGCCGGGCTGCTCGTCGGTGCGCTCAGCGGTCATCGACCGGCGGCGTCAGCTGGCCTGGTTCTTCAGGTCGAAGAACCAGACCGCGTAGAGGTCCTTGGAGGCCGGGTCCTGCGAGACGACGGTCACCGAGGTGATGTCGCCGGCGGACATCAGACCGGCCGCGGACTTCGAGCCGGAGTACGTCACGCCCTTGGCGTTGCTGATGATCGAGGCGCGGGAGCCGCTGCTGCTGCCGCCGTCGGTCATGGCGTACCAGCCCTTGTCGGCCAGCTCCTTCGGCACGCCGACGCCGATCCGGTCGCTGGAGCGGACGTCCAGGGTCGGGAGCTGCTTGGCCTCGCTGGCCTTCTGGGCGCGCTCGGCGCAGGCGTTGATGTAGTCGCTGTCGAGCGGCTTGCCGTCGTTGTAGCAGAAGGGGGCCGCGGTGGTGGTGGAGGTGCCGACCACCATCGTCGCCACGTTCTCGCGGGGCTTGCCGGCGTCGTGTGCCCAGTAGATACCGGTACCGAGGGAGGCGGCGCCGACGACGACGACGCCGGCGATACCGGCGATGGCACGGGTGCTGAGGCTCATGCGCAAGAGGCTACTCGCCTTCCGTGATCACACGACGCCGGGGTGCCCGAGTCGCCCGAGGTTACGCCGTGCGCGGACACGCCGCGGCCCGCCGCCCGGCCCGCGGCTCAGGCCACCCGGGCCCGGGCCGCCGACCTGCGCGGCCCGATCCGCAGCAGCGAGTGCAGCGTCCACAGCAGCATCACCGTCATCACCCCCGCCGCCACGGTCAGCCCCAGCACCGCGTTCAGCGGCAGCGCGATGCCCACCGCGCCGCCCGCCACCCAGCTCAGCTGGAGCGCCGTCTCCGACCGGGCGAACGCCGAGGTCCGCACCGCCTCCGGCACGTCCCGCTGGATCAGCGCGTCCAGCGCCAGCTTGCCCAGCGACGCCGACATCCCCGCGACGCCCGCCACCACCGTCACCGTCACCACCCCGTACCAGAGCGCCGCCGCGCCCGCCGCGACCGTCGCCAGCGCCAGCACCGCCGTCACCGTCACCTCCGACCCGCGGGTGCGCAGCCACGACCCCAGCGCCGAGCCCAGCGCGTTGCCCAGGCCCGCCGCCGCCGCGACCAGGCCCAGCGCCACCGTCCCCTGCAGGCCGCCCGGAGGGTCCCGGCGGATCAGGAACGCCAGGAACATCACCAGGAACCCGACCAGCCAGCGCAGCGCCGCCACCCCGCGCAGCGCCATCACCACCGACGGCCCGACCGCCCGCAGCACCCCCTTGGGGCGCGGCTCCTGCGGTTCGGCGTGCAGCTCCGCCCGCTGCTCGCCCTTCGCCGAGTCCACCTGGCGCGGCAGGTGGAAGGCCATCAGCGTCCCGATCACGAACACCACGAACGCGCCCCGCAACGGCCACCCCGGGCCGAGCAGGTGCAGCAGGCCGCCCACCCCGCCCGCCACCAGCGTGGTCAGCAGACCCGCCAGCGTCACCCGCGAGTTCGCCTTCACCAGCGACAACTGGGCGGGCAGCAGCCGGGGCACCACCACGCTGCGCACCACCCCGTACGCCTTCGACGCCACCAGCACGCCCAGCGCCTCCGGGTACAGCGCCAGGCCGCCGCCGGTCACCGCCGCCGCCATCACCCAGGCCAGCACCGCCCGCGCCAGCATCGACATCGCCATCGCCGAGCGGCGGCCGTTGGGCAGCCGGTCCAGCAGCGGGCCGATCACCGGGGCGAGCAGCGCGAACGGCGCCATCGTGATCAGCAGGTAGAGCGCGACCCGGCCGCGGGCCTCGCCGGTCGGCACCGAGAAGAAGATGGTGGACGCCAGCGCCACCGTGATCAGCATGTCGCCGAAGGAGTTCAGCGCGTGCAGCTCGATCAGCTTCGCCAGGCCCGATTCGCCCGCGCCCTCCGCCGACGTCGCCCGCCGGATCCGCCGGCCCGTCCCGTGCACCACCCGGCCGGTGCGCACCCCCACCGCCGACGCGCCGCGCGCCCAGAAGCCGCGGGCCTTCACCGTCGGCCGCCCCTCCTCCTGACGGGCCGTCGGGCGCGCGTCACCCGCCTCCGGCTCACCGGGGGCCACAGGGTGCTGCCGCGACACGGCCGACGCCCCCGAACTGCCTTCGGACTGCCCGGGACGCGGTCCGTGCTGCGGCGGTTTCTCCTCCGCCACACACCCATCCTGCCCGAGAATCACAGACCTAACGAGTGATTGTCCGGGCGTCGGCGCGCCCGTCCCCGCGGCCCGGACTGTGCTGTACCGCCGACCGGCGGGTAGCCTGCACTACGCGCGTGCCCGGCTTCCCGCAGGGGGGTGGCCGACCTGGGCGGCGCGGCCCGGCCCCGGAGCGGCCCCGGGTCTAGCAGAATGGATCGGCCCCGTGCTCGCGGGGGCCGCCCCGGAGACGTGGCAGCGGCAGCCGGCGTGAGCCCGCCCGCCGGGCACCGCCGCGAGGCCGCAGGATGACAGGACTGGGAGAGAACCGACGCCGTGAGTGCTGCGATGCGAAGCCGTACCCCTGACCGGCTCTGTGCAGAGGCCGTCGACCTCGCCCGCCAGGCAGTGGTGGACAGCGTCGGAGAGGCCGTCGTCGGCCCCCACGTGAAGGCGGGCGCGGACGCCGAGCGCGTCGTCACCCACACCTTCGAATGCCTCGACCCGGCGTACCGGGGCTGGCACTGGGCGGTCACCGTCGCCCGCGCCCCGCGCGCCAAGAACGTCACCCTGGACGAGGTCGCCCTGCTCCCCGGCGAGGGCGCCGTCCTCGCCCCGCAGTGGGTGCCGTGGAGCGAGCGCCTGCGCCCCGGCGACCTCGGCCCCGGCGACCTGCTGCCCACCGGCGCCGACGACCTGCGCCTGGAGCCCGGCTGGACCGGCGAGGACGAGCCCGCCCCCAACTCGGCGCTCGTCGAGGCCGCCGAGGCCGAGGCCCCGCCCGCCGACATCCAGCCGGTGCCCGCCCGCGCCAAGATCAGCGCGATCGCGGAGGAGCTCGGCCTGGTCCGCCCCCGGGTGCTCTCCCGGCACGGCCTGCACCAGGCCGCCGAACGCTGGGAGACCGCGTACGGCCCGCAGACCCCGATGGCGCAGTCCGCCCCCGCCTCCTGCAACACCTGCGGCTTCCTGATCCCGATCGGCGGCTCGCTCGGGCAGGCGTTCGGCGTCTGCGGCAACGAGTTCGGCCCCGCCGACGGCCAGGTCGTCTCGCTCGCCTACGGCTGCGGCGCGCACTCCGAGGCCGCCGTCCTCCCGGCCCCGCCCGTCCCCAGCGAACTCATCCTCGACGAGACCGTCGTGGAACCCCTCCCGCTCCACCCCGACCGCACCTCCGGCTCCGTCGAGCCCGACGCCCCGGCCGAGGAACTCGGCCACGCGTAAGCGCCGCGCTCCGGCGGGTGCGCGGACAGCAGGACCGCGAACGGGCGGCGAGTCGCCGCCCGCCCCGCGGTCCTGCTGACGTGCGTCCGCGCTCCGCGCGGCCCCCCGCACCCCCGTCGCGCGCCCCGGTCGCCGTCCATCGTGTACGGGGCCGTCGGAGACCCCTGGCAGAATGCCGACTCGTACGCAGACCACGCGAAGGGCGGCTCGGCACGTGGAGTCTCGGATCATCGGCAGCGCGGCGTCCCCCGGGGAATCGGACGTCTTCGACACGGCCCGGCTGCGGCACACCGTGCTCACCGCCTGGACGGCCGCGCCCGCCCGGTTCCGGGAGGACGCCAACGCCGAGGAGGAGCTCGCGCTCGGCGGCTACCGGGACCGGCTGATCGTCGAGCTGGCGCAGAACGCCGCCGACGCGGCCGCCCGCGCGGGCGTCACCGGCCGGCTGCGGCTGACGCTGCGCGACGGCGTGCTGGCCGCCGCCAACACCGGCGCCCCGCTGGACGCCGCCGGCGTCGAGTCGCTGTCCACCTTGCGGGCGTCCGCCAAGCGCGAGGACGAGCGGGAGGTGGTCGGCCGGTTCGGGGTCGGCTTCGCCGCCGTGCTGGCCGTCAGCGACGAGCCCGCCGTGCTCGGCCGCACCGGCGGCGTGCGCTGGTCGCTCACCGACGCCCGCACGCTGGTCGCCGACATCCCGCAGCTCACCGGGGAGTTGACCCGGCGCGAGGGCCACCTGCCGGTGCTCCGGGTGCCGTTCCCGGCCGAGGGCGACGCCCCCGAGGGCTACGACACCGTGGTCGTCCTGCCGCTGCGCGACACCGCCGCCGAGGACCTCACCCGCCGGCTGCTCGCCGAGATCGACGACGCCCTGCTGCTGACCCTGCCGGGCCTCGCCGAGGTGGTCGTCGACACCGACGGGGGCGTGCGCACCCTCACCCGCACCGCGCACCCGCCGCGCCCCGAGCAGCTGCCCACCGTGACGATCACCGACGGGGAGCGCACCACCACCTGGCAGACCGTCAGCGCCGCCGGCACCGCCGCCCCCGAACTGCTCGCCGACCGCACCACCGAGGAGCGCGCCCGCCCGCACTGGACGCTCACCTGGGCCGTCCCGGTCGACGGGGAGGGCCGCCCGCAGCGCCCGCGCACCGCCGCCGTGGTGCACGCGCCCACGCCCAGCGACGAACCGCTCGGCGTGCCCGCGCTGCTGATCGCCTCCTACCCGCTCGACCCGACCCGGCGGCACGTCGCGCCCGGCCCGCTCACCGACTTCCTCACCGAGCGCGCCGCCGACGCCTACGCCGACCTGCTGCGCGCCCGCGGCGCCGACCCGCACTCGCTCGACCTCGTCCCCGCCCCGCTCGGCCAGGGCGCCCTGGACGGCGCGCTGCGCGCCGCCGTGCTGGAGCGCCTGCCCGACGTCCCGTTCCTGCCGCACCCGCGCGGCACCGAGGAGGGCGCCCCCGCGCTGCGCCCGCGCGACGCCGTCCTGCTGGAGGGCGCCGACCACTCGGTGGTCGAGGCGCTCGCCCCGGTCTTCCCCGGCCTGCTCCCGGCCGGTCTGGAGCGCCGCACCGAGCTGCGCACCCTGCAGGTGCGCCGCACCCCGCTCGCCGAGGTGGTCGACCAGCTCGGCGGCCTGGAGCGCGAACCCGCCTGGTGGCGGAGCCTGTACGCGGCGCTGGCCGGCGCCGACCCGGAGGCCCTGGGCGCGCTGCCCGTCCCGCTCGCCGACGGCCGCACCGTCACCGGCCCGCGCCGCGTCCTGCTGCCCTCCGACGCCGCCGACTGGGCCGGCTACGAGGGCTACCCGGACGCGCTCGCCGAGGCCCTCGACCTGCTCGACCTGCGCCTGGCCCACCCCGACGCCGCGCACCCGCTGCTGGCCAAGCTCGGCGCCGCCACCGCCACCCCCGCCGGCGTCCTGGACACCCCCGAGGTGCGGGCCGCCGTCGCCCGCTCGCTGGAGGTCGGCGAGGACGACTACGACGCCGCCGTCGACCTCGCCGACGCCGTCCTGGCCCTGGTCAAGGCCGCCGCCCCGGCCCCGGGCGAACACCCCTGGCTGTCCCGCCTCGCCCTGCCCGACGACGAGGGCGAACTCGCCCGGGCCGGCGAACTCCTGCTCCCCGAGAGCCCGTTGGCCCACCTGGTGGACGAGGACGAGGCCGCCTTCGTCGACGACGACCTGCTGGAGCGCTGGGGCCCCGAGGTGCTGGCCGCGGCCGGCGCGCTCACCTCCTTCACCCTGGTGCGCGCCGAGGACGTCGTCCTCGACCCCGACGACCTGGAGCGGCTCGACCCCACCGCCCCCGCCGACCGGGCCGCCGGCGGCGCCCCCACCGGCCTGATCGACGAGGCCCCCGACGGCCTCGCCGAGTGGTGCGAGGACGCCCTCGACTCCCTGCACGCCGACGACGCCGCCGAGTTGGGCGTCCCGCCGGTCGCCGCCGAACTGCTCGCCGTCCGCGACCTCGACCTGGTCGCCGACGACGCCTGGCCCGAAGCGCTCGCCCTGCTCGCCCGGCCCCCGTACCGGGACGCCGTGGTGGCGCCGGTGCGCACCCTGCTGCCCGACGGCAGCTACACCGACCTGCCCTCGTACACCGCCTGGTGGCTGCGCGACCACCCCGTCCTGGACGGCCGCGAACCGGCCGGGCTGCGCGCGGCCGGCGCCGACCCGCTGCTGCGCGGCCTCTACGACGAGGCCCGCACCGACCTCGACCCGCAGTTCCTGCACGCGCTGGGCGTGCGCACCACGCTGAACGCGCTGCTCGCCGAACCGCACGGCCCCGACGAGCTGATCGACCGGCTCACCGACCCGCTCTCCGAGGTCAGCCACCGCCAACTGCACGGCATCTACAGCCTGCTGGCCGCCCTCCCGGCCGAGCGCGTCGAACCGCTGGACGTGGTCCGGGCGCTGGCCCCGCTGGACGGCGCGACCGGCCGCCGCGACGACCGCACCGTCATCGTGGACGCCGGCACGGCGGTCGTCGCCGACGCCCCCGACCTGGTCGAACTCCTCCACGACCACGCCGTGCTGCCCGTCCACCCGCTGCTCGCCCCGGCCCTCGCCGAGCGCCTGCACGTCTCGCTGGCCAGCGAGGTGGCCGGCGGCCGGGTGCTCTCCGAGGGCACCCTGCACCGCACCCCCGCGGTGGTGCGCGAACTGCTGCCCGGCTGCCCCGCCGTCTACGAGGAGCACGACGAGCTCCTGGTCGTCGGCCCCGACGGCGAGGAGGCGCACGTGGCCTGGCGCTGGGACACCGCCGCGACCGCCCCCGAACTGCCCTACGACCCGGAGGAGGCCGAAGCCGCCGACGAGGACGACGAGTTCGACGTCCCGCCGGTCCCCGGCCTGCTGCACGCCGCCACCCCCGAGGGCCTCGCCGCCGGCCTCGCCTGGTCCGTCCACCAGTGGCACCGCCGCTTCGAGATCCTGGCGGCGCTCACCGAACCGGACCGGGCGTACGAGCTGCTGGCGGCGCGCGACTACGAGTAGCGGGGCGGGCGTCCGGGGGCCCGCCGTTCCCCGAGCCCCCGGACGCGCGCCCTACGGGTTCTTCTCGGCGAAGAGGCGCGAGGAGGTCTCCAGCAGGCAGCCCGCGATCAGGGCGACCGCCACGCCGGTCAACGGGTCGCGCCAGCCGACGAGTTCGAGCTGGAAGAAGTCGGCGAGCCAGGGGACCACCAGGACCAGGGCGAACGCGCCGGACATGGTGCCGACCAGCAGCAGGCGCCACCAGCTGTAGGGGCGGGCGACGATGGCGAGCACCCAGATGGCGACGATGAAGAGGGTGAGCGTCGCGACCGAGGTGTCGGCCTTCAGGGTGGTCTCGTCGTCGCCGCGGGCCAGCGCGTAGGCGGTGAAGGTCGCGGCGCCGCAGATGACGCCGCCGGGGACGGCCAGCCGCAGGACGCGGCGGACGAAGCCGGTGCGGGCGCGCTCGTTGTTGGGGGCCAGGGCGAGGAAGAACGCCGGGATGCCGATGGTCAGCGAGGACAGCACCGTCGAGTGCCGGGGCAGGAACGGGTACGGCACCTGGGTGAACACCACCAGCAGGGCCAGCAGCACCGAGTAGACCGTCTTGACCAGGAACAGCCCGGCGACGCGCTCGATGTTGCCGATCACCCGGCGGCCCTCGGCGACCACCGAGGGCAGGGTGGCGAAGCGGTCGTCGAGCAGCACGATCTGGGCGACGGCCCGGGTCGCGTCCGAGCCGGTCCCCATGGCGACGCCGATGTCGGCGTCCTTCAGGGCGAGGACGTCGTTGACGCCGTCGCCGGTCATCGCGACGGTGTGGCCCTTCGACTGCAGGGCGCCGACCAGGGCGCGCTTCTGCTGCGGGGTGACGCGGCCGAAGACGGCCGTGCGGTCGGCGGCCTCGGCGAGCTGCTCGGGGTCGGTGGGCAGGGTGCGGGCGTCGGTGGCGGTCTCGGCGCCGGGCAGCCCGAGGTGGGCGGCGACGGCGCCGACCGAGACGGCGCTGTCGCCGGAGACGACCTTGGCCCGGACGTCCTGGGAGCGGAAGTAGCGCAGGGTGTCCGCGGCGTCCTCGCGCAGCCGCTGCTGGAGCACCAGCAGGGCCAGCGGCCGCAGTCGCGAGGCCGGGGCGGGGTCGTCCAGCGGCAGCGGGCTGCGGCCCAGCAGCAGGACGCGCAGGCCCTTCGCGCCGAGCTCGTCGACCTCGGCGAGCGCGGGGGAGCCAGCCGGCAGCAGCACGTCCGGGGCGCCGAGCAGCCAGCTGCCCTCGGTGCCGCCGGGTTCGAGCAGTTGGACGCCGCTCCACTTGCGGGCGGACGAGAACGGGACCGCCTCCAGCAGCCGCCAGCGGCCCTCCGGCGGCGGCCCGTACGCGTCGATGACGGCCCGCATGCTGGGGTTGGGGCGGGTGTCGGCGGCACCGATCGCGCCGAGCGCCTCGGCCAGCACGCCCCTGTCGGTCCGCGGGGCGCCGTCGGGGCCGGCCAGCGGGCGCAGGTCGACCAGGTCCATGCCGCCCTCGGTGAGGGTGCCGGTCTTGTCCAGGCAGACGGTGTCGACCCGGGCCAGGCCCTCGATCGCGGGCAGCTCCTGGACCAGGCACTGCTTGCGGCCGAGCCGGACCACGCCGATCGCGAAGGCCACCGAGGTGAGCAGCACCAGGCCCTCGGGGACCATCGGCACGATGCCGGCCACCATCCGGCGCACCGCCTCCTTCCAGTCGTTGCGCTGCACCGCGAGCTGGCTGACCACCAGGCCGATCGCGGTGGGCACCAGCAGGTAGGTGATGAACCGCAGGATCCGGTCGATGCCGGTGCGCAGCTCGGACCTGACCAGGGTGAACCTGCTGGCCTCCTCGGCGAGCCTGGCGGCGTACGCCTCCCTGCCGACCCTGGTGGCGGTGAACGCGCCCGCGCCGGCCACCACGAAGGAGCCGGACATCACGTGGTCGCCGGGGCGCTTGAGGACGGGGTCGGGCTCGCCGGTCAGCAGCGACTCGTCGATCTCCAGGCCGTCCGCCTCGGTGACGGTGCCGTCCACCACCGCCTTGTCGCCGATGCCGAGCAGCACGGTGTCGTCCAGCACGATCCCGCCGGCGGGGACCTGCGCGGCGGCGCCGTCCCGGCGGACCTGGGGACGGGCCTCGCCGATCAGCGCGAGGCTGTCCAGGGTCTTCTTGGCGCGCAGCTCCTGGACGACGCCGATCGCCGTGTTGGCGACGATGACCAGGCCGAACAGGCCGTCCTGGATCGGGCCGACGACCAGGATGATGCCGAACATCACCCCGATGATCGCGTTGAACCGGGTGAACACGTTGGCCCGGACGATCTCCCGCACCGAGCGGCTGGAACGCACCGGAACGTCGTTCACCTGCCCGCGGGCGACCCGCTCGGCGACCTCGGCCGCGCTCAGCCCGGGCTGGTACGCGCCGCCCGCGCCGGTGGGGTGCGCGCCCGGGCCCGGGACGGGGCCGTGCGGGGCGGTGCCTTCCGCTGAGTGCGTCATGGCACCGACTCTAGGTGGGCGATTTGCCCGGTGCGTCCCGCCTCGGGGCGGTTTCCGGCCGGACGGGTGGCGCCCGCTAGGAGACCGGCTCCCCGGCCGACTCGGCGGCCCGGGCGCGGCGGATCGCGGCGCGGCGGGCCGTGCAGTACTTGAGGCCGATCAGGCCGAGCAGGCCGCCGGAGAGGCAGATCCACGGCCAGGTGCCGTGCCCGTGGTCGGACAGCCACCCCTGGAACGGCACCAGCGCCACGAAGCCGACGAACCACAGCACCGTGCCGGTGCCGACGATGGCGACGTCGTTCCCCTCCAGGGGCGGGGGAGCGGTGCGCAGTGCGGTCTTGGGCATGGGCCCTAGCTTAGGGTGCCGCCCCGGCGGCCCGGGAGCGGCGGTCGGGGCCGCGGTGGCCGCAGCGGGCTCACTCTACGCGCGAAGATGGCGCGTGCACGACCGGAATCGACATACTGATAATCCCCCCAACCCTTGCTCCTCCCGGTCTCCCCCGGCCTCCCCCCGATCGAGGACCTCCGACATGTCTCCGCAGGCCCAGTCGACCACCGCGTCGCCCGAGCCCTACCAGAACGCGCCGCAGCCCCCGTCCGGCGCCCTGGACCGCATCTTCAAGATCTCCGAGCGGGGCTCCTCCCTGCCCCGCGAGGTCCGCGGTGGTGTCGCCACCTTCTTCACGATGGCGTACATCCTGGTGCTCAACCCGATCATCCTGGCCTCGGCCACGGACATGAACGGCACCCACCTCAACGGCGGGCAGCTGGTCACCGCGACCGCGCTCACCGCCGGTCTGACCACCCTGCTGATGGGCGTCATCGGCAACGTCCCGATCGGCCTCGCCGCGGGCCTGGGCGTCAACACCATCGTGGCGCTCCAGCTCGCCCCTCAGATGACCTGGCCGGACGCCATGGGCATGGTCGTCCTGGCCGGCGTCGCGATCATGCTGCTGGTCGCCACCGGCCTGCGCGAACGCGTCATGAACGCCGTCCCGCTCGGCCTGCGCAAGGCCATCGCGATCGGCATCGGCCTGTTCATCACCCTGGTCGGCCTGGTCGACTCCGGCTTCGTCACCCGCATCCCGGACGCCGCCCACACCACCGTCCCGCTCCAGCTCGGCGTCGGCGGCCACCTGCACGGCTGGCCGGTGCTGATCTTCATCCTCGGCCTGCTGCTCACCATGGCCCTGGTCATCCGCAAGGTGCCCGGCGCGATCCTGATCTCGATCGCCGTGATGACCGCCGCCGCCGTGATCATCCAGGAGTTCGCCGACCTCTCCGCCGACGCCTGGGGCCTGACCGTCCCGGCCTGGCCCGGCAACCCGGTCGCCACCCCCGACTTCGGCCTGGTCGGCCACTTCAGCCTGTTCGGCGGCTTCCAGCACGTCAGCGTGCTGACGGGCGTCCTGTTCGTCTTCACCGTGCTGATGAGCTGCTTCTTCGACGCGATGGGCACCATCCTCGGCGTCGCCGACGAGGCCCACCTGCTCGACGAGAAGGGCGACCTGCCGGGCATCAACAAGATCCTGATGGTCGACGGCATCGCCACCGCCGCGGGCGGCGCGACCTCCTCCTCCGCGAACACCTGCTTCGTGGAGTCCACCGCCGGCGTCGGCGAGGGCGCCCGCACCGGCTTCGCCTCGATCGTCACCGGCGCGCTCTTCCTGCTCGCCCTCTTCCTCACCCCCCTCGCGACCATGGTCCCCGCCCAGGCCGCCACCCCCGCCCTGGTCACCGTCGGCTTCCTGATCCTGGCGAACTCCATCAGGGAGATCGACTGGTCCGACTTCACCATCGCGATGCCGGCCTTCCTCACCATCGTGATGATGCCGTTCACCTACTCCATCACCAACGGCATCGGCTTCGGCTTCATCGCCTTCTGCCTGCTGCGCGTCGTCGCCGGCCGCGCCCGCACCGTCCCGATCGCGCTGTACGGCGTCGCCGCCGTCTTCGCCTTCTACTACCTGATGCCGGCCCTCGGCCTGCTCTGACGCGCCCGGCCCGTTCCGACGGCCCCCTCCCGCCCGGTGCGGGGGAGGGCCGTCGCGCTGTTCGACATCGGATCGAGGGCGATCTCGATATCATGGGCGTTCGGCAGTTGACGGGAGGACGACCATGACGCGCACGGTCATCGACCTTGACGACGACCTCCTGGCGGAGGCCCAGCGGCTCTTCGGGACGCCCACCAAGGTCGCCACGGTGAACGCCGCCCTGCTCGAAGCCGTCAAACTCGCTCGCCGGATAGAGTTCGCGGACGCCGTGGCCAGCGGGGAGTTCGACCTCCTCAGCGAGCCCGACGGCCGGGCGGTGGCGTGAGCCGGGAGCACTTCCTGATCGACAAGTCGGCCCTGGCGCGGTGGGGAAAGCCGTCCGTGCGCCCGGTGCTCGACGACCTCTCCCAGCGGGCCCTGCTCGCCGTCAGCCCCACGGTGGAGATGGAGGTGCTGTTCAGCGCCCGCACCCTGGCCGAGGCCGAGCGGATGCGCCACCTGCTCCGGGGCTTCGACTACCTGCCGTGTCCCGACGAGGTGTGGGACCGGGCGAAGCAGGTGCAGCAGCAGGCCCTGTTCCGCGGGAACCACCGGGCGCTGTCGATGGCGGACCTGCTCATCGCGGCCACGGCGGAGCGGCACGGTGTCACCGTCCTGCACTACGACGGCGACTACGACATGATCGCTGCGATCACCGGGCAGCCCGCCCGCTGGGTGGTGCCGGCCGGGACGGCCGACTGACCTCCGGCTCCGGCCGCCGCCCGCTCCGACGCGCCCGGCCCGTTCCGACGGCCCCCTCCCGCCCGGTGCGGGGGAGGGCCGTCGCGGTGTTCCAGGGGGTGCCGCGGAGGAGGGGGGCGAGGCGGGCGGTGAGGAGGGTGGCGGTGGCCAGGAGGTGGGCGGGGTCGGGGGTGCGGGCGAGGACGACGATGACGATGACCAGCAGCTGTCTCTTATACACATCTGACGCTGCCGACGATACTCCTTGTGTAGATCTCGGGGGT
>NZ_JNWZ01000065.1 GCF_000716545.1 Kitasatospora phosalacinea
ATCGTCGCGGTCAACAAGGACCCCGAAGCCCCGATCTTCGAACTCGTCGACTACGGCGTCGTCGGAGACCTCTTCAACGTCCTGCCCCAACTCACCGACGAGGTGAAGGCCCGCAAGGGCTGAGCACGCCGGGCACGGTGAAGGGCGCGACCCCCGCGGGGGCCGCGCCCTTCGTCACGCGCGGGGGCGGTCAGCGGCCCGCGAGGGCGTGCACGAAGCGGGTGCCGTCGACGGTGCCGAGGCCGGAGGCCAGGTCGTAGCCCTTGGCGGCCCGGTAGCCGGTCACCGCGTCCCAGGAGTTGTCGCCGGCGGTGACGTCGGTGATGCCGCTGACCTGCTGGGGCAGCAGGGCCAGCGCGTACAGGCGGGGGTTCAGCTGGCCGAGGCGGTGGCCCGCCAGCTGGTTCGCCAGGGCGACGACGCCGGAGAAGACCGGCGTGGCCTCGCTGGTGCCGCCGACCAGGTGCCAGCCGACCCGGGCCGGGTCGTAAGACTCGTACGTCCAGGCGGCGCCGTCCACGGCCGCGCTCATCGAGATGTCGGGCGTGCCGCGGTGGTCGCCGGTCACGTTCGCCACCGCGGCCTGGTACCAGGGGCGTTCGAAGACGCCGGAGACGCCGCCGCCCGCCGCGCCGTAGTCGTCGTGCCAGACCTGGTCGGGCGCGGTGCGGTTGCCCGCGTCGTCGAGGGTCAGCCGGGTGCCGCCGACCGAGGTGACCAGCGGGTCCGCCGAGGGCCAGGAGTTGACCTTGTACGGGTACAGGTCGCTGCCGTTCTCCATCGCGTCGGTGGCGCCGTTGTCGCCGGAGGCGGCGAGCACCGTGACGTCCCGGGCGGCGGCGAACTCGAAGGCGTGGCGCAGCTTCTCGATCGACTTGAAGTCGCCCTCGTCGTAGCCCGGGAAGGTGTTCTCGGTCGCCCCGAAGCTCTGCGAGACGACGTCCACGTCGTGCGACTTGATGACGGCCTTCTCGGCGTCCATCATCTCGGGCAGGCCGGTGACGCCCTCGGTCTCCGCGACGCCGGTCTCCACCAGCACGATGTGCGCGTCGGGGGCGATCGCGTGCGCGTACTCGACGTCCAGGGTGGTCTCGCCGGCCCAGCCGGTGTGGTCGCCGTCGGTGGGGTCGAACACCGGGACGTCCCCCCACTTGACCACCTCGACCCGGGTGTCCGGGATGCCCCACTGCTTGTCGAACACCTCCAGGTCGTGCTGGATCGTCGGCGAGCCGAAGGAGTCCACGATCACGATGGTGCGGCCCTTGCCGGTCACGCCCTGCCGGTAGAGCGGGTCCAGGTGGTAAGCGGTGCGGTACTGCAGCGGCGAGTAGCAGTGGATGCCGATCTGCGTGACGCAGTCCGAGGTCGACATCGGCGCGACCCGGCCGACCGCGTCGATCCGCCCGGCCGAGGCCGGACGCAGCTCGAACGCCGGGAGGTGCGCGGCGGACCGGGCGGTGGCGGTCGCGCCGGTCAGGGCGGTGGCCCCGACGACGAGCAGCGCGGCGGTCCGCAGCGCGGTGGAGCGTCGGGTGCCCGCGGTGGCGGGGTGCATGCCCAAGGGGACTCCTCGAAGAGACGGGCCCCGGCGTGGTCCGGCCGGGGCGCCCCCATCCCATCGGCAGCCGCCGGGCCCTGCCATAGCCCGAGACGGCGGTGGACGCGGCCCCGGCAGGCCACCGGATCCGGTAAAGGACGCGGAGCGGTTCGGTAACGCCCCAGTTCGGCGGGGTGCCGCCGCGCGCGGCGGCACCGGCTCGTAGAGTCGGGCGGCATGGGACTGCTGACAGCACTCGACGGCGGGTACGGGGACCGGGCGGACGCGGTGGCGGTGGACGGCGCCGCCCTGTCCTGGGAGCAACTGCTCGGCGCCGCCGGGGCGGTGGCCGAGCGCGCGGCCGGAGCGCCCGGCCTGGCGGTACTGGCCCGGCCGACCGCCGAGACGGTCGCCGCCGTGGTCGGCGGCCTGCTGGCCGGCGTGCCGGTGGTGCCGCTGCCGCCCGACTCCGGGCCCGTGGAACGGGCGCACATCCTGCGCGACAGCGGCGCCGCGCTGCTGGCCGGCACCGGACTGCCCGAGGACACCGAAGGGCTGACGGCCCTCCCGGTCGACCTGGCGGACCGCCCCTCCGGCGCCTGGCGGCCCGCCGCCGAGGACGGCGACCGGACGGCGTTCGTGCTGTACACCTCCGGCACCACCGGCGCCCCCAAGGGCGCGCTGATCCCGCACCGGGCCGTCGCCGCCGGCCTCGACGCGCTCGCCGACGCCTGGCGGTGGGACGCCGGGGACACCCTCGTCCACGGCCTGCCGCTGTTCCACGTGCACGGCCTCGTGCTCGGCGTGCTCGGCGCGCTGCGCACCGGCAGCCGGCTCGTCCACACCGGCCGGCCCACCCCCGCCGGGTACGCGGCCGCCCGGGGCAGCCTGTACTTCGGCGTCCCCACCGTGTGGTCGCGGATCGCCGCCGACCCCGCCGCCGCCCGCGAGCTCGCCGGCGCCCGGCTGCTGGTGTCCGGCAGCGCGCCGCTGCCCGTGCCGGTCTTCGAACGGCTGCGGCAGCTCACCGGGCAGGCCCCCGCCGAGCGCTACGGCATGACCGAGACGCTGATCACCGTCGCCACCCGGGCCGACGGCGAGCGCCGCCCCGGCGCCGTCGGCCTGCCGCTGCCCGGCACCCGCACCCGGCTGGCCGGCGAGGACGGGCGGCCGGTGCCCGCCGACGGCGAGAGCGTCGGCGAACTCCAGGTGCAGGGCCCGACCCTGTTCGACGGCTACCTCGGGCGGCCCGAGGCCACCGCCGCCTCCTGGACGGCGGACGGCTGGTTCCGCACCGGCGACGTCGCGGTGATCGGACCGGACGGCTTCCACCGGATCGTCGGCCGGGCCTCCGTCGACCTGATCAAGAGCGGCGGCTACCGGATCGGCGCCGGCGAGGTCGAGGCCGCGCTGCGCGACCACCCCGGCGTCGCCGACGCCGCCGTGGTCGGCGCGCCCGACCCGGACCTCGGCCAGGCGGTCGTCGCGTACGTGGTGCCGGGGGAGGGCCACGGGGCGCTCGGGGAGCGGGAGTTGATCGACTTCGTGGCGCGGCGGTTGTCCGCGCACAAGCGGCCCCGGCGGGTGGTGCTGGTCGCCGACCTGCCGCGCAACGCGATGGGGAAGGTGCTCAAGCAGCGGCTGCTGGACGGCGGCGCCTGACCGGCCCGTCGTCCCGGCCCGTCGTCCCGGCCCGTCGTCCCGGCCCGTCGTCCCGGCCCGTCGTCCCGGCCCGTCGTCCCGGCCCGTCGTCCCGGACCGGGGCCCGACCTGCCCGGCGTCCGACCCGCCCGGTGTTCCGGCGCGCGCTCCGGCGCGCAACCCGCCCCGCGGAGCGCCCTTTCAGGAGGCCGGGGAGTGGGTACCACTGGGATGGCGCGGGGGTCGGTGCCCCGCGCCGCCCGGTGCACGGCCGGGCCGCCGAGGAGGGGCAGGGATGCTTGTGATCGTCTGGGTCAATGGGGCGTTCGGGGCGGGCAAGACGAGCGTCTGCCGGGAGTTGGTCCGGCTGCTGCCGGGAAGCCTGCTGTTCGACCCCGACACCCTGGGACCGGCCCTGCGGGCCGCCCGGCCGGGCACGCCGGACTTCCCCGAGTCGCCCGCCTGGCGTCGGCTCACCGCCGAGACCGCCGCCGCGCTCGCCGCCGAGGCGGACGGGCCGGTCGTCGTCCCCGCCACGCTGCTGCGCCAGGAGCACCGCGACGAGATCTTCGGCTCGCTCGCCGGCCGGGGCATCCCCGTCCACCACGTCGTCCTCGACCCCGTCGAAACGATTCTGCGGGCCCGGATCGCCACCCGCGAGGACGTCCCCGGCGACCCGGAGGCCACCGCGGCGCTCCGCCGGCGCGCCCGCGAGGCGCTGCCCGCGTACCTGGCCGCGCGCGGCTGGCTGGCCGGCGACGCCCGGATGGTCGACAACGGGGTGCTGTCTCCGCGGCAGAGCGCCGAGCGGATCGCCGAACTGGTGCGCAGCGGCGCCACCCGCTGCCCGATCGTGCGCAGCGAGGGCGGCGACGGGGACACCGTGGCCGCGGCCGTGCTGCTCTTCGACGACCGGGACCGGGTGCTGCTGGTCGACCCCGCCTACAAGCCGCACTGGGAGTTCCCCGGCGGCGTCGTCGAACGCGGGGAGCCGCCCACCGCGGCGGGCGTGCGGGAGGTCGCCGAGGAACTCGACCTGCGGCTGCGCCCGGAGGAACTGCGGCTGCTCGCCGTCGACTGGGAGCCCGGTTCGGGCCGCGGCCGCGGCGGACTGCGGCTGGTCTACGACGGCGGGCGGCTCGGCCCCTCCCAGGTGCTGCGGCTGCGGCTGCCCGCCGGGGAACTGCGCGACTGGCACTTCGCGACGCTCCGGGAGGCCGCCGAGATGCTGCCGCCCGCCCGGATGCGCCGGCTGGTCGCCGCGCTGGAGGCCAGGGCGGTCGGCGAACTGCGCTACCTGGAGGGCGGGCGGCCCGCCGCGACGGGGGTGGCGCCCGCGCTGTGACGGCGTCCGCGGCGGCGGGGCGGGCAGGATGGGGGCATGCCGTTCACCCTCAGCCACGCCGCCGCCGTCCTGCCCGGCCTGCGGGCCGCCGGACGCGGGGGCGCGCTGGTCGCCGCCGGGCTGGTCGCCGGCTCGGTGGCGCCCGACGTGCCGTTCTTCGCGGAGTCCCTCGTCCGGGGCGTCTACCGACACGGCGGGTTGACGCACCGGTGGTGGGCCGCGCCGACGCTCGACGTGGCGATCGGCGCCGGGCTGGTGGCCGGCTGGTACGGCCTGTGGCGCGAGCCCCTGCGGGCGGCGGTGCCGGGGCGCTGGAACCCCGTGGTGCCCGAGGGACGCCCGACCCCCGGCGAACTCGCGCTGACGGCGGGCGCGTTGGCCGCCGGCGCGGCCACCCACCTGGTCTGGGACTCCTTCACCCACCACGGCCGGGCCGGCGTCCGCGCCCTGCCCGTCCTGGAACGCCGGGTCGGCGGCGTCCCGCTGCACGCCGCCCTCCAGTACGGAACCTCACTGGCCGGGCTGGGCGTGCTCGCGAAGTACGCCGGGCCCTGGCGGGAGAGCCGCAGGGGCACCGCCGCGCTGCTGGCCGCGGCGGCGCTGGCCGGGGCGGCCGAGCGGGTGCGGCGGCGCGAGCGGGGGGTGGTCGACGAGGCGTGCTTCGGCGCGGGCGCGGGGCTGGCGGTGGGGGCGGCGCTGCTGGGGGCGCGGCGGCGGAAGACCGGCTGGAGCGGGGCGAACCGTCCGGTGCGGCAAGGTGGTTCGCTCCCCCGGAGCGGTTCGTGCGGGGACGTCGGATAGGGTCTGCCCCTGCGTCCGCGGCGGACGCGCTCACGGTGGGAGGGGACCATGACGGTGACGCTGAAGGCGGCCGACCGGAAGCCGGAACTGGCCTCGGAGGCCAGACGGGCCGTACTGCGGATGGACCGGACCGAGCGGCCCCGGCTGGTCGTGGTCGGCACCGGTGAGGTGTCCCCGTACCTGGAGTACTTCTTCGGGCCCGCGATCCCGCTGGTCACGAACGTCTACTACCTCGCCGTGACGGACAGGTCGGTGTTCGTGCTGCGGGGGTCGCGGACGACGGGCGAGGTGCGGCGGGCGGTGGCGGTGGTGCCGCTGGAGCAGGCCGGCCGGCTGGTGGCGAAGGTCAGGCACGGCCGGACCTGGAACACGCTGTGGCTGCGCCTGCCGCAGCACAGGGGACGGCTGCGGGTGAACGTCTCGTTCCAGTCGCGTCCGGAGCTGGACCGGTTCCTGGCCAGGCTTCCGGACGCGGACCGGACCTAGAGGTAGCCGTTGGCGGCGAGGTGGGCGCCGATGGCGCGGTAGGCGGCGGGGTCCTCGGGGGTGACGGCGGCCAGGCCGTCGACGTAGCGGTTGTACATGCAGAAGGCGGCGGCGATCAGGACGGTGTCGTGGACGGTCTCGTCGTCGGCGCCGGCGGCCTTCGCGGCGGCGACGTCCTCGGGGGTGACGGACAGTCCGCTGTCGGCGACCTTGGCGGCGAGGTGGAGCAGGGCGCGCATCAGGTCGGTGACGGGGGCGGTGGCGAGGTCGGTCTGGACGGCCTCGACGAGGGCGAAGTCGCCGTCGAGGCGGTGGGCGGCGGTGGCGCCGTGGGCGCCGGCGCAGTAGCGGGTGCGGTTGAGGGAGGAGACGTAGGCGGCGATCAGCTCCCGTTCGCCGACGCTCAACGGGGATTCGCCGCGCAGGAGTTGCTCGGCGAGTTCGCTCAGGCGCAGGCCGGAGGAGGGCTTGGCGGCGAGCAGGCCCCGGATGCCGGGGTCGTCGGTGGGGAGTGCGATGTGGGGCATGGGGGTCACTGAAGCGGTTCGGAGCGGGCTTGGCAAGGGCTTGACCTGGGGAGGGGATCGCGGACGGCGGGGCGGGGCACGCCGGCGGAGGGGGACGGGCAGATTAGGATGGGCGACCGTGACTGACACGGGTAGCACTCAGGACCTGGCCCTCACCGACGACGCCGGTGACGGGGCGTCGGAGGGGTTCGCGGGCACGGACCCGCAGGACGTGCAGGACGACGGGGCGGCGCGGCTCGACGGCGTGTGGGACGTCGTGGTGGTCGGCGCGGGCCCGGCGGGCTCCTCGGCGGCGCACGCGGCGGCCTCGCGGGGCCGCCGGGTGCTGCTGCTCGACAAGGCGGAGCACCCCCGGTACAAGACCTGCGGCGGCGGCATCATCGGCCCGTCCCGGGACGCGCTGCCGGAGGACTTCAAACTGCCGCTGCAGGACCGCGTCTCGGCGGTGACCTTCGCGCTGAACGGCCGCTGGACGCGCACCCGGCGCTCGAAGCGGATGCTGTTCGGCCTGGTCAACCGGGACGAGTTCGACCTGCGCCTGGTGCAGTCCGCCGAGCAGGCCGGGGCGGTGCTGGTGACCGGCGTGGCCGCGACGGGCGTGGAGCAGCGGGGCGGCGACAGCCGGACGGTGTTCGTGACGCTGGCGGACGGCCGGAAGGTGGAGGCGCGGGCGGTGGTCGGCGCGGACGGCTCGGCGAGTCGGATCGGCCGGCACGTCGGCGTCACCTTCGACCAGATCGACCTGGGCCTGGAGGCGGAGATCCCCGTCCCCGAGTCGGTGTCGCGGGCCTGGGCGGGCCGGATCCACCTGGACTGGGGCCCGCTGCCGGGCAGTTACGGCTGGGTGTTCCCGAAGACCGACTCGGGGACGCTGACGGTCGGGGTGATCTCGGCGCGCGGCGAGGGCGAGAGGACCAAGGAGTACCTGGCGGCGTACATCCGCCGGCTGGGCCTGTCCGGTTTCGAGCCGCTGGTGGAGTCCGGGCACCTGACGCGCTGCCGGGCCGAGGACTCGCCGCTGTCGCGCGGCCGGGTGCTGGTCGCGGGCGACGCGGCCGGGCTGCTGGAGCCGTGGACCAGGGAGGGCATCTCGTACGCGCTGCGCTCGGGCCGGCTGGCCGGCGAGTGGGCGGTGCAGGTGGCCGAGGCGGGCGGCGCGGCGGACGTGCGGCGGCAGGCGCTGAACTACGCGTTCGCGATCAAGGCCGGGCTGGGGGTGGAGATGCGGGCCGGGAAGGTCATGCTGGCCTCGTTCGAGAAGCGCCCGTACCTGTTCCACCTGGCGGTGTCGGTGATCAACCCGGCGTGGCGGGCGTTCGCCCGGACCACCCAGGGGCACACCACGTTCGCGCAGCTGATGCGGGACCACCGGGCGGCGCGCAAGCTGGCCGCGGTCGCCGGGCGGCAGTAGCCGGCGGGGGCGGATCCGCCCGGGAGGGGGAGTCCCTTCCCGGGCGGGTCCGTTCGGGCGGGCGCGGGGTGTTGGGGTCAGGGGGACCGCCCCGCGCCCCGACGGGGGGTCACTTCAGGCCGGCGTCCAGGGCGTTCATCAGGGTGCCCGACGGGGTGTCGCCGGACATCTCCCAGACCATCGCGCCCAGCAGGTTCCTGGACTTGAGCCAGGCGGTCTTCTGGCCGATCGACCAGGTGTCGTCGAAGGTCCACCACTGGCCGCCGTTGCCGGTGTAGCCGTAGGTGGAGACCGAGACCGGGTCGTGGTGGACGGTCAGGTTGGGCACCGAGGTGATCAGGTTGTTGTAGCCGCGGGTGCCGGCCTCCTCGGCGAACTGGCCGGGCGCGGCGCCGCCCGCGGCCTGCCAGGCGCCGTGCGCGCCGCCGTCGGTGACGTTCTGCCAGCCGCGGCCGTAGAACGGGAAGCCGATGGTGAGCTTGCGCGGGTTGACGCCGGCGTCGAGGTAGGTCTTGACGGCGTTCTCGATCGAGAAGTGGAACGGGTACGGGTCGGCGGGGTCGGCGTACAGGTTGGCCTGCTGGCCGGTCTTGTTCGGCTCCCACGAGTTGTCGCTGCCGGAGCCGTGGAAGTCGTAGCCCTGGACGTTGGCGATGTCCAGGTACTGGAAGATCCGCGAGAGGTCCCAGCCCTGGCCGATCTTGGCCGGGTCGGCGGGGGTGAAGGCGGTGAGCAGCTTGTGCGAGCCGCCGAGGGCGTCGAGCTGGCGGCGGAACTCGGCGAGCAGCAGGGTCAGGTTCTGCTTGTCATTGGCGGAGTAGTGGTTGCCGGCGTGGCCGTCGGGCGAGCCGGGCCACTCCCAGTCGAGGTCGATGCCGTCGAAGATCCCGGCGCCGGTGCCGGGGCCGCCCGCGCCGTTGTAGGAGGGCAGGTTGCCCTTGATCCAGATGTCGATGCAGGAGGAGACCAGCTTCTTGCGGGAGGCGTCGGTGGCGGCCGCGTCGGAGAAGTACTTGGAGTACGTCCAGCCGCCGAGCGAGACCACGACCTTCAGGTTCGGGTGCTTCGCCTTCAGCTTCTTGAGCTGGTTGAGGTTGCCGCGCAGCGGCGACCAGCCGTCGTCGGCGACGCCGTCCACGGACTGGGCGGCGCTCATCGGGCGGGCGTAGTCGGCGTCGGCGTCGCCGGCGCCGGTGCCCTGGTCGGGGTCCTGCGGGTCGGCGGTGGTGCCCTTGGTGACGCCGGCCGTGCAGGTCAGGTTGGTCGGGTCGATGTTCTCGAAGGCGTAGTTGATCACGTCGAGCTTGGCGGCGCTGCCGGAGGTCTCTAGGTTCTTGACGAAGTACTGGCGGCCGTAGATGCCCCACTGCACGAAGTAGCCGACCCGGGAGTACTTGCCGGGCCCGGCGAGGTCGCCGGTGGTGACGTCCAGGGTGCCGGAGGCGGGGGAGTCGTTGTCGGCGGCGTCCCGGGCCCTGACCGCGAAGGCGTACGGGGTGGCGGGGGAGAGCTGCCCGACGGTGGCGGTGGTGCCGGTGACGGTCTGCACCAGGTTGCCGCCCTGGTAGACGTCGTACGCGGCGACCCGCTTGTTGTCGGTGGCCGCGTCCCAGGCCAGCGAGACGCTGGTGCTGGTGACGCCGGTGGAGCGCAGGTTGCCGGGCGCGGTCGGCGGCACGGTGTCACTGGCCGGGTCGACGGTGGCGGCGCTCAGCGCGGCGCCGGCCGGGCCGGTGTTGCCGCGGGTGTCCCTGGCCCGGACGGTGAGGCTGTACGCGGTGGCCGGGGTCAGGCCGGTCAGCGTGGTGGAGGTGCTGGTGGCCGAGCCGAGCACCACCGAGCCGCTGAGCACGTCGTACGAGGCGACCGGGAAGTCGCCCCTGGAGGCGGCCGTCCAGCTCAGCGAGATGCTGTGCGCGGTCGCGTCGACCAGTGCCGGGGCGCCCGGGGCGGTCGGCGGCACGTCCGGGGTGCCGTCGCACTTGTCGCCGTTGACGCGGCAGTTGAGCGGGGCGGCGATCGGGCCGTTGCCGATGAACCAGAAGCTGTACGGCTCGGTCGAGCCGTTCGCCGGCACCGTCGCGTTGTAGTACGCGTTGGTGGCGACCACGTGGCCGCCGGTGGTGGTCGAGGTGCCGTTGTAGGTACCCGTCATCGTGACGCCCGGGGGCAGGTCGAACTCCAGCGTCCAGCCGGTGACGGCCGTCGCGTTGGGGTTCTTCACGATGAACGTGCCCTTCCACCAGGACCCGTAGTTGTCGCTGGTGAAGGCGGCGGTCAGTTTGGCCGCGGCGTGCGCGGGGGTGGCGGCGAGCAGGGCTATCGGCAGTGCGAGCGCGGCGAGCAGGGCCAGCAGGCGGGCCCTGAGCCATTGCCTGGAGCGGACGTGCATCGGTACTCCCTGTCTGGTGTGGGGGATTCCGTACAGGGGTGCCGGGAGCGGCACTCAGGAGGGTAGGTGGACTGGACCAACCCGTCAACAGGTCTATACCTAAAGGGAGTTGACGATCATTCGGGAGGGGGCCGGGGCCGGCGCCGGGGGCGCTGTCGGCGGGCGGTGGCAGGATCGCGGCCATGGGACTCGATGTGATGGTGGGCGCGCTGATCGGCGCCGACGAGGACACGGCCGAGTGGTTCCGCGAGGAGTGCGCGGCGATCGGCGCGGTGCTGGCCCGCGAAGGGCTGCCGGGCTGGCGGGAGCCGGAGAGCGGCCCGCACTTCGGCGAGCGGATCTGGGGTTACTCGGGCCTGCACGCGCTGCGCCGCCTCGCCGCGCACCTCGCCGCGAGCGGGCGGCTGCCCGAACCGCTGGACGACGGGGCGCGGGCCACCGACGACCCGGTGCTGACGGCCGCCTACCAGGACGTCCCGGACGACCCGCCCGGTCCGTTCGACCACCTGGTCCACCACTCGGACTGCGAGGGCTACTACGTGCCGGTGGACTTCGCCCCCGTCCTGGCCGACTCCGAGCTGAGCGGCGGCCTGCTCGGCTCCTCGGTGCGGCTGCTGGCCGAACTGGACGAACTCGCCCGGGCCCTGGGCCTGCCGGACGACCTCGACCCGCACTCCGAGGAGGTCGCCGACGCCTGCGACGGACCCGGCCCGGCGGCGGAGGGCTGGCGGCGCTACGGCACCGAGGCGTTCATCTGCCTGCAACTGCGCCTGGCGGCGCGCTGCTCGGTGGGGACGGGGGCGGTGCTGGCGTTCTGCTGAAGCGGGCGCCCTCCGGCGGGAGGCGGATCCTGCTCTCCCGGCCCGGAGCGGCACGGACCTCCTGGACGCGTCCCTACGGGCCCAGGAGGCGGTCGGCGAGGGGGCTGCGGGCGTAGAGGACGAGGCGGCCGTGGCGGGCGCGGGTGACCAGGCGGGTGGCGTGCAGGACGGCGAGGTGCTGGCTGACGGCGCCGGGGGTGACGCCGAGGCGGCGGGCGAGTTCGGTGGTGGCGGTGGGTTCCCGGAGGAGGGTCAGCAGGCGGGCCTTGGGGGCGCCGAGGAGCTGTTCGAGGGCGTGGGGGGCGGGCGGCGGGTCGGGCGGGCCGGCCAGGTTGCCCTGGCCGCGGGCCAGGTAGGTGATGGACGGGGTGAGGTCCGGGCCGATCGCGGTGAGCGCGCCGCGGGCGAAGCAGGTGGGCAGCAGGGTCAGGCCGCGCCGGTCGACGGTGACGTCGTGGTCGCCGTTGCCCCAGTCCCGGTCGATCGTCAGCACCCCGTCCGACCAGTGCAGCCGCTCGTCGAGGTCGGCGAACAGCCCGGCCGCGCCGCGTTCGGCCAGCGTCCGGGCGCGGTGCACGATGTCCGCGTGCAGGACCGAGCGGGCCCGCGGCCACCAGGCGGGCTCCAGGACGTGCGTCCAGTACGCCTGGAGGGCGTCGGCGATCTCGGCGACCAGCTCGGCGGGCCGGCCGGCGCGGACGGCCAGCGGGGGCGGCAGCTCGCGGTCGTGCGGGAGGAAGGCGGCGGCCAGTTCGTCGGCGAGCCGGGCCGGGTCGAAGGCCCGGACGAGGGCGAGTTCGGTGCGGAAGCCGGGGAACGGGACGGCCGGACGGGGCGTCAGGAAGTCCGGCACGTACTTGTTGCTCGCGACCAGGGCGCGCAGCAGCGGGGCCTGCGGGAGGGCCTCGAAGGCCGGGCGCATCGCCTCGAAGGCCGCGCCGTGCGGGTAGTGGCCCGGGTGGGTCCACATCCGCAGGCTGAGCACCGCCTCC
Organism: Kitasatospora phosalacinea; assembly: GCF_000716545.1. Lineage (GTDB taxonomy): Bacteria > Actinomycetota > Actinomycetes > Streptomycetales > Streptomycetaceae > Kitasatospora > Kitasatospora phosalacinea. Next base: position 11,954 of record NZ_JNWZ01000065.1, read on the forward strand.
TGGAGCGGCGAGCAGGCGAAGTACGTGGCGGCCAGGTCCGCCAGGCCCAGCCGGAACCGCAGTACCACGACCGCCCCCCGTCCTCCTCCCGGCCGAGGATTCAGGCAGGGGCTAAATCAATACCACGGACCGTGCGCACCCGGTCTGATCGGGGCATGACCTCCACCGCTCCCGCGGCCGACCAGGCCGCGCCGCTCCCCCCTGCCCGGAGCCGGTTCACCCGGCTGCTGCCCGAGGACCCGGTGCTGCGCCGGCTGTCCGCGATCACGCTGGTCAACACCGTCGGCAGCGGCCTGGGGATGACGCTCGGGGTGGTGTACTTCACCCGGGTGATGGGCTTCGGCGTCGGCACGGTCGGCCTGGTGCTGACGGTCGCGGGGGCGTGCGGGGTGGCGGCGGGCGTCCCGGCCGGGCGGTTGTCCGACCGGTACGGGCCGAAGCCGGTGCTGGTGGCGCTGCTGGCGGTGCAGGCGGTGTGCGCGGCGGCGTACGTGCTGGTGGACCGGCTGGCGGTGTTCGCGCTGCTGGCCTGCCTGGTGGCGGTCGCGGACCGGGGCGGCGCGGCGGTGCGCGGGGCGCTGTTCGCCGAGGTGCTGCCGACGGACGGGCGGGTCGCGGGCCGGGCGTACCTGCGTTCGGTGACCAACATCGGCATCTCGGTGGGCACCCTGGGCGCCGCCGCCGTCCTGCAACTCGACACCCGGGGCGTCTACTTGGCGGCGCTGCTGGTGGACGCGGCCTCGTACGGGGCGATCGCGGTGCTGTACGCGGTGCTGGTGCCGGTCGCGGCGCGGACCGCCGAGCAGGCCGAGCGGGCGGCGGGCGGGCCGAACCCGGCGCTGCGCGACCGGGTGTTCCTGCTGCTGACCGGTCTGAACGGGGTGGTCACCCTGCAGTTCGTGATGATCGAGGTCGCGGTGCCGCTGTGGGTGGTGCGCGACACCGACGCGCCGCGCTGGATGGTGGCTGGCGGGCTGCTGGTGAACACCGCGCTGGTGATCGTGCTGCAGGTGCGGGCGACCCGGGGGACGGAGGAACCGCGGGCGGCGGCCCGGGTGTTCCGGCGCGGGGCGCTGCTGGTGGCGGCGTCCTGCCTGGTGCTGGGCCTGGCCGCCGGGGTGCCGGGCTGGGCGGCGGCGCTGCTGGTGGCGGGCGGGGTGGCCTGCCAGGCGCTGGGCGAGGTGTACAGCCAGGCGGGCGGGTGGGCGCTCAGCTACGGCCTGGCGAAGGACGACGCGCACGGCGCCTACCAGGGCGTGTTCAACACCGGCATGTCGGGCGCGCTGATGCTCGGCCCGGTGCTGATGACCTCGGTGGTGATCGCGCACGGCCCGTTCGGCTGGGCGCTGCTGGCCGCGCTGTTCGCCGCCGCGGGCTGGGGGATGACGGCGCTGGTGCGGCGCTGAGGGTGCGCGGGGGCGGCCCCGGTCGACGCGCTGTCGGCCGGGGCCGCCCCCTCCCGGTGCGTCAGCAGCTGAGGTTGGAGCCGGTGGGCACGCCCAGGATCGCGGCGAAGCTGGTGTACGCGTTGACCCGGCTCTGGACCTGGGCGGGGTTGCCGCCGTTGCACTCCAGCGAGCCGTTGATGGAGCGGATGGTCTCGCCGAAGCCGGCGCCGTTGACCATGGCGTTGTGCGGGGTCATGGTGCCCGGGCCGTTCTGGGTCATCCAGTACCAGATGCCGGTCTTCCAGGCGACGGCCGCGTCGGTCTGCACCAGGTTCGGGTTGTGCAGCAGGTCGATGCCGAGCGCGTCGCCGGCCGCCTTGTAGTTGAAGTTCCAGCTGAGCTGGATCGGACCGCGCCCGTAGTACGCGGACTGCCCGGCCGGGCAGCCGTACGGCTGGGTGGTGTCGCAGTAGTGCGGGTAGTTCGCGGTGTTCTGCTCGACCACGTAGACCAGGCCGCCGGTCTCGTGGTTGACGTTGGCGAGGAACGCCGCCGCCTCCTGCTTCTTCACGGTGTCCGAGCCGGTGCCCGCGAACGCCGGGTAGGCGCTGAGCGCGTTGACCAGGCCGGAGTAGGTGTAGAAGGGGTTCCGGTTCGGGAACATCTGGTTGAACTGGGCCTCGGAGACCACGAACCCGCCCGGGTTGGGGGTGGTGGTGGACGGGCTCGGGCTGGTGGTGCCGCCACCGCCGGTGCAGGTGTACGGGCTCCAGTACCAGGTGGAGACGGTCGGGTCGTAGCCCGGGTTGTCGTGCGTGGCGACGTAGTACTGGCCGTTGGGCGCGTACTTCACCACGGTGCCGGTGGCGTACTGGGTGCCGGCCACCCAGGTCGGGTGGTTGCAGGTGCCCTGGGACGGGGTCGGGCTGGTGGTGCCGCCACCGCCGCCGCAGGCGCCCTGGTCGGCCCAGACGCCGGAGCCGCCGGTGCTCGGCGTCTCGCCCTGGGTCCACCACTTGGCGTTCCAGTTGTGCCCGTTGTACGAGGCGGACGTGCCGCCGGTGTAGACCTGGGTCGCCGAGTACGGGGCGGCGCAGGCGGCGGCCGCGGTCGAGGTGGTGGGCACCATGACGGCCAGGCCGGTCGCGGCCAGCGCGCCGGTCAGCAGCGCGGCGACCTTGCCGCGGCGGGAGCGGGCGCGGTGCGCCGGCTGGTGGGTGGTGCGGGCGTGGGACATTCGGCCACTCCTTGTGGGGGAACGAGCGGTGTACCCAGCACTCAAGCGAGGTTGTCCGTTAACTGTCAATAGGTCTAGACCTTAAGGAAGTTGAGGTCGTGTACGGAACTCCCGGCGGCGGGGGTGCGACCGCGCCCCCGGAAGATCGGGTACTGGCCAGTAGGGGCGCCGTGTGCCAGGGTGCAGACGACGCCCCGTCCGACCCACCCTCAGCCGGAAGGCAGGCCAGGCCAGATGACCACCGCAGCGCCGTACGTCCGCCGCACCACCGCCGACGCCGTCGCCACCCTCGAACTCGACTCCCCGCACAACCGCAACGCCCTCTCCACCCGGCTGATGGCCGAACTCACCGCGCACCTCGCCGACGCCGCCGCCGACCCCGGGGTCCGCGCCGTCGTCCTCGGCCACACCGGCCGGGTCTTCTGCGCCGGCGCCGACCTCTCCGAGGCCACCGGCGACGACCCCACCGCCGCGCCCCGCGGCCTGGTCGCCCTGCAGCGCGCCGTCGTCGACTGCCCCAAGCCCGTCATCGCCCTGGTCGACGGCCACGTCCGGGCCGGCGGACTCGGCCTGGTCGGCTCCTGCGACATCGCCGTCGCCGGGCCCGACGCCACCTTCGCCTTCACCGAGTCCCGCCTCGGACTCGCCCCCGCCGTCATCTCGCTGCCGCTGCGCCCCAAGCTCGACCCGCGCGCCGCCGCCCGCTACTACCTCACCGGCGAGACCTTCGACTCCGCCGAGGCCGCCCGGATCGGCCTGGTCACCGAGGCCGCCGACGACTCGGCCGCCGCGCTGCGCACGATCCTGGACGCCGTCCGGCTCTGCTCGCCGCAGGGCCTGGCCGAGTCCAAACTGCTCGCCAACGCCGCCGTCCGGGAGTCCTTCGAACGGCACGCCGAGGAACTGGTCGCGCTGTCGGCGAAGCTGTTCGGCTCCGAGGAGGCCCAGGAGGGCATGCGGGCCTTCCTGGCCAAGCGCCCCGCGCCCTGGGCGCGCTGACCCCGGCGGGCCGACCCCGGCCTCCGACGCAAGTTACCGGCCGGTGTGAATTTGGTCCCGTTGCGGACCGCGGGGGCGCACCGGCCGCTACGGTGAGCGCATGTCGATCGTCCGCAGGCTGCTCGGGCCCGTCCGCGAGAGGTCGCGCCGGGCCGCCGGGCGCGCCGTGCACCGGGGCTGGCGCTGGGCGCAGGACGCCGGCGCGGTCAGCAACCGCAACCCCGGCCCGTACCGGTTCGGCGAACTCGGCGACGGCACCAAGCTCGCCTTCCCGCTCGGCACCGTCTTCAACGAGCGCTGGATCACCATCGGCCCGTTCTCCATCATCGGCGAACGCGTCACCCTGTCGGCCGGCTTCCTGCCCGGCCTCGACCTCGGCCCCGAACCGATCGTCCGGATCGGCGGCGGCTGCGTCATCGGCCGCGGCAGCCACATCGTCGGCCACCAGCGGATCGAACTCGGCGACGACGTGTGGACCGGCCCCGGCGTCTACATCACCGACCAGGCCCACGAGTACCGCGACACCGCGCTGCCGATCGGCAAGCAGTGGCCCCGCAACGAGCCCGTCTCGATCGGCGCCGGCTCTTGGATCGGCACCGGCGCGGTGATCCTGCCCGGCGCCCGGATCGGCCGCAACGTCGTGGTCGCCGCCAACTCCGTGGTCGCCGGCGAAGTCCCCGACTACGCCGTGGTGGCCGGCGCCCCCGCCCGCCAGGTCCGCACCTGGAGCCCCGAGGAGGGCTGGCAGCCCCCCATCCGCCACGAGGCGCCCCGCCCCGTCCCCGACGGCGTCACCGCCGAACAACTGCGCGCCCTGGTCGGCTGGGACCTGCGCCTGCCCGACGAGCGCGAGCGGCCCTCCGCGACGTAGCCCCGTCGGCGCGGCCGGGCCGGGCCGGGGTGGTGGGCGGCGCCCGGCCGAACGCGGTCGGCGCGATGGCGGACCCGGGCGCGTGGCGTCCGGGTCCGCCGTCGTTCCGCAGTGAGGGGGACCGTCAGGCCGCGCGGTGGCGGCGGACGGTGAGGGCGAGCAGGCCGGCCAGGGCCGAGCTGGCGGCGACGGTGAGCAGGGCGGCCGGCAGCGAGAGCGCGTCGGCCAGGAAGCCGATCACCGGGGGGCCGATCAGCATGCCCGCGTAGCCGAGGGTGGAGGCGGTGGCCACGCCCTGCGGCCCGGCGGCCGCCCCGGCCTGGGCGATGGCCAGCGGGAAGACGTTGGCCAGGCCGAGGCCGACCAGGACGAAGCCCGCCAGGGCGAGCGGGACGGACGGGGCCAGGGCCGCGGTCGCCATGCCCGCGCAGGCGGTCAGGCCGCCGAGCAGCATCACCCTGGTCTGGCCGAGCCGTTCGGACAGCCAGGTGCCGGAGAGCCGGCCCGCCGTCATCGCGAAGGCGAAGGAGGCGTACCCGGCGGCGGCCGTCGCGGTGCTGGCGTGCACGTCGTCGGTCAGGTGCAGGGTGGCCCAGTCCGCCAGGGCGCCCTCGCCGTACGCGGTGCACAGGGCGGTCAGGCCGAGCAGGACGACCAGCAGCCGGGCGTGCCGGGACGGGCGGGCGGCGGCGGTCTCGGCGGCGGTGCTCCCGGTGGCGTCGCCCGCGCCGGGGCGGGGGAGGGCGGCGGGGGCGCGCAGCAGGGCGGTGCCGGCCAGCGCCGTCACGGCCAGGCCGAGCGCGGCGGCCGCGGCCAGCGCCCAGGCGGCGCTGATCCGGCCCGCGAGCAGGCCGCCGAGCGCGGCGCCGAGCAGGCCGCCGAGGCTGTAGCCCGCGTGGAAGCTGGGCATGACGGGCCGTCGGAGTTCGGCGACCAGGTCGACCGCGGCGCTGTTCATCGCCACGTTGGCCGCGCCGTAGCCCGCGCCGAACAGCAGCAGCACCGCGCCGAGCGCGAGCACCGAGTGGGTGTGCGCGGGCAGCGCCACGGCCAGCGAGAACACCGCGACCGAGGCGATGGTGACCCGGCGCGAGCCGTAGCGCAGGCACAGCCGTCCGATCAGGGCCATGGTGGCGACCGCGCCGGCCGAGATGCACAGCAGGGCCAGGCCCAGCGCGCTGTGCGAGGCGGAGACCTGGGCGCGGACGTCCGGGATCCGGACCACCCAGGAGGCGAACAGGAAGCCGTCGACGGTGAAGAAGGCGGTGAGGGCGAGGCGTGCCGCCGACCAGGAGGAGCTGCGGCCGGACGGAGGGTTCGAAGGGGCAGCGGAGAGGAGGGAGGAGCGGGCTTCTGTTTTGTTCAGTAGCGGCACAAAGTCAGAATAGGGGAGTGCCGCACACACCTTCAAGCCCGAATTCGAGCCAGAGTCGGAATCCGTCGCCGGCGCCGACCCGGGGAGCGCCCCCCGGCGCGCCCCGGCGGACCGCGCCCGACCGCGGCCGCGCCCTGCTCGGACCGGCCCTGCGCCTGATCCACACCGGACAGGCCCCCACCCGCTCCGCGCTCACCGGCGCCCTCGACGTCACCCGCGCCACCGCCGGCGCCGTCACCGGCGAACTGGAGGCGCTCGGCCTGATCACCGTCGACTCCCGCCCCGCCGGCGGCGGTCGCGGCCGCCCCTCGCACCGGCTCGCCCTCGCCGACCCCGGCCCCGCCGTCCTCGCCGCCCAACTGCACGCCGACGGCGTCTCGGCGGCCCTCGCCGGACTCGGCGGACGCCTCCACGACCCCGTCCACCTGCCGCTGCCCGCCGACACCTCGCCCGCCGCGCTGCTCGCCGCCGTCGCCGGGACCGGCGCCCGGCTCGCCCGCGACAGCCGCCGCCGCGTCCTCGGCTTCGCGCTCGCCCTGCCCAACCCCGTCACCGAACCCGACGGCACCGCCCTCGCCGCCCTGCACTTCGGCTGGCCCTCCGGCACCCCCGTCGCCGAACTCTTCGCCGCCGCCGTCGCCCGCACCGACCTCGGCCCGCGCGCCCGCACCGCCCCGCCCACCGCCGTGGCCAACGACGCCAACCTCGCCGCGCTCGCCGAACACCGGCACGGCGCCGGCCGCGGCGCCCGCCACCTGCTGCTGGTCACCTCCGGACACCGCGGCGTCGGCGGCGCCCTGGTCATCGACGGCCGCCTGCACACCGGCAGCTCCGGCCTCGCCCTCGAAGTCGGCCACCTCACCGTCGACCCGCTCGGCCGCCCCTGCGCCTGCGGCAACCGCGGCTGCCTCAACGCCGAGACCGACACCGACGCGCTGTTCGCCGCCGCCGGACGCCGCCCCGACCCCGACCGCCCGCTGCTCCCGCAGGCCCGCGCGCTGGCCCGCGACCCGAAGGCCGCCGACGCCCTCGCACACGTCGTCGACCGGCTCGGCCTCGGCCTCGCCGGACTGGTCAACATCCTCAACCCGGACCGGATCGTGCTCAGCGGCCTGCACCTCGACCTGCTCGCCGCCGCCCCCGACCGCCTGGCCGCCGTCGTCGCCGAACGCTGCCTGTGGGGCCGCAGCGGACGCATCCCGATCGTCCCCGCGCAGGTCGTCCACGCCGGACTGGTCGGCGCCGCCGAACTCGCCTGGGAGCCCTACCTGGAGGACCCGCAGGCCGTCGCGGCGCCCTGAGCCGGGCGGCCGGAGGGCCCGGGCCCGGGCCGGCCCGGGAAAACGGAACGGCGCGGGGGGACGAACCGTCCACCCGCGCCGTCCGGCACGCTACCGCCGTGCCCTACCGCCTACTTGCCGAAGCGCAGCTTCCAGGGGGCCACCGCGGACTCCAACTGCACGCCCAGGCTCATCTTCGACATGCCCTCGACCCGCTCCTCGAAGCGGATCGGCACCTCGGCGATGCGCATGCCCTGCTTGACCACCCGGTAGTTCATCTCGACCTGGAACGAGTAGCCGTTGGAACGCACCGACTGCAGGTCGACCCGGCGCAGCGCCTGGGCCTCCCACGCCTTGAAGCCGGCGGTGGCGTCCTTCACCTTCAGCCGCAGGATCGCGTTGACGTAGAAGTTCGCCCACGCCGACAGCGCCTTGCGGTGCCACGGCCACTCCGACGCGGTCGAGCCGCCGGGCACGTAGCGCGAACCCAGCACCACCGAGGCGTCGGTGGTCGTCAGCTTCTCGACCATCGCGGGGACCGCGGTGTGCGGGTGCGACAGGTCGGCGTCCATCTGCACGACGATGTCGGCGCCGTCCTCCAGCGCCCGCGACATGCCGGCGATGTACGCCCGGCCCAGGCCGTCCTTCTCGGTGCGGTGCAGCACCGAGACGTTGCCGCCGGAGTCCGCCGCCAGCTTGTCCGCGACGTCGCCGGTGCCGTCGGGGGAGTTGTCGTCCACGACCAGGACGTGGAGGTTCTCCATGCCGAGGTCGGCCAGCCGACCAACCAGGACCGGCAGGTTCTCCCGTTCGTTGTAGGTCGGAACAACCACAACAACCTTCGGGTGGGCCTCAGCCATGTTTTTCTATCCTCGATGCAGTACGAGCCGGATGCGGCAGTCTAGCGTTCCTTCCCGAACGTCCGTCCCACGGGGCCGTTTCGTCCGGATACCCACCGGGTAATCCACGGAAGGCCTTTCGCCCCGTCGGGAATCCCCGGCCCCCGTCGGCCCGTTCAGCAGGCATGACCGACACCGCACCCGCCGCCGCCCCGACCGAACCGCTGCGCTACGCCGCCTTCACCGCCGACCCGGCCGGCGGCAACCCGGCCGGCGTCGTCCTGGACGCCACCGGCCTCACCGACGAGCAGCAGCTCGCCGCCGCCGCCCGCCTCGGCTACTCCGAGACCGCCTTCCTCGTCCCCGACCCGGACCGGCCCCGCGCCCACGCCGTCCGCTACTTCAGCCCGCTCGCCGAAGTCCCGTTCTGCGGCCACGCCACCATCGCCGCCGCGGTCGCCCTCGGCGAACGGCACGGCCCCGGCGAGTTCCTCTTCACCACGGTGGCCGGGCCGGTGCCGGTCCAGGTCGTGCGCGACGAGGACGGCGGCCACCTGGCCACCCTGACCAGCGTGCCCGCCTCGACCGAGGACGCGTCCGCGCCGGACGTCGCCGAGGCGCTCGCCGCCCTGCGCTGGCGGGCGGAGGAGCTCGACGACCGCTTCCCGCCCCGGATCGCCTACGCCGGCGCCCGCCACCTCGTCCTCGCCGCCGCGAGCCGGGCCCGGCTGGCCGACCTGGACTACGACTTCGACGCGCTCGCCGCGCTGATGCGGCGCCTCGACCTGACCACCCTCCAGCTGGTCTGGGAGGAGGACGCCACCACCTACCACGTCCGCGACCCCTTCCCGGTCGGCGGCGTCGTCGAGGACCCGGTCACCGGCGCGGCCGCCGCCGCCTTCGGCGCCTACCTCCGCGAACTGCGCGCCCTGCCCACCACCCGCCTCACCCTCCACCAGGGCGAGGACCTCGGCCGCCCGGGCGTCCTCACCGTCGACCTCACCGAGGGCGACAGCCGCGTCCGCGTCACGGGGACGGCCGTGCGGATCTAGCCCACCGGGAGGGCGCACCCGGGGCCCGGGGAACGGCGGCCGTGACGGGGCCACCGCGCAGCACGGACGCGCCGTTCCCCCAGCCCCGGCGGGTACTCCCCGGGGAGTACGCGTGTCTGCTCCGGCGGGACGATGGTGGGCGGCCGGGGGGTGGTTAGCCTTCCGGTATGGGTGAATCGCGACCGCTGTGGGTGCCGCCGTGGGTGCGGGCGGCGAAGGCCGGGTGGCCGGTGGCGGGGGCGCTCGTGGTGGCGGCGGCCCAGGTGGTCGGGACGACGGCGGCGCAGCGGCACCAGGGCGGGCGGGTGCCGCTGGACGGCTGGGGGTACCTGTTGCTGGTGCTCGGCCCGGCGCTGCTGGTGCTCCGGCGCCGGTGGCCGGCGGCGACGGTGGCGGCGGTCTCGGCGGTGACCGCCGGGTACCTGTGGGCCGGGTACCCGTACGGCCCCGGGTTCCTGGCGATGGTGGTGGCGTTCTTCACCGCCGTCCGGCACGGCCACCGGCGGGCGGCCTGGCTCAGCGCGGGCGGCTTCTACCTGGTGCACCTGCTGACCAGCTACGCGCTGCCGGACAGCTGGCTGCGGTCCTCGGACCACGCGGTGCGGGGGTGGCAGGAGCTGGGCGTCACGGCCTGGCTGCTGCTGGTCTTCGCGGGCGCCGAGCTGGCCAGGTTCCGGCAGGAGCGGATCGCCGCGGTGCGGGCCGCCGAGGAGGAGGCGCGGGCCCGCCGCCACGACGAGGAGCGGCTGCGGATGGCCCGGGAACTGCACGACATCCTGGCGCACTCCATCTCGCTGATCCACGTGCAGGCCGGTGTCGCGCTGGAACTGCTCGACGCCCGCCCCGAACAGGCCAGGGAAGCGCTCACCACGATCAAGGCGACCAGCAAGGAGGCGCTCGGCGAGGTCCGCCAGGTGCTCGGCACGCTGCGCGGCCCCGGCTCCGCCGCCCCGCGCACCCCCGCGCCCGGCCTGGGGCGGCTGGACGAACTGGTCGAACAGGCCGGGCACGCCGGGCTGGCGGTGACGGTCGAACGGCGCGGACGGGCCGCGCGGACGGGCGCGGGGCTGGAACTCGCGGCGTTCCGGATCGTCCAGGAGGCCCTGACCAACGTGCTGCGGCACTCGACGGCCCGCACCGCGACCGTCGGACTCGACTGGAGCGGACGCGAGTTGACGGTGACGGTGACCGACCCCGGGCCGCCCGGCGGCGGCGACGCGGGCGGCAGCGGCAACGGCCTCACCGGCATGCGGGAACGGGCCGCCGCGCTCGGCGGCGGCATCGAGGCGGGCCCCGACGGGGCCGGCGGCTGGCGGGTCAGGGCCCGGCTGCCGGTGACGGAGAGCGGGGACGCGACGTGATCAGGGTGCTGCTGGCGGACGACCAGACGCTCGTCCGGGCCGGATTCCGGGCCCTGCTGGACGCCCAGCCCGACCTGGAGGCGGTCGGCGAGGCCGAGGACGGCGAGCAGGCCCTCGCGCTGGCCCGCGAACTGCGGCCGGACGTGGTGCTGATGGACATCCGGATGCCCCGGCTGGACGGACTCGCCGCGACCCGCCGGATCTGCGCCGACCCCGAGCTGGCCGACGTCCGGGTGGTGGTGCTGACCACCTTCGAACTCGACGAGTACGTCTTCGAGGCCCTGCGGGCGGGCGCCGCCGGGTTCCTGGTCAAGGACACCGAACCCGGCGACCTGCTGCGCGCCGTCCGCGTCGCGGCGGCCGGCGACGCCCTGCTCTCCCCGGGCGTCACCCGCCGCCTGATCGGCGAGTTCGCCGCCCGCTCCAAGGAACCCGCCACCACCCGCCTGGACGTCCTCACCGACCGCGAACGCGAGGTGCTCGCCCTGGTCGGCCTCGGCCTGACCAACGAGGACATCGCCCGCCGCCTGGTGGTCAGCCCGCTCACCACGAAGACGCACGTCAGCCGCACGATGGTCAAGCTCGGCGCCCGGGACCGGGCCCAACTGGTGGTGCTGGCCTACGAGTCGGGCCTGGTCCGGCCGGGGTGGCTGGGGTAGTGCGGGGGGAGTAGGCCGGGTGCCGCCCGGTGGGGGACGCGCCGGGCGGGGTGGCGGGGGGACGGTGGAGGGGCCGGCAGGGAGCCGGGGTCCCGACCGAAGGGGATGAGTGGTGATGGTGGCGTTGCTGGCCGATGGGTACGGGCACTGGCCCGGACCGTGGGTGCTGGTGTTCCCGCTGTTCTGGCTGCTGGTGGTGGTGCTGGTGGTGACGGTGCTGCGGCGGGCGGGGTGGCGGCGGCGCGGGTGGTGCGGGGGCGGGGAGCACGCTCCGCTGGCGGTGCTGGGGCGGCGGTACGCGCAGGGGGAGATCGACGAGGCGGAGTACCGGGAGCGCAGGGGCGTCCTGACCGAGGACGGGGGGAAGCGGTGACGGCCGCGGCCCGGGTGGAGGGCGCCGTCAAGGAGTACGGCGCGGGGGAGACCCGGGTCCGGGCGCTGGACGGCGTCAGCGTGGAGTTCGCCGAGGCCGGGTTCACCGCGGTGATGGGGCCCTCGGGTTCCGGGAAGTCCACCCTCATGCACTGCGCGGCCGGTCTGGACACCCTGAGCGGCGGCCGGGCCTGGCTGGGGGAGACCGAGCTGTCCGGGCTCGGCGACCGGGAGCTGACGCTGCTGCGCCGGGAGCGGATCGGGTTCGTCTTCCAGGCGTTCAACCTGCTGCCGACGCTCACCGTCCGGGAGAACATCACCCTGCCGCTGGACCTCGGCGGCGCCGCCCCCGACCGGGAGTGGCTGGACGCGCTGATCGACGTGGTCGGCCTCGGCGACCGGCTGCACCACCGTCCGAGCCAGCTGTCCGGCGGCCAGCAGCAGCGCGTCGCCGTCGCCCGGGCGCTGGCCGGGCGGCCGCAGGTGGTGTTCGCCGACGAGCCCACCGGCAACCTGGACTCCCGCAGTGGCGGCGAGGTGCTGGGCCTGCTGCGCTCCGCCGTGGACACCATGCGGCAGTCGGTGGTGATGGTCACCCACGACCCGGCCGCCGCCGGGTACGCCGACACCGTGCTGTTCCTGGCCGACGGCCGGCTGGTCGACACCATGGAGCGGCCCACCGCCGACCGGGTGCTGGACCGGATGAAGGCCCTCGACGGCCGCCGCGGCAAGGCGGTCGCCCGGTGAGCGCGAGCGTGCGGATCGGGGCGCGCTCGCTGCTCGCCCACCGGCGCCGACTGCTGGGCACCGTGCTGTCCATCGTCCTGGGCGTGGCGTTCCTGACCGGCACGATGGTGCTCGGCGACACCCTGCGGGCCAACTTCGACACCCTGTTCGCGGACGCCAACGCGGGCACGGACGCCGTCGTCCGCAGCGCGCAGGTGCTGGACGTGCCCAACGTCCCCGGCGGGGTCCGCGCCCCGCTGGAGGAGTCGCTGACGGCGCGGCTGCGCACGGCGCCCGGGGTCGGTGCCGCCGAGCCGTCCGTGCAGGGCGCGGGGCAGCTGATCGGCGCCGACGGCGAGCCGGTCGGCGGGCAGGGCCCGCCCACCCTGGCCGGGAACTGGATCGACGACCCGAAGCTCAACCCGTACCGGCTCGCCGAGGGCCGCGCCCCCGCCGCGCCCGGCGAGGCGGTGATCAACCGGGGTGCGGCGAAGGCGGGCGGGCTGAAGGTCGGCGACAGCACGGTGCTGCGCACGCCCGACCCGGTGCGGATCACCGTGGTCGGCATCGCCACCTTCGGCGCCGACGCCGACGGCATGGGCCCCAGCACCTTCACCGCGCTGACCCTCGCCGACGCCCAGGCCCACCTGACGCCGAAGGGCACCGGGCAGGTGTCCACCGTCCGGCTGCGCTCCGACCGCCTGAGCCAGCGCCAACTCGTGGAGCAGATCAAGCCGTTGCTGCCGGACGGGGTGGAGGCGCTGACCGGCGCGGACGCCACCGCGCAGTCCACCGCCGACGTCTCCGGGCGCTTCCTGGGCCTGTTCACCACCCTGCTGCTGGTGTTCGCCGGGGTCGCCCTGCTGGTCGCCACCTTCACCATCCACAACACCTTCGCCATCGTCACCGCCCAGCGGACCCGGGAGAACGCCCTGCTGCGCGCCCTCGGCGCCGGCCGCCGCCAGGTGCTCGGCACCACCCTCGGCGAGGCGCTCGCGATCGGCGTCCTCGCCTCCGCGCTCGGCCTGCTCGGCGGCTTCGGCGTCGCCGCCGGACTGAAGGCGCTGTTCGCCGCGATCGGGTTCACCCTGCCCACCGGCGGCACCGTGGTCCACGCCGCGACGATCCTGCTGCCGCTGCTCACCGGCACCCTGGTCGCCGCCGGGTCCGCACTGGCCCCGGCCCTGCGCGCCGCCCGCACCGCCCCGCTCGCCGCCCTGCGCGACACCGCCGTGGACGACTCGGCGCGGGGCCGGAGCGCGCTGGTGCGCAAGGCGGTCGGGGCGGTGCTGACGGCGGCCGGGCTGCCCGCCGTGGTCGTCGGGGCCGCGCACGGCCCCTCGCTGACGCTGACCGTCGGCGGGGCGCTCGCGCTGCTCGCCGGGACGGTCGTGCTCGGGCCGGTGGCCGCCGCGCTCGCCGTCCGGGTGCTCGGCGCGCCGCTGCCCCGGCTGCGCGGCACCACCGGCGCGCTCGCCCGCCGCAACGCCGCCCGCAACCCCAAGCGGACGGCCGCCACCGCCACCGCGCTGATGGTCGGCGTCGCCGTGGTCACCCTGTTCACCGTGTTCGGCGCCTCCGTCAAGGCGACCCTGGACGACACCGTCTCGCGCACCTTCGCCGGCGACCTCGCCGTCACCGCCCCCGCCACCGGGGCCGGCGGCAGCGGCGTCTCCCCGAAGCTGGCCCCCGCCGTCGCCGCCCTCCCCGAGGTGCGCACCGCCGTCGGCCTCGGCCGGGGCGTCGCCCGGATCGACGGCCGCGGCACCCAGTTGGGCGTCGCCGACCCGGTCGAGCTGGCCCGGGTCACCGACCTCGGCCGGATCGACGGCTCGCTGGCCGCCCTCGGCACCGACGGCCTCGCCGTCTCCCGCGCCGAGGCCGGGGCGCACGGCTGGCGGCTGGGCAGCACGGTGGCCGTGCGGTTCACCGACACCGCCGGCACCTTCACCGTCCGCGCCCTCTACCAGGGCGGCGGCGTCGCCGGGGACTACCTGATCAGCCGCGAGGCCTGGCGGCCGCACCGCGTCCAGGACGCCGACACGCTGGTCGCCGTCGCGCTGGAGCCGGGCGTCACCGTGCAGCAGGGCAAGGCCGCGATCGGGCGGCTCGCCGAGGAGTACGGCGGCCCGCAGGTGCAGACCCGGGCCGAGTACGCGGAGAGCTCCGCCTCCGGCGTCGACATGATGCTCTCGGTGGTCTACGCGCTGCTCGCGCTCGCCGTGCTGATCGCCCTGCTCGGCATCGCCAACACGCTCACCCTGGCCGTCCACGAGCGCACCCGCGAACTCGGCCTGCTGCGCGCCGTCGGTCAGAGCCGGGCCCAGCTGCGGGCCATGGTGCGCTGGGAGTCGGTGCTGGTCGCCGCGTTCGGCACGGCCGGCGGGCTGGCCCTGGGCGCGCTGCTGGGCTGGGCGCTCACCCGGGCCTCCGACACCGCCGGGACGGGCTCCTTCGCGCTGCCCGCCGGGCGGCTGGCCGTGGTCGCGCTGGTCGGCCTGGCGGCCGGGGCGCTGGCCGGGCTGCGGCCCGCCGCGCGGGCGGCGCGGCTGGACGTCCTGCGGGCGGTGGCGAGCGACTGACGCCCCGTCGGCCCCGGCTTCCCCGTCCGTGCACAGCGGTGCACAGCCGTACACAGCCGTGCGCACCCGTACGCATAAGGGGAAGCTGGGGCTTCCGTAACCGTCACTTATCGTAGTTGACTGTTACACTCGGTGGCGCACCGGCGGTGGCGAGGAGAGTGGCGCGATGAGCGATCAGACCCAGGACGTGGACCGGACCGACCCCGAGTACCGGGCCTGGCTGAAGGAGGCCGTCCGCCGCGTCCAGGCCGACGCCAACCGCTCCGCCGACACCCACCTGCTGCGCTTCCCGCTGCCCGGCGAGTGGGGCGTCGACCTGTACCTCAAGGACGAGTCGACCCACCCCACCGGCAGCCTCAAGCACCGGCTGGCCCGCTCGCTGTTCCTGTACGGCCTGTGCAACGGCTGGATCCGGCCCGGCGCCCCGGTCATCGAGGCGTCCAGCGGCTCCACCGCCGTCTCCGAGGCGTACTTCGCCCAGCTGATCGGCGTCCCGTTCATCGCCGTGATGGCCCGCACCACCAGCCGCGCCAAGATCGAGCTGATCGAGTTCCACGGCGGCCGGTGCCACCTGGTCGACAACGCGGGCGAGGTCTACGCGGTGGCCGCCGCGCTCGCCACCGAGACCGGCGGCCACTACATGGACCAGTTCACCTACGCCGAGCGGGCCACCGACTGGCGCGGCAACAACAACATCGCCGAGTCGGTGTTCGCCCAGCTGAGGCTGGAACCCCACCCCGAACCCGCCTGGATCGTCGCCACCGCCGGCACCGGCGGCACCTCCGCGACCATCGCCCGGTACGTCCGCTACATGCAGTACGACACCCGGATCTGCGTCGCCGACCCGGAGAACTCCTGCTTCTTCGAGGGCTGGGTGCACCACGACCCGGACGCGCACTGCCCCACCGGCTCCCGGATCGAGGGCATCGGCCGCCCCCGGATGGAGCCCTCCTTCGTGCCCGGCGCGATCGACCGGATGATGAAGGTCCCCGACGCGGCCTCCATCGCCGCCGCCCACCTGCTGGCCGACGTCCTGGGCAAGAGGGCCGGCGCCTCCACCGGCACCGGCCTGTGGAGCGCGCTGCGGATCGTCGCCGAGATGCGCCGCGAGGGCCGCAGCGGCAGCGTCGTCACGCTGATCTGCGACCCGGGCGACCGGTACCTCGACAAGTACTACTCGGACGAGTGGCTCGCCGCCGAGCGGATCGACCCCCGACCGCACCGCGCCGCCCTCGAGGAGTTCCTCGCGGGCGGCGACTGGGCGGAGGGCTGAGGGCCGGTCAGGCGCGCTTGCCGGTGCGCTCGGTGAGCAGCAGGGCGGCGGTGACCACCACGAGGGCGGCGGTGGCGAAGTGCACGCCGAAGGCCGTGGCGGTGCTGCCGTGGTGGGTCAGGATGGTGGCCGCGTCGCCGAACGGGGTGACCGACTCGGCGAGCAGCGCCCAGCCGAGCGCCCGGCGGTGCCCGGTCAGCAGCAGGGCCAGCGGGACGAGGCCGGAGACGATGTCCCGGAAGCCCTTGACGATGAGGAAGTCGGCGGCTTCGCCCTGCGGCCACACCGGCATTCCGAAGCCGGAGGCGGTGCTCTCCGGGGCGAGCAGGTAGCTGACGCCGACGTAGCCGATGCCCAGCGCGACCAGGACCGTGAACGCGGTGGCGAGGTTGACGCGCAGTCGGCCGGCGGTCTTCGGGGCGGTGGTGGCGGTGGTGGTGGTCGCGGACATGGTGGTTCCCCCTGCGGTGTGTGTGGCGGAGCGGTGCGCGCCGCCGTTTGGTTAGCGGCGCTAGCGACGAGAATGATGCTAGACCGACGGGTCGTCGAATGTCTAGCGCTGCTAGGATTTCGTTCATGGCTATCAAGGAACGCCGGGCGCGCGAACGCGCCGAACGGGAACAGCTGATCGTCCGGGCCGCCCGCGAACTCGCCGAGGCCGAGGGCTGGGACGCCGTCACCACCCGCCGCCTCGCCGAACGCATCGAGTACAGCCAGCCCGTCCTGTACAGCCACTTCAGCGGCAAGGACGCCATCGTCGCCGCCGTCGCCGTCGAGGGCTGCGCCGAACTCGCCGCCCTGCTGCGGGCCGCCGCCGCGGACGTCACCGACCCGCGCGAGGCGTTCGCCGCCGTCGCCCGCGCCTACCTCGCCTTCGCCGAGGCCAACCCCGCCCTCTACGACGCGATCTTCACCCTCCCCAGCACCCTCCCCTTCGGCACCCCCGAAGCCCCCGCCCCCCTGCACGCCGCCTTCGCCGCCATCGCCGAACCCGCCGCCCGCAGCGCCAAGGCCGCCGGCCACGACCCCGGCGGCTACACCGAACTCGCCTGGTCCGCCCTGCACGGCATGGTCACCCTCGCCCGCAACGGCCGCCTGCGCCCCGACCTCGACCAGCCCCGCATCGACGCGTTCACCGCGGTCTTCTGAACCGGCGGCCGTCTCCGGACCGCTCCGGCCGGGCCGTGCCGGCCGGGGCCGTGCCAGCCGGATGCCAGCCGCGTGCCAGGGGTGCCCCCGAAGGTGGGGTCGTCAGTGGACGAGTCCTGGAGGTCGTGGTGGTGGAAACGGTCCGTTCGGCCCGCCGGTGGTGGGCACTGGGGGCGTTGGTGGCGAGCGTGCTGGTGGTCGGCCTGGACGGGACGGTCATCAACGTGGCACTGCCGACGCTGGCCCGGGAACTCGACGCCGGCAACGAGCAGTTGCTCTGGATCAGCGGCGGCTACCTGCTCGCCTTCAGCGTGGCGATGCTCCCGGTCGGCCGCCTCGGCGACCGGCTCGGCCACCGCCGGGTGCTGACGGCGGGCGTCGCGCTGTTCGGCGCCGCCTCGCTCGCGGGCGCCTTCACCGGCTCCGCGGGCGGGGTGATCGCGGTGCGCACCGCGATGGGCCTCGGCGCGGCGATGATCATGCCGGTCTCGATGGCGCTGCTGTCGCGGATCTTCCCCGCCGCGGAAGTGCCCCGGGCCATCGCGGTCTGGACGGCCGCCGCCGCCCTGGGCATGCCCGCCGGGCCGGTGGTCGGCGGCTGGCTGCTCAACCACTTCTGGTGGGGCTCGGTCTTCCTGTTCAACGTGCCGGTGGCCGCGGCGGCCCTGCTCGCGGGCGCCCTGCTGCTCCCGGCCGACGGCCCGCGCGCCCGCACCCGCACCGCCCCGTTCGACTGGGCGGGCGCGCTCCTGGGCACGGTCGGCACCACCGCGCTGGTGTACGGCACGATCCTGGTCCCGGCCGACGGCTGGACCTCCCCGGCGGTCCTCGGCCCGCTCGCCGCGGCCGCGCTGCTGCTGGTGATCTTCGTCCGGCGGCAGCGCCGCGCCGCCGAACCGCTGGTCGACCTGGCGCTGTTCGCCGACCGCCGGTTCTCCTGGGGCACGCTGACGGCGGTCTTCGGCAACTTCGCCGTGATGGGCATCCTCTTCGTCGTCCCCCAGTACCTGGAAGCCGTCCAGGGCTACGACGCCTTCGGCACCGGACTGCGGGTCCTGCCGCTGATCGGCGGGCTGATGGTGTCCGCCGCGCTCAGCGAGGGCCTGGTGCCGAGGATCGGCGCCCGCGCGGTGGTCCCCGCCGGGCTGGTGCTGCTGGCCGCCGGCGTCTTCCTCGGCACCCGCGCCGCGCCGGACAGCGGGTACGGATTCACCGCCTTCTGGCTGTCCGTGGTCGGAGTCGGCTTCGGCCTGGTGATCGTGCCGTCCACCAGCCTCGTGATGGCCGCCATCCCCGAGGAGCGCACCGGCGTCGGCACCAGCGTCCTGGAGACCCTCCAGCAGGTCGGTGGCGTCCTCGGCGTCGCGGCCCTCGGCAGCCTGCTCAGCGCCGGCTACCTGGCCCGGATCGACGTCACCGCCCTGCCCGGACCCGCCGCGGCGACCGCCCGCGACTCCGTCACCGGCGCGGCCGCCGTCGCCACCGAACTGCACGACACCGCGCTGCTCTCCTCCGCGCACGGCGCCTTCGTCCACGGCATGGAACTCGTCCTCGTGGCGTCCGGCGCGACCGCCCTGCTGACCGCCGTCCTCGCGGTGGTCTTCCTGCCGGGGCGGGCGGCGCGGCCCGGGCGGGCGGCGGAACCCGTCGCGGTGTGAACCGGGCCCCTGCTTCCGCCTCCCGCCGTCCTCCCCGGCGTCAGGGCCAGCGCAGCACGGTGTCCTGGCGGCCGCGTCCGTAGGCCGCGGCGAAGGCGGCGGGGCCCAGGGCCGCGGTCGCCGCGGCGGTGGCCCGGGCGGTGTCGGGGCCGTGGGCGGGGCGGTAACCGAGGAGGGTGCGGGCGGTGCCGAGGAGTTCCGCGGCGCGGAGGTGTTCGCCGCGGGCGGCGGCGTACGCGGCGAGGCCCTCGGCGGCGGCGGCCCGGGTGCGGCGGTGCGGGTCCTCGCCGAGGACGGCCAGGGCCCGGGCGTGCCAGTGGGCGGCGGTGTCCAGGTCGTGCTGCTGTTCGGCGAGGCAGCCGAGCCGGCTGTGCACCAGGGCCGCCGCCCGGCGCGGTTCGGCCCGTTCGGTGCGCGGTTCGAGCAGTTCCAGGGCGCGCAGCAGGGGTCGGCGGGCGGCGGCGAAGTCCCCGGCGCGGCGGTGCAGGTCGCTGAGGGCGAGCAGCCCGGTGGCGGCGTCGGTGTGCTCGCCGAGCCGCTCCGCGGTGCGGACGGCCAGTTCGACGTCCTGCCGCCCGCGTTCCGGGTCGCCCGCCTCGGCCCGGGCCCGGCCCAACTGGACGAGCACCAGGGCGCAGTGGTCGGACCCGGCGTCCGCGCCGGCGCGGTACGCCTCCTCGCCGAGCCGGACGGCCTCCGGGCCGTCGCCGCGGATCAGGGCGAGTTCGAGCAGTCCGCCGGTGGCCGCGTTGCGCCCCCACCGGTCGCCGATCAGGCCGAACTGCCGGTAGCTCTGGTCGAGTTGTTCGGCGGCCTGGTCCAACCGGCCGTCGTCCAGGGCGAGGTGGCCGAGCCCCAGGTGGGCGGTGGCCCTGGTCCACGGGTCGGGGTGGTCGAGCAGGCCGCGCAGGTCGCGCAGGCCGGCCGGGCGGTCGTCCAGCAGCAGCGCGCAACCGGCCGCGATCAGGTGCAGCACAGGGTGGGCGGGGCGGGCGGGCAGGTGCGACAGCACGGTGGCCACGGCCCGCCGGACGGCCGCCGGGTCGGGGCCGTCCTCGCCGTTCAGCGCGGGCACCAGGACGGCGATGGCGGTGCACAGCGCGTGGGCGTCGGCGAGGCCGGGCGGCGCCTGCTCGCCGACCAGCTCGCGGACGGCGCGCGCCCAGCCGGCGGCCTCGCCCGCGTGGTCGCCGATGGTCCAGAACCAGACCAGCGCGCCCGCCAGCCGCAGCGCGCCCGCCGCGTCGCCGCTCGCGACCAGGTGGCCGAGCGCGGCGTGCAGGTCGTCCCGTTCCGCGGTCAGCCGGGCCGTCCAGCGCGCCTGCCCCGGCCCGCGCAGCTGCGGCTCGGCCCGCTCGGCCAGCGCCAGGAAGCACGCGGCGTGCGCGTCCCCGGTGCGGGCCGCCGCGCCGGAGGCCGCCGACTTCTCGGCGGCGTACGCCCGCACGGTCTCCAGCAGTTGGTAGCGGACCTCGCCGCCCGGGCCGTCGCCGACCACCCGCACCAGGGACTTGTCGACCAGCGCGGCGACCACCTCGATCACGTCCGCCCCCGGGGCCTGCGGGCCGCAGACCAGTTCGGCGTGCTCGGGCGTCGCCCCGCCCGCGAACACCGACAGCGCGGCCAGCACCGCGCGCTCGTCGGCGTCCAGCAGCTCCCAGCTCCAGTCGATCACCGCCCGCAGCGTCCGGTGCCGGGGCAGCGCGGCCCGGTCGCCGCCGGCCAGCAGCCGGAAGCGGTCGCCGAGCCGCTCCGAGACCTGCCGCAGCGTCAGCGAGCGGGTGCGGGCCGCCGCCAGCTCGATCGCCAGCGGGATCCCGTCCAGCGCCCGGCAGATGCCCACCACCAGCGGCGCCGACCACGCGTCGATCCGGAAACCGGGGCGGACCGCGGCGGCCCGGTCCGCGAACAGCCGCACCGCCGGGTACGCCGCCGCCGCTTCGCCGTCCGCCGTCGCCGTCTCGTCGTCCGCCGGGGGCAGCGGCAGCGAGGGCACCGGGCAGAGCGACTCACCGGTGACGCCCAACGGCTCCCGGCTGGTGGCCAGCACCCGGACGTGCGGGGCGCGCGAGAGCAGGCCGGACGCCAACTCGGCCGCCGCGTCCAGCAGGTGCTCGCAGTTGTCCAGCACCAGCAGCAGCCGGCGCTGCTCCAGGGCCCCCGCCAGCCGCTCGACCGGCGACGCCGGACCGGCCGACGGCTCGCCCACCCGCAGCGCGTCCGGGACGCCGACCGCCTGCAGCACCGCCTGCGGCACCTCGGCGGGCGAGGCGACCGGAGCCAGCGGCACCAGCCACACCCCGTCCGGGAAGTCCGCCGCCAGCCCCGCCGCGACCTCCACCGCGAGCCGGGTCTTGCCCGCCCCGCCCGGCCCGGTCAGCGTCACCAGCCTGGTGGATCCCAGCAGTTCGCGGACGGTGGCGCACTCCCGCTCGCGGCCGACGAAACTGGTCAGCGCCAGCGGCAGGTTGGAGCGGCGCGGCGCGGGCCGCGGTGAGGGCCGTTCCGCCGACAGCTTCGGCGAGGGCTCCGGTGCCGGGGCGAACTCGCCGCGCAGCAGCGAGAGATGGAGCGCGGACAGCTCGGGGGAGGGGTCCACCCCGAGCCGCTCGGCCAGACCGCGACGGGTCTCCTCGTACCGCTCCAGCGCGGCCGCCGGCCGGCCCGCCGCCGCCAGGGCCCGCATCAACTGGCCGTGCAGGCGCTCGCGCAGCGGGTGCGCGGCCACCAACTCCTCCAACCCGGCCACCAGTTCCCGGCCCCGTCCCAGCGCCAACTCGGCCTCCAGCCGGTCCTCGACGGCCGTCAGGCGCAACTCCTCCCAGCGCCGGGCCGCCGGCCCCGCGAACTCGGCGTCGGCGAACTCCGCGAGCGCCGGGCCGCGCCACAGCTCCAGCGCCCGCCGCAGCACCGCGACCCGCTCCGCCGGTGCGGCCAGGCCGCGCGCCACCTCCAGCAGCCGCTCGAACTCCACCGCGTCCACCTCGCCCGCCCCCACCCCCAGCCGGTAGCCGCCCGACCCCGCCACCACCACGTCCCGCCCGCCCAGCGCCCGCAGCCGCGACACCAGCGTCTGCAACGCGTTCCCCGGCACCGCCGGCGGCGCCTCCCCCCACAGGTCCGCCACCAGCCGCTCGGCCGACACCACCCGCCCCGCACCCACCACCAGGCGCACCAGCAGCCCGCGCAGCCGCACCCCCGCGACCTCCGCCCCCCGGACCTCCAACGGCCCCAGCACGCCGATCCGCACGCGATCACCCCCGACCGCCAGTCTGCCACCCCCACGGGGCCCTCAGCCGCCCTCCCCCCGACCACCGGGCCCCCGGCGGAGCCGCCCCGCCGCTCAGCGCCAGAAGGTGCCCACCAGCCCCGTCGCGAGCAGCAGCGCGACGACGACGGCCAGCAGGCTCTGGACGTTCGCGGCGACGGGCAGGCCCAGGTGCAACAGCCCGATCGCCGTCCCGGCCAGGAAGGCCGCGACTCCCGCCAGCCTCACCGCGACCCCGGGCCACGGCATGGTCCGGCGCTTGCCCTGGCAGACCTCGAAGCTGCCGTGGAGGAACCACGCGGCGACGGCCAGGGCCTCACCCAGCACGAGCAACAGCGTCAAGCCAACATCGAGCAACCACATCGGCATTCGCGCACCCTCCCACGGCCGAACACCGGACGCCACGCCGCAACCCCCTCCGGAGGATGCCTGCCGGGACGCCTGGCGGGCGGTGGAGGCCGGCGGCGCGCCCCTGGACTCCAGCGTCGGTTTCAAGCCGAGGCGTCGAGTCCGCCGTTGCGGACGGCGGTCACGAAGGCCGACCACGCGGCGGCGGGGAAGACCAGGGCGGGGCCGTGCGGGTCCTTGGAGTCGCGGACGGGGACGGCGGCGGGGAAGTTGTCCGAGACCTCGACGCAGTTGCCGCCATTGGCGCTATGGGAGCTCTTGCGCCAAGTGGCGTCGCGCAGGTCATCCATGTTCAAAGCCTCTCCGTACCTCGCGAATGAACTCGATACTCGCAGCCCGGGACAATGCTTCGCCTTGGAGGTAATCGTACTCACTGATCCACTCCTCCAGCGTCTCCAGATCGCGTTCGAGGTAGCCGCGGCGCTGTGTCTCGCTGTAGCCGATGACGGACCTGTTCGGCATGGTCAGCAACACGACCGGGAGAGTGAACGACCTTGCCTCGGGGGCGGAGAACGGTGCTACCTGGATCCTGAAGCGAGGACGGGAGGCCATGGCCTCCAAGTGGAGGAGCTGAGCCGCCATGACGTCTCGGCCACCGACCGGTCGCCGTAGCGCCCCCTCGTCGATCACCGCCTGATAGAACGGCGCCGGTGTCCGATCGAGATCCCGCTGTCTACGGAACAGCGCCTCGCTCCGTTCGTCGGCCTGTTCCTGTGTCGCGATACCGCGCAGTACAGGCCCCGCTTGGTATGCGCGTTCGTAGTCGTGGGTGCGGAGCAGGCTCGGAATGACACTGACCTCGTACACCCGAATCGTCGTTGCCTTCGACTCGTTGCGCACCAGCTCGGGGAAGCCCTCGAACAGTGCCTGCTGGCCTGTCGTGGTCCGCCCCTTGAGGAACTGCTCGCCGGATCCGAACGCCCAGTCAAGTGCTGTTGCGACGCGTTGACTTGGTTTTCTCCGGCCGTGCTCTACCGCCGAGATGTACGACGACGTGCAGCCGACCAGCGACGCGAGGTGCTCCTGCGTCCACTCCCGCTGCTCTCGTGACGTGCGAAGCAGTGCCCCGATCCCGTCCGACGGCGACGCCTCGGGGTCAAGTTCCTTCTTGTTCACGGTGATTCGACCTACCAAACGAACCGCTGGGGACAGGTTGAACGGCCTCGAAGCTTAGAGGACAGTGGGCGCTCCCGGTAGCCGTCGCGTTACGGAGTGGAATCGATCCATGGCGCGCCGGTATTCCCGTGCCCCGTGCGTGTCGGGGCGGAAGGACCCGTCGTTACCAGTGCTGACCAGCAGAACTGCTCCCGGATTCATGGAGGTTGGAGCGGTGGGCAGGTGGCGTCGGCCGGGAAGGTCTCACTCCTGTGAGTGAGCGTGCGTCATTAAACAGGGCCAGGGGTGGCGTGCCCCGGGGCGTGAGCGAGCCCCTGCCCCCGTCCCTCCCCGCACAGTCACCTGCGAGGTCACCGCCGTGCCCGACCAGCAACACCCCAGCTCCACCGCCAGGTTGACGATCCGCGTCTACCGGTTGCGGCCCGACGGAAGCCGGGTGCCGGTCTCGTTCCGCGTCTCGGACGAAGAACAGGTCCTGCCCCTGGTCTCGGCGCTCACCTGGCCGGCCTGTGCCTGCCCGCGTTGCACCGCCGCCGCCGAGGGCGTCCCCGTCGACGCGGTGTGACCGCGTTCCACCACCCATCCGAAAGGGGAAGCACGTGCTGTACACCGGAGAGCCGTTGGTGACCGCCGAGGTCCTGCGGCGGTTCCTGCGCGGGGGGTTCGCCGACTCCGAGCGGGCGGCGGACTCGTTGGAGCGGGCGTTCCGGGCGGCCCGGCTCGACCCGCCGCCGGGGCTCTCGCCGGTCTACCGTCCCGACGTCCCGCCGGAGGCGTCCGGGATCGCGCTGGGGTGCGTCGGGCTGCCGTGGGCGCAGCAGCTCGCCGAGTCACTGCTCGAACTGGCCCTGTTCCGCGGTGAGTTCCCCGCCGTCGTCCGGACGGCGTTCCCCGAGCTCGGCCCCGAGGGCCGGCCGACACCGGACGCCGCCTCGTGAGCGGCGCGTCACGGCGGCGGGCGTGGGAGATCGCCGAGCGGCTCTCGCAAGCCGGCGGTGGGGAGGCCCGGTTGACCACGACCCCCACCGGTTACCGGATCACCCTCGCGATCAACCGGCCCGACGGTGCGGGCGGTTCCGGCGACCACCGGGCCGTCCTGGCGGCGCTCGCCCTCGGCGACCGCTGGGGGCACGGCTACTCCCCGCCGCCCCGCGACCACGGCACCGCCCGCGAACTGGTCTGGAGCGAAGTGGACGGCGGAGGGCGCGACATCGAGAGCCCCGAGCGCCCCGAACACGAGTGACCGCCCCCGGACCGCCCGGCCGCTCCGCACCGCCGGGGCGGGGGAGCGGCTCGTAGGCTACCGGGGCGGGGGCCCCGGCCGGGGCGCCCGGAACCCGGTGGGAGGGGCGTGGTGGTGGCAACGCTTTCGGAGGTCGAAGCCCTGTTGGGCGAACCCCGGTTCAACTGGTCGGACCCGGCGCCGTGGGCCGAGATGGAGCGGGAGTTCGGTGTCGGGTTCCCCGCGGACTTCCGCGAGATCGTGGACGCCTACGGCTCGATCGAGATCAACCGGCAGCTGTACGTGAAGCACCCCGCCGGTCACCTCCTGCACAGCCTGGGGGAGACCATCAGGGGGGATCTCGAGATGTGGCGGGAGGAGGACATGGCGGAGTTCCTGCCCGCTCCGGTGGGTCCGGGCCCCGGGGAGTTGATGCCGGTGGCGACGGCCACGACGGGGGAGGCGGTTTTCCTCCGCGTTCCCGACGGTCCCTCGTCGCCCTGGCGCGTCGTGGTCCAGGAGTTCGACAGTCCGGCCTGGACGCTCCACGAGATGACGTTCGGCGAATGGCTGCTGGCGTACCTCAGGGGTGAGGACGTGACGGTGTGTTCGCGCAACCTCGCACCCGACCGCCCGTTCTACCAGCCCCTGCCCTGAACCCGGACCGGCCGGCCCCGGGGGCGTCCCGGTCTACGCCTCGTCGAACACCCAGGTGAAGACCGTCTGTCCCGGCTCCGGGACGCCTTCGGCGCGGCGGTACGTCGTCCGTGCCGCGACGTTGTCCCCGTCCGTGAGCGTCCACAGGCCGTAGCAGCCCCGTTCGCGCGACAGGTCAGCGAGGGCCGACACCAGCGCCCGGCCGATGCCCCGCCCGCGGAACGACTCGTCCACGCCCAGCTCGTACAGGAACATCTCGGTCCCCTTGTCCGGGTGCGTCATCTCGACGCCGGTGACCATCCCCGCCGGGGCGTCGTCCACGTAGGCGATCAGGAGGTGATGGCGCTCGTCCGCCAGGAACCGTGCGGTCGCCTCCCGTTCCGGGACGGTGTCGAACAGGTGCCCGGCGGCGTGGACGGCTTCGGCCTGAGTGACGCGACGGATCTCCATCCGGGGATTCTGACAGCTTCCGGTACCGGCGGCCGGGCGGTTTCGCCTCCGGGGCCTCCGGGGCCTCCGGGAGGGACCCCCTCCGACGCGGCGCGCGGCGCTAGGGCCTGCTGCGGAAGTCCTGGCCACGAACGCGCTGACGGGCCCGTGGATCGAGGTGATTAGGATCCGGTGGCTGACAATCGATTAGACGGGGGTGCCAGTGGTGGATCACAACAAGAAGGTCGTTCTGGGCTTCTTCGAAGCGGTCAGCGACCGTCGGCTCGCGGACCTTCCCCGGTTCATGGCGCACAACGTCGTGGACCACAACAAGATCATCCATGGGGAGGTCGACGAACCGGGCGCCGCATTCGAGGGTCTTCGTCAGCAGTTGGTCGCGTTCGAGCCGCTCACGGTCCATGTGGACGAATTGATCGGCGAGGGCGACCAGGTGGTCGCTCGCGTCACTCAGCGTGGAGTCCACGATGGAACCCACCCGCGCATGCCCGAGCCAACCGGCCGGAGCTTCGAGAACGAGGCGATCTGGATCTTCACCCTCGCGGAGGGCAAGATCATCGAGATCCGTGCCGTGAGTGACCGCCTCGGCCTCTTCCTCCAGCTCGGATGGGAGTGGCCGAAGACTGAGTAGTGATGCGGTGATCGTGCTGGTCGCCGCCACTCGTTGAGGGCTGCTACCAGCACGGTCGCTTCGTAGCGGACGGCGGGTTCGTCGTACCTCGTGGCCACCGCGCGGTGGCGCTTGAGGCGGTTGAGGCGGTTGAGGCCGCACTCGACGGCGTGCCGCTGCTTGTAGTCGTCCTTGTCGGCGCGGACCTTGTCCGGCCGGGTGCGCGGCCGTCCCGGGCCGAGACGTGGCACGCGGATGCGGCCCGGGACGACCTGGAACTGCGGGGAGTCGCCGCACTGTCCGGCCGTGATCACGAGCGGCATCGGCTCCTGGGCCTGCTCGACCGCCAGGTGGACCTTGGTGGTCAGTCCACCGCGGGAGCGCCCGAGCCCGTGGTCGTCGGGCTCGGTGAAGACCCCGCCGGGCGGCTCGACCTGCAGGTCCCCCTCTTGGGGGCACCGGCCGCGTGCTGGTGGACGCGGGCGATCGTGGAGTCGACGCAGATGTCCCAGGTGATCAGGCCCTTCGCGTCGGCCCGGCCTGGAGCTGTTCGAGGGCCCGGTGCCACGTGCCGTCGCGCCGCCGGCGGCGGAACAGCCCGTACACCGTCCCCCACGGCCCGTAGCGCTCGGGAAGGCCCCTCCACGGCATGCCCGTGCGGGTGCGGAACCGTATGCCGTCGGTCAGCTGCCGCTCGGTGTGCGCCGGCGGCCGACCGGGCTTGACGCCCTGCGGCAGCAGCGGTTCCAGTACTGCCCGCTGGGTGTCCGTCAGATCTCCCCGGGCCATGGAACGTGATCATCGCACGACCTTGATCCACTTCTGGAACGGGCGCTAGGGCCCGTCTTCAAACTCCCGTCGCGGCCCCGCGGCGTCTGGTGCGTGCTCTCGGCGTGCCGGGTGGAAGGCCTCGTACTGGATGTACTTGGCCTTGGCGCAGGACGGCGGCGTCCAGCGCGGGTGGCAGGACGGTCGCGGGGACGAGGGCCGGGCCGAGGCCCGCCGCGGCCAGGACGGGTGCGGCGGAGGTCTGTTCGGTGCGGACGGCCGCGCGGGGGAGGAAGCCGGCCCGGGCGCAGGCGGCGTCCAGGACTTCGGCCAGGCCGTGCCCGGGGGCGTAGTGCACCCAGTCGCGGTCCGCGAGCGCGGCGAGCGGGAGGGCGCCGTCCGGGGCGCCGGCCAGCGGGTCGTCCGGGGGCAGTACGAGGGCGAACTCCTCGACGCCCAACTCCCGTACCGGGCCGTCCCATCCGTCCGGCGACGGGCCCACCGCGAGATCGGCCCGGCCGGCCGCCGCCGCGTCCCGCAGCAGCCGCGCGTGCGGGTACTCACGCAGCCGGACCGGCACCCCCGGGTACCGGGCCCGCCAGGCCCGCAGTACCGGGGGCAGCAGGCCGAGCGCCACCGAGTGGACGGTGGCGACCTCCAGTTCGCCCTCCTCCAGGCCGGCCGCGCGGCGGGCCGCCGCGTGCAGGCGTCCGGCGTCGGCGAGGGTGGCCCGGGCGTGCGGGAGGACGGCCCGGCCGAGCGGGGTGAGCCGGACGGCGCGCGGCAGGCGCTCCAGCAGCGGCCCGCCCAACGATGCCTCCAGCGCCCGGACTTGGTGCGACAGCGCGGGCTGGGTGACGTGCAGCCGTTCGGCGGCCCGGGTGAACGAGCCGGTGTCGACCACGGTGACCAGGTACTCGAGCTGTCGCAACGTCGCCATGCACGGATTTTATCGGTTGGGTCGAAAACAAGCCTTGGACCTATCGGCGCAGGTCGGAGCAGGGTGGTGCCGAGGCCGGGAACGCTCCGGCCGTGCCCGACGAGCGAGGAGAACCACCGTGTCCGAATCCCTGCCCGAATCCCCGTCCGGGTCGCAGCCCGGGTCGCAGCCCGGATCGCTGTCCGGCCGCCGCCTGGTCGTCGTCGGCGCCGGGTCCCGCACCGGCCGGCACCTCGCCCGCGCGGCCTCCGCCGCCGGGGCGGAACTGGTCCTGGCCGGGCCCGACCCGCGCAAGCTGGAGCTGACCGCCGCCGAACTGGCCGGCCCGTCCACCGTGCTGCCCGTCGACCTCACCGAGGAGTCCTCCGTCAAGGCGCTGGCCGACCGGCTCGGACGCTTCGACCACTTGGTGTCCACCGCCGGACTTCCCGCGAACGGGCCGCTCGCCGAATTGGAACTCGCCGACGTGCGAAGGGCGTTCGACGCCAAGGTGATCGGGCCGCTGCTGCTCGCCAAGCACCTGGCCGGGCAGATCGCCGAGGGCGGTTCGCTCACCTTCTTCTCCGGCGTCGCCGCCTGGCGCCCCGCCCCCGCCCGCACCGTGATGGCGACCACCAACGGCGCCCTGGCCTTCCTGGTGCAGGCCCTCGCCGTGGAGATCGCCCCCGTCCGGGTCAACGCGATCTCCCCGGGCATCGTCGACACCGGCTCCTGGGACGGGCTCGGTGCCGACAAGGACGCCTTCCTGGCCGCCGTCGCCGCCCGCAACCCCGCCCGCCGCGTCGGCACCCCCGACGACCTGGTCAAGGCCGTCCTGCACGCCATCGACAACCCGTACGTCACCGGCACCGTCCTGCACGTGGACGGCGGCGGCCGCCTGGTCTGACCCCGCCGGCTCGACCCCGACGCCGGCGGCAGGGTTCCGGGACCACCGCATGGCGAACGGACAGCGGGTGGCCCTGGTCGCCGGAGCGGGCAGCGGCATCGGACGGGCGACGGCACGGGCCTTCGCCGAGCAGGGCACGCGGCGCGGGTGGTGGCCGTCGGGCGGCGGCCCGAGGCGCTGGCGGCGACCAACCCGACCGCCCCCGTCCTGCTCGCCCGGGCCCTGCTGCCGCTGCTCACCGCCCTCCGCGACCGCCTGGCGGCGGCCCTCGACGTCCACGGGTGAGCCCCCGGCCGCGCTCCCGCCGTCAGTTGCCGTAGCGCGCCGCCAGGCCGTCGAGGACGGTCTCCAGGCCGGCGGCGAAGAGTTCGTCGAAGCTGCGCTCCGCGGCCTCGACCACGCGGCGGGTGAAGGCTGGGTACTCGCCGGAGGCGATGACGCGGTGGAGGTAGGGGCCGAGGGAGGCGCGCCACTGTTCTTCGGTGGTGCCGGTGCGGCGGAGGGTCTCGCGTTCGGCGACCTCGCGGGCGGCGTGGCCGGCGACGTAGTCGCCGATGATCGAGACGGCCTCGCCGGCCAGGGTGATGTCACCGCGGGTGAGGGCGGTGGCGGCGGCGAGGGTGCGGTCGATGCGGCGCAGGGAGTTGGGGCCCAGGGCGGGGCGGGTGGACATCACGGCGCCGAGCCAGTCGTGGCGGAGCAGGGCGGCGCGCTGGCCGGTGGCGAGGGCGTGCAGGTCGGTGCGCCAGTCGCCGGTGAGGGGGGCGGGCGGGACTTCGCCGAGGACGGCGTCGGTCATCAGTTCCAGCAGTTCGCCGCGGCTCGCGACCTGGCGGTAGAGCGAGGTGGTGCCGGTGGGGACTTCGGCGGCGACCCGGCGCATCGACAGCGCGTCCAGGCCCTCCGCGTCGGCGAGCGCGACGGACGCTTCCACGATCCGGTGGACGGTGAGCGCCCGGCGGCGGGGTGCGCGCGCGGGCCGGTTCCAGACCAGCGCGGCGGGCGCGTCCCCGTCCGGGCTTGCTTGTTGCGACGGTTCCTCGATGGCCATGGCGCTCATGCTAGCCGTGTGGGTACAGTGTTCCCAACTTAGGGAACGCTGTTCCCGAATCAAGGGGGCAACCATGCCGCAGTACGTCTCCGCCCAGGTCCTGGTCGCCGGCGCCGGAACGGTCGGCCTGAGCGCCGCCGTCTTCCTGGCCGCCCGGGGCGTCGACGTCCTGGCCGTAGAACGGCTCCAGGGCCCGCAGATCCACCCCCGCGCCACCGGCGTGGGCGTGCGCACCGTCGAGATCCTGCGCGAGTTCGGCCTCGACCGGGCCGTGGACGAGGTCGCCGTCGACATGACGGCCGGCAACCTCGGCAGGATCACCGCCACCACGCTGGCCGCCGCCGGCCTCCCCGACCGCCCGGCCGTCCGGGCCCGATCCTCCCGGGCGGAGGGCGACCGCGCCTGGACGCCCGCCCGGCTGCGCGGCACCTGCCCGCAGAACCGACTGGACTCCGTCCTGCTGCCCGCCGCCCGCGAACGCGGCGCCCGGGTCGAGTACGGCGTCGAACTGCTCTCCTTCACGCAGGACGCGGACGGCGTCACCGCCCGCCTCTCCGACGGCCGCACCGTCCGTGCCGACCACCTGATCGCCGCCGACGGCGTCCGCAGCACCGTCCGCACCGCCCTGGGCATCGGTCTCGGCGGCCCCGGCGACCTCGGCGAACCGCTCGTCAACACGCTCTTCCGGGCCGACCTGGAGCACCTCCTCGGCCCGCACCGCTTCATCGCCGCCGAGCTCGGCGCGGGCCGCACCCGCGGCACGCTGGTCACCCTCGACGGCCGGTACGAGTGGGTCCTGCACACCGGGGCCGGCACCGAGACGGACGCCGACCACATCCGGGCCGTCCTGGGTGCCGGGCCGGACCTGGAGGTGGAGGTCCTCAGCCGGCTGCCCTGGCGGGTGCGCGCACTGATCGCCGACCGCTTCCGCGAGGGCCGGGTGTTCCTGGTCGGCGACGCCGCCCACGCGGTGCCCCCGCTCGGCGCCTTCGGCATGAACACCGGCATCGCCGACGCCCACAACCTGGCCTGGAAACTGGCCGCGGTGCTGCGCGGCGAGGCCGGCCCCGCCCTGCTGGACAGCTACCAGGACGAGCGCCGCCCGGTCGCCGAGACCGCCCTGCGGCAGAGCGTGCTGCGCCTCACCGACCCCGCCCTGCACTGGAACCGGGGCCCGGCCGGCGCCGCGGCCAGGGCGGAGGCCGGAGCGCTGGCCGCCGAGGTGGTCCAGATCGGCTACCGCTACGACTCCGCCGCCGTGGCCGGCCCCGTCCCCGCGCTGCCCTCCACCGAGGACGTCGCCCTCGACCTCGACGGCGCTCCCGGCTCCCGGCTCCCGCACGCCTGGGTCGCCGACGGCGTCTCCACCCTCGACCTGGTCGGCGCCCGCTTCACCCTCTTCACCGAGGCCGGCGCGGAGGACGGCGGGAGCTGGCAGCGGGCCGCGGACGCGCTCGGCCTGCCCGTCCACCCGGTCACCCTGCCGCAGATCCCGGCGGGCGGCGCACTGCTGGCCCGCCCGGACGGCTTCGTCGCCTGGCGGGCCGAGGCCGGCGAGCAACGGCACCTGGGCCCGGTCCTGCGCCGGGTCCTGGGGCACGACACCCGACTGACGGACCGTCGGACCGCCGCCGCGCGCCCGGCATGAACCGCGCCCGCCCGGGTGGGCGCCGCGGGGAACGCGGCGACGGCCGGCCGGCGGGGCAGGGGCCGTGCCCGCGTCCCCCTTCCGGAAGGAACTGCCTAGGCCCGGGTCAGGACGGTCTCGGTCCAGCGCCGGAGCTGGGCCAGCAGGGTGGTCAGCCGGCGGACGCCGCCCGGGAAGGCGGGCAGCAGCAGGACGGCGGGCAGGCAGGCCGCCGTCACCAGGGTGACGGGCAGCAGGGCCAGGGCGACGATGACCGGGCGCTGGCAGGCGGCCAGGGCGCGGACGGCTTCGGTGAACATCAAGGGGCCTTTCGCTGCGGGTCGTTGCGGGTTCCCCCTACTCTTCGAGGTGGGCCGGGTGTTGCGCCAGACGCAACGGATTGCCGATGCCCGGCAACGGGGGAGGAGGGTGATGACACTCGAACTGCCGGGCGGGGAGCCGGAGGTGGCGGCCTTCACCGCCTTCCTGAACCAGCTGTTCCAGACCTTCGGCGGCCTCTCGATCACCCGGTACGCCGCCCGTTGCAACCGCGACAAGGGCAGCGTCTCGCGCTACCTGAGCGGGGCCCGGATCGCCCCGAAGGACTTCGTCGACGAGCTG
Source organism: Kitasatospora phosalacinea (assembly GCF_000716545.1). Taxonomy (GTDB): domain Bacteria; phylum Actinomycetota; class Actinomycetes; order Streptomycetales; family Streptomycetaceae; genus Kitasatospora; species Kitasatospora phosalacinea. The sequence continues at coordinate 44,396 of NZ_JNWZ01000065.1, forward strand.
CTGTGCCAAGTCGCCGAAACCACCGGCCGGTCGGTCGCGCCGGACGTCCAGGAGCACGCCCACCGGCTGCGGATGGCCGCGTTGCGGGTGCGCAACGCGGCCCGGCACGAGGTGGAGGAGCTGCGTGACCGGCTCGGCGCGGCCGAGCGCGAACTCCAGTTGGCGGGCGTCCGGGAACGGCACCTGCTGCGCTCGCTGGAGGCCACCGAGGCCCAGGCCGCGCAGGCCGAACAGCGCTACCGGCAGCTGGAGGCCGACCGGGCGGCCGCCCGCTACGGGAGCGGCCCCGGCGATGTGGAGCGCTGGTCGGACGGGAGCGGCGCCGAGTTCGCCCGGGAGGAACTGCGGCTGCTGAAACGCGAGTTGGACCTGTTGCGGGCCGAACTCGTCCGCGCCCAGGCGTTGCGCCACGACGCCGAGGAGCAGTGCGTCCGGCTGGAGGCCAGGCTGCTCGCCGCCGAGGCCGCCATGGCCGCCCAACAAGCCCGCCACGAAAGGGAGTTCAGCTACCGGGCGGGGCTGGATTCGCCCGCCGCCGTGCTCGCCCGGGAGTTCGCCCGGACGGTCGGCACCGGGGCCGACCCGGAGACCACCGCCGCCGAGCTGTGTGCGGCGTTCGTCCCCGGCTGGGCCGCCTCGGCCGCCGTCGAGGTGCGGACCGCGTTCGTCGAGGACGAGGACTCCCCGGACGGCTGGACCCCCGACGCCGTCATCCTGCACCGGATCGCCGCCGCCGGGGAACCGCTCGACGGCCCCGCCCGCGGCCAGGTCGCCCTGCCGCGCGAACAGGTGGAGCGCGCCCTGCGGGAGGGTGTGCCGGTGCACACCGACTCGGCCGGACAGACCGTGCTGACCGTGCCGTTGGCCGTCCGGGGCGAGGTGTTCGGCGTACTGCGGCTGCTCGGCGGTGCGGACCGGGCGGCGTACGGGCGGGCCGAGCGCGAGCTGCTGGCCGGACTGGCGGAACGCGGGGCGCTGCTGCTCGACAGCGCCCGGCTGCACCGGGCCGAGGCCCGGCTGGCGCGGGCGCTCCAGCGGTCGATGATCCCCGACACCCTGCCGGACACGCCCTGGGTGCGGCTGGCGCACCGCTTCCGGCCGGGCTGGCACCGGGACGGGGCCGGCGGCGACTGGGTCGACGCCATCCCGCTGCGCGGCAACCGGATCGCCCTGGTGGTCGGTGCCGTCCTGGGCCACGGCCTGCCCGCCGTCCAGGCGATGAGCCGGCTCCGGGCCGGCGTGCAGGCCTTCACCCTGCTGGACGTGCCCCCCGCCCAGCTGCTGCGGCACCTGGACGACCTGGCCCGGCGCCTGGGCGACGACCACCTCGCCACCTGCCTGTACGCGGTCTACGACCCGGTCGCCCGCACCTGCGAACTCGCCACGGCCGGGCACCTGCCGCCCGTCCTGCTGCACCCCGGCGGCGGCTCCGCGGAGGTCGAACTGCCCGCCGGAGCCCCGATCGGCGTCGGCGGCGTCCCGTTCACCGCCCACACCATCGAGGTGCCGGACGGCTCCGCGCTGGTGCTGTGCACCGGACGCCAGGTCGAACTGGCCGACCACTGCGCCAAGTCGACCGGCGCGGGGTGGTCGCCCGAGCAGCTCCGCGACTTCGTCCTCGAAGCGCCCGGCGCGGTGGAGCGGCGGGACGACCTCGCCGTGCTGGTCGCCGCGTTCGACGGCGCCCCACGGACGGAGGAGGCCTACTTCGCGATGCTCCCCCGGGCTGACGAGGTGCCGCGGCTGCGCCGCCAGGTGCGGGACGAACTCTCCTCCTGGGGGCTGGAGTTCCTTGCCGACACGGCGGAGCTGCTGATCGGCGGGCTGGTCGCCGACGCGGTGGCGCTGGTGACCGGGCCGGTCTCCGTGCGCCTCGTGTGGACCGACCGGCTACTGGTCGAGATCACCGACGACCACCGCGTCCTGCCCGTCCTGGCGGAGGTCGACCCGCTCGCGGAGGAGGGATCCGGCCGGGGCCTGCTGCTGCTGAGCAGGCTCGCCGACCGGTGGGGCGCCGAACACGAGACCTCGGGCCGGAAGGTCTGGTTCGAACTGCCGGCCCGGCCCTAGGCCCGACGGCCTACGCGCCCGGCAGGTCGGCGGGGACCAGGAGTTGGAGGTCCTCGGTGGTGGGGGAGGGCAGCTGGGCGACCCGGGAGGCGTGTCGTTCGACCATGGTCTCGAAGACCTGGCGGGCGGTGCGGCCGTTGCCGAAGCCGACCGAGCGGTCGATGGACGTGAAGTGGGTGAGCAGCGCGGACTCGGTGGCGTCGGAGAGCCGGTACTCGTGCTCGGCGGCCTGCGCCCGGGCGATGTCGAGGAGCTCGTCGGCGGTGTAGTCGGGGAAGGTGACGGTCCGCGAGAAGCGCGAGGACAGGCCGGGGTTGGCGGCCAGGAAGCGCTCCATCTCGGCGGTGTAGCCGGCCACGATGACCACCACCGCGTCCCGGTGGTCCTCCATCAGCTTGACCAGGGTGTCGATCGCCTCCCGGCCGAAGTCCCGGCCGCCGTCCTCGGGGGCGAGCGCGTACGCCTCGTCGATGAACAGCACGCCGCCGCGGGCCCGGTCGAAGGCGGCGGCGGTGCGGATCGCGGTGGAGCCGATGTGCTCGCCGACCAGGTCCATCCGGGCCACCTCGACCAGGTGGCCGCGCTGCAGGACGCCCAGCGAGGCCAGGATCTCGCCGTACAGCCGGGCCACCGTGGTCTTGCCGGTGCCGGGGGCGCCGGTGAAGACCAGGTGGCGGCGCGGCGAGGGCGCCTTGAGGCCGGCCCGCTCCCGGGCCCGGCCCACCGAGATCAGGTCGATCAGGGTGCGCACCTCCTGCTTGACGGTGGCCAGACCGACCAGCGCGTCCAGTTCGGCCAGCGCCACCTCCGCCGGGCGGCAGTCCGGGATCGGGCCGATCACGGCGGCGGCGGGCAGCGCGGGCGCGGTGGTCTGGACGGCGGGGACGCGGGTGGCGGGGACGAGGGCGGCGAGCGGGGGCGCGGCGGGCCCGGGGACGGGGGCGGGGACGGACGGGAGGGCCGGCAGCGGCGCCGCGTCGTCCGAGGTGCAGCCCTCGGCGACCGGGCCCGGCTCGGAGAACTCGAAGCCCGCCCGGGCGTTGCGCTCGGCCCGGCAGCGCACCAGCTTCGTCCGGCAGCCGTCGATCACGTGGAAGCCGAAGCCGCCGCCCTGCGAGACCCGCACCGCGTCGAACTCGCCGCGCCCCTGCGCCGACACGTACACCCCGGCCTCGCTCGCGCCGCGCACCGTGCACTCGCGCAGCACCGGATCGGCGCCCTTGGTGACGATCACGCCGGTCGCCACGTCCGCGATCTCGCAGTCGGTGAGCAGGCCGCCCGAGCCGTGGTCGCGGAACCACAGGCCGGTGCCCGCGCCCTGGATCCGGCAGCCCGACAGGTCGGCGGCGGCGCCGCCGCTGACCGAGACCGCCGAGGAGCGGATGTTGGTGAACGAGCAGTCCCGGACGGCCGCCGAGGAGCCCTGGTCGAGGACGAACAGCGCGTCCGGGAGGTCGTCCAGCGAGCAGTCGGCCAGCTCCAGGGCCGCGCCGTCGCTCACCCACAGCGCCGGGTAGTCGCCCTGCGCGGAGTGGAAGCGGCAGCCCTCGGCGAGCACCTTCGTCCCGTTGTCCCAGATCGACAGCGCGCCCCGGCCGAAGCCCTGCACCGTCACCTGGCGCAGCGTCAGCTTCGCCCCGCCGCGCAGGTCCGCCGCGTTCTCCGGCACCTCGTGCACCCGGCAGGAGGTCAGTTCCAGTTCGGCGCCGGTGTCCAGGCTCAGGCCGTTGCCGGAGACCCGGTGCACCGCGCAGTCGGTCAGCCGGCCCACCGCCTGCGCCTCGGCCTGCACGCCCGAGCCGCGCACCTCGGAGACCTCGCAGCCGGTCAGTTCCGCCAGCGTCCCCGGGTCCGCCAGCAGGACGCCCGCCCCGCCGGCCCGGCGGACCTTCACCCGCTCCGCGCGCAGCCGCGAGCCCGCCAGCACCGCCAGCCCGCTCTGTCCGGCCGAGACCACCTCGCAGTCCACCAGCTCGGCCTGCGCCTGGGCGCGCAGCCGCACCCCCAGGCCGGACGGGTTCTCCACCACGCAGTTCACCAACCGGGCGCGGGCGCCGTCGGTCAGCTCCACGCCCACCGAGGACGAGGTCTCCACCCGGCAGTCGGCCAGCACCGCGCCGTCCGCGCCCGCCAGCAGCACCGCCGGGGCCGAGCGGTCCGAGCCCTCCACGACCAGGCCGCGGACGGTCGCCGCCGCGGTCACGGTCAGCGCGGTGCCGCCGCGCACGGCGCTCTCCGGCGGCGAGATCCGCACGCTGCCCGGCCCCTGCTCGGCGACCAGCGTCACCGGCTTGTCGACCAGCACCGCCTCGCGGAACGTCCCCGCGCGCACCGTCAGGGTGTCGCCGGGCTCGGCGACCTCCAGGGCCTCGCGGAGCGTCGCGTACTCCCCGCCGCGACGGCGCCAACGCGAGGCGCTGTCCTGCGTGACCCGGACCCTGAGCTCACCCATGGCGATCTGTCATCCCCGCCTTCGTCGGTTACGTCGTTACGCCGAGACGCTGCGCGATCGGCCCCACCGTAGCGCGCGGGGCGGACCCGGCGGACCGCCGTCCGGGTCCGGCGCCCGGTTCAACGACCGGGGCCGGGGGTGGTTCCGGGTGCGCGGAGCTGACCGGGCCCGGGCCGGACCCGGTCAGCGGTGGTCCGGCAGCGGCGCCGGGACCTCCTCCAGCACCTCCACCCCGTCCCCCACCGACAGCGTCCCCAGCACCTCCGCGCCGGTGGCGCGGACCGGCACCAGGTTCTGGCCGAACACCAGCTTCCGGCCGAGGCGGTGGTGCCGGCCCAGCGCCCGCAGCGGCTCCGGGCCGCGCCGCTCGCCGCTCTCCTGGTCGGTGGTGGTCACCACGCAGCGCCCGCACGGCTTGACCACCCGGAACTCCAGGCCGCCGACCCGGATCCGGCGCCAGCCGTCCTCGGCCCAGGCGGCGGTGCCGGAGACCACCAGGTTGGGGCGGAAGCGCTCCATCGGCAGGGGTGCGCCCTTGACCGGGTCATCGGGGTGGTCGGCGGCGATCCGGGCGTTCAGCTCGTCCAGCGAGCCGGTGGTGGTGAGCAGCAGCGGGAAGCCGTCCGCCATCGAGACCGTCTCGCCGGGGGCGGCGTACTCCGGGTCGATCGGGCGGCTGGTGGCCGGGCGGTCCAGGTGCACCAGGCGGATCTCGCCGAGCTTCGCGGGCAGCCGCTCGGCCAGCCAGGCGGAGGTCTCCTTGCCGGTCTCGACGGCGGAGAAGCTCGTGCCGAAGACGCTGACGACGGCCTCGGGGGCGCCGGCGGCCGACGCCGGTACGGCCAGGGTGTGGACGGCGCCGTCCGGGCCGGTGAGGGTGAGCGAGGTGCCGTCGGCGGACGGGGCGGGGCGGAACCGCCCGATCGAGGGCTCGTCGCGCTGGGTGAGGGCGGTGCCGTCGGGGCCGACCAGCATCCAGCGGCGGTCGCCGGCCAGGCCCCAGGGCTGCACCGCGGCGGACGGCGGGCTGAGCCGGTACATCGACTTGACCGGGTACAGGTGGAGGGAGGCGAGACTCGGCATGCCCACCATCCTGCCAGGCGAACGGCCGGGCCCGGTACGGCGCTTCCCCGCGCCCCGGCGGGGAGCCGGGAGGCGGGGAAGCGGGCGGTGCGGTGGAGCGGGTGGTGGGGTGGAGCGGGTGGTGGGGTGGAGCGCGGTGCGGTGCAGGCGATGCGGTGCGCCCGCCCGGGCGGGGTGCGCGGGCGGGCGGTGTGGGGGATGAAACGCGTCGTTGCGTGGTGACCTTGCCCCCCGGGGAGGGGTTCTCAGCCGGCCTGCGGGTACTGCCGGTACTGCGGGTACTGCTGCGGGGCCGCCGCCGGGCGCAGGTTGTTGCCGCCGAAGGACTGGTCGCCGAACGACTGCTGCTGCGGGGCCGGTTGGGCGCCGAACTGCTGCGAGTTGAAGGTCGGCGTGAAGCTCTGCGGGGCGGTGGCGAAGCCGTTGCCGGGGGCCTGCGGCGCGGGGTACGCCTGGGCGGGCTGCGGCTGCGGCTGCGGCTGGAACTGGCCGGTCGGGCGCTGGGTGGGCAGGAAGCCCTGCGGCGCGGCGGCGTAGCCGTGCTGCGGCTGGGCCGGGACGTGTCCGTAGCCGGGCTGGGCCGGGACGTACGGGGCCGGGGCCGGGGTGCTGCTCGGGCCGGGGCCCAGCGCGAGACGGGCCGGGGGCAGGGCGGGCAGGTTCGACTGGGGGGAGTCGAAGCCGGTGCCGAAACCGCTGCCGTAGGCGGAGGACCAGGAGGGGGCCGGGAGGGCCGGGGGCACGTTGATCGGTGCGATCTGCGGGATGCCGCGTTCTGCGACCAGGCTGTCGTAGATGGGCGTGCCGGAGGAGAAGGACGGAGGGGGGTAGCCGACTCCGTCGTAGGAGCGGGGCGAGGTCATGGGGCATACCGTAAGCCCACAACGTGCCTGCTGAGGAGAGCGGAGCGGCCTGGAGTTCAACTGTTTACAGACTCTTCGCTCGCTCGAATCGGGCATTGCCGGGCAGATCCGGGCGAAACGAGGGTTCGTTTCGGTCATCCCGGCTCCATCGTCCGTGCACCACCCGCTCACCCGGTGCCGGACAAAAGCCGCCGATCGGTCGGGGGAAAGGCTCCGCCAAGGTTCCGTTAAGCCGGTGGTGGTCCAGACCGCCGTGGCGGCCGCCGGGAGGCGCGGCCGGGAACGGGTTCCGGCCCGGGCGGCGGGGAGCCGTCCGGGCCGGGGAGCGGTGCGGGAGGGCGCCTCAGCGGGCGGACGCGGCGGCGGCCTGGGCGGGGAAGCCCGGGCGGCCGGCCAACTCGCTGGTGCAGTGGGCGCAGCGGGTCGCCGCGGCCGGGACGGTGCTGAGGCACTCGGGGCAGTCGGCCTTGGCCACCGGGGTGTCCTTGACCGGGTTGAAACGGTTCTGCAGCTTGCCGACGGGCATCACGACGGCGAAGTAGATCACCGCGGCGACCAGCACGAAGCTGATCAGGGCCTGGAGGAACGCGCCGTAGGGGAAGGTGACGCCGGCCGCGGTGAACGACTCCTTGCTGAAGTCGCCGACCGCGCCGGAGGCGATGCCGATCAGCGGGGTCAGGAAGGCCGCGACGAAACCGGTGACGACGGCCGTGAAGGCCGCGCCGATGACGATGCCGACCGCGAGGTCGACGACGTTGCCGCGCAGCAGGAAGCTACGGAATCCCTTGAACATGACGGCCATCCTGGCGGTCCAACCTCCCTGCGGTCCAACCGAGTTCACCTGATCCGACTAACGGCCGAACCGCCTTGCGAGGATCGCTCAGACGCGCCCGAGCGCGGCTGCGACCTCCGCCGCGAAGGGCTGGACACGCACCACCGCGTCGGCGACCCGGCGGACCGTCGCGGCGTCCATGTGCGACCACAGCGGGACGGTCAGCACCGAGGCCGCCAGCCGGTCGGTGCGCGGCAGCTCCTCCGCCTGCCCGAGGTGGGCGTACGCGCGCTGCCGGTTGACGGGCGGGAAGAAGTAGCGGCGGGTGTCGATGCCCTCGGCCTTCAGCGCGGCGGCCAGCCGCCGGTTGTCCAGGCCGAAGGCGTCGGCGTCCAGGATCAGCGTGAGGTCCTTGAAGGTCGAGGTGTCGCCCTCCTCCGGCAGCGCCAGCCGCAGGCCCGGGACGCCGGCGACGACCCGGGCGAACTCGGCGACCAGCGCGCCCCGGTGGGCCACCCGCTCGGGCAGGCCGGCCAGCCAGGTCAGGCCGACGGCCGCGTGCAGCTCGCTCATCCGGGCGTTCAGGCCCGGGAACAGGGTGTCGTAGTCGCCCGGGTTGCCGTAGTCGCGGGCGGTGCGCAGGGTCTGCGCCAGCGCGGCGTCCCGGGTGGCGACCAGGCCGCCCTCGCCGGCCACCGCGACCTTCGTCGGGCTCATCGAGAACACCTCGGCCAGGCCGAAGTTGCCCACCGGCACGCCGCGCCGCTTCGAGCCCAGGCCGTGCGCCGCGTCGTACACCAGCGGCACCCCGGCCGCGTCGGCGATCCGCCCCAGCTCCTCGGTCTGGCAGGGCGTGCCGTACACATGGGTGGCCATCACCGCGGCGGGGGAGTCGGCGGCCTTCAGCCGGGCCTCCGCGTCGGCCGGGTCGAGCGTGATGTCCTGCTCCCTGGCCTCCGCGAACAGCGGGCTGCCGCCCGCCCAGTGCGCGGCGTGCGCGGTCGCCGAGAAGGTGAAGCCCGGCATCAGCACCGGCCGCCGTCCGCCCACCCCCGCGGCCTGCAGCACCAGCATCAGCCCGGCCGTGCAGTTGGACACCGCCACCACGTGCGGCACCTCCATCAACTCGGCGGCGCGCTCCTCCAGTTGCCGCACCAGCGGCCCGTTGGTGAGCATCCCGGAGTCCAGCACCTCGCCGAGCCGCCCGAGCAGCCCCTCCCGGTCGGGCACCTCGACCCGGGTCAGCGGCAGGCCGTCGGGGAAGGCGGGCGCGCCGCCGAGGGCGGCGGGGCGGTTCTGGTCGGTCGTCATGAGGTCGAGCCCCCCTGGGTTCGTGACGGATCCGGAGCGCCGACGGCGACCGGAAGTTCGGGCCCGGTCCGGGCGGCGCCCCACTGGCCGGGCTGGGCCCGCCACACGGGCGCGCGGCGGCGCCGCACCCGGCCGGCCGCCGGCCGGGGGATCGCCAGCAGCACCAGCACCAGCGGCAGCACCTGCACCCGCTCGCGCGACAGGATGCCCATGTTGTTGATGGTCGAGAACGCCCAGCAGAACAGCAGCGTGTACACCACCGTGAAGGCGACGTACGAGCGCCGCAGGAACAGCTTCGGGATCCGCGCCAGCTGCGGCCAGGCCCGGACGAACATCACCAGCAGCGCGAAGCACTCCACCGACTGGATCAGGTTCTGGACGTTCGACGCCTCGAACGGGAACGGTCGGAACAGCACGCTCACCACCGACACCGGCAGCTTCACCGGGTTCAGGCTGAACGCGGGCGCCGGCTCGTCCGCGGCCGCCGCGTTGATCACCGAATCGCCCTGCGAGGTCCGCCGCGAGGTCTCCGACAGCACCTGGTTGACCGCGTCCCCGCCGGTGCCGGTGGTGCCGAAGAAGGTCGACACCTGCTGCAGCATCAGCATCACGCCCACCGCCAGCACCGCCGCCGTCAGCACCGTCCGCAGCGGCCCCAGCGCCGACACCTGCCGCGGCCGCTTGCGCAGCAGGTACGCCACGCTCAGGCCCGCGCCCGCCAGCACCGTCACGTGCGGCCGCACCATCGCCGTGCCCAGCGAACCCAGCGCGATGCACGCGAACGCCCCGAACCGCCGCTCCAGCAACCGGGCCACCCCGTACGCGGTCAGGCCCAGGCAGAACATCATCCAGGCGTCCTTGCCGATGCTGGACGGCCAGAACAGCAGCGAGGGCAGGAAGAACACCAGCTTCGCGTAGCGCCGCGAGTCCGCCTCCGGGAAGGCGATCTGCAGCGCCCGCCAGAAGAACAGCAGCCCCCAGAAGCCCAGCCAGGAGAACACCAGGAAACCGCCCACCAGGGTCGGCCCGGTCACCGCGTACACCACCCCGGTGACGATGATGACGAAACCGGTGCCCGCGACCTTCATCCCCAGGTCGTAGTGGAGCCCGGCCGAGAAGTCCGTCGTGGTCAGGTACCGGGCCAGCTCGGAGCCCTTCCGGTGGTACATCTTGGCGTCCGCCGCGCCGCCGTACAGCACGAACGCCATCAGGTACCGGGGGAAGGCGCAGGCCAGCTTCGCCGCCATCGCCACCACCAGCAGCTTGAACACCCCGCGCTCCGGGTTGCCCGCCGCGACCCTGGCCAGGATCGGCGTCCCGACCGCCATCAGCGCGGGCGCCACCAGCAGCGCCCCCCAGGTGTCGTACGAGGTGTGCACCATCGCCAGCACGAACACCGTCACGTAGCCCAGCACCAGCACCCAGGCCAGCGCCGCCGGCCGGCCGCGCCGCAGCGCCCCGCGCAGCCGGGCGGACGGACGGGAGCGGCGGCGCGCGCGGGCGGCGAGCAGGGGCGCCATCAGAAGACCTCCAGGTCGCCGAGGCTGAACCGCCAGTCGGCGAGGGTGCGTCCGGCCGGCAGCGGGCCGGCCGGGGTGCGGGCGGCCAGCACCATGCCGGTGCGCGGCGCCCGCACGCAACCCGCCCGCAGGCCGGCCGCGGCCGCCTCGGTGCCGGGGGAGAGGTGGGTGGCGGCGTGGTCGCAGCCGGAGGACGCCGCGACGCGCAGCAGCTGCGCCGCCGCGGCCCGGTCGCCCGGGCGGACGATCAGCTCGGCCAGCGTGAACTCCGCCAGCGGGCCGCGCCGCCGCGGCCGCCCGAACGCCAACCCGACCAGCTCGCCGCCCCGTTCGACGCTCGCCACCCGGTAGTCCAGGCCCGGCGCGGCCCCGTACCGCCAGGCCAGGTAGCCGGCGGTGCGCACCGTGTGCAGCCGGGGATCGGCCGCGTCCGCCCGCTCCCGCTCGGCCAGCAGCCCCGCGAGCTGCTCCGCCCACCGGGCGTCCGGCGCGGCCAACCACTCGGCGGCGGGAGGCAGTTCGCAGCGCGGCGGCCCCGGGGGCCCGGGCCGGCGGGACAGCGCCGCCCGGGCGCCCCGGGCGAACGACACCGGCCGGGCCACCCGCAGCGCCACCGGGACGCGGCCCAGCTCCCGCCAGCCCATCCTCAGGTAGCCGGGCAGGCTGTTGCCGTTCGGCGTGTTGAACACCAACTCGGCCTCGCCCCGCACCTGTTCGAGCAGCTCGGTGGTCAGCCGGCGGAAGATCCCGCGCCCCCGGAAGTCGGGGTGCGTCGCGGTGTCCACCGGCCGCACCGCCCGCACCTCGCGGCCGCCCTCCCCGCGCCAGGACCAGCGCAGGAACAGCCGCACCCCCGCGATCCGCCCGTCGTCCGCCACCGCGACCAGGCCCGGACTCGACCCGAACGGGTTCGCCCGGTGCTTCCAGTCGAAGAACTCCGCGCTGCGCCGCCCGGTCGGGCCGCCCGCCAGCGAAGCCGTCAACAGCTCCAGCACCGCCGGAACGTCCGCCGGCTCCAGCCGCCGGTACGCCAGTCCACCACCCACGTCGTGCTCCGCCCCACCAGTCGGTTCAGTTCGCCAGGACCCGCGCGTACACCCGCTCGATCGCCCGCTGCGCGCCCGCCACGTCGAAGGACTCCGACCGCGCCCGGGCCGCCGCGCCCATCCGCTCCCGCAGGACCGGATCGGCCAACTCGCCCAGCGCCGCCGCCAGCCGCTCCGGATCGCCCGGCGGCACCAGCCGGCCCTGCACGCCGTCGTCCAGGATCTCCGGCATGCCGCCGACCTCCGTCACCACCGACGGCAGGCCCGAGGCCATCGCCTCCATCAGCGCCACCGGCAGGCCCTCCTGGCGCGAGCTCAGACAGAACACGTCCCAGCCCGGCAGCAGCGCCGGCACGTCCGCGCGCATGCCCGCGAACAGCACGCCCGCCCCCGCCCGCGCCCTCAACTCGGCCTCCAGCGGGCCCGAACCGACCAGCACCAGCCGGGCGTCCGGCTCCCGCCCGCGCAGCAGCGCGAACGCCGCCAGCAGCGTCGCCTGGTCCTTCTTCGCCGTCAGGTTGCCGACCGTGCCGACCACCAGCGCGCCGTCCGGCAGCCCCAGTTCGGCCCGCGCCGCGCGCCGCGCCGCCGGGTCGGACGGCGCGTCGCCCAGATCGGGGCCGTGGTGCACCACCGACAGCCACTCGCCCGCCCGGCGCCGCCCGACCCCCGCCGCCACCGCGTGCGACACCGCGATCACCGCGTCGTTGCGTCCGTACGTGAGCGCGTTCGCCCACCGGGTCGGCAGCCGGTAGCGCTCCCACAGGTTGTGCTCGGTGTGCACCAGCCGCGGCCGCCGCCCGCCGCCGGGCCGCAGCAGCCGCGCCGCGACCGCCGGCACCGGCATGTGGGTGTGCACCAGGTCGTAGCGGCGCTCCGCCAGCAGCGCCCGCAGCCGCAGCGGCCAGCGCCGCCCCGGCGCGCCGCCCAGGCAGTGCACCGGCACGCCCGCCGCCTCCAGCGCCGGCACCAGCGCGTCCTTGTGCGGCAGCACGTACGCCACCTCGATGTCGTAGCGCGAGCGGTCCGCGTGCCGCACGCAGTTGAGCAGCAACTGCTCCGCCCCGCCCCGGCCCAGGCCCTTCGCCAGCCAGAGCACCCTGGCCCGCGAGCCGCTCACCTGTCCTCGCCCAGCCGCAGCTGCATGGTGGTCTCCACCGGCTCCTCCGGCGGCAGCTCCACCGGGCGGCGCCCCCAGCTCGTCGTCCCGTCGTACCGGTCGAGGCCCCCGCCGCCCCCGTCGACCCCGCTGCCCCCGTACACGGGCTCGCCGCGCCGGGTGCCGTCCGCCCGCTGGTGCTCCACCCGGCGCGGCTCCGGCCGCCGGTGCTCGGGCCGCCGCGGCTCCGGCCGGGGCTGCGCCCGCACCGGCTCCGCCGCCGCCGGACGCGGCAGCTCGGACCGCTGCGGCGCCGGGCCCAGCGGCGGACGCCCGCCCAGCCGCCCCGGCAGCCGCAGCGAGCGGTGGCGCCGCCCGGTGGCGACCTCCGCCCCCAGCAGCGCCACACCCGCCACCGGCACCCCGGTGCGGGCCAGCAGCTCCGAGACCCGGTCCGCCTCCTCCGGGCGCACGTTGCCCGCCATCAGCACCACCAGCACCGCGTCCGCGTGCTGCACCAGGTCGTACGCGTCGTTCGCGTTCAGCAGCGGCGAGGAGTCGATCAGCACCACGTCCGCGTGCCGCCGGGCCAGCGCCAGCACCTCCCCGGCGCGCAGCACCAGCGCCGCCGGGTACGCGGTGGTGTGGCCGCCGGTGATCATCGCCACGTTCGGGACCCGGGTCGGCCGGATCAGGTCCACCAGGTCGGTCAGCTGCTCGGCGGAGAGCAGCTCCGCCATGCCCGGGCCCTCGTCCATCCCGAAGTGCGCGGTCAGCTCCGGCTGCCGGAAGTCGCAGTCCAGCACCAGCACCTGGCGTCCCGTCTCGCCCAGCGCCGCCGCCAGGTTCGCCACCGTGGTGGTCCGCCCGTCACCCGAACGCCCCGACATCACCAGCACCACCGGCGCCGGCTGCACCGCCCGCCGCACCCGCCGGTCGTCCGGGTCCAGACCGCCCTGCCCGAACTGCGCGGACAGCGACTCCGGGCCGGTCAGCAGCAGCGTCGAACGCAGCGAACGGAACGCCTCGGTCGCCGGGTCCTCCGGGCGGGCCGTCACCAGCGGCTCGCGCAGCCGCCGCAGCCGCCGCGACAGCCGCGGGATCTCGCCGATCACCGGCAGGTTGAACGCCTCCTCGGTGCCGTCCCGGGTCCGCAGCCGGGTGTCCATCCGGGACAGCATCAGCGCCGCCACCACGCCCAGCGCCAGGCCGAGCACCACGGCCAGCGCCAGGCGCACCCCGCGCGAGGGCGAGGACAGCAGGCTCCCGCCCAGCTCCTTCGCGTCGATCGAGCCCCACTGCTGGATCGCGTCGGTCTGGCTGTAGTTCTGCAGGTCGGCGATCGCGCCCAGGGTCTTGGTCAGCGCCGCCGTCGCCGTCGTCAACTGCGGCTGCAGCTTGGCCTGGTCGTTCGCGTTGGCCCGGCTGAACGACTTCTGCAGGTCGTCCAGTTGCGACTGCTGGGCGTCCGCCTGGGTGCGCAGCCGCTTGATCGACTCGTCGGCACTCCGCTTCGACTCCTGCGCGTAGCCGGTGATCGTCGCCTCGGCCAGCGCCTGCGCCAGCTCCGCGCAGGACGCCTGGGTCGGGCCGGTGGTGGTGAACAGCAGCATCTGGGTGGACTCCGCCGCCACCGTCCGGCGCGCGGTCAGCCCCGCCACGTCCGTCACGTGCAGCTTCTGCGCCGCCGCCGTGGTCACCGCGGAACCCTGCGCGTACGACAGCACCTGGTCGGCCCGCACGGTGTCCGCCGCGCCCGCGACCGGCGTGATCGCCACCTTGCACTGCCACTTGCCGTTGTCCACGGCGTTCCCGGCCGGCGTCAGCAGGAAACCCACGACCAGCGCGGCCGCCGTGCACGCGGCCAGCAGCCGCCAGTACCGCCGCAGAACGGTGAACAGATTTGCCGGTTCCACCGGTTGGTTCCCCTCGCCTCGTCACGGTGCACACGCGCCCCACGGCCGCACCCACCCCGGCGGGCGGCGCGCATCGGTCACGGCCGGGCCGCACGCGCCCCCCGGCTGCGGCAAGAAAACGAACGCTCCAAGGCCCTGTCGGCCCTCCCCTGCGCCCGATGCTTCCCGCCCCGGACCTGCGGCGCAAGCGCTTTGGCCATACTGACACCTGGCTTCGGTCGGAATCCGGACGCACGCAAGCGAACTGACGTGGAGTCATCAAGGACCCGCCGGCCGGTTCGGCCGCCGCCCGCCCCCGCACCGTCAGGCCAGTGCGCGTCCGTAGAACCCCACCATCCGCTCCGACACCTGCTCCAGCGTGTACCCGGCCAGGAAGCGCGCCCGCGCCGCCTTCGCCCGCACCAGCGCCTCGCCGCGCTCCTCCAACGCCCGCACCAGCGCCCCCGCCAGCGCCTCCGGCCGCTGCGGCGGCACCAGCAGCGCGCACTCCTCCGAACCGCCCACCGTCTCGCGCAGCGCCGGCACGTCCGCGCACACCAGCGGCACCCCCACCCCCATCGCCTCCATCGCCGCGCTCCCCAGCCCCTCCCAGCGCGACGGCACCGCGAACACCTCGGACGCCGCCATCAGGTCGAACACGTCGTCCCGCGGCCCCAGGAACCGCACGCCCCCCGTCGCCGCCGCCAACTCCTCCAACCGCGCCGTCTCCGCCCCCCGGCTCCCCGCCAGCAGCAGCACCGCGTCCGGCCGCGCCGCCCGCACCCGGGGCCACGCCGACACCAGCACGTCCAACCCCTTCTGGTACTGCTGCCGGGCCGCCGCCAGCACCACCGGCACCTCCTCCGCCAACCCCAGCCCCGCCCGCACCCGCGCCCGCCGCTCCGCCGTCACCCGCCCCAGCAGCAGCGGGTCCCGGCCGCGCGGCACCACGTCGATCCGCCGCCGCGCCACCCGCAACCTGGCCGCCATCGCGTCCGCCACGTGCTCCGTCAACGCGTGGAACCGCCGCACCCCCTGCGCCGTCACCGCGTCCACCGCCTGCGCCGCCCGCACCTTCCACGGGTTCAACCCCCGCGCGTGCAGGTGCTCCGGCCCGTACGCCGAGTTCACCAGACTCGACACCACCGGCACCCGAGCCCCGAGGGCGGCCGTCCGGCCCAGCACGTCCGACTCGTACAGCGTCGTGTGCACCAGGTCCGGCCGCAGCCGGCGGAACTCGGCCCGCAACGCCGCCACCCGCGCCCGCCGCGACCCCCGCAGCACCGGGTGCACCCCGGCACCCGCCGCCCGCAACTCCTCCTGGAACCCGCCCGGCGACTCCTTCAGGAACGCCACGTGCAGCTCCACCCCCGAACGGACCAGCAGCGGGGCCATCGCCACCAACCCCTGCTCCGCCCCGCCCACCCGGCTCACACTGTCGATCACGTACACGACACGCACCGTGCCCACCCCCTCGCCCGGGCCACCCCCTGACCGCGGATCAGCATCCCAGCCGGACCCGCCCCGCGTCCCCCGAACCGGAGGAAACCCTTCGGGAACGCGGCCGGGGCCCGCGGCCGGAGCGCGCACCGGCTCCCAGCCCCGTTCCCCGCCCCTGATTCCGCGTCCCGCCGCCCCCGCCGCGCCCCGCTGGGTACCCTCGGCGCCATGGCCGAGCCGCGGGTACTCCACGTCATCACCGACCCCAGGGCCCGCGGCGCGCAGCGCCTCGCCCGGGACCTGCACCGGGAGTTGCTGCGCCGCGGCCAGTCCTCCGAGCTGGCCGCGCTGCACCCGCACCCCGACGCCGACCCCGGGGCCGCCGTCCCCGTGCTGGGCCCCTCCCGGCACCACCCCGCCACCCTGCGCGCCCTGCGCGGGCTCGCGGCCCGCGCGGACGTGGTGGTCGCGCACGGCTCCTCGACCCTCCAGGCGTGCGCGCTGGGCCTGTTCGCCGCCCGCACCCCCTTCGTGTACGTCAACATCGGCGACCCCCGGCACTGGACGGCCGACCCGCTGCGCCGACTGCGGGTGGGCGCGTTCCTGCACCGGGCCGCCGCCGTCGCCGCGATCTCGCCGCA
The DNA here is from genome assembly GCF_000716545.1 of Kitasatospora phosalacinea. Taxonomy (GTDB): domain Bacteria; phylum Actinomycetota; class Actinomycetes; order Streptomycetales; family Streptomycetaceae; genus Kitasatospora; species Kitasatospora phosalacinea. Next base: position 60,588 of record NZ_JNWZ01000065.1, read on the forward strand.
CGCCGCGGACGTCCTGCGCACCCGCTTCCGGCTCCCCGCCCGCCGCCTGCGCACCCTCCCCAACGCCCGCCCCGCCGACCGCTTCCCGCCCGCCGCCGACCCCGCCCGGAAGGCCGCCGACCGCGCCGGGCTCGGCCTGCCCGCCGAGGGCCCGCTGATCGCCTGGGTCGGCGCGCTCAGCCCCGAGAAGCGCCCCGACCTCGCACTCGCCGCGCACGCCCTGCTCCCGGCCGACGTCCACCTCGCGCTGGCCGGCGAAGGCCCCCTGCGCACCACCCTCGCCCCCGGCCCGCGCACCCACCTGCTCGGCCCGCTGGCCGACCCCGCGCCGCTCTACCGGGCCGCCGACCTGCTGCTGCTGACCAGCGACTCCGAGGGCGTCCCGGGCGTGCTGATCGAGGCCGCCCTGGCGGGCCTCCCGGCCGTGGCCACCGACGTCGGCTGGGTCTCCGACGTGGTCCGCCCCGGCGAGGGCGGCCTGCTCGTCCCGCCCGGCGACCCCGCCGCCCTCGCCGACGCGGTGCGCACCCTGCTCGCCGCCGACCGCGCCCCGTACGCGGCCGCCGCCCGGGCCCACGCCCTCGCCCACTTCGACCTCGCCGCCGTCACCACCGCCTGGCAGCACCTGCTGCGCGAGGTCGCCCGCCGCTAGGCCCCGTCTTCAAACCCCCGTCTGCCCCACAACGCCTGGCACGCCCTCTCGCCGCACCGGGCGAAAGGCCAAGTACATCCAGTACGAGGCCTTCCACCCGG
>NZ_JNWZ01000066.1 GCF_000716545.1 Kitasatospora phosalacinea
GGCCCGCGCAGCCAGGAGACGCTGCACTGCCCGCTGGTCCCCAGGGACTCGGTCGCCCCACCGCCCCGGCTCTGACCCCGGGACGGTGAAGCACCCACTATCGACTCGAAACGGTAAGGTTCGGCGCTCGTTGATCCGGGCGTGACGGATCTGGTGGGGGACACTCGGCGGCTGCCACCGAAGGCTCGAAAAACTCTGCGAATGCGGGCGGTGGCGGCGCTTCGGGCGGGCCGCGAGCGGCACGAGGTGGCCGAACTCCCGGGCGTGACCGTGGAGTCGGTCGACAGCTGGTGGGCTGCCCGGCAGGTCGGCGGGCGGGACGCTCTGGTCTCCAGGACCCGTGGCCGACGGGTGGGCGAGCACCGGGTGCTCGATCCGGACCGGCAGCAGTGCGTCCGGCAGGCGTGGACGACGCGTGGTCCCTGGCAAGTCCCCAAATCTCCCGCTCCGATCTCATCGCAGTGATTGATCTGGGCCCCTCTCTACGGCTCTCTCAACTTGCCGAGCAGGTGCTCCCACGACGGGACAGCCCCCGGCTGCACGGGGTTGTCCCGCTCCCTCGCCGAGCAGGGCACGGCGAAGGCCAAGGAGGCGGTCCGGATCGAGGCCGGCCTCGCCAAGTGCAGAGCCGCGCGCGAACGCGATGCCCAGCGGCGGCAGCGCGAGCAGGAACGTGCGGAGCGGGAACGGGAGCAGGCCGAACACGAGGCACTGGAGCAGCAGTTGGAGGAGGGGGCCGAGCGGCGCAGCCATGAGGTCGCGGCCGTGCTCGCGAGTCGGAGGCGGTGCTGCGCGACCGGCCTGACCTGCCGCAGATGGACCCGTTCGCATTCGAGCGCCTGGTGCGCGAGCTGTTCACCGCCATGGGCTACGAGACCTGGCGCACCCGGAACTCCCGCGACGACGGCCTCGACGCCGTCGCCGTGTTGGGAGACCGCCCACCGCAACGGCCAGCGCCTGGATCTGATCGACGGCCGCAACCTGAAGGCCCTGCTCCTCGAACACCTCGGCATCGACGCCCTGACCGGGCTCCCAAAGATCCCGCCCGGCCGGCAGCCGAGTGACGTTGACTGAGCGGATCGGGCGGGTTGCACGCACGGCCCGTTTCCTCCGGGACGGCGTCCGCAATCGCGCCCCGGCCGATTTCACGATCCGTGTCGGCACAACCGTCTGCCGGTGGTACTTCAAGGGAGGTCATCCGTACGGCATGCGACCGGGTATCCGTCCCGATGGATCTGGCGAAGCGGAGGCGGTCGTCGGCCCAGGCCCGTCGGCGGTGCCGCGGCTCGAGTCCGGTGCTCAGAGTGCTGCGGGTGCCTCGTGCGTACCGCCGTGCCCACCCGTCGCGGCCCCCACGACGATCATGTCGGCGGCGCGAGGGCCCCGATGGGGTCGGCCGGTCAGGGCGCGGCGGGCAGTGCCATCACTGGCAGCACCGGAACAGCCGGCTGCGGACAGGGATGGGGCCGCTGCTCGACGGCCGAGCCGGGAGGGGAGTTCGACGACGTGGCACCCGGCGGCATTCAGACGATCACGGATGGCAGCCGCCTGGGCGTCGTCAAGGGAGAAGACCCACTGGCCCGGCACGAACACGACCTGGAGCATCCCGCGCTCTGTGGCGGTGAGCAGGTTCTGCAGGGCGGGTTTGTCGGCCGCCCGGGAGGGCACTCCCGAGTCGATGAGCAGGTACGGCGCCGAGAAGCCGTGCCGCAGTGCGAGGCGGCGCAGCGCGTCGGCGAAGTTCCTCGTCTCCCACGGATCGGCCGGGTAGGAGCGCAGGTAGCAGGCGGCCTGCGGGTTCGGGGCGTGCACCGTGGCGGCGGGTGCCCCGTGCAGGGGTGAGGTTTCGGTCTCCATGGTGGGGTTGCCTTTCGAAGGAGCCGAGAGGGTTCGAGCGGGCGGCAAGGGCACTGCTCGGCGCCGGTCGAGGGCCGCCGTCGGCGACAGCGGCCATGCGGTCAGTGGGAGGGTGAAGCAGCGGGCCCTGCCGTACGGCGGTCGTCGGTCTGTTGCGCGTTCCAGGGACTGGGGAACCGGTTCGGTCCCGGTCTCTTGGCGAAGGGCCGACGGCGGTGGCGAGGCCGTTGCCTCTCACCCAGTCCCCGGATGCCTCCGGTCCGGCTGCGGCGTCGGGCGGGAACCGGGTGATGAGCGACGAACGGCCCTGGCGGTCGCCCGGTCGGATCAGCCCCGTCGTCCCGCTTGAGGAGAGGCGCTGCACGGCGGCTCTTCCGTGGCCGCGGTGTCGTCGTCGAAGGTCATCTCCGGTGCGGGCCGTCGGAAGCCCTTGGTCAGGACGGCCAGGTAGACGATGCCGATCGCCAGCCAGACGCCGCCGATCTGGAGTGCGACGTGACCGAGCTTCGTGAGCAGGTAGAGGGAGACGACGGCGCCGACGGCCGGCATCACCAGGTACGAGAAGAGGTTGGGGGTGCGGCCGTGTCGGCGCTCTCGGACCAGGTGGGCGATCACGCAGACGTTCACCAGGGCGAAGCCGAGGAAGGCGCCGAAGTTGATGAACGAGGTGGCTGTGGTCAGGTCGAGGTTGATGGCGATGACACCTGCGGCCGCGGTCAGCAGCAGGTTCAGGACGGGCGTGCCGGTCTTCCCCGACAGTCTGCCGAAGACGGCCCTGGGCAGCGCGCCGTCGCGTCCCATGACGTACATGAGACGGGCGGCGGAGGCTTGCAGGGCGATGCAGGAGGCGATGGATCCGGCGATGGTGACGAAGTTGATGGTCTCGGCGTACCGCTGGCCGCCGACCTGGACCTTCAGGTGGTAGGCGGCCGCGTCGACGTCGGCGAACTCGGCGCCGGGGTGGACCAGTTGCATCACGAAGGACAGCACGATGAAGATCGCTCCGGCGGCGATGACGCAGCCGATGATGCCGCGGCCGATCGTCCTCGCACCGCCCCTGGCCTCCTCGCCCAGGGTGGAGACGGCGTCGAAGCCGAGGAAGGAGTACGCGGCGATGGCGGCGGCGGCGGTGACCGCACCGATCGAGGTGCCGGAGTTCCACAGGGCGTCCGTGGCGGGGGCGGACGAGCCGTGCTTGCCGAGGAAGACGACGCACAGGGTGGCGAAGAGGACCAGCGACCCGAGGGCGATGAACATCAGGACCTTGTTGACGCGGTCCGCGAGCTTCATGCCGAAGACGTTGACGGCGGTGGTGACGCCCACCGAGACGATCAGCCAGGCCCATTTGGGCACTACGGGGAACTGGGCGTGGAAGTAGATCGCCGTGATCAGCCAGCCGACCATCGGGATGAAGAAGTAGTCGAGCAGCATCGCCCAGCCGGACAGGAAGCCGATGCGGCTGTCGAGCATCCTGCGGGCGTACGTGTAGACCGACCCCGCGCCGGGCACAGCGCGTGCCATCTTCGCGTAGCTCAGTCCGGTGAGCAGCATCGCGAGGGTGGCGACGGCGAACGCGGTCGGGGCCGCGCCCCCGCTGGTGGCGGCGACCACGCCGAAGATCGTGACGACGATGCCCGGGGAGATGTAGGCCAGGCCGAAGAGGACGACGGAGAGCAGGCTCAGGTCGCCCTTCAGTCTCGTGGTGTTCGCAGTCGTCGCGCTGTTCATCGCGGGGGCTCCTGGGTGGGGCTGGCGGGGCGCCAGGTGGCGGGGTCGATGCGGCCGCCGTAGAGCGGGAGTTCGAGGACCGGGTCGCCGGGGCGGAACTGGTCCCAGATGCGGTTGAGACCGGCGGTGCCGTAGCGGCGGACGTTGCCGACCTCGTCGAGGTCGATCACGTCGGTGAGGGTGGAGTCGCCGGCGTCGACGGTTTCGGCGCGCACCGTGCCCTGGGGGTCGATGACGAGGCTGCGGCCGGTCCCGGAGGGGGCGGCGGAGTTGACGCTGGCGACGAAGACCTGGTTCGCGATGGCGTTGGCGCGGTTGAGGACGACTTCCTGGGCGCGGTCGCTCGTCGGCGTGCGGACCACGTTGACGATCAGCTCCGCACCCATCCAGGCCAGGTGGCGGGAGATCTCCGGGAACCAGGTGTCGTAGCAGATGGACAGTCCGATGCGGCCGATGCCGGCGAGGTCGACGACCTCGAACCCGGTGCCGGGCGTGGTCGTCTCGTACGGGCGCCACGGGCAGATCTTGCGGTAAGCGGCGACGCGCTCGCCCTGCGGCGAGTAGACCGGTGTCGTGTTGTGGACGCGGTCGTCGGCGCCCCGTTCGTAGACGCTGCCGGGTACCAGCCAGATGCCCAGATCACCCGCGAGTTCGGCGAAGACCGCGTCGCGTTTGCCGTCGAGCGGCTCGGCTCCCTCCTCGGGGGCGGCCGGGACGCCGGGGGCGCTCTCACCGAGGTGCAGTTCGGGGTAGACGACGAGGGCGCCGGGTGCGTGCAGTTGCACGCGCCGCTCCACGTCGGCGGCGAAGCCCGCGAGGTCGTCGACCGGGCGGCCGGGCGCCTGGGCGAGGATCAGGGGCAGGGGGCGGGCCATGGGGGACACCAGCCAATCGAAGGACTGTTCTGCGAAGAGAAGTCGGCGGGGATTCGGGTGCCGGTAACCAAAAGTTCCGGTGAGACAAGAATGCGACCAGCGGCCCATAGCCTCAAATACTTGGTGGGGCTTACTATCATGCCTCCGAGGCATGGAGGTGCCTGCCTCCCCCGTCGTCCGAGGGACCACCGCCGTGGAAATCCGAGTACTGCGCTACTTCCTGACCATCGTGGAGACCGGCTCCGTCACCAAGGCAGCTGAAGTGGTCCACGTCGCCCAGCCCTCGCTGTCGCGCCAACTGCGCAGCCTGGAAGGGTCCTTGGGGATGACGCTGTTCGACCGCGGCGGCAAGCAGATGGTCCTGACCGCAGCCGGCCGGCGCTTCCTCCCCCTGGCCCGCGACCTGGTCGCCCGCGCGGACACCGCCGAGGCCGCGGTCGGTGCGCTGGCCGCCGGCCGTGCCATGCGGATCACCGTGGCGGCACCGCCCACCACCATCACCGACGTGATCGCACCGTTCCTCGCCACCTGGGGGCCGGAGGATCCGCTGGTCACCGTGCAGGCGGAGAGTCCGGCACACGCGTACCAGGCGCTGGCGAGGGGCGCCGACGTCGCCATCTCCTCCGCACCTCCGCGGCGCCGTTTCGCCGGGCTCCCGGTGGCCCGCCTGCCGCTGTGGGCCTACGTCCGTGCCGACCACGCCTGGGCGGGCCGGGACCGCGTCACCATCGGGGAACTGGCCGCGGAGCCCCTCATCGTCCTCACCCTGGCGCACGGCACCCGCCGCATCCTGGACCACGCCGTGCAGGATGCGGACGCCTCGTACGACATCGTGCTCGAATGCGACACCCCGCACGTCGCACAGGCCATGGCGGCTTCGGGCCACGGTGTCGCGGTGGTCTCCGACGATCCCCGCTTCGACCTGCACCCGTTGCTGATCCTCGACAGCACGGGCGAGCCGCTGCAGATCCACCTGCACGCGGCGTGGGACCCCGGCCACTACGCGCTGCGCAGCATCGAGGCGTTCGCGGCCGGGTTGGCGCGTTTCTGCGTCGAGCGGTACGGTCCCCAGGTCTCCGCCCGGCTCTGAACTGCGGCGACACCAGTGCCGGAGGCGTGCCTATCGGGCAGCGGACCGGCGGGCACCGGACGGTGGCCCGAGCGCGCCGCACCAGGTGGGGGCCCACGTTCGCCGTCGGGTCACGCGCGTCGCACCGTACCGGCCGGTGATCGCCGGATTCGGAAGCCATCGATAACGATCCAGGTGCGCACCTTGCGTCACGGCTCGTCTCCTCTAGCCTCCGTGCATGGCATTCCTCTCAAGCCGCCGCAGACGGGCACGTCTCGTTCTTGAGCTCGACGACGCTGCCCTCGGCCGGCTGCTGAAGTCCTTCCAGGCGACGGCGGGTGCGGGCGCGATCGCGACGACAGACCTGGTCATGGCCCAGACATCCCGTCTTCTGGACCGGAGCGGGGCCGACTGGGACCGCCGCACCCACCGGCTCTCCGTGCTGGCGCGCTGCCTGTCCGAATCGCACGGGCCCCGTGGCTGGGCCACTCGTGAGCCGCGCAACGCGAGCGCGCTCGTCCTCTCCGCATGGGCGCAGGTCGAACGCGGACGCTCCCGGGGGCAGCTGGAGGACGCGGCCGGCACTGCCGACACCTGTCTGCGGGCCGCCGAACTCGCGCCCGCGGACCCCGCTCCCTGGGTGGTCCTGCTGGGACTGTCCCGGCTGGAGCGCCGCGGTCAGCGGGAGGTGTTCGGCGTCTGGAACGAGGTCCTGGCCCGCGACCCCTGGAACCGTGAGGCGCACCTGAGCATGCTGCGCTACCTGGGGCCGGAGGAGGTGGGATCGCGCGTCCAGGTACTGGAGTTCGTCGACGCGGTCCGCGCCCGCACTCCCGCGAACGCGCCCTGCGCGGCCACCGAGCTCACCGCCCACGTTCTGCAGTACCAGTCCGTCCTCGCCCGGGGCGGAGTCGAGGCGCTGATGGCGCGCCACCGCTGGTCCCAGGCATCGGCCGCCCAGGCCCTCGACCGTGCGGCGCACACGTGGGCCCGGCCGGGGTTCCTCCCCCACGCCGCGGCCCTCGCCGACCTGAACCTACTGGCCTACGCCCTGGTGGCCGCAGAGCGGCGCGACGAGGCCCGTCCGGTCTTCGAGGCGATCAACGGTACGGTCGCGGCCTGGCCCTGGAGTGCCGGAGGCGACGCCGTGTCCGAGTTCGAGAAGGCGCGGGTCAGGAGCGGGATCGGCGTGTGAGTTCCGGGGCCCCACCCCTCGGCCAGGCGGGCGGACGGCTCGCGACATCGTGGTCCGGTGGAGTCGGCGAGTCTCCGTCGTCACCCGGTGGGCGACCACGGGGGCGGTGGTCGCGTTGGACAGGAAGCCCAACTCGCCGCTGTGGAAGCAATTCCGGCCACGATCGACCAGTACGAACGGCTGGGCGGCGGGCGCTTGCCGCACCCCGGGTCGGCCCTCGGCACCGTCGGCGCTGCGGGTTCGCCGCGGAGGTCAGCCGGCGGTACGGGAGCAGGGCGGGGTCCGGGGCACGACGAACGGGCCCGGCCGGGCGGCCCCCAGGTGGGGCGGCCGGCCCCGGCCGGGGTGCGCGGTGCGCAGCCGTCCTCCGTGCTTCAGTCCGTGTCGGCGATCCGAAGCGATCAGCGGGTAAGAAGTCGCGCTGCCGGCGGTCGCCGGGCACGCCGAAGGCCCGGCGCAGTGGCCGGGTGCTCCGGGGGCCTTCAATCGCGGGTGGTCGGTGGTGGTGGCATCGGCCGGGTCCGCGCCCAGGCGCGAGGCGGTGCGGCTGACCGCCTGTGCCTGCCGGCGCTGACGACGGGCTTGGGCCGTGATCGGGTGGGGTGCGCGCAGAAAGTGCCTTCCCGCCGGAACCGACTGCGGTCTTGGACAGACCTCGTCGTTGCGGCTCAGAAGGCACTTTCGGATGAAGAGCGCAGCGATCGCTGCTGCGGTCAGTGGGCTTCGGCGGGCTCGGTCGGGGCGAAGAGGGGCCCGAGGCCCTGCATGACGGCGCCGGTGTCGTAGCCGAGCAGGGCCGGGGGGAAGGGCGGGGCGGCGTCGCGCAGTTGCTTCCACAGGGCGTTGAGTCCCGCGGTGCCGTGCTCGCGGACGGTCGTGACCAGGTCGAGGTCGAGGAAGAGCGTGAGGAACTCCTCTCCGGTGCCGCCCTCGGCCATCACGCGGCCCTCGGGGTCGGTGACGACCGATCGGCCGGTCCCGAACAGCGCTCCGATGTTGGGGTTGACGACGTATACCTGGTTGGTGATCGCATTCGCGCGGGCCAGGACGAGCTCCTGCGCGCGGTCCGAGGTGCGGGTGTACGTGGGCTGGAGGATGACCTCCGCGCCCATCCAGGCCAGCGTCCTCATGATCTCCGGGACCCAGCCGTCGTAGCAGATGGCCAGACCGAACCGTCCGATGCCGGGCATGTCGAAGACCACGTGCTCGTCGCCGGGCACCGACCGTTCGTACGGCATCCAGGGGAACAGCTTGCGGTAGCGTGCGACGATCTCGCCCTGCGGCGAGACGGCCAGCGCGGTGTTGTGCAGGTGGTCGCCGTTGCGCTCGGCGATCGTGCCGGGGACGATCCACTTGCCGGTCTCGGCCGCCAGTGCGCACAGCCGCTCGGTGAGCGGCCCGGGGATCTCCTCGGCGACGCGCTCGATGTAGCCGGGCGGCGGCGGCGCGTCGAAGCTGCCCATCCCCGTCAGGTAGTACTCGGGGAAGACCAGCAGGTCCAGGGCCGGCACCGAGGCGGCCAGCGTGCGGACCTCGCGCTCGAACTTGGCGAGGGTGGCCCCGGGGTCGTTGGGCACCGGCGCCACCTGCGCGGCGGCGATCCCGACGATGCGACTCACTGGCTGCTCCCCGTGCTGCTCGGTGCGCTGGGTTCGGATGCGGGTGCGGTCGCCGCACTGGAGGCGGATGCGAGTGCGGGCGCTGGTCCGGCCGCCCGGTCGGCACGGGCGCCGCCACCGGGAGCAGGGGCCCCCGCCCCCGCCTCGGCGCCGCCCACCAGGGCGGCCCTTCCCCGGCCGGGCACGGCGGCGATCAGCGCCCGGGTGTAGTCCGCCGAGGGCGCGTGCAGCACCTGCTGCGCCGGCCCCTCCTCGACCAGTCGCCCGGCGTGCATGACGCCGATCCGATCGGCCAGGCGCCGTACGACGCCGAGGTCGTGGCTGATCAGCAGGTAGGCCAAGCCCTGGCGCTGCCGCAGGTCGGCGAGCAGGTTGAGCACCTGCGCCTGGACCGACACGTCCAGCGCCGACGTCGGTTCGTCCAGCACCAGCAGCACGGGGTCCATGGCGAGCGCCCGGGCGATCGCGACGCGCTGGCACTGGCCGCCGGACAGTTCGTGCGGCCGCCGTCCCAGGAACCGGTCGGCCAGGCCGACGGACGCCAGCAGCGCCGAGACGGCCTCGGCGCGGCCGGCCGCGGTCAGGTCGGGCTGCGCGAGCCGCAGCGGCTCGTCCACCAGCCGGGCCACGGTCATCCGCGGGTCGAGCGCGGCGAACGGGTTCTGGAAGACGATCTGCACCCGCCGTCGCAGCGCCCGCAGGTCGCGGCCCCTGGCCCGGTCGAGCCGGACGCCTTCCAGCGCGACCTCGCCGGCCACTGGTCTGAGCAGGCCGAGCACGGTGCGGGCGAGCGTCGTCTTCCCGCAGCCGGACTCGCCGACGACGGCGTACGACTCGCCGGGCGCGATGCGGAAGCCGACGCCGTCCACCGCGCGGTGCCGGCCGTACGTGACGACCAGGTCCTGTACGCGCAGGACGTCGGAGGCGCTGGAGACGTCGACGGTGTCGGGGATGTGGGGGGTGTCGGGGATCACGCCGCGACCTCCGGATCGGCGAAGTGGCAGAGGGCGCTGCGGCCGCCGGGCAGCGTGTGCGCCGCGGGCGGCGTACTGCGGCACAGGTCCTCGGCCTGCGGACATCGGTTGGCGAAGACGCAGCCGGTCACGGCCAGCACGTCGGCCGGGACCTCGCCGGGCAGCGAGGCCAGCGGCGCACCGTCGTCGTCCACGGTGGGCACCGCGGCCAGCAGCGCCTTGGTGTACGGGTGCGCGGGAGCGGTGAACACCTCCTCGACCGGCCCGGTCTCGACCACCTCGCCCGCGTACAGCACGGCGACGCGGTCGCACAGGTCGCGGGCCTCGCCGAGGTTGTGGGTGACGAACAGCACCCCGAAGCCGTGTGCGTGCTGGAGCCGCAGCAGCAGCCTCCTGACCTGCTGGGCGACGGTCACGTCGAGCGCGCTGGTGGACTCGTCCGCGATGATCAGCCGCGGCTCGCAGGACAGCGCCAGAGCGATCATCGCGCGTTGCAGCATGCCGCCGGACAGCTGGTGCGGGTAGCTGCCCAGTACCCGGTCGGTGTCGTGCAGTTCGACCTCGGCGAGCAGTTTCGCGGCGCGGGCCCCGGCCTGCTCGCGCGAGCCGCCGCGGTGGCGCCGGATGACGCGCTCGAACTGGGTGCGCAGGGGGCGGACCGGGTCGAAGGCGGTCGCCGGGTTCTGGAAGACCATGGCGATCTCGGCGCCGCGTACCGCGCGCAGTTGCGACGGCGGCGCACCGAGCAGTTCGCGGCCGTCCAGCCGGATGCTGCCGCGGGCCCGCGCGGCGGGCGGCAGCAGGCCGAGCACGGCGAGGCCCGTGAGGGTCTTGCCGCAGCCGGTCTCGCCGACGACGCCGAGCGTCTGCCCGGGTTCGACGGTGAGCGTGACGCCGCGCACCGGCCGGGTCGTGCCGCCGGAGCGGCCACCGGGCCGTGGGAACTCGATCGTCAGGTCTTCGACGGTCAGCAGCGTCATCGGGTCACCGCCCTGGGGTCGAGGATGTCGCGCAGCGCGTCGCCGAGGACGTTGAAGGCGAGCACCGCCAGGAAGATCGCCGTGCCGGGCAGCGCGGACAGCCACCACTGCGACAGCACGTAGCTGCGCCCGTCGGAGACCATCAGGCCCCAGTCCGGCGTGGGCGCCTGCGCGGCGAGGCCGAGGAAGGCCAACGACCCGGAGGCGAGGATGACCGTGCCGATGTCGATGCTCGCCTGGACGACGATCGGGGCGGCGGCGTTCGGCAGCAGGTGGCGGGCCAGGATGACGGGGTCGGACAGGCCCAGTGCCCTCGCGCCGTCGACGAACGGCCGGTCCCGCAGCCCGGCGGCGAGGCCGCGGGCGAGCCGGGTGTACCAGGGCCACCAGGCGATGGCGAGGGCGATCCCGGCGTGCATCAGGCTGGGCCCGAGCATCGCCGCGATCACCATGGCGAGCAGCAGCGGCGGGAACGCCAGGAACATGTCGGCGATCCGCATGACGACCTCGTCCAGCCGCCCGCCGCGGTAGCCGGCGAGCAGGCCGAGCGGGACGCCGACGGCGACCGCGAGGGCCACCGTCAGCAGCGGCGTCAGCAGCGCGGGCCGGGCGCCGATGATGATCCGCGACAGTACGTCGCGGCCGAGCGGGTCGGTGCCGAGCAGGTGGCCGCCGGTGCCGGGCGCGAGGTTGCGGTGCGCCACATCGGCGACGCCGCGGCCCTGGTCGGGGAAGGGGGCGAGCCAGGGGCCGAAGACGGCGAGGACGAGCAGCGCGCCGACCAGGACCACGCCGAGCAGTGCGAGCCGGTCGCGCAGCAGCGCGGTGACGATCCGGCGCAGGCGGGTGGGCGCGGGGGTGTCCGCGGTGCGGACGGCGTCGGCCGGGCCGGTGGTTGCGGCGAGGAGCGTCATGCGAGCCTCACCCTCGGGTCGAGCCGGGCCTGCACGATGTCCACGGCCAGGTTGACCAGGATGTAGGCGGCGGCCCCGAGGACCGTGACGCCCATGATCGCCGGGTAGTCGGCGTTGAGCAGCGCGGTCGAGGCGAACTGCCCGAGGCCGGGCCAGTTGAAGACCACTTCCACGAAGAACGCTCCGGTCAGCGAGTAGGCCAGGGTCAGGCCCGCGACGGTGACGACCGGCGGCAGCGCACCGCGCAGGGCGATCCGGCCGACCGTCATCCGCTCGCGCAGCCCGTAGGCGCGGGCGGCGCGGATGTGGTCGGCGGCCAGCACCTCGATCATCGAGGCGCGGGTCATCCGGGCGATGACGCCGATGGGGTACGCGGCCAGCGTCAGCGCGGGCAGCACCAGGTGGGTGAGGGTGTCGGTGAACCCGGCGGCGTTGCCGGTGAGCAGCGCGTCGAGCAGGTGGAAGCCGGTGATGTCCCGGATCGGGTCGGTGAACTCCAGGTCCGGGTCGTTGCGCCCGGTCAAGGCGAACAGGCCGAGCTGCCCGAACACGGTGACCTGGAGCAGCAGTCCGAGCCAGAAGGCCGGCATCGACACGCCGCCGATCGCCAGCATGCGGATGACGTGGTCGACCAGCCGTTGCTGGCGCACCGCGGCGATCACGCCGAGCGCGATGCCGAGCACGAGCGCGATGGTCATGGCGGCGGCCAGCAGTTCGAGAGTGGCCGGGAGCCGTCCGAAGAGCTCGGAGGCGACGGGCTGCTTGGTGCCGATCGAGATGCCCCAGTCGCCGCGGACCAGTCCGCCGAGGTAGTGCGCGTACTGCACCGGGAGTGACCGGTCCAGGCCCAGCTGGTGGTGGATCTGGGCGATCTGCTCGGGCCGGGCCTTCGGGCCGAGGTAGGCGAGGGCAGGGTCGGCGGGTACCACGCGGGCCAGCACGAAGGTGACGACGGTGGTCCCGAGCAGGACGGCCGCCGCCGCCGCGGCCCTGCGGAACAGGAAGCGCCCCATGCTCAGGCCCCTGCGCGGGTCAGGGCGTGGAAGTTGAAGTTGGAGGAGTAGTCCTGGTTGCAGGCCACGCCCTTCACGGTCTTCGGCACGACCAGCGGGTTCGTCACGTCGTAGAGGAAGAAGCCGGGCGCCTGGTCGTACAGGCGGTTCAGCGCCTGGCCGTACTCGCTCACGGCCTTGGCGTTGTCGGTCGCGGTGTGGGTCCCGGCGTCGTCGAGCAACTGGTCGTAGGTGCTGTCCTTCCAGTAGCTGAGGTTGAAGGACGGCTTGTCGCTGGAGTGGAACAGCGAGTAGAGGTTGTCCGAGCCGGCGTCGGAGTAGGTCGGCCAGTACAGCAGCAGGAAGATGTCCTGCGCGGACTTCGGGTCGGCCTTCGCGCGGTCCCACTGCTGGTTGAACAGCAGCGCCTGGACGTCGGCGGTGACGCCGATCTTGGCGAAGGCGTCCTTGATCAGCGGCGCGAAGCGGGCCTGGGCCTGGTTCTCCGCGGCGTAGGTCACGCTCAGCGTGAGGCCCCCGCCGTCGGGGTAGCCGGCCGCCGCGAGCAGCTCCTTGGCCTTGGCCAGGTCCTGGTGGTACTGCGGGGTGCTGTCCGAGTACGGGAAGATGCCCTGCGGGACGGGGCCGCGGGACTGGGTGCCGAAGCCGTGGGCGCCGACGGTGATGATGTCCTGGTACGGGATGGCGTACGACAGTGCCTGCCGGACCCGGACGTCGTCCAGGGGCTTGCGGGTGGTGTTGAAGAAGCCGACGTAGTCCGAGGCGGTCTTGCAGTTGGTGACGGTGAAGCGCTCGTCGTTCTTGAACTGGTCGATGTTCTCCAGCGGCAGGCTGGTGGCCAGGTCCGCCTGACCGCTGGTGAGCATCTGCTGCTGCACCACGGATTCCGGGGTGATGGTGTTGACGACGGTGGTGTAGGAGTCCTTCTTCCAGCCGTCCCAGTAGCTCGCGTAGTTCTTGAGCACGACGCGCTGGCCCGAGGTGTACTCCCCGACCGTGTAGGGGCCGGTGCCGCCGTCCTTGCCGGAGTCGAAGTACTTCGGGTCGGCCTCGGCGGCGGCCAGCGCCTTCGGGCTGACGATCCACGCCCCGTACATGCTGGAGGCGATCAGGTCCATCGGCGCGGCCTGGCCGAGCTTCATCACGACGGTGTGCTCGTCGGGCGTCTCGACGCTCTTCAGCGGCGCCCAGATGAAGCTCGCGCCGCCGTGGTCCGCGGCGGCCTCGACGGACGCCTTGACCGCGGCCGCGGTCAGCGGCTCGCCGTCGTGGAAGGTGACGCCGGTGCGCAGGTGGAAGGTCCAGGTCAGCTTGTCGGGGCTCGCCTCCCACGAGGTGGCGAGCGCCGGCCGGTAGGGCTGGTCGGAGCCGGCGGGGTTCTTCCACAGCAGCGGCTCGTAGACGTTGGCGAGGTAGAAGACCTCGGTGGAGAACGACTTCACCGGGTCCCAGGTGGTGACGTCGGCGGTGGTCGCGACCTTCAGGACGGCCGCCGAGGCGGACTTCGATCCTGCGGAGCTGCTGCAGGCCGAGGCGGACAGGGCCAGGGTCAGGGTCAGGGTCAGGGCGCAGGTCGAGGCTCTGGCACGGCGCAGGGACAAATCGGGCTCCTCGAAATCCAGCCGCTTGCGGCCGGTGCCGCCGCGCTGCTGTGGGGGTTGCGCTGAATCCTGCTGGCCACTCACCATGTCGTCCAATGCCTGTTCGTGCTGCGTTCCATGCCTTTGAGGCATCGCCGGGATCAGGCACCGGACATGGCTCTGGACGCTGTTCGTCGGCCCAGCCGTCGCGAGGTCCGCAGATGAGGTCGGGCCGGGGATGCGGGCCGCCCACCGGCCGATCGTCGTGGAGCCGCGGTCGTGGACGGCGTTGACGTAGCGCTGCTGCCTGACCTGCACCTATGCCTCCAAGGCAGGCTCCGGTGCACACTTTTGGCATTGGACGGCACGGTGAGCGGCCAGCAAAATACCCGCAACCCCCACAGCAGCGCCGCGGCCCCCGCCGACGAGCGGCCTGCACACCCTCCTGGAGCCCTCCATGTCCCCGTGCTCCGCTCCGCCCCGCCCCGCGACGTTTCCCAGCCCTTCGGATTGACCCCGTTGGCTGCTGCCTCGGTCCGCACCGGGCGAAAGCGCCAGCGCGACGTAGCACGCCCGTCCCCGCCCCACCCTTCCAGGCCGTCCGGGCGGCGACGTCGTGCGCGGCCTCGGCCCGCCCGGGCGGCCCAACGGAACGACCGAGGCGTGCAAGAGCGACGAGGCCGCCACCCCACCATCACCACTCCGCACCCGGGTGCCCCCTCTGTTCGCACCCGACTCCACAGCCCCCACCCAAGGAGGAACCATGCACCGAAGATCAGCCGACCGCAGCCGCTGGCGCCGCTCGCTCCTGCTGCTCGGCGCGGGAGCGCTGGCGGCCACCGGCCTGATCGCCCCGCTGCCCGCGGCAGCGGCCACCGCCAACCCGGTACCCGGTGACCCGCTGACCGGGAACGGCGCCGTCACACGCACCCTGCTGCCCTACAGTCAGCTGACGACCCCCCGGAGCCCCGGTGCCCCGGTCGACGACGCCGCCTTCGCCCTGCCGTCCGCTGCCGCGCCGCCGCGGTTCACCTTCGAGGGAACCCTCACCCTCACCAACCCCGCCGGCAGCGGGGGGTTCAAGAGCATCAAGAGCTGTACCGGCTGCGGCAAGCACCTGCCGCCGATCAGCGTCGACCTCGTGCAGAACGGCAGCTACCTGATCCCGGCGGTCCAGGGCCTGACGGTCACCGGCGACACGCAGTCGGGCTCGACGTACAACCTCATCGTGGGGCCGGGACGCGCGTGGTCGGAGAACGGTGACACGGGCGCGGCCGGGACGTTCTCCCGGGCGTCCCTGCCGTTCGCGCTCGTCGACCGCAACCAGAACTGCGCCCACAACGGCGAGCTCAGCTTCCTGTACAACGCGACCTCGGTCTCGAACGTCGCCTACCAGGTGACGGCCGAGACGTGCGCGCTGCAGCAGTTCGACATGTGGGGCCAGCTCGCCGCGACCTACACCGCGCACACGGTGGCCAACGACGTCGCGCTGGAGAACGCCCAGGCGGCGGAGGTCGGAAACCGCATGCCGACCAAGCCGCTGTCCGCCCTCGCCACCGACTATCCGGCGGCGGGGCTCGACCTCGCCACCTTCGGCAGCGGCATCACGCCATCGGCGATGACGGCCTACGGAGTGGTCTACAACGGCGTGAACTACGTGGCGGACGGCGCGGCCGCGAACAAGGGCTGCCAGACCCGCTACGGCACCTACGCCTTCTGCAAGGACATGCGCCTGCCGTCCTACTCCACGGCCAAGTCGGCGTTCGCCGGACTGTCGATGGCCAGACTGGTGCAGGACTTCGGATCCGGTGTCCCGAACCTGAACCTCAAGGGCTACGTCCCCGAGATGGCGTCCAGCGGCAACTGGAACTCCGCGCCGGTCACGTTCGACAACGCCGCCGACATGGCCACCGGGAACTTCAACTCGGAGCTCTACGAGAGCGACGAGAACGGCGCCAACACGACCAACTTCCTCAGTGCCGAGCCCTACGGGAGCGCGACGACCGGGAAGATGGGCTACGCACTGGGTTACGCCCACCACACGGGCGAACAGGGCTACACCTGGGCCTACCACAGCGTCGACCACTTCCTGCTGGCCCAGGCCGAGACCGGGTACCTGCAGTCGCAGCGCGGACCGAGCGCCGACCTCTTCAACCTCATGCGCGACGAGGTCTACACGCCTCTCCACCTCACCGCCGGCACCCTGACCACCGAGCGCACCGACAACGCCTCCGCAGCCGGAGCCTCCCCGACGACCGGCCGCCCGTTCGGCTCCCACGGACTCTTCTGGACGATCGACGACATCGCCAAGCTCGCGACCCTGTTCCAGAACAACGGTGCTGTCGGCGGGACCCAGCTCGTGGACCGCGGACAGCTGCTCGCCGCCATGCAGCGCAGCAGCACCGACACCGGCGTCGCCGCCGTCAGCGCGGACCAGAGCGGTCACGGTGACGGGACGGCCGCGTCCGGCGGCTACCGCTACAGCAACGGCCTGTGGGCTTACCCCACGACCGGCCAGGTTCCCGGCTGCGGACTGCGCGTGCCGTTCATGTCGGGGTACGGAGGCATCACGATCGCGATGATGCCCAACGGCGCGACCTACTACTACGTCAGCGACAACAACGAGTTCGGCTGGTCCGCGACCATCGCCGAGCTCGACAAGCTCTCCCCGATGTGCGCGCCGACCACCACCACCGTCACCGCCTCACCCGCCACCGTCACCGTCACCGCGGGACAGCCGGTGACGCTGACCGCGAACGTCGGCGCGGCCACCCGGTCGTGGGCCGCGACGGGAACCGTCCGGTTCCGGGACAACGGCGTCGACCTCGGGACCCCGGTGGCGCTCGGCTCCACCGGCACCGCCTCCTACACGACCACCTCCCTGGGCTCGGGCCCGCATTCCATCACCGCCGTCTACACCCCGGACCTGTCCAACGACACCGGCACCGCCTCGTCCCCGTTCCGGACCACACTGACCAGCTCCTGCTCCAGCACCGCCACCACCTGCAAGGTGGTCGGCACCGCCGGTCTCAAGGTCGGCGACACGATCGGGATGGGCAGCGCCACGGCCACCGACGACACCCACGTGATCACCGCTCTCACCCCCACGTCGATCACCTGGGTCGGCGCCTACCAGCAGGCCAGCCACAGCAGCGGCCAGCCCGTCTGGCTGCAGAACACCGCCGGCGGCGGCTTCGCCGGCAGCACCAGTCCCGGCGTGCGGGTGACCGTGTCCTGACCCGGGAAGCGCACCTCGCCCCCGGCTGCTGAGGCGTGGTCCCCGGTCGCCACGACCGGGGACCACCTCGGCGCACGCCGACGCTGTTCCGGTGCGGCCTCGGTCGGCCCGGGCGAACGAGGGTGGTTCGCCGGCTTGGCTCCAACAGTCCAGTGGCCGCGCTGGTGGGTCCTGCCCCGACAGACCACCGCCGCTCGGCAATCGTGGGTCCCGGACGGGCTCGTGCGCCGGGCTCGCGCCCTCCCCGCGGCCGGGTCAGAGTGCGGCTGCCGGCCCCGGCGGCAGGTGGACGGTCATGACCAGTCGACAGGGTTCGGCGCCGGTGCCCCGGTAGGTGTGCGGGGCGTCGGCGTCGAAGGTGGCGGTCTGACCGGCTTCGATCGGGTGCTCCGTGCCGTCGAGGAGCAGGACCATGCTGCCGGCGGTGACGCTGATCGTCTCGACCACTCCGGCCTGGTGGGGGTGGCTGGGGTAGTCCTCGCCCGGCTGCAGCTGCCAGCGCCAGACCTCGACCGGGCAGGGGCCCGCGGTGGTGAGCATCAGTCTGGCCTCGCTGCCCAGCCTCCCGGTCCACAGGGGCGCCACGTCGTCGGCGGACACGACACGGACCCGCCCTTCGGACGGCCCCTGCATCAGGGCGGAGACCGAGATGCCGAGGGTGTCGGCGAGGCGGACCAGGGTGGCCAGGTTCGGGTTCCCCTGGGCCTTCTCCAGTCCGACCAGGGCACCCTTGCTCACCTGGGCGCGCCGCCCGAGCTCCTCCAGGGACAGGCCGGCCCGTGTGCGGGCCGCACGTACGTTCTGGGCCACCGTGCGCAGCGCCGCGTCCGCCTCGGTCATCCGGCCATCGTCCCTTCGAGGTCATTCGATCGAACCCGGCGGTCATTCCATTGGTCGAATCCGGTCGATCCGTTGTACCGTGGGGTCGTTCCAATGATAGCGAAGGACCCGTCCCGTGATTGCTCTGCTGCTCGCCCTCGGCAGCTCCCTCGCCTACGGGTGCGCCGACTTCCTCGGCGGCCTGGGCGCCCGCAAGGCCCACGTGCTGCGCACCGTCATGATCGCGGCACCGGCCAGCCTCGCCGTGGAACTGCTGCTGTGGCCGGTGCTGGGAGCCTCCTTCAGCCCGGGGGCCGTCGGGTGGGGCGCCGCGTCGGGAGTCGCCTCGGCCGCCGCGTTCGCGCTGCTCTACCGCACCCTGGCGATCGGGCCGATGAACGTGCTCTCGCCGGTGACGGCGCTGGTCTCCGCCGCGCTGCCGGTCGCGGTCGGGCTGCTGCAGGGCGAACACCTGGGCGTGGCGGGCCTGCTGGGCCTGCCGCTGGCCCTGGCCGCCGTCGTCCTCGTCAGCGCCGGGTCCGGCAGCGGTACCGCCCGCCCTTCCCGCACCGCGCTGCTGCTGGCGTTCGGCGCGGGCGCGGCCATCGCCCTGCAACTGGTCTTCCTGCACCAGGCCCCCTCCGATAGCGGGGTGGCCCCGCTGATCACGGGCCGGGCCGTCTCGTCCGCGGTGGTCCTGGCGGCCGCCGCACTGCTGCGCCGGAGCCTGGGGCCCGAGCGACCGGCCTACGCGGTCTCGGCCGTCGCGGGCGTGCTGGACTCGGTGGCGAACCTGCTCTTCCTGCTCGCGGCCCGCAGCGGGGACCTCACCGTCGTCGCCGTGATCACCGCGCTCTACCCGGCCGGTACGGTCCTGCTCGCCCGCGCGGTGCTCGGCGAACGCGTCCACCGCGGCCAGCTCGCCGGGCTCGGCGTGGCGGCCGCCGCCGTGAGCCTCCTCGCCCTGGCCTGACCGCCCGCACCCCGACCCGCGTGAACCCACCGAAGGAGGACAGCGTGTTCGTGCACCCCTGGGACGCGGCCCTGGACGAGGCCGAGTGGCGGGCCTGGATCGCCGACGGTCACGACTTCGGCCAGCTGTGCGTCAACGGCTCCCCCGGCCACCCGCCCACCGTCGTCCCCACCCACTTCGCCGTGGACGGCGACCACCTGCTGGTCCACCTCGCCCGCCCCAACCCGGCCTGCGAAGCGATCGAACGGGACCCGCACGTCGTCCTCGCCGTCGTCGGCGACCACGCTTTCGTCCCCGGACCGTGGCGCGCCGGGCCGGACACCCCGCCCCGCGACGGCGTCCCCACCAGCTACTACGCGGCCGTCCAGTTCACCTGCCGCGCCCGCCTCGTCGACGACCCCGAGGGCAAGGCCGAACTGCTGCGCCGCCAGCTCGACCACTTCCAGCCCGACGGCGACCACGCCCCCGTGGCCGTGGGCCTGCCCCCGTACGGCCGCATGCTGTCCGGCATCCGCGGCCTGCGCCTCGAAGTCGTCGACGTCCGGGCGAAGTTCAAGTACGACGACGAAGAACCGGTCGCCCTCCGCAGCGCCGCGGCCGGTCGTCTGACGGCCCGCGGCCAGGGCCTCGACCTGGCCGCCGCCGACCAGCAACTGCGCCGGCTGGACCGCATCGGCACCTGGCGGCCCCGACCCGCTCCCTGAACCCGAGGGGACGGAAGCCCTTGCCCGCGACCGCCTTCCGCCTCGTCCCTGCGCCGACGGATCGGGGCGGCCGCCGCCGGGTGATGTCACTGCTCGGACGGCGCCGGCCCCGTGGTGCCGCGCTGCACGAAGTGCGCCGTGGGCGACCAGCGTTCGGGGACGGAACGCCCCGCGATCCGTTCCAGGGCCGCTTCGGCGACCATCGCGCCGAAGCGGTGCACGTCGACGGTCATGGTGGTCAGCGGCGGGGC
Organism: Kitasatospora phosalacinea; assembly: GCF_000716545.1. Taxonomy (GTDB): domain Bacteria; phylum Actinomycetota; class Actinomycetes; order Streptomycetales; family Streptomycetaceae; genus Kitasatospora; species Kitasatospora phosalacinea. The sequence continues at coordinate 19,790 of NZ_JNWZ01000066.1, forward strand.
GGTCAGCCGGCACAGCGTGGAGTCGTCCCAGGCGATCAGGGACAGGTCGGCGGGGGCCTCCAGGCCGAGGTCCTTGGCCGCGGCCAGGCCCGCGACCGCCATCACGTCGTTGTCGTAGAGGACGGCCGTGGGGCGGGGGGTGCGGGCGAGCAGTTCGGTGGTCAGCCGCGCACCGGACTCGGCCGTGTAGTCGCCCTCGACGGTCACGGACTCGATGCCCGCCTCCCGGCACGCCTCCTGCTGGGCGAGGGAGCGGGCCTGGGTGTGCAGCAGGGACAGCGGGCCCGAGACCCGGGCGATGCAGCGGTGGCCCAGCTCGGCGAGCCGGGCGACGGCCTCGCGCACCGGGCCGCCGTCGTCGGTGCGGACGGCCGGCCGGGAGAGGTCCTCCGGCCAGGTGCCGACCAGGATCGCCGGCAGCCCCAACTCGTCCAGGGCGGCGGGGCGTTGGTCGCCCTCGGTGAGGTTGACCACGGCCACGGCGTCGACCAGGTCGCCCTTGGCCCACCGCTGGTAGGCGGCCATCTCCTCGTCCCGGGTGGGGACCACGTGCAGGAGCACCGACATGTCGTGCGTCACCAGGCGCGCCTCCATGCCGGCGATGAACTCCATGAAGAACGGCTCCGTGCCGAACAGCCGGGTCGAGCGCGCGAGGACCAGTCCCAGGGCGCCCGGCTGCGTGCGGTCGCGGTGGGCGAAGGTCATCCCGTCTCCAGGGTCGTGAGGTGGGCGCGGTGCACGGGCAGGGGCGGGAGGGCGGCCCGGGCGGAGGAGCGGACGGGCTCCCCTCGGCCGCGGCCGGTGCGGGTCCTCGTCCGGGGCCAGACTTTAGCACCGGGGGCGCCGCCCTCCCGGCACGATCGGCGCTCGGCCGCGGCGGCGCCGACCGGCGGCGCGTGGAACCGTGGACCGCCGACCGGGCTTCTTCGTACCATCCCACTCCCCTTGGTTCAGAGCCCGTCATCACCGGCCCTGGCGTCTTTCCTGCAGGGCGGATAGGCTTTCGATCATTCTTACGTTGATGAATTAAGTAAGTCAACGACGCGACCGACCCACTCCTGTCAGGAGGCGCCGCTGTGCCGGCCGATTCGTTCATCTCCCTGCCCGCCGTGGTCCACCTGCGTGCCGCGGGCACCGCCCTGGTCCTCGACACCTCCGGAACCCGCCTGCCCCGCGTCCTGCACTGGGGGGCCGACCTGGGCGAGCTGTCGGCGGAGCACCTGCGCGCGCTGCGGCTCGCCTCGCTCCGGCAGCCGATCGGCTTCTCCATCGACGACCGCGTCGAGGTGTCCGTCCTGCCGGAGCAGTCGGCCGGCTGGCTGGGCACCCCCGGCCTGGTGGGCAACCGCGGCGGGGCGGCCTTCTCGTCCGCCTTCCAGGTCACCGGCACCGACCTGGTCTTCGACGAGGGCGCCGAGGGCGACCGCCCGGGCACCCTGGTCGTGCAGGCCCACGACCAGGCGGCCGCGCTCGACCTGGCGCTGACCGTCCAGCTCTCCCCCGAGGGCCTGGTGCGCCAGCGCGCCACCCTGACCAACCGGGCGGGCACCCCGTTCTCCGTCGACGCGGTGAACCTGACCCTGCCCGTGCCGCCGGCCGCCGTCGAACTGCTCGACTTCACCGGCCACCACCTGCGCGAACGCAGCCCCCAGCGCACCGCCTTCACCCAGGGCCTGCGGGTCCGGGAGAACCGCACCGGCCGCACCGGCTACGACGCGGCCTACCTCCTCGCGGCGGGCACCCGGGGCTTCGGCAACCGCGGCGGCGACGTGTGGGCGGTGCACACCGCCTGGTCCGGCAACCACCGCACCTTCGCCGAGCGCACCTTCCACTCCGTCTCGCTGCTGGGCTCCGGGGAGCTGCTGCTGTCCGGCGAGGTGATCCTCGGCCCGGACGAGAGCTACTCCACGCCCTGGCAGTACGGCTCGTTCGGGCGCGGTCTGGACGAGGTCTCCGCGCGCTTCCACCGCCACCTGCGCGCCCGGCCGCACCACCCCTCCTCGCCCCGGCCGGTGGTCGTCAACACCTGGGAGGCGGTCTACTTCGACCAGGACCTGGAGCGGCTCAAGCAGCTCGCGGACCGGGCGGCCGAGGTCGGCGCGGAACGGTTCGTCCTCGACGACGGCTGGTTCGGCGACCGCCGCGACGCCCGGCGGGCGCTCGGCGACTGGTACGTCTCGGACGAGGTGTGGCCGGACGGGCTGGGTCCGCTGACCGACCACGTCACCGGCCTCGGCATGCAGTTCGGGCTGTGGGTCGAGCCGGAGATGATCAACGAGGACTCCGACCTCGCCCGCGCCCACCCCGACTGGATCATGGCCACCGGGGGCCGCCTGCCGGGCGCCTCCCGCCACCAGCAGGTCCTCGACCTGGCCAGGCCGGAGGCGTTCGCCCACATCCTGGAGCGGCTGAGCGACCTGCTCTCCAGCTACCCGATCTCCTACCTGAAGTGGGACCACAACCGCGACCTCGTCGACGCCGGCCACCAGCCCGGGGGGCAGGCCGGGGTGCACGACCAGACCGTGGCCGTCTACCGGCTGCTGGACGAGCTGCGCGCCCGCCACCCCGGAGTGGAGATCGAGTCCTGCTCCTCCGGCGGCGGCCGGGTGGACCTCGGCATCCTGGAGCGGACGGACCGGGTGTGGGTGTCCGACTGCATCGACGCGCTGGAGCGGCAGCGGATCCAGCGCTGGACCAACGCGCTCGTCCCGCTGGAGCTGATGGGCACGCACGTCGGCTCGCCCGTCTCCCACACCACCGGCCGCGGCCACCCGCTGGACTTCCGCGGCGGCACGGCCCTGTTCGGCCACTTCGGGATCGAGTGGGACCTCACCGCCGCGCAGCCACAGGAGCTGGAGCGGCTGGGGCAGTGGGTGGCCCTCTACAAGGAGCTGCGGCCGCTGCTGCACTCGGGGACGTCCGTCCACGGCGACCACCCCGACCCGGCCTACCAGGTGCACGGCGTCGTCGCCCGGGACCGCTCGGAGGCGATCTACGCGCTGGTGGCGACCGGCACGTCCGAGTCCTACCCGACCGGTTCGGTGCAGCTGCCCGGGCTGGACCCGCGCGCCGTCTACCGGGTGCGCCCGCAGGCCCCCGGCGACGTGCCGGACGGCAACGCCCACCACTGGGGCCTGTTCCTGCCCTGGTGGACGCCGGAGGGCGTGGAGCTCCCGGGCGCCGCGCTCGCCGAGGCGGGCCTGCAGGCCCCGGCGCTCCACCCCGAGCGGCTGATCCTGCTGCGGGTCACCCGCGTCTGACGCCCGCGCCGCCCGCCCGGCCCGACGCCCGACGCCCCGCCCCCGGTCCGCGCACCGGAGGGCGGGGCGTTCCCGCGGGCCGTGCCGACCGCTCGCCCGCGTACGAGTCAGCGTGCACCACCTCGTACGGGTGACCGTGCGCGAAGTTGATGCGGTGACCGGCTGCTGTTCGCGAGCCCGCTGCGGTCGGTTCGGGTTGTTTGCAGTGGAGGTCAAGCCCGGGAAAAGTGCGGGGATTGTGGGGGATTCCCCGGAGGGCCGATCAGCTGATCGAAGGGGAATGTCGACTGACTACCCTTCGGTGGTCACCGTTTCGGTGATCATTCGCATGTGTCTGCCACGGGGGGTTACCCGCTCATGTCCGCACCGCCGCCCTACCCGAACCAGCCGTACGGGCAGCCGCCGGCCCCGCAGCCGTACGGCGCTCAGCCCTACGGCGGTCAGCCCTACGGCGGTCAGCCCACCTATGGTCAGCCGCCCGTGTCCGGGTCGCAGCCGCACGCGCCGTACGTCCAGCAGCCCGCGCCCGGACCACGCCCGCCGGCCGGTCCGTCGGCGCCGCGGCGCCGGAGCCCGGTGCAGGCGTTGCTGTCCGCCGGCATCGTGCTGGCGGTCTTCGGTGGCGGTGCCTGGTACGTGTGGGACTACAACACGAGCCCCACCGGCGGAAAGGCCAAGGCGGAGGCGTCGCAGTCCGCGCGGGCGGCCGAGGCCAAGACGCACGATCCGGAGATCGGGGACTGCGTCAAGGTCGCCGATCCGGAGGGGCATCCGGTGCCGACCGTCGTGGACTGCGCCTCTCCCGAGGCCGAGTACAAGATGGCGGACCAACTGCTCGGTGAGGACAAGCACTGCGGCGAGAAGTTCGACTACGGCATCCGGTACGTCTCCAGCCGCAGGATCGACTCCACGCTCTGCTTCACCAAGATCCGCCACTGAGGCCGCCGCGGGCCTGAGCCCGAAGCGCCGCCCCGGCCCCGGCCCCGGCTACCGGAACGTGCGGTGCCGCCGCCGGGCGCAGGCGCGGCGGTACAGGGGGTACGCCGTGCGGTGGTGGGCGGCGAGGCAGACTTCGCTGAGCCAGGTCATGAGTGGTGCACCCGACCCCGTACGGACCGGAGCGCTCGGAGCAGTACGCCGACAGGACGTGCCGAAGTGCCGCGGAGGGGGTTCCTCCGCGGCACTTGGGGTGGGCCGGGGCAGTGTTGCGCCGCTGCCCCGGCCCGGTTCTCCGCCCCGCCGGGGTCCGGTCCGACGGGGCGGGGAACGGTCCGGGGCCCGGGCCGGTGCGGGCCGGGCCGGTGTTCGGCCGTGCTGTCAGGCGGCGGCGGGCTGGTCGGCGTCGATGTCGATCCACCGTCCGGCGTCGTGGTCGTAGGTGAGGTGGTCGCGGTCGGTGGCGGCCTTGGGTTCCGGCTCCGCCGAGCGCAGGCGTCCGCGCAGTTCGGGGTTGGGGGCGGCGGCGGCCAGGGTCCGGGTGTAGGGGTGGTGGGGATCGAGGATGACCGCGTCGGCGGGGCCGCGCTCGACGATCCGGCCGCGGTTCATGACCAGGATGTCGTCGGAGAAGTGGCGTGCGGTGGCGAGGTCGTGGGTGATGTAGAGGACGGCGAGGCGGTCCTCCTGCTGCAGGCGGGCCAGCAGGTTGAGGACGCCGAGCCGGCTGGAGACGTCCAGCATGGAGACGGGTTCGTCGGCGACGATCACCTGGGCGCCGGGGGCCAGGGCCCGGGCGATGGCGACGCGCTGGCGCTGGCCGCCGGAGAGTTCGTGCGGGCGGCGGTCCATCAGCGCGGTGGGGAGGTTGACCCGTTCCAGCAGTTGGGCCGCCTGTTCGCGGACCTCCTCGCGCCCCTCGGCCCGGCCGTGCAGCAGCAGGGGGCGGGCCAGGTGGTGCTCGATGCTGTGGAACGGGTTGAGGGAGGCGAACGGGTCCTGGAAGACCATCTGCACGTGGTCGCGGTAGGCGCGGTCGCGGACCGGTTCGCCGTCCGGGCCGAGGGCCGTGATGGTGCCGGAGGTGGGCTTCTCCAGCCGGGCGATCATGCGGGCGACGGTGGACTTGCCCGAGCCGGAGGCTCCGACGACGGCGACGGTGCGCCCCGGCACCAGGGTGAACGTGACCTTGTGCACGGCCCGCAGGGTGCTGCGGCGCAGCCCGGAGCGGAGGGTGAACTCCTTGACGAGGTCGCGTACTTCGAGTGTGGTCATCGGGTGCTCCCGGCGGGACGGGCCTGGTCGTGGGGAGCCGGGCCGGCGGCGGGCGGGCTGGCCGGGCCGGTGGCGCGGAGGAAGGCGCCGCGCTCGCCGGTGAGGCTCGGGAAGGACTCCAGCAGTTGCCGCGTGTAGGGGTGGCGCGGGTGCCGGTAGAGGGTCTCGGCGGTGTCGTACTCGACGATCTCGCCGCGCAGCATCACGGCGATGCGGTCGCTCAGTTCGAGCAGCAGCGGCAGGTCGTGGGTGATGAAGACGACGGCGAAGCCGAGTTCGTCGCGCAGCCGCAGGATCTCCCGCAGGATGCCGCGCTGGACCAGGACGTCGAGCGCGGTGGTGGGCTCGTCCATGATCATGACTTGCGGGTCGAGCAGCAGTGCCATCGCGATCATCACGCGCTGGCGCATGCCGCCGGACAGTTCGTGCGGGTAGGAGTGCATGCGGCCCGGTTCGACGCCGACGAGGTCGAGGACCTCGGCGCAGCGCGCCCTGCGCTGCTGCTTGGACATCCCGGGGCGGTGGGTGGTGAGCACGTCCTCCAGTTGCGCCCGCACGGTGGTGACCGGGTTGAGGGCGTTCATGGCGCCCTGGAAGACCATGGAGAGCTTCGACCAGCGGAAGCGGCGCAGCTCCTCGTCGCGCAGGGCGAGCAGGTCCAGGTCGTGCCCGTCGCGGTCGTGGAAGGTGACGGTTCCGGAGCTGACCTCGGCGGGCCATTCGTGGAGCCGGTTGACGGCGTAGGCGAGGGTGCTCTTGCCGCAGCCGGACTCGCCGGCCAGGCCGAGGATCTCGCCGCGGTGCAGGGTCAGGGAGACGTCCTTGACGGCGTGCACGGTCCGGTCGCCGCGGTAGACGACGTTGAGGTCGCGGACGGTGAGCACCGGTCGGGCCGCGTCGGGGGCGGGCGGCGCGGTGCGCGGCGGCGGGTTGTGGGTGGTCATGCGGCGGTGCTCCTGACGGCGTGGTTCGGGCTGCGGTCCGCCTTCTCGGGGGTGTTGCGTCGGCGGCCGGGCCTGCGCAGCCGGGGGTTGATGATCTCGTCGAGGCTGAGGTTGACCAGGGCGAGTCCGCAGCCGAGGGCGGCGATGATCAGGCCGGGCGGGACGAACCACCACCAGGCGTCGCGCTGGAGGGCGAAGCCGTTCTGGGCGAAGTACAGCATGGTGCCGAGCGTGGAGGAGTTGGAGGCGCCCAGGCCGAGGAAGGACAGGCCCGCTTCGCTGAGGATGGCCGCGACCACCGAGAAGACGAACTGGGAGGCGAGGACGGGCAGCAGGTTGGGCAGGATCTCCACGCAGATCACCCGCCAGGGCTTCTCGCCCGCGACCTTGGCCGCGGCGACGTAGTCGCGGTTGCGCACCGAGAGGGTCTGGGCGCGCAGGACGCGGGCGGCCGACGCCCAGCCGGTGAGGGCGAGGACGAGGACCACGGTCCAGGAGCCGCGCTGTTCGGCGGGGACGAAGCCGGAGATGACGATGACCAGCGGCAGGCCGGGAATGACCAGCATGACGTTGGACAGGAGCGAGAACGCCTCGTCGACGAGACCGCCGGCGTAGCCGCCGACCACGCCGACCAGGGCGGACAGGGCGGTGGCCAGGACGCCGACGAACAGGCCGATCTGCAGTGAGCCGCGGGTGGCGCGGGTGAGCTGGTCGAGGACGTCCTGGCCGGTCTGGGTGGTGCCGAGCCAGTGGTCGCCGCTGGGGCCGGTCAGCCCGATGTTGCGGATGGTGTTGGGGTCGCCGGCCAGCAGCGGGCCCAGCAGGCCGAACAGGGCGACGGCGGCCACCAGGCCGAGGCCGATGGCGAGTTTCGGCGTCCACGTCGGGAGCACGGCCCGCCATCCGGTGCGTCGGCCGGAGGGGGGCGCGGTGGTGCCCGGTGCGCCGGGCGGCAGGTCCGCCAGGCCGTCGGGCAGGGGGAGTTGGGTCGTCACGGGTGGTTCCTTCCGCTCAGTTGCCCGCTCGGGTACGGGGGTCGATCAGCCCGTACAGGAGGTCCACGAGCAGGTTGGCACCCAGGACCGCGACGGTGATGACGAGGAAGATGCCCTGCATCAGCGCGTAGTCGTTGTTCTCCACGGCCTGCAGGAGGCGGCCGCCGATGCCGGGGTAGGAGAAGACCTGCTCGGTCATGACCGAGCCGGACACCACGAACCCGAGGGAGGTGGCGAAGCCCGCGACGGAGGGGAGGGCCGCGTTGCGGGCGGCGTAGCGGATCATGACGCGGCGGTTGCGCAGGCCCTTGGCCCGGGCGGTGAGGATGTAGTCCTCGGCTGCGGTGGAGACCATCATGTTGCGCATGCCCAGCAGCCAGCCGCCGACGGAGGAGATCACGATGGTCAGCGCGGGCAGGATGCCGTGCTGGACGGCGGAGGAGACGAAGTCCCAGTTCCATCCGATGTCGTAGGTGACGTCGTAGCCGCCGAGGAGCGGGAACCAGTTCAGGGTGGAGGACAGCAGGGCGGCGAGGATCAGGGCCAGCCAGAAGTAGGGCACGGCCGCCAGCACGGTGGTGCCGGGGATGATCGAGTCGAGCCAGGAGCCGCGCTTCCAGCCGACCAGGGCCCCGAGGGTGAGGCCGAGGACGAAGGAGATCAGCGTCGCGAGTCCGACCAGGGCGATGGTCCAGGGCAGGGACTGCCCGATCACGTCGGACACCTTGGCCGGGTAGGCGCTGACCGAGATCCCGAAGTCCCCGTGCAGCAGGTTGTTCAGGTAGGACAGGTACTGCTGGGCGAGCGAGTCGCTGTGGTCGGCTCCGAGGAGGAGCTCGTACGATCTGCGCACCGATGGACCGACGGTACCGCCGCGCTGCTGCAGCTTCGCCATCAGGATGTCCACCGGGTTGCCCGGCATCATCCGGGGGATGAAGAAGTTGAGTGTGACGGCCGCCCACAGGGCGACGAGATAGAAACCGGTCTTGCGGGCGTAGTACCTCATCGGCTGCTACCGATCATGTTGCGCTCCTCCTCGACAGCGTGTTCACTTCCCTGCGCCTCACTTGGCGGGCTTGAGGTGCAGGAAGATCTCGGAGTTGTCGGGCCGGCCCCAGACGGCGGGGAACGCGTAGAGGTTGTCCTGGGTGGGCCATCCGGTGAACTTGCCGGTGTTGAACTCGCTGGTGGTGCCGCCGGTGAGCAGCGGGATGTAGGGCATCGACTTCTCGATCTCGGCCTGGATCGTGTCGTAGTAGGGCTGCCGGGCCGCGGTGTCCTCGGGGTCGATGACCTTGAGGGCGTCCAGGGCGGCGTCGACGTCGGCGTTCTTGAACCGGGCGAAGTTGGGGTTGGCGGCCTCGCCGACGGGGGCGGTGGTCTTGGAGGAGAAGAAGTAGCTGTACGGGTAGTAGGGGTCGGGGGCCGGGCCCTGCGACAGGGAGTCGATGAGCAGTTCGTACTGGCCGCGGCCGCGCGCGTCCGACCACTCGTTCCACGACACCTGCTGGACGGTCAGCTTGATGCCGGCCTTCTTGAGCTGTTCGCCGATGGTGGTGACCGCGGTGATGTAGTCGGTCCATCCGGAGACGACCTTGACGGTGAGGGTGAGCTTCTCGCCGTTCTTGGCGTAGACGCCGTCGGATCCCTTGGTGTAGCCGGCCTCCTCCAGCAGTCGGCTCGCCTTGTCGGCCTGCGGGTCCATCGGGGCGACCTGGTCGGTGAGCTTGGAGGACAGCAGCGCCTTGTCGCGCGCGACCAGGGCGTAGCCGGGCGAGATCTCGCTGGCGGTGTTCTCGAAGGCCAGCGCGTTGAGCTGGGTGCGGTCGATGGCGTAGTAGATCGCCTTGCGCACCGCCGGGTCGGTCTGCGGTCCGGTGCAGCCGAGTTCGGCGTTGGAGCAGGTGAACAGCGCGGCCTGGTTCATGGGCACGGTGATGGCCTGGTAGCCGGGGTAGTTCTTCGCGACGTCCTTGATGTCGGGGACCGGGCCCGTCTGCCAGTCGATCTGGCCAGCCTTCAGGGCGTCGGCGCCGGACTGGTTGCCGGAGAGCGCGACGAAGCGGATCTTCTTGAGCGCGGGGGCGCCCCCGTAGTAGTCGGGATTGGCCTCCAGGGTGAACGCCTGCGGCTTGAAGTCGGCGAGCTTGAACGGACCGGTGCCCACCGGGTTCTTCATGACGTCCTCGGAGGGCTTGGCGAGCGTCGACCAGATGTGCTTGGGCACGATCCAGAACCGGCCGAGGATCTGCGGGCCGTCGCTGAAGGACGGCTTGTCGAAGGCGATCTTCACGTGGGTCTCGTCGACCGCGGTGGCGGTGCCCGCGTACCCGGTGCTGTTCATCTCCGGGTTCTTGCGGATCATGTCGAGGGTGAAGACGACGTCGTCGGCGGTGAACTTCTGCCCGTCGGTCCACTTGGCGTCGGGGCGCAGCGTGACCGAGAGCTCGGTGCCCTCCTTGTTCCAGGAGTACTCCGTCCCCAGCCGCGGCGTGGGGTCGTCCTTGTGCGCGACGTTGTAGAAGAACAGCGGCTCGTACACCGTGCCGGGGCCGTCGATGACGGTCGGCGAGTAGGGGTTGAAGTTGATCTGGTAGTCGCCGCTCTGGCCGGTGTAGGCGATCAGCGTGTCGGAGTTGCCGCCGCCGGACTTGCTGCCGCCACCGCCGCATCCGGTCAGGACGAGACCGAGGGACAGCGCCCCCACGACGGTGAGGCGACGGGAGGCTCTGCGAAATCTGGACATGTCAGCCACTCTCTTGAGGCGGTGCGGGCCGGACGGCCGGGGGTTTCGGGGGGCGTCCGCAGAAGACGGAGCACGGTGATGTGGCAAGATTGTTAAGGTGGCGAATAAAGAAAGTCAACACTTCGACGCCACCGAGTTACCGGCACACCCGGCCCGGCACGCTCCCTCCGGGGAGCGGCGCCCACCGCGGTGGACCGGGCGTCACTGTCACTAAACTGGGCGGAGCCGGAGCATCCGGCCGAAAGCGCAGCGCCCGCACGGGCGCCGGGGAGGATCTTGATGGGCGGTCCGTCGAGGGACATGCCGCACGCGACCAGCCGTGCCGCCGTCCTGGACGTCATCAGGGCGGCGGGGACGATCAGCCGCGTCCGGCTGATCGAGGCCACCGGGTTCACCGGCGCCACGATCTCCACCGTGGTGCGGCGCCTGATCGACGACGGCCTGGTCACCGAGGTGGGACGTGCGGAGTCCACCGGTGGCAAACCCCGCACCCTGCTGGCCCTGAACGAGAGCTCCCGCTACGCCGTCGGCATCCACCTGGACCACTCCGGCATCACCTACGTGCTGACCGATCTCGGCGGCTCCGTGGTGGCCCGGATGTCGCGGGCCGGTGTGGGCACGGACGACCCGCCCGTGGTGGTGGCCCGGATGGCCGACGCCGTGCACAAGCTCGTCCAGGGCGTGGGCATCAGCCCCGACCTGGTCCTGGGGCTGGGCCTGGTGGCCCCCGGCCCGCTGACGCCCTCCAGCGGCATGCGGCTGACGCCGCCGACGATGCGCCACTGGGAGGAGTTCCCGCTGGACCAGGCGCTGGCCGAGGCCGTGGGCCTGCCCGTCATCCTGGAGAACGACGCCACCGCGGCCGCCCTCGGCGAGCACTGGTCGGGCGTCATGCGCGACGCCGCCAGCTTCGCGGCGCTCTACATCGGTACCGGCATCGGGTCGGGGCTGATGATCGACGGCGCCTCGTACCGCGGCGGGAGCGGCAACGCCGGCGAGATCGGGCACATCTGCCTGGACGCCAACGGCCCCGACTGCTGGTGCGGCGCCCGCGGGTGCACCGAGGCGCTGGCCGGCCCGGCCGCCGTGGTGACCCAGGCCCGGGCCGACGCGAACATCGCCCGCGCCGCCGGGCTGACCCAGGGCCCGGGCGGCCAACGCCCCTCGGTGGCAGCCGACTTCGACGCCGTCGCCCGGGCCGCCCGGCTCGGCGACACCGGCGCCCGCGACCTGCTGGAGACCTCCGCCCGCTGGCTCGCCCTGGCCGCCCGCACCCTCGCCAACATCATGGACCTCGAACACCTCGTGCTCACCGGCCCGAGCCTGGCCATCGCCGGGTCCTTCTACCTCCCCATCGTCCAGGAGGAACTCGACCGGGCCTTCTTCGCCCGCGCCGCCCACCCGGTACGGGTGCGGCTGTCGGCATCGCCCGCCACCGCTCCGGCGATCGGCGCGGCGACCATGATGCTGCGCGCCGAACTGGTACCCCTGCGGCAGAACGGCATCCCGCTCCCCGGCACCTACGGCGAGGCCGAGTCGACGGCCCCCGCCACCGCCCCGGCCCGCGCGGGCCGGTAGGCGCGCCCGCCGCACCGCACCGCTTCCGGCAGGCCACCCCGCCCGGAGAACTTTGTACGGTAGAAAAAGTTAGTCCCGCCGACCTCTTGCGGCCGGTGCTCCCGGCCTCCTAACGTCGGGGACACACGGACGGGAGCTCCGCCGCGAACCCCGGCGGGCGATGCGCCTCCCCTCCGTGCCTCTTGTCCCGGCCTCTCGTCCGGGCGCTCCCCCACCCTCGATCGGCACCCGGCCGGTGACCGCGCGCCCTCGCGCCCGCCCATCGGCCGAACCGTCCCTCGCGGAACCGGGAGCCCGGTGGGCCACCGCGGAAGGAAGCCAGCGGCATGTACGGAGCACTCGACGTCGGCGGTACGAAGATCGCCGGCGCGGTGGTGGACACGGACGGGAAGGTCCTGGTCCGCAGCGAGCGGCCGACGCCCGCCAGGGAGCCCGCGCCGGTGGTCATGGCCGCCGTCACGGCCGTGCTCGACGAGCTGGCCGCGCACGCCGCCTGGCGGAACGTCACCTGCCTGGGCGTCGGCAGCGCCGGGCCGGTGGACACCGCCGCCGGAACCGTCAGCCCGGTCAACATCCCCGGCTGGCGCGGCTTCCCCCTGGTGGCCGCGATCCGCGCCCACCCCGCCCTCGCGCCCGGCATCGAACCGGTCCTCGTCGGCGACGCGGTCGCGATGACCGCGGCCGAGCACTGGAAGGGCGCCGCCCGCGGCGCCGACAACGCCCTGTGCCTGGTGGTGTCCACCGGCGTGGGCGCCGGACTCGTCCTCGACGGACGCCTGCACCCCGGTCCCACCGGCAACGCCGGCCACCTCGGGCACATCAGCGTGGAACTGGACGGCGACCACTGCCCCTGTGGCTCCCGCGGGTGCGTGGAACTGCTGGCCGCCGGCCCGGCGATCGCCCGGTACGCGACCGCGGCCGGATGGCAGCCGCCCGCGGGCACGGAGGCGACCGCGGCCGCCGCAGCCGCCTCCGCCCGCGACGGCGACCCCGCCTCCCTCGCCGCGTTCGACCGCGCCGGACGCGCCCTGGCCGCCGGCATCGCCGCCACCGCCTCCCTCGTCGAACTGGACCTCGCGGTGATCGGCGGCGGGGTCTCCCAGGCCGGAGACCTCCTCTTCGCGCCACTGCGCCGGCACCTCGACACCTACGCCGCCCTGGACTTCACCAGGAACCTCCAGGTCGTCCCGGCCCGCCTCGCCCTGGACGCCGGCCTCATCGGAGCCGCCGCGGTCGCAGCCCTCCAGCACGGCGCGCCCGCCCCGGACACCGGACTGCGCCACCTGCACGGCGCCCCCGCCTGACCTCCGCCCCGACCGCCCCGACCTGATCCGCGACGGCACCGACCGCCCGGAGCGCACCCCGCGCGGCACCCCGCCCCCACCGACCCGGGACGGCCACCCGCCGCCCCGCCCCGCGCCCGCGCCCCCTGCTCACCGCCCGCGCCTGGCCAGGCCACCACACCGGACCGGCAGCTGCACCGCGCCCCGAGCAGGACGCCCGCGCCCCCACCCGGCACAGGAGAAGCACATGAGAACGCCACCCGGATCCACCGGACCGCGCCGCCGGCTGACCGCCGCGGCCACGGCCTGCGCCCTCGGCGTCGGCCTGCTCACCGCAACCGCAGCGAGCGCCGCAGCGGCCCCCGCGGACCACCGCCCCCCGTCGCGCACCGTGGACATCTCCGACCCCGACGCGACCGCGGAGACCCGCTCGCTGTTCTCCTACCTGCGGGACGGACACGACTCCGCCGTACTGTTCGGCCACCAGCAGACCACCGAGTTCGGCGTGACCTTCGCCAAGGCGGACGGCACCGCCTCCGACGTGCTCGCCGGTGTCGGCGACCACCCGGCGGTGTACGGCTGGGACATGAGCGACCAGGGCTACGGCTCCTCCCCCGGCACCCCCGAGGAGAAGTTCGACACCTACGTCGAACTGATCGAGGACGCCCACCGCACCGGCGGGATCAACACGATCAGCGCGCACATGAACAACTTCGTCACCGGCGGCAACTACGGCGACACCAACGGGAACGTGGTCCAGCGGATCCTGCCCGGCGGCGACCACAACGCCGACTTCACCGCCTACCTCGACCGCGTCGCACGCCTCGCCCACAGCATCACCGACGACGACGGCCACCCCATCCCGGTGGTCTTCCGCCCCTTCCACGAGAACAGCGGCTCCTGGTTCTGGTGGGGAGCAGCGCACGCCTCGCCCTCCCAGTACGTCGAACTGTGGCGCTACACCGTCGAGTACCTCCGCGACACCAAGGACGTCCACAACTTCCTCTACGCCTACTCGCCCGGCGGCGGCTACGGCGGCAGCGACGACGTCTACCTGCGCACCTACCCCGGTGACGACTACGTCGACGTCCTCGGCTACGACAACTACGACGGCACCGACGGCTCCCAGCAGTGGAGGAACGCCGTCGTCACCGACCTGGGCATGCTCGCCCGCATGGCCGAGGAACACGGCAAGGTCTCCGCCTTCACCGAGTTCGGCGAGAGCGGCGGCCTCAAGCCCAACGGCCACAACGGCGACCTCCAGTGGTACACCCAGCTCCTGGACGCCATCGCCGCGGACAAGGACGCCGCCCGCACCGCGTACATGATGACCTGGACGAACTTCAGCACCGACCAGTTCTTCGTCCCGTACCCGGCGCACGGCGACCTCCCGGACCACGAGCTCCTCGCCGACTTCCGCGCGTTCGCGGCCGACCCCCGCTCGCTGTTCAGCTCCGACCTGAACGCCCGGGACGTCTTCGGGCGACAGGTCCGCGCCGAACGGCACGCCCCGTCCGCCCACGCCGTCTCCCCCACCGACGGCCAGCGCATCACCACCCCCTCCACCACCGTCCGGGTCCGCGTCGCCGACGCCAAGCCGAAGCAGGTCTACTTCACGGTCGGCGACGACCCCACCCGGCACCCGCTGCGGCTCGACGCCGCCACCGGCTACTACACCGGCACCTGGGACATCGGCGCAGCGAACCTCGACAACACCATCACCACCCTCAAGGTCCGGGCCGACCTGCCCGGACACCGGACGCTCGCCGTCGACCACCGCGTCGCCCTCGGCGAGAAGCCCCCGCTGCCCGCTGGTGTCGTGGACGACTTCGAGGGCTACGTCGACGACACCGACCTGCGCTCCGCCTACAGCCCCTACGGCACCAACACCATCTCCCTGTCGCACGACCCCGTCGGCTCCGGCACGAGCGCACTGCGCTTCGACTACGACTTCGGCTTCCAGAACTACACCGGCATCGGACGGCGGCTCGACGGCGACTGGTCCGCCTTCACCGGCCTGTCGATGTGGCTCAAGCCGGACGGCTCCCGGCACAAGCTGGTCCTCCAGCTCGTCGCCGGCGGCATCGCCTACGAGGCGTACCCGTCCATGGCCGGCACCGAGGGCGGCACCCTGCGGATCCCGTTCTCCGACTTCCGCCCCGCCCCCTGGGACACCGCCCACGCCGACCGCCGCATCACCCCGCAGGACCTGGCCGACCTCTCCCAGTTCAACGTCTTCGTCAACCAGGCCGACACCGGCACCACCACCCGCGGCTCCTTCTACCTGGACGACCTGCGCGCCGGCTGAGCCACGGCACCGCCCCGGCACCACGGCCCGGTCCGGTCCGGCAAGGGCGAACACCCGCGTCCGCCGCAACAGGCCCCGTGGCGGGGCAGCACCCCACGAACGGCTGCCCCGCCACGGCCACCACGGATGCCACAACCGCCCCGGCCCCGTACCGCCCAGCACCCCACGCACCTCGTGACACCCGGCCGACCGGCCACGGCCCCGGCCGCGGACCCGAGCACCCACGGGCTCCCGCCGGCACCCCGGCCCCGCCGCTCGGCCACCCCGGACACCGGGCGCGGCCCCCTCGGGAGGAACGCCCCCCGACCCGCGCCCGGGCTGAAACCCGGCGCTCCGCCCCACGGCCGCGAGGCCGTCGGAGCACCGGTCACCCCCACCCCACGAGGAGGTACCGTGTCCACCCGTTCGGCCCTCTCCGCCAGACGACGGCGCGCACCGCGGCAAGCCGCCGTACTCGCGCTCCTGACGTCACTGGTCGCCGCCCTGCTCGGCGTCCTGGCCTCCCCCGCCACCGCGGCGTCCGCACCGATGGTCGGCGTCGGCTCCGGCCGCTGCCTCGACGTCACCGGCAACACCGACTCCCCCGGCACTCCCCTGGAGATCTGGGACTGCAACGACCAGGGCAACCAGTCGTTCGAGCCCACCGCCGCCGGCGAACTGCGGACCCTCGACGGCACCCGGTGCGTCGACACGGACAACAAGCGGAGCGTCACCGGCACCAAGCTCGTGATCCAGCCCTGCGACGGCACCGCGAGCCAGAAGTGGCAGCTGAACACCGACGGCTCCCTGACCGGCACCCAGTCGGGGTACTGCGCGGACGTGTACGGGGCCGGCACCGCCAACGGCACCGGCGTCGTGCTGTGGTACTGCAACTCCCAGACCAACCAGCGCTGGACGACCACCGCCACCCCCACCTCGCCGCCCGGCGGCACGTGCACCGCCACCCCGGTCGACCCGCAGGCCACCACCCAGGCCCGCAACCTGCTGTGCTACCTCTACTCCCAGTACGGCCAGCACATCGTCTCCGGCCAGCAGGAGACCAACGGCAGCGAGAACGAGATCGACTACATCCACACCAACACCGGCAAGTACCCGGCCATCCGCGGCATGGACATGTGCGACCGCCCCGGCTCCATCACCCGCGCCGCCGCCTGGTGGAACGCCGGCGGCATCCCCCTGCTGCGCTGGCACGTGGGCGCCCCCGCGACCGGCTACTGCAACTACGGCGGCACCGCCTCCATCACCAACACCCTCACCCCCGGCACCGCCGAATACACCTCCTACACCGGTGAACTCGACCAGGCCGCGGCTGCCCTCCTCGACCTCCAGGCCCAGGACGTCGCGGTCATCTGGGCCCCCTACCACGAGGCCGGCGGCACCTGGTTCTGGTGGAGCAAGGAGGGCGCCGACCCGTACAAGAAGCTCTTCGCCTTCCAGTTCGACTACCTGACCAAGACCAAGGGCGTGCACAACCTGGTCTGGATGATGCCCTACAACGGCGACCCCCAGGCGTCGTTCTACCCGGGCAAGGGCTACACCGACATCGGCGGCGCGGACACCTACGTCAGCGACCGGGGCCCGCTGACCTCGCTGTTCAACGCCACCAAGAGCATCGTCGGCCCCACCGTCCCGATCGCCCTCCACGAGAACTCCGCCGTCCCCGACCCCGCCCAACTCCAGTCGTCCCGCACCCCCTGGGTCCTCTTCAACACCTGGAACGGCAGCTTCATCACCGGCCAGGACCCCACCTACCTCAACACCGTCTACAACAGCGCCTACGTCGTCACCCGCGACGAAGTCCCCGACCTGAAGTGACCCGCCCCACCGGTCGGCCGGCACCCACGTGCCAGCCGACCGGCCGTGGACGTCCCCTCACGCAGCGGACGTCGGCGCACGATGCGCCGCAGCGGCTTCAAGGACGCAGCCGAGGCCGAGGCGCCGCTTCGACGCCCCCTGTCCGATCCGGACCGCAGCGGTGCGCTCGACACGATTCGCAGCGGCGTGCCACCGGGACAGGCATCGACGAGTTCACGTGCCGCCTCGTTCGATCGAACCAGTGCCGTGGAGCAGACAGCGGTGCCACTCCCCGGCCTGCTCGCTGTCCGCACGCAGGAGGCCGCGTTCTGCTTCACGGGCATGGCGACGTGGGGCTCGGCCGTGGTCGAGGCCGCCCGCGCCTTCCGGGGGAGGTACGGGACGGAGCCGCCGGACGGGGCCGAGGCGTCCGGCTCGTTCTCGGGTGTGACGACCTCCAGCTCCACCGTGTTCCACGGAGTGTGCCGCGGCCCTTTCGTGCACCCGGGCAGCAACGCGGCACAGGCCTGCGCGATCTCGTCGACCTGGCTCAGCACGCACGCGAAGCCAATGCTCACGGTGGAGGGTTCGGCGGGGGTCTCGCCCGGGACGAGCAGGGCGTCCTGGAACGCCCACCGCCGGACGTGCGTGAGCCGTCCCGGGATCGTGAACAGGTCGATGAACCCGAGCCCCCGGGTCCAGAACTCCACGGACGTCGCGAGGTCGGACGTCGGCACGGTCACGAACATCGGCATGCCGTAAATGCCCCGGTAGACCTCGGGCGGCTGCGCGTCGAGCGCGGGCGCGGGGACGGGGCTGATCTCGAATGCGTTGTAGTGCTCGGTCATGTGCCCATGCTGGAACATGACGCAACGTCAGGGTCAAGTGCCGGTTGGACGGCGGACGGCCGACGCGGGCCGGGAGAGCCTCGGCTCCCCCGGCCCGCGCCGGACGGAACCGCGGGATCAGCCGGCCAGCTGGGCCTGGAAGACGGCGATGTTGAAGTACGCCTTGGCCTCCCGGATGAGGCCGGCCTCGTCCAGCTCGTAGACGTTGATGCCGGACCAGTTGACCGGCCTGCCGTCCAGGGCGACGGCGGCCCCGCGCCAGGAGACGGCGACCTGGTTGCCGATGGTGTGGGCCTCGGTGGGGGTCAGCCCGAGGAAGGGCCGGAAGCCGGGCAGCACGGAGGCGATGAAGTCGCGGATCGCGGCGCGCCCGACGATCGGCGGGGCGCCGACCGGGTCGTGGAAGACCCCGTCCTCGGCGAACGCGTTCGCCCAGGCGTCGGCATCGCCTTCCTGGGAGGCGCGGAAGAACCGCAGGACGGCGGGTGGCATGGCCGGGAACGTCATCGGGAACGTCATGAAGATCCTTCGCGTCGATCGGTGGTCGGGTGTTCGGTTCGTTGGGTCTGCGACGTCGGGCCCGGCGGCGGGGGTGCCCGCGCCGGCGTCCGGCGGCCGTTCACCGCGGTGGGCCCGCGTACGACGCGAGGGGCTCCGCGGAGGGCGACTCCTCGCGTCCCCGGCGGCACCGGCCGTCGGCGAGCCGTGCGGTCAGGGCGAGGGCGGCGGCGAGGGCGATGAGGGCGCACACCCCGGTCCAGCCCAGCAGGGCGTAGGCGCGGATGGCGAGCCAGGATCCGGCGCTGCCGCCGAGGAACGAGCACGTCATGTAGGCGGTGTTGAGTCGGCTGCGGGCCTCGGGCCGCAGCGCGAAGATGCGGGCCTGATTGGCGACCTGGCTGCACTGCACCGCCACGTCGAGCAGCAGGAGCCCCAGGCCCACGGCCGCCAGTCCGGTGGCCCCGCCCGCGACACCGGCGCCCAGTGCCACCGCGGCGGCGAGGACGCCCCAGGCGCACCAGGTGTTCACGCGGTCCGCGCCGCGCCGGTCCACCCAGCGTCCGGCGGCGGGAGCGCAGCACATGCTGGCCGCGCCGATCAGCGCCAGGACGCCGACGGCTTGGGCGTCCATGCGGTAGTGCGGGCCGGTGAGCAGCAGGGCGAGCGCCGTCCAGGCGGCGCTGAAGGCGCCGAAGAGGGTGGACTGGTAGAGCGCGGAGCGGCGCAGGTCCGGCTCGGTGCGCAGCATCCGCACGGCGTCCGCCAGGAGAACCGGGTACCGGTCGCGGGTGGCGGACGCAGTGGCGGGCAGCGCCAGTCCGAGGACGACGGCGAGCAGTCCGGTCAGCGCGGCGGCAGCCAGGTAGGGGGCGCGCCAGCCGAGGTGTTCGCCCAGCACGCCGCCGAAGGTGCGGGCCAGCAGGATTCCGCCGATCAGGCCGCCCTGGAGGGTGCCGATCACCGAGCCGCGCCGGTCCGGGGCGACCAGGCCCGCGGCCATCGGCAGGAGCAGCTGCGGGACCACCGTGGTCAGGCCGACCGCGACGCCGGCGGCCATCAACGGCGCGGCGGCCGGGGCGAGCCCGGCGGCCAGCAGCGCGCAGGCGGTCACCACCAGCAGGACGGTGATCAGCGGGCGGCGCGGGAGCCGGTCGCCGAGCGGGACGAGCAGGAAGATTCCGACGGCGTAGCCGAACTGGGTCACCGTGGCCACGCCGGCCGCGGCGGACGGCGTGATGCCCAACCCGTCGGCGATGAGCGGGGTGAGGGCCTGGGGGAAGTAGACGTTCGCCACGCTGACGCCGCACGCCAGCGCCATCACCAGCGGCAGCCGCGGGCCCGGCCCCGCAGGACCGGGCGGGTGTCGGGCTCGGAAAGTCATCGCCGCAGGTGGCAGGTATAGAGCGACCTCGGCTGGCAGCATGTCCGGGTGATCGTTTCGACGCTGTACAAGGTCACCCGGAAGCTGCTGTCCATCCCCAAAGTGCTGCTACGCCGCGACACTGCCAAGGACGCGGAGTTGCTCGTGCTCAGGCACGAGAACGCGGTGCTGCGTCGCCACCTCGCCGGCCCGGTCCGCTATGAACCGGAGGATCGGTTCTGGCTGGCAGCGCTGTCCAGCCTGATACCCCGTCACCGGTGGCGGGCAGTTTTCCCGGTCACTCCCGGCACGCTGCTGGCCTGGCACCGCCGACTCATCGCGGCGAAGTGGGACTACAGTGCGCGGCGCGCCCGGACCGGGCGGCCGCCGACCAGAGCGGCACTCAAGAACCTGATTCTGCGACTGGCACGGGAAAATGCAGGGTGGGGCCACAGGCGGATCCAGGGCGAGCTCGCCCGCCTCGGGCACCCGATCGCCGCATCCACGGTGTGGGAGATCCTCCACGCCGCGGGCATCGACCCGGCCCCGCGCCGCACCGGCCCAACCTGGCGCGAGTTCCTCACGACCCAGGCCGAGGGCATCATCGCCGTCGACTTCTTCCATCTCGACACGATCCTCGGACAGCGCCTGTACGCGCTGGCGTTCCTCGAACACGGCACCCGTCAGCTACACATCGCCGACGTCACCGCCCACCCCACCCGGGAGTGGGCGGTGCAGCAAGCCCGGAACGTGACCGCCGACCTCGGCCGACGCGCGGAGTCCCTGCAGTTCCTGCTGCGTGACCGCGACGGCAAGTACGGGCAGTCCTTCGACGCCGTCTTCGAGGCCGAGGACATGGAGATCCTCAAGAGCGCGCCGCGGGCCCCTCGGATGAACGCCCACTGCGAGCGGGTGATCGGGAGCATCCGACGTGAGGCCCTGGACCATGTCCTCATCATGAACGAGGCCCACGCCCGGCACGTCCTGGCCGCCTACCAGCAGCACTACAACGAACACCGACCGCACCGGGCCCGCAACCAGCTACCGCCCGGGGTCCACGAGCAGCCCACTACCGCGCACGAGCTCGAAGGCCACAACCTCCTGCGCACCCGCGTCCTCGGCGGTGTCATCAACGAGTACCGCTATGCGGCTTGACCTGCAGCGACGACTTTCCGAGCCCCACACGGCACCGCGGTCCCCGGCTGGTCCCTGGCAAGATCGCCCGAAGCATGGCAGGGGCAGGTGGCGGCATCAAGAGGCGCGCAGCAGAAAAGGCCGCTGATCTGGGATTTCTCCCGATCAACGGCCTTCCGACATCACTGTCGGGACGACAGGATTTGAACCTGCGACCCCTTGACCCCCAGTCAAGTGCGCTACCAAGCTGCGCCACGTCCCGTGGTCGTCCACCCGGTGGCCCTGGCGGGCTCCTTGGCTTCTTGACCTTGCCCCCGATCTCTCGGCGACGTGGAAAACAATACAGCACGTCGGGGGGTGCTCGCTGCCAGGTTTCGGGGGTGGCGGGCCGGCGGGTCAGGGGGTGGGGTGGCGGGCGTCGTAACGGAGGAAGGCGGGGCGGCGGACGGCGAGGTAGAGGACGGCGGCGACGCAGGCGAGGCCGCCGGTGAGGATGGAGACGGTGGGGCTGGTGAGGGTGGCGACGGTGCCGGATTCGAAGTCGCCGAGGCGGGGGCCGCCGGTGACCACCACGATGAAGACGCCCTGGAGGCGACCGCGCATCTCGTCGGGGGCGGCGACCTGCATCATCGTGTTGCGGAAGATCATCGAGACGGTGTCGGCGCAGCCCGCCGCGGCGAGCAGGAGCAGGCCGAGCGGGAGGTTGCGGACGAGCCCGAAGGCCGCGATGGCCAGGCCCCAGGCGGCGACGGAGGCGAGGACGGCGATGCCGTGGCGGTGGATGCGGCCGATCCAGCCGGAGAAGAGGCCGCCGGCGAGGGCGCCGACGGCGGGGGCGGCGGCGAGCAGGCCGACGGTGCCGGCGTCGCCGCCGTAGAAGGGGAGGACGATCGCGGGGAAGAGGGCCCGCGGGAGGCCGAAGACCATCGCGGCGAGGTCGGCGGCGAAGGAGGTGCGCAGGTTGGGCTGGCCGCGCAGGAAGCGCAGGCCGTCGAGGACGGTGGCGCGCTTGCCGGTAGTGCTCTGCGGGCGCATCGCGGGCAGGCGCCACATCGCGTAGAGGGTGGCGGTGAAGGCGGCGGTGTCGATCAGGTACGCGCTCTGCGCCCCGTACGCGGCGACGGCGACGCCGCCGAGCAGCGGGCCGACGGTCTGGCCGAGGTTCACGCCGATGGTGTTGAGGGCGTTGGCGGCGGGCAACTGCTCGCGCGGGACGAGGCGCGGGATCATCGAGGACCTGGCGGGCGAGCTGACCGCGAAGAAGCCGCCCTGGAGCGCGACGGCGGCGTAGAGCAGGACGACGGAGCGCAGGTCCAGCAGGGCCTGGGCGGCGAGCAGCGCGGAGACCGCGGCGAGGCCGCCGGAGCCGATCAGGCCGAGGCGGCGGCGGTCGACGCGGTCGGCGATGGCGCCGCCGTACAGGCCGAAGACGACCAGTGGCACCAGGGAGCAGATTCCGACCAGGCCGGTGAGGAAGGTGGAGCCGGTGAGGTGGAAGACCTGGATGCCGACCGCGAGGGCGGTCATCTGCTGGCCGATCGAGGAGACCGTCTGTCCGAACCAGAGTCGCCGGTAGTCGGGGCTCTGACGCAGCGGGGTGAGGTCGGCGAAGGCGCCGCGGGTGAGGCGGCGCAGCCCGGACGGGGCGGGTCGGGGCGGCGGGGACGGTCGGGAGGGGGTCTCGGTTGGCACCCCGCCATGCTCGTTCAGTCGTTCGACGGCCGTGCGGGCGGGGTGCGGGTGGACATCCGCGGCAATGGACGGACATCCGCAGGAAACGATGTCCGTCCGCCGGGCAGGGGTGGCCACCCGCGCGAAACGGCGGACGCCTGCGGAAAACGGCGGACGCCCGCGCGAAACAGCGGACGTCTACGGAAAACGACGGACGCCCGCGCGAAACGACAGACGCCCGCGCGAAACGGCGGGCCGCGCCGGGGCATCCGCGGCCCCGGAGCGGCCGCCCCCCTCAGGCCCGCAGCAGGGTGCGGGTGAGGAGTTCGGCGAGCCGGTCGTCGAGGGGTTCGCGGGTGGCGAGCAGCCGGTACCAGAGGAGGCCGAAGGCGAGGTCGACGGCGGTGCCCGGGGTGAGGTGGGGGGCGAGCGCGCCGGCGGCGTGGGCGCGGGCGGTCAGGGTGCCGAGTGCTTCGCGGCGGGGGCGCAGCAGGGTGTGGTGGAAGCGTTCGCCGAAGGCGGGGTCGATCTGGGCCTCGGCCATCAGGGCGCGCAGGGCGTCGGTGGTGGGCGGGGCGGCGGCGGCGAACGTGGCGGCGAGGAAGGCGTGCAGGTCGGCGGCGTGGTCGCCGGTGTCGGGCAGCGGGATGTTCCGGCGGGCGTGCGCGGTGACGGCTTCGAGCAGGACGTCCGCCTTGCCGGGCCACCAGCGGTAGACGGTCTGCTTGCCGGTGCCGGCCCGGGCGGCGATGCCCTCGACGGTGAGGCGGGCGTAGCCGGCTTCGGCGAGCAGTTCGTACGCGGCGGTGAGGATGGCTCGGCGGCTCTCCTCGCTGCGACGGCGCCCCGGCCGCACGGGAGTCTGCGTCTCGTCGGCCGGACCGGCCGGGCCCTGGTTCGCTTGCTCGATCACGGGAGCCACGCTACCTTAATTCGAGACGAGACGTCGCGGTTCGAAATTAGGACCCGGCGGTTCGTCCGGATCGACGGACGCACCTCGATGGAACGCTTGGGGAGAGAGCACACATGAGCGAGCGCACTGCACTGGTCGTCGGCGGCACTTCGGGGATCGGGCTGGCCACCGCCCGCCAACTGCGCGCCAGGGGCGCCGTGGTGCATGTGGCGGGCCGGAGCAAGGAGCGGCTGGAGGCGCTGGCGGCGAGCGACCCGGAGCTGATCGGGCACCGGGCGGACGGCGGCGACCGCGGGAGCATCGCGGAAGTCCTGGACACCATCGGCACGTTGGACTGGCTGGTGGTCGCGCTGAGCGGCGCCGAGGGCGCGGGGCCGTTCGCCGAACTCGACCTCGGCGCCCTGCGCGGCGCCTTCGAGGCCAAGTTCTGGGGGCAGTTGACCACGGTGCAGGCCGCGCTGCCGCACCTGACCGAGGACGGATCGGTCACGCTGGTCACCGCGATCTCGGCCCGCACCGGCATGCCGGGCACCGCCGGGCTGGCGGCGGTGAACGGGGCGCTGGAGGCGATGATCCGGCCGCTGGCCGTGGAGTTGGCCCCGCGCCGGATCAACGCCGTCTCCCCCGGCCTGGTCGACACCCCGTGGTGGAACGGCCTGCCGCAGGACGCCCGCGAGGCCTACTTCGCCCAGGTCGCCGACCGGTTGCCGGCCCGCCGGATCGCCGCCGCGGAAGACGTCGCCGAGGCCGTCGTGCTCGCCGCGACCAACCGCAACCTCACCGGCACCGTCCTGGAGACCGACGGCGGCCTGCGCCTCACCACCCTCGACTGACCGCCCGGCAGGGCGAGTTCACCGCGCGGCCAGTGCCGTGGTCTGCGCGTAGCCGATGACGTGGCCGCCCATCCCGAACGCGGTGACGGCCGCGGGGGTGGCGGCGGGCTGCGCCAGGCTCGGCGTGTCCAGGGCGTAGACGGTGATCCGGTAGTGGTGCGGGCGGTCGCCGACGGGCGGGCACGGGCCCAGGTAGCCCTGCACGCCCGCGTCGTCGGCGCCGGCCACCGCACCGGCCGGCAGGGTCCTCCCCAGGCCGGTGGCGTCGGCGGGGACGTCCCAGACCACCCAGTGCCAGAAGCCGGAGCCGGTCGGCGCGTCCGGGTCGAACATGGTGACGGCGAAGCTCCGGGTGCCGGCCGGGGCGCCGCGCCACTCCAGGCGCAGCGGCTGGTTCCCGCCGTCGCACCCGAAGGCGTTCGCCCAACTGGCCTGCGGGAAGGCGCCGTTCACCAGGTCGGGGCTGCTGACCGTGAACCGCTTCGCGTCCGTCGGGATCCCGGAACGGACCGAGACCCGCCCGAAGTCCTTGGTCTCGCCGCGCACCTTGGCGCTCGAATCGGCGGCCCCCAGCAGCGTCAGCGCGGTGGCGGCGGACAGCAGGACGGCGGCGGCGCGGGACCGCCGCGACCACCCGGCGGCGGCAGGGACAGTGGCAGTGGCAGTGGCAGTGGCAGTGGTCGTACGGGGTGAACGTGACATGGCGCGGAACTCCCGGTCGGTCGTCGAAACTTGCTTCCGGCACCAACCCTCGCCCGCCGCGCCCCACTTGGGGAGGTCCTCCGGATGGTGGCACTCGGCGTACCAGCCTCGGCGCTGGACGGGTCGCCCGACCTGCGCCGATGATCGGGGGCATGACCGAACGCGTACCGCCCCGACAGGCCGAGCTGGCCGCCTTCCTCCGGGCGAAGCGCGCCCGGCTCCAGCCCGAGGAGACCGGTCTGCCGCGCGGGCCGCGCCGCCGCACCCCGGGGCTGCGCCGCCAGGAGGTGGCCCAACTCGCCGCCGTCAGCGTGGAGTGGTACGTCCGCCTGGAGCAGGGGCGGGTCGGCACCCCGGGCACCGCCGTCCTGGACGCCCTCGCCGAGGCGCTGCGCCTCACCCCGGACGAGCACCGGCACCTGCACCTGCTCGCCCGCGGCGAGACCCCCGTCCTGCCCGCGAGCAGCCCCCGGAACCCCGAGGTGCCCGCCTCGTTGCGCCAACTCCTGGACGGGATACCGCTGTTCCCTGCCTACCTGACCGACCACCGGCTCGACGTGCTGGCCCACAACGCGGCCGCCCGGGCCCTGTTCGGCCCGGAGTTCGGTACCGGAGCGACCGACAACACCGCCCGGATGCTCTTCCTCGACCCGGCGACCCGCGCCACCCAGCTCGACTGGCCCCGGGTCGCCCGCGAGACCGTCGGCCACCTGCGCACCGCCGCCGCCCACCATCCGGACGATCCCCACCTGGCCGCCCTCCTCGCCGAACTACGCGGCCACAGCCCCGAGTTCACCCTCTGGTGGGACGACCACACCGTCCTGGACCGCACCACCGGCACCAAGCGTGTCCAGCACGTCGAGGCCGGTCCCCTCCTGCTCCACTACGACATCCTCACCGCCGGCCCGCACCGCCTCTTCACCCTCACCCCCGCCGACCCCGCCACCGACCGCGCCCTGCGCCGCCTCGTCACCACCCACACCGCGGCCCGCACCACCACGGACAGCACCGTCCGCCCGATCACCGCGGCCTGAACCACGGCCGGAACCGCCGTCTGAACCACGACCTGAACCGCTGCCTGAACCGCCCGGGGCCCGTGCGCCCCCGGCGGTCCGGGCGCCCCCGGCGGTCCGGGCGGTCCGGTGGCCTCAGCCCAGGTGCTTCAGCAGTTCCTGCGCCAGCGAGGCCGAGGAGGCCGGGTTCTGCCCGGTGATCAGGTTGCCGTCGACGACGACGTGCGGGGCCCAGGGGGCGCCGGTGTCGAGGGTGAGACCGGCTTCGGCGAGGCGGGTCTGGAGGAGCCACGGGGCGCGGTCGGCGAGGCCGGCCAGGGTCTCCTCCTCGTCGGTGAAGGCGGCGACGCGGCGGCCCGCGAAGGCGTTGCGGCCGGTGGCGGGGTCGACGGCCGCGAGCAGGGCGGCGGGGCCGTGGCAGACCACGGCGAGCGGCTTGCCGGAGGCGAGGGCGCGGGTGAGCAGGCGGCCGGAGTCGGCGTCGCGGGCGAGGTCCTCCATCGGGCCGTGGCCGCCGGGGTAGAAGACCGCGTCGTAGTCGTCGAGGTCGACGTCGGCGACGGCCAGCGGGTGGTCGAGCTCGGTCATCGAGGCCAGCGTGTCGGCGATTTCGCGGGCCTGCTCGGCGCCGCCGTTGGCGTCGGCACCGAGGCTCGCCCGGTCGACGGGCGGGACGACGCCACCGGGCGTGGCGACCGTGACCTGGTGGTCGGCCGCGCGCAGGACGCGGTACGGGGCGGCGGCCTCCTCGGCCCAGTAGCCGGTGGGGTGCTTGGTGCCGTCGGTGAGCGTCCAGTGGTCGGCGCCGGTCATCACGAACAGGATCTTCGACATCTCGCGTTCCTCCGGGGGTGGTCAGTGTCGCGGTTGCGCCCCGACCGTAGACCGGCCGACCCATCGGTATCCAATGAGCGCGCCGATGACAGCCATCGGTTCTCCGATGACTCGACCACCCGCCCCGCCGGTACGCTCGCCCGATGGACGCCCCCCTGCCCCGGCCCGCCGCCGAACCGTCGGACCTCAACCAGTTGCGCACCTTCCTCGCGGTGTACCGCCTGGGCTCGTTCACCGCGGCCGCCCACCGGCTCGGCCTGTCGCAGTCGACGGTGACCGCCCAGATCCGCGCGCTGGAGCGGCGCCACGGGCGGGAGCTGTTCGAACGGCAGGCTCGCGGCGCGGCGGCGCTGCCCGCGGCGGACGAACTGGCCGCGCGGGTCGCCGAGCCGCTGGACCGGCTGGCCGACGCGGCGGAGCACCGGCCGGCGGCCGAGCCGGTGCACCTGGCCGGGCCGGCGGAGCTGCTCGGCACGCTGGTGCTGCCCGCGCTCGCCCCGCTGGTCGCGTCCGGGGTGCGACTGCGGGTGACCGCCGGGCTGACCGATCCGCTGCTGGAGGAACTCCGCTCCGGGCGTCACGACTTGGTGATCGCCACCCGCCGCCCGACCGGACGGGCGCTCACCGCCGTGCCGCTGGCGGACGAGGAGTTCGTCCTGGTCGCCGCACCCGGCTGGCCGGCCCCGGCACCCGCAGCGCCCCCGAGCGACCCGACGAACCCGGCCGATCCGGCCAGTCCGACCGACCCGGCCAGTCCGACCGACCCGGCCGACCTGGCCGAGGCGCTCCCCCGGCTGCCGCTGGTCAGCTACGCGGAGGATCTGCCGATCGTCCGCCGCTACTGGCGGCACGTCTTCGGCCGCCGACTGCACGCCCGGGCCGCCGTCACGGTGCCCGACCTGCGGGCGGTGCGCGCGGCGGTGGTGGCCGGCGCGGGCTGGAGCGTGCTGCCCGCGTACCTGTGCCGGGAGGAGCTGGCGGCCGGGGCGCTCGTCCCGCTGCTGCTGCCGGAGGACCCGCCGATCAACACCGCGTACCTGGTGCACCGCCCGGAGCCCGCCCCGAACCCGCACCTGGCCGCCGTCCGGGAGCAGTTGCTGGCCGCCGCCCGCCGCTGGTGACCCGGCCGGCCCGAACCGAACCGCGCCGGGCCGGAACACCTCGCACTGGAACACCCACGCTCTCCGGCTCCGCCGCTGATCCTGTGATCGGTGTCCGGGCCCGGTGCGCCTGGCGGGATCCCGGTGAACCGGCCCGGGGGCGCCGTGGGGAGTGCCGGCCGGTCACTCGAAGGCACCGCGCCTGCGGCGTGACCACCCCGCCCGATCACCGGCTCAGCGGCAGAACCCGCTCTCCCCCACCTCCCGGGGCCCTTGTCCACACAACTCGGCCCGAACCGGGCGTACTTGTCCGGACAACTCAAGTCGTTCGCCCGACGTACGCCGGTCGGCCACGAGCGGGACGACGGGCGGTACCCCGCGCGCGCTGTCCTGGTGGGCGCCCTCCGTCCACCCCTCGTCCGTAGAGGTCGTGCCCCCATGGCTGTCGAGCCGAATCGCCGTCGTTTCCTCCAACTCGCCGGTGCGAGCCTGGCGTTCTCCACGCTGGCGCCCAGCATCGCGCGGGCCGCCGCGATCGCCCCGCAGGGCGGCACCGGCACCATCCAGGACGTGCGGCACATCGTGGTGCTGATGCAGGAGAACAGGTCCTTCGACCACTACTTCGGCTCGATGAAGGGCGTGCGCGGCTTCGGCGACCCGCGGCCGGTGACGCTGCCGAGCGGGAAGCCGGTCTGGTACCAGGCGAACAGCTCGAAGAAGGAGGTCCTGCCGTTCCGACCGCAGGTGAACGACCTCGGGATGCAGTTCGTCCAGGACCTCAACCACGACTGGGCGGGCGGCCACAAGGCGTTCAACGGCGGCAAGTACGACCAGTGGATCCCGGCCAAGACGGCCACCACGATGGCGTACCTGACCCGGCAGGACATCCCGTTCCACTACGCGCTGGCCGACGCGTTCACGCTGTGCGACGCCTACCACTGCTCGTTCATCGGCTCCACCGACCCGAACCGCTACTACATGTGGACGGGTCACACCGGCAACGACGCGACCGGCGGCGGGCCGGTGCTGGGCAACCAGGAGGCGGGCTACTCCTGGACGACCTACCCGGAGCGGCTGGAGGCGGCCGGCGTCTCCTGGCGGATCTACCAGGACATCGGCGACGGACTGAACGCGGCCGGCTCCTGGGGCTGGATCAGCGACGCCCACCGCGGCAACTACGGCGACAACTCCCTTCTGTACTTCAACAACTACCGCAACGCCAAGCCGGGCGACGCGCTGTACGAGAAGGCCCGCACCGGGACGAACGCCAAGGCCGGCGACGGCCTGTTCGACCAGCTGCGCCGCGACGTCGCGGCCGGCACGCTGCCGCAGGTCTCCTGGATCGTCGCCCCCGAGGCGTACACCGAGCACCCCAACTGGCCCGCGAACTACGGCGCCTGGTACGTCGCGCAGGTGCTGGACGCGCTCACCTCGAACCCGGACGTCTGGGCCCGCACCGCGCTGTTCATCACCTACGACGAGAACGACGGCTTCTTCGACCACGTGGTGCCGCCGTTCCCGCCCGCCTCCGCGAGCCAGGGCCTGTCCACGGTCGCCACCGGCGCCGACCACTTCGCGGGCAACGCGAGTTACGCCGCCGGTCCGTACGGCCTCGGGCAGCGGGTGCCGATGCTGGTGGTCTCGCCGTGGAGCACCGGCGGCTACACCTGCTCGGAGACCTTCGACCACACCTCGATCATCCGCTTCATCGAGCAGCGCTTCGGCGTCGCCGAACCGCACATCTCCCCCTGGCGGCGCGCCGTCTGCGGCGACCTCACCTCCGCCTTCGACTTCACCGCGAGCAACACCGCCCCGGCCGCGCTGCCCTCCACCGCCGCGTACCTGCCCGCCGACCACAACCGGCACCCGGACTACGTCCCGACCCCGCCCGCGACCGGGACGATGCCCAGGCAGGAACCCGGCGCCAAGCCCACCCGCCCGCTCAAGTACGCGCCGTACGTGGACGGTTCGGCCGACACCGCGACCGGCAGGTACACCCTCGCGTTCAGCGGCGGACCGGCCGCGGGCGCCCAGTTCCTGGTCACCTCGGCGAACCGCACCGACGGCCCCTGGACGTACACCGCCGGGGCCGGGAAGTTCGTCTCCGACACCTGGAACACCGCCTACTCGCAGGGCGTCACCGACCTCACCGTGTTCGGCCCGAACGGTTTCCTGCGCCGCTTCCGCAACCCGGGCAAGACCGCCGGCCCCGAGGTCACCGCCCGCCACGAGGCCGCCACCGGCAACCTCGCCCTGACCTTCACCAACCCGGCCGGCGCCGACGCCGTCCTCACCGTCACCAACGCCTACGCCGGCTCCCCGCAGGCCGTCACCGTCCGCCGCGGCGCCACCGCCACCCTCACCGTCGACCTCTCCACCTGCCGCCGCTGGTACGACCTCACCGTCACCTCCAACCAGAGCTCCGACTTCGTCCGCCGCCTCGCCGGCCACGTCGAAACCGGCGCACCCTCCCTCTCCGACCCGGGCCTGCTCACCCACTGACGCCCGGAGCCCGCTGATCGCCGCCCTGCCCGGCCGCAGCCCGGCCGCCGTCCGACGGCAAGGACAGCGGCACGAACACGCCGACCCCGAACGCGTCGAGCACGGTCGCCGCCACGGTCCGCCGGTGCCCGGCCAGGTCGGGCACCCCGGACCGGGCCCGCCACCGGGAGACCCGGGCGGGCGAAGCGGGGGGGAGGGTGAAGGGGGGAGGGGCGAGCGGCGGGGGGCCCCGCGCTGCCGGTTCCGGCGAGGCCACCGGCCACGGCCCGCACCCTTTGACACCGGGCACCCCAATGGTCTAGACCTACTCCGGACTGGTCGGACGGGTGGGCGGAGGAACGGCGGCGATGCACACGGTGACCTGCCCCGGCCGCCGCACCCCGGGTGCCGGTTGAGATGCCCGTCGCCCTCCAGGCGTTCGGCCTGAGCGACCCGGCCGGCCGGCTGTACCGCGAACTGCTGCGCGCCCCCGACGCGACCGACGCCGGGCTGACCGCCCTCCTCGGCCTGACCCCGGACGAACTGCTCTCCGTCCGAAGCGAGTTGGCCGACCTGGGACTGCTCCGGCCGTCCTGGGACGACCCGGCGGTCCTCCACCCGGTGGTGCCGGAGCTCGGGCTGGCCGCGCTACTGGCCCGCCGCGAGGCCGAACTGCTGGCGCACCGGCAGGAGTTCGAGCAGGCCCGGGCGGCTCTCGGGCAACTGCGCGCCGAGACCGAGGCCGAACGCCGCCACACCCGCACCGAGGACCTGGTCGGGACGGACGCGATCCGCGACCGGCTGGCCGCGCTCGGCGCCGGAACGGTCTCCCAGGTGCTGGTCCTCTCCCCCGCGACCGGGCCGAGGACCGAACCGGCCGGCACCTCGGCCGGCGCCACCACCGACGCCGCCACGAACGCCACCAACGCCACCGCCGACACCCTGCCGGACGAGTCGCTCTGCACCGAACTGCTGCGCCGCGGCGTCGAGTTGCGTGTCCTGTTCGTCGACGCGGTACGCCGCCACCCGGCCGTCGTCGAGTACGCCCGCCGACTGGTCGAGCTCGGCGGCTCGGTGCGCACCGTGCCCACGCTGCCGCTACGGATGGTCGTGCTGGACCGGGAGACCGCCCTGCTGCCGCTCGACCCGGAACGCGCGGACACCGCCACCGTGCTGCACGGCCGCGGGCCGGTCGCCGCGCTGTGCGCGCTGTTCGACGGGCTGTGGCACAGCGCCGCGCCGCTCTGCCACCCCAGGGGGCGCGACCCGAACGGCATGACGGCGCAGCACTACGCGCTGCTGCGGATCCTCCAGCAGGGCGACACCGACGTGGTCGCGGCCCGGAAGCTCGGCATCTCCGAGCGGACCGTCCGGCGGCTGACCGCCGAGGCGCTGGAGGTGCTGGGCGCCCGCAGCCGCTTCCAGGCCGGGGCCCGCGCCACCGAACGCGGCTGGCTGCGTTGACCCGCGAGAGCCCCCGGACGCGGCCCCGCCCCACCCCCGGCAACCCGAAGGCGGAACGGGGCCGCAGCCGCCACTACTGCACCCGCCACTACTGCACACCGGCCACCACTGCACCCGCTACTGCCGCACCCGCCACTACCGCGCCCGCGGCGCCGGGGCGTACCCGGCGGGCCGGGTGCTGAACGTGCCCCGGCCCTGCGTGCGGCCGCGCAAGGTGCCCGCGTACCCGAAGAGTTCGGCCAGCGGGACGGTGGCCGTCAGCACCGCGCTGCCGCCGCGCGGCTCGGAGCCGTGCACCCGGCCGCGGCGGGCGGACAGGTCGCCGAGGACGCCGCCGACGCCGTCCGGCGGCACCGTCGCGGTGAGTTCCACGACGGGCTCCAGCAGCAGCGGGCCGCCGCGCCGCAGCGCCTCGCGCAGGGCGAGCCGTCCGGCGGTGCGGAACGCCAGGTCGGAGGAGTCCTTGACGTGGGTCGCCCCGTCGGTGAGGGTGACCCGGACGCCGGTGACCGGGTGGCCGAGCGGACCGTCCGCGAGGGCGTCCCGGCAGCCCGCCTCGACGGCCTGCACGAACTCCTGCGGCACCCGCCCGCCGGTGACGGTGGAGCGGAACTCGAAGCCGTCCGTGCCGGGCTCGCCGAGCGGGGCGACGTCGACCACGATGTGCGCGAACTGGCCGGAGCCGCCGTCCTGTTTGACGTGCCGCAGGACGAGGCCGGTCACCGCCGTGGAGACGGTCTCCCGGTAGGCGACCTCCGGCCGTCCGACGGTGACTTCGAGGCCGGCCCGGCGCAGCTTCTCCACCGCGACCTCCAGGTGCAGTTCGCCCATCCCGGACAGCGTCCGCTGCCCGCTCTCCGGGTCGCTGCCGACCACCAGCGAGGGGTCCTCCTCGCTGATCCGGGCCAGTGCGACGGCCAGTCGGTCGGTGTCCACCGAGCGGCGGGCCTCGACCGCGACGGTCACCACCGGATCGGCGGAGACGGCCGGTTCGAGCACCAGCGGGGCGTGCGGGGCGCACAGCGTGGTGCCGACCTTGGCGCCCTTCGCGCCGACCACGGCGACGATGTCGCCGGCCACCGCGGCGTCGGTCTCGGTGTGCCGGTCGGCCTGCACCCGCAGGATCCGGCCGATCCGTTCGGTGCGGCCGGTGCGCGCGTCGAGCACGGTGTCCCCCTTCCGCAGGGTGCCGGAGTAGATCCGCAGGCTGCTGAGCCGTCCGGTGGTGCTCGCGGAGACCTTGAACACCAGGGCGGAGAACGGCTGTCGGGCTTCGGCGGTGCGTTCCTGCGGCACGCCGTCGAACTCCCCGCGCACCGGCGGGACGTCCAGCGGCGACGGCAGGTACGCGGTGACCGCGTCCAGCAGCGGTTCGACGCCGCGGTTGCGGTACGCCGAGCCGCACAGCACCACCACCGCCTGTCCGCTGCCGGTGAGTTGGCGCAGCGCGCCGGTGAGGGCGGCGGCCGTGAGGGTGCCGGTGGCGCAGTACTCCTCCAGCGCGGCCGGGTGCAGTTCGGCCACCGCCTCGGCCAGCGCCTGCCGGCGCCGGGCCGCCTCGGCCGCCAACTCCTCCGGCACGTCGCCGACTTGGTAACCGTCACCGGGTCCGGTGCCGTCCGGCCAGGTCAGCGCGCGCAGTTCGACCAGGTCGACCACGCCGGTGAAGCCGCCCTCCCGGCCGATCGGCAGCTGCACGGCCAGCGGCGCGGGGTGGAGCCTGTCCCGGATGGAGGCGACGGCGGCGTCCAGGTCGGCGCCGGGCCGGTCCATCTTGTTGACGAACGCGATCCGCGGCACGCCGTGCCGGTCGGCCTGCCGCCACACCGACTCGCTCTGCGGCTCGACGCCCGCGACGGCGTCGAACACGGCCACCGCGCCGTCCAGCACCCGCAGCGAGCGCTCCACCTCGTCCGCGAAGTCGACGTGGCCGGGCGTGTCGATCAGGTTGAGCAGGTGGCCGTCCCACTGGCAGCTGACGGCCGCGGCGAAGATGGTGATGCCGCGGTCGCGCTCCTGCGGGTCGAAGTCGGTGACCGTGGTGCCGTCGTGGACCTCGCCGCGCTTGTGGGTCTCCCCGGTCAGGAAGAGGATCCGCTCGGTGACGGTGGTCTTGCCGGCGTCCACGTGGGCGAGGATGCCCAGGTTGCGGACCGCGGCGACGGCGGAAGCGGTGGCGGTGGTGGTGGCGGTGACGAGGTCGGTGCGCATGGCGCGTGGCCCTTCGGGGTTCGTTCCTGGAATCGGCAGCGCGATTCACGGCACCACGAGGGACGTCCGCCGACCCCGTGCACACCCGCCGGACGCCCACCGCCGCCGCGTCGAACGACATGCGGGACGACGTGCGGAACGTCGTACGGAACGACGTACGGAACGGGATGGAACAGGGGGACGGACGGGAAGCTCGCGGTTCCTACCGGCACCGGCCGCGCAGCGGGCGCCGGCCCGCCCGGGACACCAGGATCACCTCGAACCGCGACGGGGGAACGACAGCAGCGGTGCCACGCACGACCGGTCCCTCCCTCTCCACTCACGTCACGGTGCGCCCGATCGGCCGTCCGGCCCGGGCGTTGTCCAGCGAGCAGAGTCTAGGGACGCCCGCCCCGGACGTCACCGCATTTTCGAACCGGTCACCGATACCTCGGAACAACGCAGTTGACGCTCCATCAGGAACGCGGGCCGCCCGGACGGCCCGGGGGCGGCCGCCGCACCCACCCCCGAGCCGTACCCGCCCCCGAGCCGTACCCGCCCCCGAGCCGCGGCAGCGCCAGCTACCGCGGCAGCGCCCCGTCCCGGATCACCCGGGCGTACCAGTGCGCGCTGTCCTTGGGCGTGCGGCGCTGGCTGGCGAAGTCGACGTGGACGATGCCGAAGCGCTTGCTGTAGCCGTACGCCCATTCGTAGTTGTCGAGCAGCGACCACAGGAAGTAGCCCCGGACGGGGGCGCCGTCGGTGATCGCGCGGTGCACGGCGGCGAGGTGGGCGTGCAGGTAGTCGATCCGCTCGGGGTCGTGGACGGCGCCGCTGGGGTCGGTGTAGTCCTCGTACGCGGCGCCGTTCTCGGTGACCAGCAGCGGGACGCCGGGCAGGTCGTCGCGCAGCCGGGTGAGCAGTTCGTACAGGCCGTCGGCGTCGACCGGCCAGTCCATGGCGGTGCGGGTGCCGGGGGCGGGCAGGAAGCGGATGCCGTGGTCGGCGGGCCAGGGGCTGCCGCCCTGGTGGCCGTCGCCGCGCGGGGCGTCCGCCTCGGCCCCGGCGGGCTCGGTCCGGTCCGCGGCGACGACCGTCGGCGTGTAGTAGTTGATGCCCAACGAGTCGACGGGCCGGGAGATCTCGGCGAGGTCGCCGTCGTGGACGAAGGACCAGTCGGTGACGTGCGCGGTGTCGGCGAGGACGTCCTCGGGGTAGCTGCCGCGGAACACCGGGTCGAGGAAGATCCGGTTGGCCAGGCCGTCGATCCGGCGGGCGGCGTCGAGGTCGGCGGGGTCGGTGGAGAGCGGGCGGACGGCGGCCAGGTTGAGGGTGAGCGAGACCTCGGCGGTGTCGGGGAGTTCGGCGCGCAGCGCGGCGGTGCCGAGTCCGTGGGCGAGCAGCAGGTGGTGGTGGGCGGCGAGGGCCGCGGCGGGGTCGGTGCGGCCGGGGGCGTGGACGCCGTTGCCGTAGCCGAGGAAAGCGCTGCACCAGGGCTCGTTGAGGGTGGTCCAGGTGGGGATGCGGTCACCGAGCCGGTGGGCGGCGAGGTGCGCGTACTCGGCGAAGCGGTACGCGGTGTCGCGGTTGGTCCAGCCGCCCTCGTCCTCCAGCTCCTGGGGCAGGTCCCAGTGGTAGAGGGTGGTGACGGGGGTGATGCCGGCGCCGAGCAGTTCGTCGACCAGGCGGTCGTAGAAGTCGAGTCCGGCTTCGTTGGCGGGGCCGCGGCCGCCGGGCTGGATGCGCGGCCAGGCGAGCGAGAACCGGTAGGCGCGCAGGCCGAGTTCGGCCATCAGGGCGACGTCGTCGCGGTAGCGGTGGTAGTGGTCGGCGGCGATGTCGCCGGTGTCGCCGTTGCGGACGGCGCCGGGGCGGCGGGCGAAGGTGTCCCAGATGGACGGGGTGCGGCCGTCCTGGTCGGCGGCGCCCTCGATCTGGTACGCGGCGGTGGCGGCGCCCCAGACGAAGGCGGCCGGGAAGCGGGCGGGCTCGGCGGCGTCGGAGGCCGCGGGGGAGGAAGTGGTCACGGGAAGAGTGTCGATGGTCATGTCGCGTTCCGTCCGAATGAATTGAGGGTGGGTCAGCTCGACGGGTGACCGGGTTCAGCCCTTGACGGCGCCCTGCATGATGCCGCCGACGATCTGCCGGCCGAGCAGGGCGAACACCACCAGGACGGGCAGGGTGCCGATCAGGGTGCCGGCCATCACCACGGACTGGTCGGGGACGTAGCCCTGGCCGAGCGACTTCAACGCGACCTGGACGGTGGGGTTCTGCGAGCTGAGTGCGACGATCGGCCAGAAGAAGTCGTTCCAGGTGGCCATGAAGGTGAGCATGCCGAGCACGGCCATGCCGGGGCGGGCGACGGGCAGCACGATGGAGCGGAAGATCCGCAGCAGCGAGGCGCCGTCCATCCGGCCGGCCTCGACGAGTTCGTCGGGCAGCGCCTGCACCAGGTACTGGCGCATGAAGAACACGCCGAACGCGGAGACCAGCGAGGGCAGGATCACCGAGGGCAGCTTGTTCTGCAGGTCGAGCTTGACGATCACCATGAACAGCGGGATGACGCCGAGCTGCGGCGGGATCATCATCGTGCCCACCGTCAGTGCGAGCAGCGCGCCGCGGCCGCGGAAGCGCAGTTTGGCGAAGGCGAACCCGGCGAGCGTGGAGGAGAGCACCACGCCGGCGGTGACCACGCTCGCCACGATCAGCGAGTTGAGCAGCGCCTTGCCGATCTCGGCCTGCTGCAGCGCCTCGCCGATGTTGTGGAACAGGTTCGGCCCGGGGGTCAACGCGGGCGTGGCGGAGCTGAGTTCGGAGTTGGAGCGGCTGGCGGCGACCAGCGTCCAGTAGAACGGGAACACCGCGAGCAGGGTGGCGCCGATCAGCACGGCGTAGGCGAGCGGTCCGCCGTGCAGCGGCGAGCGGCTCCTGCGCGCGGAACTGCGCGGCGCGGCAACGGGCTTGTCGAGTGCCTGGGTCAGTTGGGTCATCGGGTCACCGGTCCGTGCGGTTGCGGCGGGCGGCGATCGCCGCGTTGAGCAGGGCGAGCAGGACGATCAGCAGGAACATCACCCAGGCCACCGCGGCGGCCCGGCCGAGGTGGAAGAACGTCCAGCCCTGCTCGTACAGGTAGAGGCCGAGCGTCTGGTACTGGTGCGAGATGCCGCCGCCGGAGTTGCCCTCGTACAGCAGCGGTTCGCCGAACAGCTGGGTGGCGCCGATAGTGGAGACGACCACGGTGAACACGATGGTGGGGCGCAGCCCGGGGACGGTGACGTGCCGGAACTGCTGCCAGCGCGAGGCGCCGTCGACGGCCGCGGACTCGTACAGCTCGCCGGGGATGGACTGCATGCCGGCCAGGTAGATCAGCGCGTTGTAGCCGGTCCAGCGCCAGGTGACGATGGCGGAGACGCCGAACTGGGAGGCCCAGGTGTTCGCCTGCCAGTCGACCGGGTGCACGCCCAGGCTGCTCAGCACCCAGTTGATCAGCCCGTAGTCGCGGCCGAAGAGTTGGGCGAACACCAGGGTGGCGGCGGCGACCGAGGTGGCGTACGGCATCAGCATCGCGACCCGGAAGAAGGTGCGGCCGCGGAGCCGGTAGTTGAGCAGGTGGGCCAGGCCCAGGGCCATCAGCAGCTGCGGGACGGTGGAGAGCACGCCGATGGTGAAGGTGTTGCGCAGCGCGTTCCAGAAGAACGGGTCGGACAGCAGCCGGCTGTAGTTCTGGAAGCCGAGCCAGTCCATCCGGTCCGAGGTCTGGAGCTCGACCCGGTGCAGCGACACCCAGGCGGTGTACAGCAGCGGGAACAGCCCGAACGCGGCGAACAGCCCGAAGAACGGGGCGAGGAAGCCGTAGGGGGCGAGGCGGCGGCGCAGGCCGCCGGGCCGCTTCGCGGGCTTGGCGGCGGGCAGCCGGGCGGTGGAGCTGAGGGCCATGGGCGGGGTCCTTCGACGGGGGTCGCCCGGCCCCGCCGTTACCGGAACGGCGGGGCGGGCCACCCGAGTTGACTACCTTAAGTGACGGTTCGTCAGTTGCCGTCGGCCTTCTTGACGTTGTCCATGGCGTGCTTCCAGGCGGTGTCGGGCGCGGTGCCGGTGCGCTCGACCTCGCCGAGGGCGTCGGTGAACGCCTTGCCGATCACGCCGTCGTCGGTGCCGAGCACCTGGGCGGGCATGGCCTTGGCCGACTCGCTGAAGATCTGGCCGATCGGCGCGTTGTTGAAGTACGGGTCGGTGACGTCCTTGATGGCGGCCTGGGCGCCGGTGGAGGACGGGAAGGAGCCCTGCTTGGTGAACAGGGTGGCCTGCTGCTCCTTGGCGTTGAGCCACTTGATCAGCTCGGCGGCCTCCTTGGGGTGCTTGGCGGTGCGCGGGACGGTCAGGTAGGAGCCGCCCCAGTTGCCGGTCTTGCCGGGGCCGGGGGCGATGTCCCACTTGCCGGAGCCCGCGTCGCCGGCCTGGCCCTTGATGTAGCCGATCATCCAGGCGGGGCAGGAGAGGGTGGCGAACTTGCCGGTGGAGAATGCCTTGTTCCACTCGGGCGTCCACTGGGCGAGCTTGGCGGACAGGCCGTCGGCGACCAGCGCGGCGGCGTCGTTCCAGGCGGTCTTCACGGCCGGGCTGCTGTCGTAGACGGGCTTGCCGGCCTCGTCGGAGTAGCGGACCTTCTGCTGGCCGACCTCGGCGGTGAACATGCCCGCGGCGCTGTCGGTCCAGGCGTTGCCCGCCTGGGCCTTGGCGGCGTACTGCTTGCCGAGGTCGAGGTAGCCCTGCCAGGTGGACCACTTGGCGGCGAGCTCGGTGCGGTCGGTGGGCAGCCCGGCGGCCTGGAACAGGTCGGTGCGGTAGCAGATCGCCTCGGGGCCGATGTCGGTGCCCGCGCCGAGCACCTTGCCGTCCGCGGTCTTGATCGCGGCGCCCTTCCACTCCACCAGGTCGTCGTTGACGTCGCCGATGCCGAGCGTCTTCAGGTCGGTGAACTTGTCGGCCTGCTTCTGCACGACGCTGGCCACCCGGCCGACCTCCAGGCCCTGGATGTCGGCGAGGCCGCCGCCGCCCGCGAGCTTGGTCTGCAGCGCCTGCCAGTACTGGCCCTCGTCCTGGGTGTCGGTCTGCTTGATGGTGACGTTCGGGTGGAGCTTCGTGTACTCGTCGTAGAGCCCGGCCTCCTTGAACCCGAAGGTGCCGAACAGGTCCACCGTGATGGTCACCTTGCCGTCGGCGGAGTCCTTGGACCCGCTGCCCGAGCTGCACGCGGTGAGCAGGAGTGCGGTGGCGAGGACGGCGCTGCCCAGGGCAGCGGTGGAGCGGCGGACTCTCGGGGTAGCCATGCGAAGGCCTCCAGGGCGGGGCGGGAGCGTGGGTGGAGTGCAAGCGGGAAGCAGGTGCCGATCGGCGGGCGCCCGAATTTCTGAGAGCGCTCTCAACCGATGCCGAGAGACTGCCGGGGCGGAAATTCCCTCGTCAAGCCCTCGAAACCTGAACGTAATCTCCGGGCCGCCTCGACCCGGGCTTTCGAGTTCTGAACGCATCAGTCTGTGTCACGCCCGTTGACACCCCTCCGAGCCCACTAATACGGTCCGCTGGCTGAGAGCGCTCTCATCCTGAACCGCCCGCCCCCACGCAAGGTGGACACGCTCATGAAGCTCCGCTCCCTGCGCGGCCCCACGGCCGCCCTCACCACGCTGGCGCTGGCCGCCGCCGCCACCCTCGCCGCCGCCCTCGGCGCCGGCAGCGCCTCCGCCGCCACCGTCCGGGTCGGCCTCGGCGGCTACAGCGACGCCCGCCCGGCCGGCACCGTCGGCCCGAGCAACTCCGACGGCGCGCCCGTCACCCCCAAGGTCACCCCCAGGGCGGCCGGGCAGGCCGCGCCCACCAACGACTGGTGGTCCTCGCTGATCTACCAGCGCTACGCGGGCAACCCGTACTCGGAGAACCTGTACGCCCACCCGATG
Source organism: Kitasatospora phosalacinea (assembly GCF_000716545.1). Lineage (GTDB taxonomy): Bacteria > Actinomycetota > Actinomycetes > Streptomycetales > Streptomycetaceae > Kitasatospora > Kitasatospora phosalacinea. The sequence continues at coordinate 59,907 of NZ_JNWZ01000066.1, forward strand.
ACCTTCAAGGCCCAGGCCGCGGGCCTGGAGGTCGGCTACCCCACCACGCCGACCGTCACCCCCCGACGGCCGCCAGTACGACTACACCCACACCCGGGACCTCACCCTCGGCGTGGCCGGCCTGAACTCCCCCGACACCAAGGCCGACGGCTGGTCCGACTGGACGGTCACCCCGTACTGGGCGGACGGCGCGCACACCTTCAGCGCCACCATCGGCCACGGCCTGCCGTACGTGTACGCGCACGCCACCGGCGGGGCCGCGCAGGTCACCACCGCCTCGGCGCCCACCGTCTTCAGCAACCAGGGCAGCGTGCTCGGCATCACCGTGGCCGGCCACAGCTACGGCCTGTTCGCGCCGACCGGCAGCAGCTGGAGCGTCAACGGCACCACCCTGACGGCGAACCTCGGCAGCAAGGACTACTACTCGGTCGCGCTGCTGCCCTCCGCCGCCGACCTGGCCCAGTTCCGCACCTACGCCTACAACTTCGTCACCGACACCAAGGTCGGCTGGAACTACGACGAGGCCGCGGGCAAGCTCACCACCACCTTCACCGCCACCACCGCCGCCCAGGAGGGCACCGGCACCGGCACCCTGCTCGCGCTCTACCCGCAGCAGTGGCAGGCCACCCCGGACGCGCTCACCGCGCTCGCCTACACCTCCCCGCGCGGCACCATGAAGGTCCGCCAGGGCTCGTCCTTCTCCACCGTGCGGACCGTCACCGGCGTCCTGCCCTCGCTGCCCGACGCCGGCGCCTACGACCGCACCGCCCTCGACGGGTACCTGCACCAGGTCGCCGACGCGAGCGACCCGTTCAGCGGCGCGACCGACACCTACTGGGTCGGCAAGGCCCTCGGCCGACTCGCCCAACTGGTGCCTATCGCCGACCAGTTGGGCGACACGGCGGTTCGCGACAAGCTGCTCGGGCTGATCAAGGGCAAGCTGCAGACCTGGTTCGCGGGCACCGGCTCGCCCGGCTTCGCCTACGACTCCACCTGGAAGACCCTGATCGGCTACCCGGCCTCCTACGGCACCGACGCCGAGCTCAACGACCACCACTTCCACTACGGCTACTTCGTCCAGGCCGCCGCCACCGTCGCCCGCTACGACACCGCCTGGGCCGCGGACTCGCAGTGGGGCGGAATGGTCAAGCTGCTGGCCAAGGACGCCGCCAACACCGACCGCACCGACGCCCGCTTCCCCTGGCTGCGCAACTTCGACCCGTACGAGGGCCACGGCTGGGCCTCCGGCCACGCCGGCTTCGCGGCTGGCAACAACGAGGAGTCCTCCTCCGAGTCGCTGAACTTCAGCGCCGGCCTGCTGCTGTTCGGCGCCGCCACCGGCGACACCGCGCTGCGCGACCTCGGCGTCTACCTGTACACCACCGAGGCCGACGCCGTGCAGCAGTACTGGTTCGACGCCGACCACCGGGTCTTCCCGGCCGGCTTCCAGCACTCCACCGTCGGCATGGTCTGGGGCTCCGGCGCCGCCTACTCCACCTGGTGGACGGCCGCGCCCGGCATGATCCACGGCATCAACTTCCTTCCGGTCACCTCGGGTTCGCTCTACCTGGCCCGCCGCAAGGACGATCTGGCCGCCAACCTCGCCGAGTCGAAGGCCGGCAACGGCGGTGCGTTCACCGACTGGCGCGACCTGCTGTGGGAGGCCGAGGCACTCACCGACCCGGCCGCGGCGAAGGCCGACTGGGACGCCGGGAACGCGGGCTACACGCCGGAGGAGGGCGAGTCCAAGGCCCACACCTACCACTGGATCTACGACCTCGCCGCCCTCGGCACCCTCGACCCGGCCACCACCGCCGACACCCCCACCGCCGCGGTCTTCACCAACGGCACCACCCGCACCCACGTGGCGCACAACTACACCACCGCCGCCCGCACCGTGCGCTTCTCCGACGGCTACACCCTGACCGTCCCGGCCCGCTCCACCGCCTCCGAACGCGGCACCAAGCCCGACGGCGGCACCGGCGGCGCCACCAACTCCCCCTCCCCGACCGCCTCCCCGTCCCCGTCGGCAAGCACGTCCCCGTCCCCGTCGGCCTCCCCCACCGCCCCGCAGACCCGCACCGACACCCTCTACCTGCAGCCCGGCGGCACCCTCACCCCCGCCTACGGCACCGGCGCGACCGGCAGCACCATCGCCTCCGGCGGCGGCACCAACCACGACGGCACGCCCTACCAGCCGCTGACGTACACCCTGGGCCACCTCACCGGCACCCTGCGGGCGGGCGGCAGCACCGGATTCGACCTGTACGTGGACGCCGGCTCCACCGTCGCCCTCGCCCAACAGGCCCGCGTCTCCTACGACTTCGACGGCAACGGCACCATCGACCGGACCGAGACCTACCGCTACTTCGCCACCGACCCCGTCCCCGGCTGGGAACGCTACAGCGCCGCCGCCGGCCTCCAGTCCACCACCGGCGCCCCGCTCGCCAACCTGAGCAACGGCACCGTCAAGGTCGAGGTCTGGCCCGCCCTCGGCAACGCCCCCGCCCAACTGCGCACCGGTGCCACGCAGTCCCAGGGCAGCGCCTCCGTGCTGCGCATCCCCTTCGACTGACCGACCCCCCCGGACACCTCCCGGGCCGACGCGGACCCCGACAGTTCCGCCCGGCCCGGGAGGCCCCGCACCGCCCGAGTACCGCTCCGGACCAGGGTCTTGGCAGAACGCGGAGGATCGTTGAAGATGCAACTGACATGACCGCGCGCCACGGTCGGCACCACCGTGCGCGCCGGTCCCGCCCGCGCCTCCCAAGGAGCCCCCGCATGGCCGCCCGCCGGAAGAAGACCCTCACCGCGACCGCCGCCACCGGAGCCGCCCTGCTGCTCGGCGCCGCCCTCGCCCAGCCCGCGGCCGCCGTCGAACTCCCGCACTCCGCCGTCGCGTACTTCACCAGCGGCAGCGACCTGACGGGCACCCGGTACGCCGTCGACACCACCGACACCGGCTGCCACGACCTCCCGGCCGCCGCGAACTCCGCCGTCGACTTCACCACCGCGAACATCGCCGTCTACTTCGACACCGACTGCGCCACCGGCCTGCCCGGCAAGCCCGGCGACCTCTCCTACGCCCTCGGCAGCCTGCACTGGGCCAACTTCCCGTACCCGGACCTCAGTTACCGCGTCACCGGCTGACCCGCCGCCCGGCGGCCGCTCCAGCCGGGGCCTCCTCCCGCCGATGCACCCGGTGCGACCCGCGCCGCCCGAGGAGGCCCCGATGCACCCGCACCCCACCCGCCGCCACCTGCTCACCGGCGCCGGAGCCGCCGCCCTCGCCCCCGACCGCCCCGCTCCCGCATCGGCCGGCGAACTCGCCGCCACCTTGCGCGAGTTGGAGCGCGCGCACGGCGCCAGGCTGGGTGTCCTCGGGTACGACACCGGCAGCGGCGCGACGGTCGGCCACCGCGCGGACGAGACGTTCCCGCTCTGCTCGACGCTCAAGCCGCCGCCGTCGCCGCCGTGCTCCGGCCGGCCACGACCTCGCCGCCCGCGTCCACTACACCGACCGGGACGTCACCGACTCCGGCCACGCGCCCGTCACCGGCCGCACCCGCGTCCTGACCGTCGCCGAACTCTGCGCCGCCGCGATCGAGTCCAGCGACAACACGGCCGCCAACCTGCTCCTGCGCCGCCTCGGCGGGCCCAGCACCGTCACCCGCTTCTGCCGCTCCCCGGGCGACCCGGCCACCCGCCTCGACCGCTGGGAACCCGCCCTCAACTCCGCCGAACCCGACCGCGCCACCGACACCACCACCCCCCGCGCGCCGGCCCGCACCTTCGCCCGCCTCACCCTCGGCGACGCCCTCACCCGCCCCCACCGCGCCCGACTCACCGCCTGGCTGCGCGCCGCCACCACCGGCACCCACCGCCTCCGCGCCGGCCTCCCACCCGGCTGGGCCCACGCCGACAAGACCGGCACCGGCTCCTACGGCACCACCAACGACCTCGCCCTCGCCTGGCCCCCGCACCGCCCCCCGCTCGTCCTCGCCGTCCTCAGCACCAAACCCACCGCCCCCGGCGCCGACCCGGACGAACCCCTCCTCGCCCGGACCGCCGCCTTGCTCGCCCGGGCCCTGACCTGATCCGCTCCGGACCCGCCCGGCAGAGCCCCCATCAGGCCGACTCCCGCACCACCAGCGCCGTCGGAATGATCACCGAGGACGGCGCCGACGCCCCCGGGTCGTTGAGCCGCCGCAGCAGCAGCCGCGTCATCAGCCGCCCCATCTCCTCGATCTCCTGGCGGATCGTGGTGAGCCTCGGCTCCGTCCAGGCCGCGACCGACTCGACGTTGTCGAAGCCGACCACCGCGACGTCCTCCGGCACGCGGCGTCCGGCCGCCCGCAGGACGCGGATCGCACCGGAGGCCATCACGTCGGAGGCGACGAACACCGCGTCCAAGTCCGGTCGGCGGGCGAGGAGTTCGGTCATCGCCCGGGTGCCGCCGTCGGCGGTGAAGTCGCCGATCGCGATCAGGTCCTCGTCACCGTCGGGGAGCAGGTCGCGGTAGCCGTCGAGGCGGTCGATGGAGGAGGTCTGGTCGAGCGGGCCGGTGATGGTGGCGATCCGCTGCCGGCCGATGGAGCGCAGGTGCTGGACGGCGAGCCGGGCGCCGCCCCGGTTGTCGTTGTCGACGTAGACCAGGTCGCGGTCGGACTCGGCGCCGGGCCAGCCGGGCCGTCCGCCGATGACGAAGGGCAGGCCGAGGCGGTGGACGGTCTCGGGGGTGGGGTCGGAGCGGTGCAGGGAGAACAGCAGGACGCCGTCGACGTGGCCGCCGGCCAGGTAGCGGCCGATCCGGTCGTGGTCGCGCTCCTCCTCGGCCAGCAGCAGCACCATCTGGTTGTCGGCGGCGGCCAGTTCGCGGCTGATGCCGCGCAGGTGCTGGGCGAAGAACGGGTCGGAGAAGAACCGGGCCTCGGGTTCGGCGATGACCACGGCGATCGCCCGGTTGCGCCGGGTGACGAGGGTGCGGGCGGCCAGGTTGGGGACGTAGCCGAGCTCCACGACGGCCCGTTCGACCTTCTCGCGCAGCGCGGCCCGTACGCCCGCGCCGCCGTTGACCACCCGGGAGGCGGTGGCCCGGGAGACGCCGGCCAGCTCGGCCACCGATTCCAGGGTCGGACGCCCGCCCGCTCCCGCTTCGGACTCGGTCACCGTGGGCTCCTCTCCACCGCCCGTGCGCGCACCGCGCGCACGTGATCGTGTTCTGCTGCGAGCAGCCTAGCGCCCGCGACCCCGCCGAGAGAGCGCTCTCAGAAACCGGGCGCCCCGACCGGGCCCGCCGCCCCGCCGCCCGGCCTCAGACCGTGACCACGTGCCGCTCGCCGGCCTCCACGGCGACCTCCAGCCGGTTGCCGGGCGGCGGGAACGGGCAGATGAAGTGGTCGGCGAACGCGCACGGCGGCAGGAACGCCCGGTTGAAGTCCAGCACGGTGTGCCCGTCCGCGTCGGGCGCGGGCAGCGTGACGAACCGGAACCGGTACGTCTCCCGGCCGCTGGTGCCGTCCGCGATGACGCCGCTGAGCCGCCCGCCGGAGCCCTCGGAGCCGCTGACGGTCAGCGTGTGCGGCCGCCCGGCCAGCGTGAAGGCGACCTGCCCGGCGACGGTGAGCGGCCGGGCTCGGCCGTCCGCGTTCTCCACCACCAGCGCCCGCGTGCCGTCCTCGAACGGCGTGAACACGGCGGGCACCGCCCAGTCGGGCGCGTACGGGTAGACCGAGATGCCGGCGAACGCGGCCCGGGCGGGGGCGTCCGGGTCGAAGACCCGCAGGGCGAGCTCGCCCTCCCGCTCGATCGGGACCAGCCGCAGCCGGTCGCGGACGGCGATCTGCGGGTGCCGGTCGGTGTCCGGTCGCAGGGCGACCCGGCCGGTGGACTCCCGTTCCTCGCCCTCGATCCGGACGCCGTCCCCGGCGAGCAGCTCGGCGCAGACCGTGCCGCCCTCGGCCCACCAGCGGCCGGGCACTCCGGGCAGTTCGGCGGGGGCGGGCTCCAGCCAGTGGGTGCCGGTCAGGGCCAGCGGACCGTGCGGCGCGCCCACCGAGGCGTTCCGGGCCTCCGTCCAGCGCTGCCAGGCTTCGGCTGCGGTGTCGGTCATCTGACTTCCTCCCAGGTCGATCCTGTTCTCCGGTCACTTCTCCGGCCGCTCCGGCCGTGACGCCGGCTCCCGCCCGGGGCGGGCCCTCCCCTACCTGGTCAACGGACGGAACAACCCCTCCTGCATCACCGAGACCACCAGGTTGCCCTCGCGGTCGTAGATCTCGCCCCGGGCCAGGCCGCGCGCACCGTGCGCGATCGGCGACTCCTGCCGGTACAGCAGCCAGTCGTCCGCCCGGAACGGGCGGTGGAACCACATCGCGTGGTCCAGCGAGGCCATGTCGAAGTTCCGCTCGCCCCACAGCGGTTCGACGGGAGCGCGGACGGCGTCCAGCAGCGTCATGTCGCTGGCGTAGGTGAGCGCGCAGACGTGGATCAGCGGGTCGTCGGGCAGCGCGCCGTTGGTGCGCAGCCACACGCCGCTGCGGGCCTCCACCCCGTCCAGCTCCTCGCGCGTCCACTTCAGCCGGTCCACGTACCGGATGTCGAAGGGCTGGCGGCGGCTGATGAACGGGGGCAGCTCGCCGAGCCGGGCGCCGACCTCGTCCAGCGCGCTCGGCAGGCTCTCCGGGGCGGGGACGTCCGGCATCGGGAACTGGTGCTCGATGCCGCCGGGCTCGGGCCGGTGGAAGTCCGCGGTCAGCGCGAAGATCGTCCGCCCGCCCTGGATGGCGAGCACCCGGCGGGTGGTGAACGAGCGCCCGTCCCTGGTCCGTTCGACCTGGTAGACGATCGGCACGCCGGGAACGCCCGGACGCAGGAAGTACGCGTGCAGCGAGTGCACCGGCCGGTCCTCCTCGACCGTCCGGCCCGCCGCGACCAGCGCCTGCCCGGCCACCTGCCCGCCGAAGGTGCGTTGCAGCGCCTCCTCCGGGCTGCGGCCGCGGAAGATGTTCAGCTCGATCCGCTCCAGGTCCAGCAGGTCGACGAGCTGGTCGACGGGGGTTCCCATGTATCGCTCCCTCTCCGGACGGCCGGCGGACAGGGCTGTGCCGCCGAACGTCTCGTCCGTCCAGCACAAGTCTCCGCGCCCCCCGGGCATTCCCGCCCTCCGGCACGCGGGGCCCCCTCACCCCGGGCCGGTCTGCCGGACGGTGATGTTCAGCCGCCCGGTCAGGCCCAGCTCCGGGTCCGCCGTGCCCGGCAGCGTCCGCACCACGCCGTGGTACGCGAAACGGCTCGCGCCGCCGAACACCAGCAGGTCGCCCCCGCACAGCCGCAGGTCCGTCCACGGCCGGCCCCGGTCCTCGGTGTTCCCCAGCCGGAACACGCACTCGTCCCCCAGCGACAGCGACACCACCGGCGCGTCCACCCGCTCCTCCCGGTCCTGGTGCAGGCCCATCCGCGCCCCGTGCGGGTAGTGGTTCACCAGCGCGACGTCCGGCGCGAAGCCCGCCGCCCCCGCCACCTCCCCCACCCGCTCCCCGTACGCCTCCGCCACCGCCCGCCGGGCCAGCGCGCCCAACCGCTCCGGGAACGGCTTCACCGGCGCCCCGTCCCCGTCCACCACCGTCCGCGCGTAGCCGTACGGGTACCAGTGCCACCCCAGGCAGACCGTGCCCACCGACATCACCCCGCCACCCGGCAGCACCACCGACCGCATCCCGGCCGGCGGCCGCGCCCACTCCCGGCACGCCGCCACCAGCTCCCGCTGCTCCTCCACCCCCAACCACCCCGGCACCAGCACCACCCCGTCCGCAGGCTCCTCCCGCCCACGCCCGAACAGCTCCCCGACGAACACCCCGCCACCACGCATCCCCCCATGCCTGTCTCTTATACACATCTGACGCTGCCGACGATACTCCTTGTGTAGATCTCGG
>NZ_JNWZ01000067.1 GCF_000716545.1 Kitasatospora phosalacinea
GGGCGGGCCGGGCCATGCGGGCTCCTTCGGATCGGCGGGGAGAGGGCTGCGCGGGTGGCCGCGGGTCGGGCGCGAGGTGTTCGGCGGGGTGGAGGGCGGCGTCACCGTGCCGCCCGGGCTCCGGCGGGGGAGGAGTGGACGAACGGTGTGCCCTCGGTGCGGGCGGCGCGGACGGACGGCGCGGGCGGACGTCAGCCGTCGGCCGTGGTGGCGCGTCGGTGGGGCGGCCCGTGGTGGCCGCGGCGACGGCGGGGAAGAGGTGCACGCATGCCGGCTCCGGGTGGGGGAGGTGAACGGGCAGCGGTGCGAGGGAGTGGTCCATACCATGGTGGATGCCGCCGGTCCGCGTCAAGGGGACGCAAAGACCGCTTCCGGCCCGCCGAGGCGCTCGTGCGGGCCGGAAGTCGACGCCGGGTCAGTTGCCGTGGGGCGCCGGGAGTTCGAGGGGCGGGGCGGAGTGAACAGGCGGAGCGTCAGAAACCGATCGGGGTGCGGTCGCGGCTCGGAGTGGGGCTCGGGGCCGGGCCCGGTGCCGTCAAGGGGGCCCGGGGAAACCGGTGGTCCGTGCTCCGTTTCGCCTGGTAGAAACGTGCGCATGAGCGAGTACGAACTGCGGGCCGCGCGCCCCGAGGACATCGACGCCGTGCTGGCCTTCTGGGCCGAGGCCGCCGAGGGCACCAGCATCAGCGACGACCGGGCGGGCGTGGCCCGGCTGCTGGAGCGCGACCCGCGGGCGCTGATCCTGGCCGAGCGCGAAGGCGCGGTCCTCGGGACCGTCATCGCCGGCTGGGACGGCTGGCGCTGCCACCTCTACCGCCTCGCCGTCCACCCCGCCGCCCGCCGCCGGGGCATCGGCACCGCCCTGCTCGACGCCGCCCACGCCCGCTTCGCCGAGGCCGGCGGCCGCCGGGTCGACGCCATGGTCCTGGAGCACAACGAGCTCGGCCAGTCCGCCTGGAAGGCCGCCGGCTACGGCCGCGAGGACCAGTGGCGCCGCTGGACCAGGCCGCTGGACGTCACCGCCCGACCGGCCTCGTGACGGCCGCGGCCGACGGCCCGTCGCGCGTCCCGCCCGACGAACTGCGCCCGGCGGTCGGCCTGTTGGCGCGCGGCCCGGAGGCCGCCGAGCCGGACCGCGCGGTGGGGCACCACCCGGCGCGGCCGGCTGACGTCCTGCGGGCCCTCGGCCACCGGGGCCCGGCGTAGGCCCCGCCGGATCGGGCGCCGGGCCGCGGCTCAGGCCGCCTTGAGGGTGCCGCCGTCGATGACGTGGTCGGCGCCGTGGATGTTGGCGGCGCGGTCGGAGAGCAGGAAGACCACCAGGTCGGCGACCTCCTCGGGGGTGGTCAGGCGGCCGGAGGAGCTGCCGATCCAGGCGGGGAGGCCGGCCAGCAGCTCCTCGTGCGGGAGGCCGAGGGATTCGGCGACCCGGCCGCCGTAGCCGGCCGGGTCGGTCCACATGGCGGTGGCGGTGGGGCCGGGGGAGACGGTGTTGACGCGGACGCCGCGCGGGGCCAGCTCCTCGCTGAGGCGCTTGCCGAACTGGGTGAGCGCGGCCTTGGCCTCCGCGTAGCCGACCGGGGAGCCGACGGGGGTGCGGCCGTTGATGGACGAGACGTTGACGATGGCCCCGCCCCGTTCCAGCAGGCTCGGCAGGGCGGCCCGGGTGGTGCGCACCGCGCTGAACAGGTTGAGCTCCAGCAGCGCCTCCCACTGCTCGTCGGGGGCGTCCAGCACGGTGCCCATCACCAGCTTGTCGGCGTCGCCCGCGCCGACGTTGTTGACCAGCAGGTCGATCCCGCCGACCGCGTCCAGGGCCTGCCGGACGGCCTCGGCCGCGCCCTGCGGGGTGCCCAGGTCGACCAGGGCGACGGCCGCCGCGACCTCGGCCAGTTCGGGGCTCGCGGTGCGGGTGGCCCCGACCACCTCGACGCCCTCGGCGGCGAGGGCGCGGGCGACGGCCAGGCCGATGCCGCGTCCGGCGCCGGTGACCAGGGCGGTGCGCCCGTCGAGTCCGAGATCCATGGCAGTCCTCATTCCGAATGGTTTTTGAATCAGAGGTCAAATATGTGGGCGTGCTGCGCCCGGGGCGGGCGGAGCAGGGGGTTTCAGAGGCCGGCGAGGGCGGTGTCGATGGCCGCGTGCACCGTCTCCCGGTCGAAGATCCGGGCCGTGACCCGGAGGCCGGCGATGGTCACCATCAGGAAGCGGGCCTGCTCGGCGGCGTCCACCGCGGCGGGCACGTCACCGGCCAGTTTGCCGCGCTCGATCCGGGCGGCCAGCAGGTCCGTGCTGCGTTCCACCGCTCGGCGCACCGCCGCGGTGGCGCCCTCGTCGCGCCCGCCGAGCTCCAGCGCGGTGTTGACGGCCAGGCAGCCGCGCCGCACCGGGGCGTCGAAGTCCACGTCGACCAGCAGCCGCAGGTAGGCGCGGATGCGCTCCTTCGTGCTGCCGGGGGCGGAGAGGAACTCCTCGGTGAACTCGGCGCCGGCCCGGTCGTACGTGTCCAGCGCCCGTCCGAACAGCTCCCGCTTGGAGCCGAAGGCGTGGTACAGGCTGCCCTTGCCGATGCCGGCGGCCTCCGCCAGCTCGGCCGGGGAGGACCCGGCGTAGCCGTTGGTCCAGAACACCTCCATCGCCCGTGCGACGGCGGCTTCCTCGTCGAACTGCTTCGGCCTCCCCATGCGTCTGACGGTACGGCATATTTGACCGGAAGGTCAACAACCTTGCGGCTGCCGACCTCCCGGCCCCGGGCCCTCCGGCCGGACTACTCGAAGGCCGCCGCCGCCTCCCGCAGCGCCCGCACCACCGTCTCCGGGTCGTACGGCGCGGCCGGGCCCGGCAGGTAGGTCACCGAGCGCAGCGCGCCGGTGTAGCGGAAGGAGCGGTGGCGCTCCCACAGCGGCCAGGACACCGGCGACTTGCGGTCGACGCCGACGCTGATGCCCTGGAACGGGGCCATCCCGATCAGCTGGTGCACCGGCCCGAGCGCGCCCGTCACCACCCCGTCCACCCGCACCTCGAACTGCCACTTCAGGTCGGCCACCGCGGTCGCCTCCAGCGCCACCAGGTGCGCCCCGGGCGGCAGTTCGCCCGCGTCGGCCTCGAACAGCTCGCCGTACTGGTTGTACGCCAGGCGCAGCCGCCCGTCCTCCACGTACAGGCTGTAGCCGCCGCCCTGGTCGCCGTGCGAGAGCAGCACGCCCTGGTCGTCGGCGCCGTGGTGGTCGAGCGCCGCCTCCGCCGTGAAGGAGCGGAACGCCACCAGCCGGGAGGAGCGGTAGCGCTCCAGCTCCGGCGTCCCGGCCAGCAGGGTGACCGGGCGGCGCAGCGCCTCCTCCTCCGGGTTGCGCAGCACGAACGCGCCGGAGGTGTCGGAGAGCGGGAAGACCCCGTTGCGCCAGGCCGCGTCCTCCCAGGCCTGCGACAACTCCTTGACCAGCTCCGGGTGTTCGGCGGCCAAGTCGTGGATCTCGGTCGGGTCGGTGCGCAGGTCGTACAGTGCCCACTCGCCGTCGTCGTAGGGCGCGCCGGGCCGGTGCAGCGTCACCAGCTTCCAGCCGTCCCGGTAGTACGAGCGGTTGCCGGTCATCTCGCAGTACTGCTCGTGGTGGGTGGACGGCGCGTCGGCGGCCCGCAGCACGGACGCGAACGAGACCCCGTCCAGCTCCTGCACCGGGTGGCCGCCGCGCTCCGACGGCCGCCGCACGCCCGTGAGTTCCAGTAGCGTGGGCAGCAGGTCGGTGACGTACTGGTACTGGCCGCGCACCCCGTCGTCGCCCGCCGCGCGCGGCAGTCCGGCGGGCCAGGACAGCACGAACGGCACCCGCACGCCGCCCGCGTAGGTCTGGCCCTTGTACAGCCGGAACGGCGTGTTCGAGGCCATGCCCCAGCCGCGCGGGTAGTGCACCAGCGACTGCGGGCCGCCGATCAGGTCGATCTCCCGCTGCACGTCCGGGTTCCAGTCGGCGGGCAGGTTCGGGTGGTGGACGAAGCGGCTGAAGTAGCTGCGGGTGCCCTCCGCGCCGCCCTCGCCGGTGCCGCCGTTGTCGGAGGTGAACACCACGATGGTGTTGTCGAGTTCGCCCAACTGCTCCAGCACGTCGGTCAGCCGGCCCAGGTTCCGGTCGACGTTGTCGACCATGGCGGCGTACACCTCCATGTAGCGGGCGTACAACTTGCGCTGCACCTCGTCGAGTTCGTCCCACGCCCCGACCTCGTACCCGGCCTCGCCGTTGCGCTCCGGCAGCTCGGTGCCGGGCGGGAAGTGCCCGGCCGCCAGCTGCCGGGCGAAGCGCCGCGCCCGCAGCTCGTCCCAGCCGCCGTCGTAGCGGCCCCGGTGCCGGGCCAGGTCCTCCGGCTTGGCCTGCAACGGACCGTGCACCGCGTTGTGCGCCAGGTAGAGGAAGAACGGCTTGTCGGCGTCGTGGGCGCGCAGCGACTTCACCATGCCGATCGCCTGGTCGGTGATGTCGTCGGTGTAGTAGTAGCCGTCCGGGAACTCGTCGATGTCCAGCGGCGAGTTGTCGCGCACCAGTTGGTGGGGGTGGAACAGGCTGGTCAGCCCCTCCAGCACCCCGTAGTACTGGTCGAAGCCCTTCTGCAGCGGCCAGTTGGCGCGGTCGTCGGCCGCCGAGGAGGCGGAGTCCCGGGTCAGGTGCCACTTGCCGACGGCGTACGTCGCGTACCCGGCGTCGTGCAGGGTCTGCGCCAGGGTGGGGATGTCGTCCGCGATCTCCAGCCCGTACCCGGGGAAGCCCGGATCGGCGTTGGCCACGAACGAGTACCCCACCCGGTGCGGGTTCAGGCCGGTCAGCAGCGCCGCCCGGGCCGGCGAGCACAGCGGCATGGTGTGGTAGTTGGCGAGCTTCACGCCCCGCTCGGCCAGGCCGTCCAGGGTCGGCGTCGGCACCTCCGAGCCGAACGGGCCGATGTCGCTGTAGCCCAGGTCGTCCACCAGCACCACCACCACGTTCGGCGCCCCCTCGCGCGGGCGCACCCGGCACGGCCAGGACGGCACCGACTCGCCGAACGTCCGCCCCACCCGCCCGGGGAAGCCCGCGTACGGGTCGCGGCGGTGGCCGGTGCCGGCGGTCCCGGTCGGCTCGGTCGGTTCGGTCACAGCAGGCTCCCGGCGGTAGGGGTGGGAAGGGACGGGACGGCCGCCAACAGCTCGGCCGTGTAAGGGTGTTCGGGGGCGGTGACGACCCGGTCGGCCGGGCCGCTCTCCACGATCCGGCCCCGGTGCAGCACCGCGATCCGGTGGCTGACCTGCCGCACCACCGCCAGGTCGTGCGCGATGAACAGCACCGCCAGGCCCAACTCCCGTTGCAGGCGCGCCAGCAGGTCGATCACCTGGGCCTGGATCGACACGTCCAGCGCCGACACCGGCTCGTCGCAGACCAGCACGCTCGGCTCGGGCGCCAGCGCCCGGGCGATGCCGATCCGCTGCCGCTGGCCGCCGGAGAACTCGCGCGGCGAACGGGCCGCCGCCGACGCCTCCAGGCCCACCTGCTCCAGCAGTTCGGCCACCCGGGCCTGCCGCTGCGCCCGGTCGCCGACCCGGTGCGCGATCAGCGGCTCGGCGATGATCCGGCCCACCGTCAGCCGCGGGTTCAGCGAGGCGTACGGGTCCTGGAAGACCATCTGGATCTCCCGCCTGGCCCGGCGGCCGTCCAGCGGCTGCCCGGCGAAGCTGATGCCGCCCGCGTCGGGCGCGTGCGCGCCCACCAGCGCCCGGGCCAGCGTCGACTTCCCCGAACCGGACTCGCCGACCAGGCCCAGCGTCTCGCCCGGGTGCAGCTCCAGGTCCACCGACTCCAACGCGGCGTTCCGCCGCCGGCGCGGGCCGTAGCCCTTCGCCAAGCCCCGCACCACCAGCAGCGGTTCGGCGCCGGGGGTGCTGTTCGCGGCCGCCCGGGACGGGGCGTCCAGGCGCGGGACGGCCGCCAGCAGGGTCCTGGTGTAGGAGTGCCGGGGGGCCGTCAGGAGGAGCGTCGTGGCACCCTGCTCGACCACCTCGCCGTCGCGCATCACCAGCAGCCGGGAGCAGGTCTCGGCGATCACGCCCAGGTCGTGGCTGATCACCACCAGCGCGGTGCCGCGCTCCCGGTTGATCCGGGCCAGCAGGCGCAGGATCTGCCGCTGCACGGTCGGGTCCAGCGCGGTGGTCGGCTCGTCCGCGACCAGCACCTGGGCGTCGTGCGCCAGCGCCAGGGCGATCATGATGCGCTGGCGCTGGCCGCCGGAGAACTGGTGCGGGAAGTCGCCCAGCCGGGAGGCCGCCTTCGGCACGCCCACCAGCTCCAGCAACTCCACCGCGCGGGAAGCCCGTTCGGCCTTCGGCCGACGCTCGCCGTGCGCCCGCAGCGCCTCGTCCAGCTGGCGGCCCACCGACAGCACCGGGTTCAGCGAGGACATCGGATCCTGGAAGATCATCGCGATCCGCTTGCCGCGCACCGCCCGCAGCGCCTCCTCGGGCAGCGCGGCCAGGTCCCGGCCGTCCAACTCCACCGACCCGCCGGTGATCCGGCCCCCGGCGGGCAGCATCCGCAGCAGCGCCAGCGCCGTCGTCGACTTGCCCGACCCGGACTCGCCGACGATCCCCAGGCTCTCCCCGGCCCCCAGCGCGAAGTCCACACCGCGCACCGCCGCCCGCTCCCCGAAGGACACGTGCAGCTCGCGCACCCGCAGCAACTCGGCCGTGGGGGAGGGGGGTTGCTCCACCAGCGGAGGACGGTCGATCAGTTCGGTCATCGTGCGGCCCTCCGGTTCGGGTCGGGTTCCCGTGCTCATGAGCGCGCCCCCCGGTTCAGCGCCTCGGCCAGCAGGGTGAAGCCGAGGACGAGCGCGGTGGTGACGGCCAGCGGGGCGGCGGCCAGCAGCGGGTCGGTGTCCAGGTAGGCGACCGAGCCGCTGATCAGGCTGCCCAGGGTGGGTTGCGGCGGGCGCACGCCCAGGCCGAGGAAGCTGAGCGCGCCCTCGATGAAGACGCCCACCGACAGGGCGACCGCGCCCTGCACGATCAGCGGGTCCACCGCGTTCGGCAGCACGTGCCGCAGCAGCACCCGGGCCCGGCCCGCGCCGCCGACCCGGGCGGCCAGCGCGTACTCGCGCTCCCGCTGCACCAGCACGCCCGCCCGCAACTGCCGCCCGAAGTACGGAACTTCGGCCAGCGCGATGATGATCACCACCGGCCAGCGGCCCGGCCCGAGGATCGCCGTCACCGCCAGGCCGAGGATCAGCCCCGGGAAGGACAGCACCAGGTCGAACAGCCGCTGCACCACCAGGTCGGCGGCCCGCGAGGTGGCCGCCAGCAGGGCCAGCGCTGCGCCGATCAGCGCGCCCGCCGGGACGGCCGTCAGGATGATCGACAGGTCGGTGAGGATGCCGTGCAGGATCCGGCTGAGCAGGTCCCGACCGATGTCGTCGGTGCCCAGCGGGTGCGCCCCGCTCGGCCCGGCCAGCGCCTGCGCGCCCTGCGCGTCCGGGTCGGCGTCGGTCAGCCACGGCGCCAGCAGCCCGGCCAGCGCCACCACCCCGACCAGGACCAGCCCGGTCACGCCCCGCCAGGTCAGCAGCCCGGCGACGTAGCGGTTGCGCGGCCGCAGGAGCGGCGCGGAAGAGGGAAGGGAAAGCGTGGTCATCGTGTCATCACTCCCACCGCACGCGCGGGTCGAGCCAGGAGTACAGCAGGTCGGTGAGCAGTTGCACGGCCACGTAGCCGGCCACCACCAGCAGCAGCAGGTCCTGCACCACCGGGTAGTCCCGGCGCGACACGCCCTGCTCGATCAGCTGGCCCAGGCCCGGCCAGGCGAAGATCCGTTCCACCACCACCGCGCCGGCGATCAGCTGCCCGATCTGCAGGCCCAGCACGGTGACGGCGGACGGCAGCGCGTTCGGCAGCGCGTGCCGCCACAGGATCCGGCGGCGGGAGACCCCCAGCGCCGTCGCGTTGCGCACGTAGTCCTCGCCCAGCGCCCGCTCCAGCCCGTCCTGCAGGTAGCGGGCCAGGATCGCCGCGCTCGGCAGCGCCAGGCACAGCGCCGGCAGCGCCAGGTACTGCACCGCCAGGTCCGGCGCGTCGAACAGCGAGGCGTGCCCGCCGGCCGGCAGCAGGCCCAGGCCCACCGCGAACACCAGCACCAGCAGCACGCCGGTGACGAACGGCGGCACCGCCAGCGCCCCGGTGGTCAGCGCCCGCAGCGCCCCCGCCAGCGGCCGCCGCCGCCCCGACGCCGCGTACAGCGCCGTCGGCACGGCCAGCACCACCACCAGCAGCAGCGCGGCGAGCGTGAGCTGGAAGGTCGCGGCCAGGCCGTCCCCGATCAGCTCGGACACCTGCCCGCCGATCGCGTAGCTCGGCCCGAGGTCGCCGGTCAGCACCTGCCCCAGCCAGTGCAGGTACTGCGAGAGCAGCGGCGCGTCCAGCCCCAGCCGCTCGCGGATCGCCGCGACGGTGGCCGGCGAGGCGTCCGGGCCCGCCAGCGTGGTCGCCGGGTCGCCCGGGATCAGCCGCAGCATCAGGAACACCGTGAACGAGGCGGCCACCAGCACCGCCAGCCCGCTCGGCAGCCGTTTGAACAGGAAGGTCCGCACGGCTCAGCCCGCCAGGTACGCGTCGTCGAGGTTCAGGTACGAGTACTTGTTCAGCGTCACGCCGCGCACCTGCGCGCCCGCGACCTCCACCAGCCCGGCGATCGCCAGGTCGACGATGAACTGCTCGTCCAGCAGGATGTCCGTGACCTGCTGGTACAGCGCCTTCGCCTCCGGGCTGTCCGCGTCCGAGCGGTTCCAGGCCCTCTGCACCGCCTCGGTGTACGCCGGGGAGGAGAACTTCGAGGTGTTCTTCGCCTCGTTGAACGGGTACGCGCTGACCGCCAGCGTCGCCGGGTGCGCCTGCGAGAAGCTGTGGCTGAGCGTCCACAGCGCCGGCATGGACTGCGAGATCAGCTGCTTCTGCATGGTCGGCGAGTCCACCGGCTGCAACTGCACCTCGATCCCGACCTGCTTCAGGTCGTACTGGAGGATCTGCGCGACCGCCGTCGACCCGGCGTCCGACTGGTGCGCCAGCGGCAGCGACAGCGAGGTCACCCCCGCCTCCTTCAGCAGCGCCTTCGCCTTCTCCGGGTCGTGGTGGTACCGCTTCGCGTCCTCCTCCCGGTACGCCGGCGAGGACTTCGGCCACGGCACCGAGGAGACCGTCGCGTACCCGCCCAGCGCCTGCTGCACCAGCCGGTCCCGGTCGATCGCCCAGGCGATGGCCTGGCGCACCCGCTTGTCCTGCACCTCCGGGAAGGACAGGTTCGCGCCGATGTAGAACGCGCCCGCGCCGGTGTCGTACTGGGTGATCCGGAAGCGCTTGTCGTCCTTGAGCGTCGCCACGTCCTTGCCGCGCACCGCGTACGTCAGGTGGGTCTGCCCGGTCTTCACCGAGGACAGCAGCGTCTCCGCCTGCGGGATCACCTTGATCTCCACCCCGTCCAGGTACGGCCGGCCCGGGTTCCAGTACTTCTCGTTGCGGGCGAAGCTCAGCGAGGAGCCCGGCTTGCGCTCGGTGAAGGTGAACGGGCCGGTGCCGATCAGCTTGGTGCCCGCCACCGCGTCCTCGACCGACTCCGAATCGGGGACGATCATGAACTCGAAGAGGTCGAACAGGTTGGACACCGGGTGCGCCAGCACCAGCGTCAGCTCGAAGTCGCCGTTCTTGCGGAAGTCCGTCACGGTCAGCGCCGTCGACCTCAACTGGGCCGAACGCACCGGGTTCTGCAGGTTCTTGACGGCGAACACCACGTCGTCCGCGGTGAACTTCCGCCCGCTGTGGAAGGTGACGTCCTCACGCAGCTTCAGCGTCACGCTCAGCCCGTCCGGCGCCACCTCCCAGCTCTTCGCCAGCTCCGGCTGCGGGCGCAACTGCTCGTCGTAGCGGGTCAGCGTGTTGAACACCAGCCGCTGCAGCAGCGAGTTGGCGCTCTGCGCGAACAGCAGGGCCGGCGTGAAGTCGACCCCGACACCCACCGTCAGCACCCCGCCCCGGCGCGGCGAGGCCGCACCGCCCGACGCCGCGTCCGCCCCCGGCGAGGAGTCCGCCGCCGAACGGCAGGCCGACAGCGCCAGCAGACCGGCGCCCGCGAGGGAGCCGCGCAGCAGCGCACGGCGCGAGATCGCGGGCAGGGAGAGCGGGCCACCGGAGCCGGCGGAGAACGCGTTCATCGTCAACAGTCCTTCGAGAGAAGAGAATTCGGGAAAGAAGGGGAAGGGAGGGGTCACAGGCCCGGCAGCGGACGGGCGTACAGCTCGCCCAGCACCGGCGCGCAGGCCGCCACCGCCAGCGCGTCCGCGCCGAAGCGCTGCGCGACCAGCAGCGAGGCGTCCCGGTGCAGGTGCGAACGGAGCGCGAACTCCGCGCGCACCGCGTCCAGGTAGACCGGGTCGGCCAGCGCGAAGGTCTCGGTCAGCACCAGCAGGTCCGGGTTGACCACGTCGGCGAGCAGGGCCAGCGCCCCGCCCACCACCCGGGCCCGCTCCCGCACCAGTGCGTCGGCCCGCGGATCGCCGGAGCGGACGGCCGCCAGCAGCAGCCCCCGGTCCGGCCGGGCGATCACACCCTGCGCGGCGGCCGCCTCGAACAGCGTGTCGTCCGAGGCCGCCGCCGACAGGCAGCCGCTGCGGCCGCAGTGACATCGCGCCGTACTGCCCGGCACCGGCAGGTGCCCGCCGTCACCGGTCACCGACGGCGGACCCTGGTGCACCGTCCCGGCCACCGAGATGGACGCGTCCACCACGTGGCCCACGAACAGCTGCACCATCGAACGCCGGGCCGCCGGGTCGCCGAACAGCACCTCCGCCGCGGCCAGCGCCCGGGCGTGGTTGTCCACCCGCACCGGCAGCCCCGTCGCCTGCTCCAGCAGCTCCCGCAACGGCACCTCCCGCCAGCCCAGCGGCTCGTGACGCACCGTCACCCCGCGCTCGGCGTCCACCGCCCCGCCGGTCACCGCGCCCAGCCCCAGCACCCGCCGGCCGCTCCCGGCCGACGCCGACGCCGCCGCGGCCAGCAGCCGCGGCAGCCGGGCCAGCAGCGGCTTCAGCACCGCCGACCCGCGCCGCCCGCCGTTCGGCAGCTCCTGCCGGAACAGCACCCGGCCGCGCAGGTCCAGCAGCGCGAAGGTGCTGTACGGCAGGCCCACGTGCAGCCCGGCCACCGCCAGGCGCTCGGTGTCCACCTCCAGCGGCAGCTGCGGACGGCCCCGCACCCCCGGCGCCCCCACCGCCAACTCCGGCCGCTCCGACAGCAGTTCGAGCCGCAGCAGATCCACCACCTGGCGGGACACCGCCGCCGCGCTCAGCCCCGTCAGCCGGGCCACCGCACTGCGCGCCACCGGCCCGTGGTCCAGCACCGCCCGCAGCACGGTGGCCGCGTTCGCCTCCCGCCGGTCGTCCCCGGGCCGGAACGCGGAGCGCGGCGCCGGGCGCGGGGCGAGGTGTGGCACAGGACGCGGCGCGGGAACGCCGGCGCTGCTGCGGGCGGTGCCGTTCACGGATTCGACTCCTCTGCGGTGGTGGGCGGTTCGGTCAGGAGACGGGGCCGGCCAGCGCCTCGGCCTCCAGCTCGACCGCCGGGACCAGGCCCGCCACCCGCGGCGGGTCGGCCGGCTCCAGCAGCCGGCTCGGCCGCCCGTCCACGCCCACCGGCAGGTCGCCGTCCAGGGTGATCCGGCGCACCAGGCGCGGCTCGTCGCCGTAGTCGTTCACCGCGTAGTGCTGGGTGGCCCGGTTGTCCCAGATCGCCACGTCGCCGACCTGCCAGTCCCAGCGCACGCTGTTCTCCAGCCGCTCCACGTACCGCTGGAACAGCTCGATCAGCGCCCGGCTGTCCTTGCCCGACACCCCGACGATCTTCTGCGCGAACGACCCCAGCAGCAGGTGCTTCTCACCCGTCACCGGGTGCACCCGCACCAGCGGGTGCTCGGTCTTGAACGCGGTGGACACGAACACCTGCCGGAACAGCTTCGCGACCTCGGCGTTGTCCGCCAACTCCGGTGCCAGCGCCAGGTTCGCGGCGTAGTCGTAGTCGTTGGTGTGCACCGCCCGCAGGCTCTCCGCGAGCGCCTTCAGCGGCGCCGGCAGGTCCTGGTACGCGGCCGCGGTGTTCGCCCACACCGTGCTGCCGCCCGCCGGCGGCAGCTCCAGCGCCCGCAGGATCGACGCCTTCGGGTAGGAGGGCACGAACGTCACGTCGGTGTGCCAGTTGTTCGCCCGCACGCCCTTGGTGGCGTCCAGCTCGAAGATGTACCGGCCGTCCGCGCTGGGCACCGTCGGGTGGAACACCGGCTGGCCCAACAGCCGTGCGAACGCCTCGTGTTCGGCGTCGTCCAGGTGCTGCTGCCCGCGGAAGAACAGCACCTTGTGCTCGTACAGCGCGGCCTCCAGCGCCGCCACCGTCTCGGCCGGCAGGTCGGCCCCCAGCTTGACGTCGTGGACGATCGCGCCGATCCGCCCCGCCGCCGGGGTCAGCCGCAGCGCGGTGGGGGTCAGGGTGGACGTGGAAACGGACATGGTGGGGCTCCTTCGGGGAGACGAGAACGGCGACAGCGGCACGGGGGCCGCCGCAACGGCCGGACACGGCACGGCGTTCGGGCAGCCCGAGGGCGCACCGCCGTGACGCGGGGAGAAGTGGGAACGGAGAGCGGGAAAGGCGCCGTGACTACGCGCAGCGGCGCCGACAACAGCCACCGCGGCGCACGCACGCCGGGGCCGGGCACGACGGACAACAGACGACAACGACGGTACGCATCGGCCCTCCTTCCGGCTCACTGCGACTGGGCTCGGCGCTCATCGTGCTCGGCCCGAACGCCCCCTGTCAATCGCCATAACCCCAGCTGAAAGCGGGTGTTGCGGAGTATTTCGACATGTTGCGGCCCCATGACGACCCCGCGACGAACCCCCGTCGGCCCTTGTCGCCGCACCCGCGCCCCGGCAAAACTTACGGAGCGGAAACAACCCCGCCACCCCCCTGCCCGGCGCCCCCCGCGCCGGGGAGCGCCCTACTGGCCGAGCAGGTGGGCGAAGTCGTTGCCGAGGCCGCCCAGCACCGGGAGCGCGCCCAGGTCCGTGATCGCGCCGACCGGGATGCTGTAGCCCTGGTTGGGAACGGGCGCGGGCGCCTCCTCGGCGGAGGCGGCGGTGGTGACGGCGGGGGAGAGCAGGGCGGCGGCCAGGGCCAGCGTGCTGAGGGCGAGCGTGCTGAGGGCGGTGCGCATGGGGTCGGGTCCTCGGGGTCGGGGGTGTGGCTGACGGTGGTTCAACGCGGTGGTGGCGGGCACGGTGGCGCGGGGTCGTCCGTTCGGCGCACGGGCGAGGGCGAGGGCGAGGGCGCTGCGGGAGCCGGGATGGCGTACGGGAAAGCCCCGCTCGGCGACGGGCCGAACGGGGCTGGGGCGCTGCGGGGGCCGGGGGCGGCACTACCCGGCGGGGCGGTAGGTGGTGACCGTCCCGCCGTGGCTGAAGGTCAGGGTCTCCACCGGGGCGAACGGGCGCGGGCGCAGCGGGCCGGTGAACGCCGGGATTCCGCCACCCGCCACCACCGGGTACCGCTTGAGCACCAACTCGTCGATCTCCGGCAGCAGTTGGCCGGCCAGGTGGCCGCCGCCGCACAGCCAGAGGTCGCCGCTGCCCGGCTGCCGCTTCAGCTCCCGGACCAGGCCCAGCGGGTCGGAGCGCACCAGGCGCACCGCCGGGTCGTCCGTGCCGGGCAGCGAGGAGGAGACCACGTACTGCTCCAGGTGCGGGTACGGGCTGGGGATGCCCGCGTCCAGCCCCGGGCGGTAGGCGCCCAGGCCCATCAGCACCGTGTCGAAGCGGCGGTTGGGGGTGTCGGTCAGGCCGAGCTGCGGGCGGGCCTGCACCGGGATGGTCTCGGGGAACTCGGTCAGCTGGTGCTCCGCCATGTCGGGGGCGGCGGGGTAGAAGTCGTACTCGCCGGACGGGCCGGCGATGAAACCGTCCACGGAGACGGCGACGTAGTACACGAGCTTTCGCATCCAGGAACCTCTTCGGCAGGGGATAGGGACTTCATCCGTAGTACTATGGGTGAAGTGGTAAGACCATAGCACTACGACTGGAGTGGTTACAAGAGATGGCACGCAGCAACCCGGAACGCCGAGCCGCCCTGCTCGACGCCGCGCTCGAAGTCCTCGCCGAGGACGGCGCCCGCGGCCTCACCTTCCGCGCCGTCGACCAGCGCGCCGCCGTCCCCGCCGGCACCGCCTCCAACTACTTCGCCAACCGGGACGCCCTGCTCGCCCAGTGCGCCGACCGCGTCTACGAACGCCTCGAACCCGACGCCGAAACCCTCTCCCGGGGCTTCGAAGGGCCCCGCGACGCCGCCCGGGTCACCGCCCTCATGCACCAGGTGGTCGAGCGCGTCGCCGCCTTCCCCACCGGCTTCCTCGCCCTGCTGGAACTGCGCCTCGCCGCGCTGCGCCGCCCCGAACTGCGCGAGGTCCTCACCCGCCGGATCGGCGCCGACCTCCACTTCAACGCCGACTACCACCACGCCGCCGGGCTGCCCGGCGACACCAGCACCGTCCAGCTGCTGGTCCTCGCCCTCAACTGGCTGATCCTCGAACGGCTCACCCTCCCCGACCTGTTCACCCCCGAACAGCGCGCGGCCCTGGTCGACACACTGGTGGCCCGCCTGCTCGCGGGCGAGAACGCCACCGCGAACTGACGGGCCGCCAGGGGGAGGAGGACGGGCCGCTACGGGCCGGTCAGAGCATGCCGTCCCAGAGCTGCTCGACGATGACGGCCCACCAGTTCTCCGGGTCGTCGAAGACGGTGCCGTCGACGGCGGCCAGGTCGCGCTGGAGGGCGTCGACCACGGTGGCCGCCGCGTACGGGTCGAGGCCGACCAGGGCGGCCCGGCGCTCGGCCAGCAGGGCCAGGCAGCGCAGGTAGGAGCCGAGGTCGGCGTTGAGGTAGCGGCCGGTGCCGTTGTCCGGGTCGACGGCCCAGACCCGGCCGGCGCCCTCGGCGGTGCACTGGACGGCGACCACGGCGTGGCCGTCGGTGCCCAGCGCGACGTACTCGGCGAGCACCGCCCCCGTCTGCTCGGACACCCGCTCGCCGCGGCCGGCCGCCGCCAGGTGGCCCGCCACGTCCGGCAGCCCGGTCAGCAGCTCGAAGAAGCCCGCCACCCGGACCGGGAGCCCCGCCTCCACCAGCGTCCGCCGGGCCGCCTCGGGCAGCGCGGTGGCCGCCACCCCGTCCGCGTCGAAGCGGTGCACCCCCTCGGCGCCGAACCGCCCGGCCAGCCGGGCCCCCAGCTCGGCGTCGCCCTCGGGCCCGGCGGCGGGCACCGCTCGCGGGAACGGCACCCGGTTGGGCCGCGGCGGCACCGGACGGCCCGCCGAACGGAAGGTCGCCTCGGTCGCGTCGGTGAGCGCCCGCACCGCGGCCGCCCGGCGGTCGTAGCGCGGACCGTAGTCGTGCCCGTAGGAGAAGGTGGCCACCGGCAGTTCGGCCAGCAGCACCGCCGCGCAGTAGCCGCCGGGCAGCTCGCACGGCCGCAGGTCGGTGTAGACCGACAGCACGTCCTCCGGTCGCACCCCCTGCTCCTGCAAGGTCCGCCAGGCCCGCACCTCGGGGTGGCCCGTCCCCGGGGCGGAGAGCAGGAACAGGCTCTGCTCCTCGCCCCGCGCGTCCCGGTACGCCAGCACCGCGGAGGCGCCCGGGCCGACCAGCGGCGGACGCGAGGGATCGTACGAACCGGCGCCCAGCTTGTCCCGGTAGAGCTGGACGACCTCCTCCACCGGCACCGAGGGCCAGTGCGTCAACTCGCCGGACTCCCGGTCGACCACCGCGCAGGCGGTGCCGATCTCGGCGGGCGCCCGGCGCGCCCCGGTCTCCGGGTCCGGTTCGGCGGCGGGCAGGACGGGCCACAGGACCCACCCCAGATCGAACTCGTGCACGCCGATCCGGTGCCACTGCTCCTCGGGCTTGGCACCGTTGATCCACTGGTGGGCCGCCTCGATCGCCTGCTCACGGGTCGTCACGCGGTCGTTCTCCTTCAAGGCCGGTCGGACAGGGTTCACAGTAGTGCAGCGGCACGTCTCAGCCGACGGCCGGAGCGGCCGGAGCCGACGGGGCGGCCGGGGCGGCCGGGGCCGCCGAAGCGTCGGGGGCCGCCGAGGGAGCGGGGACGGGCGGGAGGAGGGTCGGGAGGACGGTCGGGTGCAGGGCCGCGACACCCCGGGCGTCGGCCAGCAGCAGCAGGCCGTCCGGCGTCAGGTCGGCGCCGCCCAGCGGCTCGGCGGAGAGGAACACCGCGACCTGCTCGCCCGCCCGGCCGTCCGCCCCCCGCGTCCACAGCCGCAGGTAGTCGCCACCGGTGCTGATCCCCAGCGGCGTGGCCGCCCGCTCCTCCTCGCTCAGCCGGGCCAACTCGTCGGCGGCCTCCACCGGTTCACCCGTCAGCGCGTCGTAGGCCGTCAACTCCGGCTCCCCGCCCGGCCGGTAGGCCACCAGCGCGGCGCCGCCGGCGGGCAGGACGGCCGCCGTGACCGCGCGGACCCCCGCCAGCGGCCGGGCCCAGAGCGTGCGCCACGGCAGCTCGAAGCCGAACTCCGGCGCGGGCCCGCCGTCCTGGCGGGCCCCGTGCTCCAGCAGCGCCGCCCGCAGCTCCGGGCCCAGCTCCTGCCGGATGAACAGCGGTGCCAGCCGCAGCCAGGTCCGGGCCGGCGGCGGCAACTGGGCCCCGCCCGCGACCAGGTGCTCGACGGCGGCCCGCAACCGGACCTGCTCGGCGTGCAGCAGGAACCCCGGCTCCTCCAGCAGCCCCGGCAGCAGGCCGCCCTCCAGCGCGTGGCCGACGAGCTGTTCCCGGACGTACGGCGAAGCCTGCGCCCACCGGCCCGGGCCCTCTCCGTCGAGGGTGGCCAGCAGGGCGGTCGCCAGCCGGCGCCGCACCTCGCGGACGGTGCTGCCGAAACGCTCGCGCAGCTCCGCCGCCAGCGCCGGGTGCACGATCCGGACGGCCGGGGGCCGCCCCTCCGCCGTGATCAGGTCGAAGAACGGCAGCAGCAGGTGCCGGCCGCCCGCCAGGGCCGGACCGAGGTCCTTGCCCGCCACCGCCGAGGCCAGCGGCCCCCACAGTTCGAGCGGAAGCGGCTCACCGGCCCCCGCCAGGGCCAGCGGGGCGAGCAGCCGGCGCAGGGTCAGCTCGGTCACCCCGTGCAGCTCGGCCTGCAGGTCGAGCGCGTCGCCGACCGTGCGCGGCATCGGAGTCGGCCCGTCCGGCAGGCTGCGCGAGGACCAGGCGGCCAGCCGCACCACCAGCGGGCCGGACGCGGTGCGCGCCAACCGCGCGGCGTCCTCCGGACGCGGGAGGGAGACCTCGGCCTGCAGCAGCAGCCCCTCCTCGTCCCGCCACGGATCCCGGTCGAGGTCGATCACCAGCAGCTGGTCGGCGGGCAGCTCCTTCGCCAGCCGGTCCGCCTCGGCCCGGTCCACGTCCGCCAGCAGCCGCACCCCGGGCGCCAGCGCCAGCGGCCGCAGCACCTCCTCGGTGACCCGGCCCGGCTCGCCCAGGTCCGGCAGGACGCCCGCCCGGTCGGCGTCCGCGACCACGGCCGTCACCGGCTGCTCCGGCGACCCGATCCCGGCCAGCCGCCCGGCCAGCTCCTCCGCCCGGACGGCACCCGGAGCGAAGTGGTCGGCCACCAGCCAGCGCAGCTGGAGCGCCGTCAGCCCCGTGGCACCGAACACCGGCGGCGCGGGCAGCTCACCCGGCGGCACGGTCGTCGGGTCCAGCGCGGAGACGTCGAGCCGCTCCCGGTGGGACGGCTCGCAGAGCATCAGGAACCCGGTCAGCAACCGGGACCGGCCGCTGCCGGAATCACCCGTGATGAGCACCGTGCGGGGCGCACCGGCCCCGCCGGAGCGCCAGGCCGCCAGGGCGCGCAGTGCCACCGCCCGCCCGCCCAGGTACGGGTGCGGCTGGTAGGGCTGGTGGACGGTGGTGGGGCTGGAGTCGGTCACGTCGAGGGTTCTCCGGTACGAGGGCGGTCGGGAAGCGGTCGGTGCTCGGTGCTCGGGGGCGGGGGGCCAGTGGTCCAGTACTCGGTGTTCAACGGTCGCACCAGGTGGGGAAGGATTCCAGAGCGGCGCCCGGGACGCAGCTTCCTGCTTATCCGCCGTTCCCCGGCCGCCGGAGCCTTCTCGGCAGGTTCTTCACAGGGGCCGGGAAATCCTCACCGACCGCTGCCGTGTTCTTCCCCCCGCGCGGAGAGCGGCCGAGTCCGCCACGGTCCGTTGCGACACGACGCCCCCGTTGTCCCTGTCGTCCCCAGTGCGGACGTCCGTGCCGACATCCGTGCGGGCACCAACTCGGCCCTCCCCGGCCGACCTTGTCCACCGGACCGCAATGTTAGCCGATTGATGGCCTCGGCTTTGTCTTCCCTTTGCGACGCGGAGGCCCGCCGGTTCACGGGCGGGAACGCCTCGGCCGTGAACCGACGGGCCGTCGAAGGAACGCGAAGGGGAGCGGGAGGGGGATAGAGAGGAGGGTCAGACCGCGACGAGCAGGTGGTCGGCGACCAGGGCGGCGAACTCCTCCGGGCCGAGGACGCGGACGCCCAGCTCCTCGGCCTTCGCCCGCTTCGAACCCGCCTTCTCGCCGGCCACCAGCAGGGTGGTGCGCTTGGAGACCGAGGAGGACGCCTTGCCGCCGGCCCGCTCGATCAGCTCGTTCACCTCGTTGCGGGACAGCGCGGCCAGCGGGCCGGTCATGCTGCCCGTCACCACCACCGCCTCGCCGGCCAGCGGGCCGCCCGCCGGTGCCTGCGCGACCCCGGCCGCGTCCGCCACGGGCGCGGGCACGGGCGCGGGCACGGGGAGGACCGGCTCGGTGACCCGGGTGCCCACGCCGAGCTCGGCCAGGCGGTCCAACAGGGCGGACAGCTCGGCGAGTTCGGAGACCACCAGGCGGGCCTTCTCCGGGCCGATGCCCTCCACCGCCGCCAGGGTCCCGGCGTCCGCCGCCCGGATCGCCGCCATCGAGCCGAAGTGCGCCGCGATCCGCCGCGACATGCTGCGGCCGGTGCCGCGCACGCCCAGCGCGCACAGCACCCGGTTCAGCGGGCGGGTGCGGGCGGCGGCGATCGCCGCGAGCAGGTTGTCGGTGCTGGTGGCACCCATCCGCTCCAGCGAGAGCAACTGCTCGCGGGTCAGCGTGAACACGTCCGCCAGGTCGCGGACCAGACCGGCCTCCACCAGCTGCACCGCCCGGGTCGAGCCCAGGCCCTCGATGTCCAGCTGGTCGCGGCCCGCCGCGTAGATGATCGAGGCCACCAGCTGGCAGTTGCGGCCCCGCACGCAGCGCCAGCGCTGCTCGCCGGTGTCGATCGCCTCCCCGCAGCGCGGGCAGGCGGTGGGGAAGACGATCGGCTGCTCGTCGCCGGTGCGCTCCTCCACCAGCGGGGCCTCCACCCGGGGGATCACGTCCCCCGCGCGGTAGACGAAGACCCGGTCGCCCAGCATCAGGCCGCGCCGCTCGATGTCGGCCGGGTTGTGCAGCGTCGCGAACGAGACCGTCACGCCGTCGATCACCACCGGCTCCAGCACGGCGCGCGGCGCGATGACGCCCGTCCGGCCCACCGCCCACTCCACGCCCAGCAGCCTGGTCACCTTGTGCTCGGCCGCGAGCTTGCGGGCCACCGCCCAGCGCGGCGCCCGCGAACCGGAGCCGGCCTGCGCCTGGTCGGCCGCGTCGTCCGCCTTCACCACCACGCCGTCGATGCCGAACGGCAGCGCGGCCCGCATCCCGGCGATCTCCTCGACCCGCCGCTGCACCTCCTCGACCGTCCCGCAGCGCAGCGGCGCGGCCGCCGTCGACGCCGCCGTGTTCGCCCCGAGCGCCGCCAGCCGCTCCAGCAGCGCGCTGTGCGTCGACTCCTCGCCCAGGCCCACCGCGTCGTACGCGAAGAACGTCAACTCGATCCGGTACGGCCGGTCCTTGGCCCGCAGCGTGCCCGCCGCGCCGTTGCGCGGGTTGGCGAACGGCACCGCGCCGTGCGCCGTGCGGATCTCGTTCGCCAGCTCGAACTGGGCGCGCGTCAGCAGCACTTCACCGCGCAGCTCGACGTCGACCGGCTCGGCGAGCCGGGCCGGCAGGCCCAGCACGTCGCCCGCGGTGTGCGTGATGTCCTCGCCCGCGAGGCCGTTCCCGCGGGTCAGCACCCGCCGCAGCGCGCCCGCCTCGTACCGGGCCGCGACCGCCAGCCCGTCCAGCTTCGGCTCCACGCACCACCCGGCCGGCGCCCAACCCAGCCGGCGCTCCAACGAGGCCGCCCAGTCGGCGAGTTCCTCCCCCGAGAACACGTTGTCCAACGACAGCATCGGCACGCTGTGCGGTACGTCCCCCTCCGCGGCGCCGCCCGCCACCTTCCCGGTCGGCGACTCGGCCAGCACCTCCTCCGGGTGCGCCTGCTCGTACGCCGCGATCGCCCGCGCCAGCGCGTCGTACTCGTCGTCCCCGAGCGTCGTCGTCCCGTCCCCGTAGTAGGCGGCGGCGGCCCGCGCGGCAGTGGCGACGGCGTCGGCGTAATCGCCGGAAGAGAGCAGATCGGCGTTGTTCATGACCGTCATCCTTCCGGCCGGTACTGACAGCCGACCGGATCGGACGGGTCAGTCGCGACCGGAGCGGCGCCGGGCGAGCAGGGAGCGGACGGCCGGCAGCGCGAGGCCCGCGAGGAGCGCCGCGCCGGCGGCCCGACCTCCCGCGCACCCGTCCGGTCCCCGCCCGTGCGCACCGTCACCACCGCCTCGCCCGGCCCGGGCGGGGCGCCCGCTCCGGCGGACGGGGGAGGCGTTCACCCGTTCGGCGGATCGGCAGCCATGACTCGCGCGGAATCGGGGAGGCGTCAGGGCGGCACCGTTCAGGTCCGACCCCGTGATCGACCCCGTGATGAGGAGAACCACCGTGGCCCGCTCCGCCAACCGCCCCGCCTACACCGTCCCCGGCCTGACCACCGAGCAGGGGGCGGAGCTGATCGCCGCGCTGCAGGGGCGGCTGAACGCGCTCAACGACCTGCACCTCACCCTGAAGCACATCCACTGGAACGTGGTCGGCCCGCACTTCATCGCCGTCCACAAGATGCTCGACCCCCAGGTCGACCGGGTGCGCCTGATGGCCGACGACGTCGCCGAGCGGATCGCCACCCTGGGCGGCGTCGCGTACGGCACGCCCGGGCGCCTGGTCGCCGAACGCGGCTGGGACGACTACAGCGTCGGCCGGGCCGACGCCATCGCCCACCTGGGCGCCCTCGACCTGGTCTACAACGGCGTCATCACCGAACTGCGCAACGCCGTCGAGCTGGCCGGCAAGATCGACCCCGCCACCGAGGACCTGCTCATCGAGCAGCTGCGCGACCTGGAGCAGTACCAGTGGTTCGTCCGCGCCCACCTGGAGAGCTCCAGCGGCACCCTCGCCACCGCGGGCGCCCCCACCGAGCAGCGCGCCGCCAAGAAGGCCGCCCGCAAGAGCACCAAGAACGCGGGCTGACCCACCGCACCCCCACGGAGGCCGCCCCCGCCCGGGGGCGGCCTCCGGCGCACCCGGGCGGCGGGGAGGCGCCGGGGCCGGGGTCCGTCAGGCGCTCCGGTGGGCGGCGGTGAAGGCGGCGGCGTCCCAGTCGCCGCCCAGGGTCGGGGCGAGGGCGGCGGCGGCGAAGGGGCGGAAGGTGGTGGAGGTGTGGGCGGCGGCGCCGGCCGGGAGGGCGCCGAGGAGGGGAGCGTCGGCGGCGGTGGGGAGGTCGGCGAGGTTGCAGCGGGTGGCCAGGTCGGGGGCGGCGGGCCAGCAGCCGATGACGACGCCGCGCAGCGGCAGGGCGCGGTGGCGCAGGGCCTCGGCGGTGAGGGCGGTGGCGTTCAGGGTGCCCAGGCCGGCCGCCGCGACGAGCAGGAACTCGACGTCCAGGCCGAGGTGCCGGCAGGCGGTCGCGAAGTCGGCCAGGGTGCGCCCCTGTTCGTCGTAGCGCACCAGCAGGCCGCCCGCGCCCTCGACCAGGACGGTGCGGTGGTCGGCGGCGAGCCCGGCCACCGCCTTGGCGACGTCCTCGGGGGCGAGGGCCGGCAGCCCGGCCCGGCGGGCGGCGGTCTCGGGGGCCAGCGGCTCGGGGTAGCGGGCCAGTTCGACCGGGCGCACCAGCGGCCCGGCCAGCCGGGCCACCTCGTCCGCGTCCCCCGGCTCGTCCGGGCCGAGCCCGGTCTGGCCGGGCTTGAGCACCGCCACCGGTTCCGGGCACAGCGCGGCGACCGCGGCGGTGGTCAGGGTCTTGCCGACCTCGGTGCCGGTGCCGGTGACGAACAGGACGGTGGACATGGTGCGGTTCCTAGCTGCTAGCTGTGCGAGAGGGTGGAGGCGGCGGCCGCGGCGGCGACCGCCCGGCCGATCGCGGCGACGTCGGCGTCCTCGGTGACGAACGGCGGCATGGTGTAGATCAGGTCGCGGAACGGCCGCAGCCACACGCCCTGTTCGACCGCGGCCGCGGTCGCCGCGGCCATGTCGACCGGCGCGTCCAACTGCACCACGCCGATCGCGCCCAGCACCCGGACGTCGGCGACCCCGGGCTGCCCGGCGCACGGCGCGAGCGCGGTGTGCAGCGCGGACTCGATCCGCTTCACCTCGCCGCGCCAGTCCTGTTCCAGCAGCAGGTCGATCGAGGCGTTGGCGACGGCGGCCGCCAGCGGGTTCCCCATGAAGGTCGGGCCGTGCGCCAGCACCGGAACCTCGCCGCGCGAGATGCCCTCGGCGACCCGGCCCGTGCACAGCGTCGCGGCCAGCGTCAGGTAGCCGCCGGTCAGCGCCTTGCCCAGGCACATCACGTCCGGGGCGACGCCCGCGTGGTCGGCGGCGAACAGTTCGCCGCTGCGGCCGAAGCCGGTGGCGATCTCGTCGAAGACCAGCAGCACGTCGTGCGCGTCGCACAACTCCCGTAGCACGCGCAGGTACTCGGGGGAGTGGAAGCGCATCCCGCCGGCGCCCTGCACCACCGGTTCGACGATCACGGCGGCCAGTTCGCCCGCGTGCCGCCCGATCAGCTCGGCCAGGTGCGCGACGTACGCGGGGTCGGCCGGGGCGTCGTACCCGGCGGGCGGCTCGGCGGCGAACAGCTGCCGGGGCAGCACCCCGCCCCACAGGTGGTGCATCCCGCCCTCGGGGTCGCACACCGACATCGGGTGGAAGGTGTCGCCGTGGTAGCCGCCGCGCCAGGTCATGACCCGGTGCTTCTCCGGCCGGCCGAGCGAGCGCCAGTACTGCAGGCACATCTTCAGCGCCACCTCGACCGAGACCGAACCGGAGTCGGCGAGGAAGACGTGCTGCAACGGCTCCGGCGTCAACTCGACCAGCTTGGCCGCCAGTTCGACGGCCGGACGGTGGGTGAGGCCGCCGAACATGACGTGGCTCATCGAGTCGAGCTGCCCGCGCACCGCCGCGTCCAGCACCGGGTGCCGGTAACCGTGGACCGCCGCCCACCAGGACGACATGCCGTCGATCAACTCCCGCTGCCCGCCCACCGGTTCGGCCAGCCGCAGGCGCACGCCCGCAGCCGACTCCACCACGAGGGGCCGCGCCGTGCCCGGCATCGGGCCGTACGGGTGCCAGACGTGCGCCCGGTCCAGTTCGAGCAACCGGGCGGTGTCCGGGGTGTGCTGACGATCCATCAGGCGTTCGGGGCCAGTTCGGTGCCGGCGCCGCGACGGCGGACCCGGACCAGGTCGGTGCGCGCCTCGTCCTCGGAGGCCGTCGAGGCCGTCGAGGACGCGGCTTCGACGGCCTCCGGGGCCTCGCCGTGTCCGCCGCACGGGCCGCAACCGGTGCCGCAGCCACCGCCCGTCCCGCAGGCGCTCTCCTCCTGGTGGCCGCCGCAGCCGGCGGCGGCGCGGGCGCGGTGGCGGGGGAGGGTGGTCTCCGCGGCGCCCTCCACCTCGAAGCCGGCGTCCTTGATCATGTCGAGGTCGGCCTGTCCGGCCTGGCCCTCGCTGGTCAGGTAGTCGCCCAGGAAGATCGAGTTGGCGATGTGCAGGCCCAGCGGCTGCATCGAGCGCAGGTGCACCTCGCGGCCGCCGGCGATCCGCACCTCGATGTCCGGGCAGACGAACCGGACCATCGCCAGGATCCGCAGGCAGCGCTGCGGGGTGAGGTTCCACTCCTCGGCGAGCGGGGTGCCCTCGAACGGGATCAGGAAGTTCACCGGCACCGAGTCCGGGTCCAGCTCGCGCAGCGCGAACACCACGTCGACCAGGTCCTCGTCGCTCTCGCCCATGCCCG
The DNA here is from genome assembly GCF_000716545.1 of Kitasatospora phosalacinea. Lineage (GTDB taxonomy): Bacteria > Actinomycetota > Actinomycetes > Streptomycetales > Streptomycetaceae > Kitasatospora > Kitasatospora phosalacinea. The sequence continues at coordinate 24,329 of NZ_JNWZ01000067.1, forward strand.
CGATCAGGCCCGAGCAGGCCGACAGGCCCGCGCCGTGCGCCTTGGCCACGGTGTCCACCCGGTCCGCGTAGGTGTGGGTGGTGGTGATGTCGCCGTAGGTGGCCTCGGAGGTGTTCAGGTTGTGGTTGTACGCGTCGGCGCCGGCCGCCTTCAGCCGCTCGGCCTGGTTGTCGGAGAGCAGGCCCAGGCAGGCGCACACCTCGACGTGCTCGTCCGCGCCCTTGATCGCCGCGATGGTGTCCGCGACCCGGTCGATGTCCCGGTCCGTCGGGCCGCGCCCGCTCGCCACCAGGCACACCCGCTTCGCCCCGCCCGCGACGCCCGCGGCCGCCGCCTCGGCGGCCTGGTCCGGCTTCAGCCAGGTGTACTTGAGGATCTCCGCCTTCGAGCCGAGGCGCTGCGAACAGTACGAGCAGTCCTCCGGGCACAGCCCGCTCTTCAGGTTCACCAGGTAGTTCAGCTTCACCCGGCGGCCGAACCACTGCCGGCGCACCCGGCCGGCGGCCGCGACCACCTCCAGCAACTGGTCGTCGGTGGTGGCCAGCACGGCCAGCGCCTCCTCCCGGGTGGGCGGTTCCCGGCGAAGGCCCTTGTCGGTCAGGATGTCGAGGAGGTCCATGGCCCGATCCTGCCCGCCCCGCCCCGGCGTCCGCCAGAGGGAACCCGCCAGAAGATCGCCCGCAGGCTGTGCGAGTTGTCACAGTGTCGCGGCTCACAGTGACCGCCCGGGCCCCTGGCCCGCGGGTTCGGGCGGCCGGGGGACTGCCGGCCGGGTCGGCCGGCGGGAGCGGGCGGCCGGGGTCGACCACGATTCGAGCGAGGGGCGTTCGTCGACCTCGGCGCCCGGGTCGGCGGGGGCGACGGGGTCGGCGGGCGGAAACGGTCCGAAGTGGGCGTGCGTCCGACCCGAAGGGAGGACAGTCTGATCAACTGCATAGAATCTGCGCCATGACCATCCAGCGCGAGGCGCACGCGGACGACGGGCAGCCGGTGGCCGGGCACCGGGCGGTCGGTGAGCGGCGCCGGCTGGCGGCGCTGTGGAGCGCCGTCGGACTGCTCGCGGTCGGCGGGGTCTGGGTGGTCTCGACCCCGCACCACGGGGACGCGGGGGCGTCGACGCCCTCCGGGGACAAGTCGGCCACCGCCCCGGCCGTCGCGGGCCAGCCCGTGCCGCCGCTGACGGAGTCCCAGTCCTTCGTCTCGGAGCGGTACTTCCCCGCCCAGCGGGTCTACGAGTACGACAACTACCGGGCGCACCGTTCGGCCTCCCGGGAGGGGGCGGACTGCAAGGACGCCCAGGGCGACAAGACCCGGGACGTGCTGGCGGACCTGGCCTGCCAGGGCTGGATCGAGGTCGCGCTCACCAGGGCCGACCAGCCGGTGGTCTCCAGCGTCACGGTGCTGCGCTTCCTCGACGCGGACGCCGCGGCCAAGGCCCTGCAGACCGTCCGGGAGCGGGTCGGAGAGTTCGAATTCGCCTACCCGGACGGGCTGTCGGCCCCGGCCGCGGGTGCCAAGCCGATGTCGGCGGCCAAGGTCGAACTGGTCGGCCACCACATCACGCTGACCGTCTCGCGCTACCTCGACCACCGGGCCGGCGAGGCGCCGGACGAGGTGCTCAGGGCGAGCAACCGGTCCGCCGCGGCGGTCGCCGGCCTGCCGTTCATGTGGATGTAGCACCTGCGGCGGCGCCGCGCGCGGTCACCCGCAGCAGCACCCCGGCGGCCAGCGCCAGCACCGCCGCCAGCACGAACACCGGCGCCGCGCCCAGCGGCAGCACCACCCCGCCCAGCACGCTGCCCGCGCCGATGCCCAGGTAGATGCCGGAGGAGTTCAGCGACACCAGCAGCGGCCCCTGCTCGGGGGCGGCCGACAGCAGGCGCAACTGCTGCGGCGGCGTCTGGCACCAACTGCTCGCGCCCCACAGGAACACCAGCACCCCGACCACGGCCACCCCCGCCCGGACGTGCCCGGCCGCCAGACCGGCCAGCACCGCGAACGCCGCCGCCATCGCCGCGTACCCGGCCGTCAGCACCCGCACCGGCCCCCGCCGGTCGGCGAACCGCCCGGCCAGCAGGTTCCCCGCCACCGCGCCCGCCCCGTACAGCAGCAGCGCCACCACCACCGCCGTCCGCCCGGAGACCCCGACGGCGTCCAGCACCGGCACGCTGTACGAGTACGGGACGTAGCAGGCGGCCATCCCGAGCACCGTCAGCGGCAGCACCGTGAGCACCCCCGGGCGGCGCAGCGCCGCCAGCCGGGTGCGCAGCGGGACCGGCTCGGTGCCCGGCAGCGCGGGCAGCGCCAGGCGCACCGCGAGCGCGCACAGCGCGGTCAGCGCGGCGACCGCCCCCAGCGCGGCCCGCCAGCCCAGCCCGACGGCGGCCACCCGGCCCAGCGGCACGCCGAGCGCGGTGGCCGCCGTCAGCCCGCCGATCACCACCGCCAGCGCCCGCCCGCGCCGTTCGGGCCGCACCAGCGCCGCCGCGGTGGCCCCCGCGGTGGGGGTGAACGCGGCCGCGCCGAGCGCCGCGAGCACCCGGCCGGCCAGCAGCACCGGGTAGTTCGGGGCGAGCCCGGTGAGCGCGTTCGCGGCGGCCAGCAGCACCAGCGCGCCGGTCAGCAGGGTGCGCCGGGGCAGCCGGGCGGTGGCCACCGCGAGCAGCGGCGAGGCCAGCGCGTACACGGCGGCGAACAGGCTCACCGACTGCCCGGCGGCGGAGGTCGACACGTGCAGCGAGTCGGCCACCGCGGGCAGGAAGCCGGCGGTGACGAAGGCGTCGGTGCCGACCGCGAAGGTGCCGAGGGCGAGGACGGCGGCGAGGCCGAGGCCGGCCGAGGGCGGCGGCGGGGCGGGGGCCGGTGCGGGTGGGGCCTTGAGCGCTTCGGTCACGGGAAGGGTCCCTTCGGGCTTCGGACTTCGGGCTTCGAACTTCTGGCGGGAAGGATTCGGGACATCTGGTGTCCTGAATCATTCGGGACATGCTGTATCCGGAATTGCCGGACGCGGAAGGACCGGTCCGGTCGGCGGACGTTCGGACGTCAGACGGAACTACCGGCCAGCCGCGCGTAGTTGGCGCGGATCCTGGCCACCGACGCGGCCGGGGTGCCGGCCGCCAGGTCGGCCACGGTCTGTGCGGACAGCTCGCGCCGCCAGGCCAGTTCGGCCCGGCGCATCGCGGTGGAGACCCCGCACGGGCGGGCGAACTCGCGGACCGCCGCCCCCTCCGCGCCCGCCCCCCGCTGCCGGATCTCGGCGCAGGAGAACAACGGGTCCGGGCCCTCGACGGCGGCCACCACGTCCATCACGGTGATCCGCTCCGGCGCGCGGGCCAGCCGCACCCCGCCGCGCGGTCCGGGGGCGGAGGTCAACAGCCCGGCCCGGGTGAGCCGTTGCAGCACCTTGTTCAGGTACGTCGGCGACAGCTCGAACATCGCCGCGAGCCGGGCCGAGGGCACCGGGTCCGCGCCACCCACCCAGGCCAGGGTGAGGCAGCAGTGCAGCCCCCACTCCACGCCTTCGCTCGTCCGCATATTCAGGATGGTAGCTATCCGGAACCCCGCCGCGCCAGCAGCCCTGCTCCCGACCCTCCCGGCCCTCCCGACCGGGCGTCCCCCGCCCCCTGCCCCGCCGCCCCGCCGCCCCGGCGCCGCAGGCCCGGGCCCGGGCGCCGGGGTCCGGGCTCAACCGCCCAGCTGCTCCCGGACGCGCCGCGAGGGGGAGAAGACGTACAGGTCGAGGACGGCGGGGATCTCGGCCAGGCCGGGGCCGCCCGCCTCGATCCAGGCGGTGATGTCGGCGGACGCGTCGCGGTCGTTGACCAGCCCGAGCCAGACCGGCCGCCCGCCCGCCCGGCGGCCCTCCGCGGAGGGCTGCACCACGACCACGTTGGCGTGCTCGCAGGCGTCCAGGCAGGACACCGGGCGGACGGTGGCCACCTCCGCGAGGGCGCCGCGCAGTTCGGCGAGCTGGGCGGCGTGGTCGAGCTTCGGCACCTTCGGCGTGCCGCAGCAGCAGCCCCGGCAGACCGAGACGGTGCACCGGGCGGCCGCGCCCCGCTCGGGGGCCTCGGCGGTCTTCGTGCGGGCGCGACGGCTCATCGGGCACTTCCGGCGTTCTCGATCACGGTGGTCACGGCGGCGACCCTACCCCGCGCTGCCGGAGCGCACCCGCCCCGGCCGCTCACCGCCCCGCCCCCGGAACCGCACCGGCGGCCCGCCGCCACGCGGCGTCGCGCAGCAGGCGCAGCCCGTTCAGCCCGACCAGGACGGTGGACCCCTCGTGGCCGAGCACGCCCAGCGGCAGCGGCAGGGTCCCGGCCAGGTCCCACACCACCAGGACGCCGATGAACACCGAGGCGATCACCAGGTTCTGCGCCACCAGCGAGCGGGCCCGCCGGGAGAGCGCCACCACCGCCGGTACGGTGGCCAGTTCGTCGCGGACGACCACCGCGTCGGCGGTCTCCAGCGCGAGGTCGGAGCCGGCCCCGCCCATCGCGACACCGACGTGCGCGGCCGCCAGCGCGGGCGCGTCGTTGACGCCGTCGCCCACCACCAGCACCCGCCGCCCGGCAGCCTCCCACTCCCGCACCGCCGCGACCTTGTCCTGCGGCAGCAGCGCGGCCCGGACCTCGGTGATCCCGGCCTCCGCCGCCAACTTCCCGGCCGCGCGCGGATTGTCACCGGTGAGCAGCACCGGGGCCGTCCCGGTCAGGGCGCCCAGCGCGGCCACGGTGGCGGCCGCGTCGGGCCGCAGCCGGTCGGCGACGCCCAGCACGCCCACCGGCGCGCCGTCCCGGGAGACCAGCACGGCCGTCCGGCCCGCCGCCTCCAACTCCGCGACGCCGGCCAGCGGTCCGGTCGGTGCGGTGACCGCGACGGCGTGCCCGGCGACGGTCGCGCTGACGCCCACGCCGGGGGTGGAGGCGAAGTCGGTGGCGGCGGCCGGGGTCAGGCCGCGCTCGCGGGCGGCGGCCAGCACGGCGCGGGCCAGCGGGTGCTCGCTGCGGTGCTCGACGGCGGCCGCCAGCGCCAGCAGCCCGTCCTCGTCCAGGCCGGAGCCGGGCAGCGGGCGGACGTCGGTGACGCGGGGCGTGCCCTCGGTGAGGGTGCCGGTCTTGTCGAGCGCGGCGGCGTCCACCCGGCCCAGGCGCTCCATCACCACGGCCGACTTCACCAGCACGCCGTGCCGTCCGGCGTTGGCGATCGCCGACAGCAGCGGCGGCATGGTCGCCAGCACCACCGCGCACGGCGAGGCCACGATCATGAACGTCATCGCGCGCAGCAGCGAGTCGGTGAAGGCCGCGCCGACCAGCAGCGGCACCGCGAACACCGCCACGGTGGCGGCCACCATGCCCAGCGAGTACCGCTGCTCGACCTTCTCGATGAACAGCTGCGTGGGCGCCTTGGTCTCCGAGGCCTCCTCGACGAGCCGCACGATCCGGGCGATCACCGAGTCCGCGGCGTCCCGCTCCACCCGCACCCGCAGCGCGCCGGTGCCGTTCAGCGTCCCGGCGAACACCTCGTCGCCGGCCCGCTTGGCGACCGGCAGCGGCTCGCCGGTGATGGACGCCTGGTCGGCCTCGCTCGCCCCGTCCAGCACCCGGCCGTCCGCACCGATCCGCTCGCCGGGGCGCACCAGCACCACGTCGCCGACCGCCAACCCGTCGACCGGGACGGTCTGTTCGCCGCCGTCGGCGGACAGCCGGGTCGCCGTGGCCGGAGCCAGGTCGAGCAGGCCGCGCACCGAGTCGGCGGTCCGTGCGGTGGCCAGCGCCTCCAGCGCGCCGGAGGTGGCGAAGATGACGATCAGCAGCGCGCCGTCCAGCACCTGCCCGACCGCGGCCGCGCCCAGCGCGGCCACGACCATCAGCAGGTCGACGTCGAGGGTCTTCTCGCGCAGCGCCCGCAGCCCGGCCCAGCCGGGCTCCCAGCCGCCGCACGCGTAGGCCAGCGCGTACGGCGGGCCCCAGGCCCAGGCCGGGGCGCCGGACAGTTGCAGCGGCAGCGCCAGCAGGAACAGCGCCAGCGCGGCGGCGGCCCACCGGGCCTCGGGCAGCGCCAGGACCCGGGTGCGGCGGCGCGGCGTGGGGCCCGCCGGGGCGGCGGACCCGTCGGTCGGGCGCTCGATCAGGGTGGAGGACATGGCAGCGGGGTTCCTCGAAGGGGGAGCGGGGGAACGACCCGGCCACCATACATGAACATATGAAGGCTCGTTCATGCGTGCGTTGTACGATGGTCGGCATGGGTCACGGAGCTTCCCCCACCAAGAGCGCCCTCCCGCGCACCCCGCTGGACGCCGACAGCGCCGCCCGGATCGCCACCACGCTCCAGGCCCTCGCCACCCCCTCCCGGCTGCTGATCCTCTCCCGCCTGCGCGAGGGCCCCTGCGCCGCCACCGAACTCGCCCACGCCGCCGGCCTGGAGCAGTCCGCCTGCTCGCACCAGCTGCGCCTGCTGCGCAACCTCGGCTTGGTGGTCGGCCGCCGCAACGGCCGCTCGGTGGTCTACGAGCTGTACGACAACCACGTCGCCGCCCTCCTCGACCACGCCGTCTACCACAGCGAACACCTGCGGCTGGGCCTCAGCGACGCCGCCCCCGACGACCTCGACGCGCCCTGACCCCGGCCCCGCGCGGGCAGCACCGGCAAGCCCCCGGGACGGCGGACGGCACCGGGCCGCCCGGCCGCCCCCTGGGGGACGCGGCCGGGCGGCCCGGTGCCCGGTGGTGCCCGGTCAGCTCGCGGTGCAGGCGAGGGCCGGAGCGGTGTTGGTGCCGCTGTAGTTGGCGTTGAAGCCGAAGCTGGTGGTGCCGCCCGCCGCGATGCTGCCGTTGTAGGCGGCGTTGTTCACCGTGACGACCTGGCCGGACTGGGTGTAGGTGCCGCTCCAGAGGTTGGTGACCGTCTGGTTGCCGGCGTAGGTCATGGTGACCTTCCAGCCGTTGGTGGCGGTGGACCCGTTGTTCTTGACGGTCACCGCGCCGGTGTAGCCGGCGCCCCAGTCGGACGCGTTGGTGAAGGTCGCGGTGCAGCCGCTGCCGCCGGTGGAGCCGGACGGGCTGGGCGACGGACTCGGCGAGGGGCTGGTGCTGCCGGACGGGCTGGGCGACGGGCTGGAGGTGCCGCCCCCGTGGCTGACCGTGATGTTGGAGCTGCCGCTGCTGCCGTAGCCCTCGGTGGCCAGGATCTGGTAGTTCGGGGTGCCGAGGTTCAGGCCCGCCTTCGCCCAGGCGGTGAAGAAGTTGGACACGGTGATGGTGCCACCGGTGCGCTTCGACTGGCGGATCGCCCAGAACTGCGTGAAGTTCGAGTGGTCCCCCTCGATGGAGGGCGCGTTGGTGCGCTGCGTCGAGTACAGGTCGTACGTGCTGCCGTCGCTGATGACCGAGCCCAGCTTGGTGGCGCCCGAACTCGGGTTGTAGTTGCCGTAGTTGTCGACGATGTAGTACTCGATGAGCGGGTTGGTGGTCCAGCCGTACAGCGACAGGTAGCAGTTGCCGTTGCAGTTGAACGTGCCCGAGTAGGTCACGGGGTCGGTGCCGCCGGGGTTCCAGCCCTTGCCGGCGACGAAGTTGGTGACGTTGTTCCACGTGGTGCTGTACTGGCCGCCGGCGCCCAGGGTCATGGACGCCTGGCCGCTGTTCTGGCTCCAGAACGAGTAGAAGTACCCGTTGTTGGTGCCGGTGCTGTTCGACGAGACGGTCGTGTCGGCGTTCGCCGAGGTGGGGATGGTGAGCACGGCTGCGAAGGCCACGGCAAGGACGGACGCCTTGCCGGCGAGCCGGGAGAGGCGGCTGCCTCGGGTGGGACGGATGGGCTTCACGTGTGTGCTTCCTCTTCGTGGGGGCTGACGGAAGGGGTGCGGTGTGGCGTGACCCGGCGCAGCGCCGCGGCCGGGGTGGCGGCCGACGCGTGCGGGCGTCGTGCGACCGGGCGGGGGTGGCCGGTCGCGGTGGTCGACCTGGATCGGCGGTCGTGGGGTCTGCCGATGGCGACGATGCTGGCCCGCACCTGTCGGACTGTCAACACTTTCGACACGCTTGCGAAATGACCTGGAGCGGGCGGGGAGTCACCCCGTCGGAAGTATCCCCTGTTCAGAGCCTGTTTTTGGCGCCGCACCTGCCTGGTCGGGCAATTTCGAGGGAGTGACAGGTGGCGGTGCCCGGAAAGAACGGCAACCTGGGAGGGCCATTTCACTCGAAACTTTCGCACCTTCGGTCGATCGCTCCGGCCGGACGGCCCGGATGTCCGCCGTCCCTTCGGCCACGGGCTCGCCGTTCGACGGACCCGGCCGACTCCCCGGCGGGTTCGGGACGGCCGGTGCCCCCGATCAGCCGGCGGACGACACTCGGCGTGATCGGCGCGTCCCCGGCGGCGGCCACCCGGGCGGCCGTCAGGGTCTCCTCCAGGCCGCCGTCCTTGGCCGGGAAGCCGCGGAAGCCTGCGGCTGGGCCTATACGGTGGTGACCGGCTGGCACCGGAACGGGTGGAGCGTGCTGGACCATCCGTCCTCGCAGCGTCGGCCCTTGACGGACCGGCTCGAACTCGAGCCGCAGCTGCCGGCTGCGGTCCGGGGCGGTCCGCGGCCGTTCGGTGAGGTCGTCGAGATCCCACTCGTCCAGGACCTCGAACGCCTCGCCCGGCACGTCGAGAACGACCCTCACCCGATCGACCGCCACGCGCGCCTCGCGCGCCGGCACCTCCCGGTGGACGACCGGGAGAACGTCAAGGACGAGCCCGGCTTCGCCCCCGTCCCCGCGCAACCCGGTACGGACCACCTCACGGCCGGCGTCCTCGTCCAAGCACCGGAGGACCTGGGCATCACGCACGGCGACGGTCCAGCCCTTACGCCCGTAAACCACCGCGCTCCGTCACAGTGGAAAGCCAGAGGGCAACACCCGAACGGAGGGGTTGTGGTCAGCCTTCCGAGGGCGTGTCACCGGGCACCGTAACTCGGGCCCGTTCGCGAGCTGGACGAGGCCCAGGGTCTTCCGAGCCGGGGGCCTGCGGAGACCGCGCGCCCCGTGCGGAGAGGGCGTCCGCCGCGCTCACGGCGCGTTCTCCTGGCCTTGGAAGCTCGCGTCGTCGGTCGTTGCGGAGTGTTCGGCGGGCGCGGTGAGGTGCCTGGTGGCGTCCAGGGTCTCCCGAATGTGCCGGGCGAGGGTGTGCTGGTCGGCGTCGTTGATCCAGCGGTCGAAGGCGACCTTGAACGCGGCGATCCCGATTTCGGCCGCGAGTGCCGCGGTGGCGGAATCCAGGCCGCGCCCCCGAAGCGCGTGGTCGAGGGTGGAGACGAGTGAGGCCTGTTTGGCCAGTTCGCGTTCCTGCAGTTCGGGATTGGCGGCGATGACGGCTTGGCGCTGCCGTACCAGTTCTGCGCGTTCTTCGAAGACCGGAGCGGCTTCGGTCAGCGCGTGTGTGATCACCTCCAGTGGCGCCAGGGAGTCGGCGGCGGCCGTGGCGTGCGCGAGGACGTCGACCAGGGCGTTGGGCTGGAAGAGGACTTCCCGCTTGTCGACGAAGTGCCGGTAGAAGGTGCGTTCGGTGACCTCGGCCCGGGCGGCGATCTCCGCCACGGTGGTGGCTTCGAAGCCCTTGTCGTTGTAGAGCTCCATCGCCGCCTTCTCCAGTCGGCCTCGCGCATCGGGTTTCCATCGGCTCATGCTCCGATCCTACACACCGATGACAGAATCTGACATCAGAGTGATGACAGTGACTGACATGGGTGCTACGGTGATGTCACGAACTGACATCACGGCTCTTCGCCCCGGCGGGGAGCCCGCAGCAAAGGGCAGCACCATGCGCGTATTCGTCACCGGAGCCTCCGGACATCTCGGCTCCGCGGTCGTTCCCGAGCTCATCAAAGCGGGGCACCAGGTCGTCGGGCTGGCACGCTCGGACAAATCCGCCGCCGCGTTGACGGCTGTCGGCGCCGAGGTGCACCGAGGCGACCTCGATGACCTCGACGGCCTCGCGGCGGCCGCCGCTGCGGCTGACGGGGTCGTCCACCTGGCCTTCAAGCACGACGCCATGTTCGCCGGCGACTTCGACGGCGCGGTCGCAGCGGATCTGCGCGCCGTCGACACGCTCGGGAACGCGCTCGCTGGCACCGGCAAGCCTCTGGTGGCCACATCGGGAACCGCGCTGTTCGCCTTCGCGGGACTGCAGGGCACCCTCACCGAGGCCGACGTGCTCGACGCGGGACCGCGGATCGAGGCCGAGAACGCGGTGGTCGCATTCGCCGACCGTGGCATCCGGTCGTCCGTCGTCCGGCTCACTCCGACCGTGCACAGCTCCCTGGACCACAACGGCTTCATCCCGACCTTCATCTCCATCGCCCGCTCCGAGGGCGTCTCGGCTTACGTCGGCGACGGGGCCAACCGCTGGCCCGCCGTGCACACGCTCGACGCGGCGCGCCTGTACCGGCTGGCGCTGGAATCCGCACCGGCGGGGTCACGGCTGCACGCCGTCGACGACGAGGGGATCACCTTCCGCCAGATCGCCGAGGGCATCGGCCGAGGGCTGAACCTGCCCGTGGTCAGCATCGCGCCGACCGAGGCCGAGGCCCACTTCGGCTTCCTGAGCGCTCACGCCCAGGCCGACAACCCGGCCTCCAGCGCGCTGACCCGCGACCTCCTGGGCTGGACGCCCGTCCAGCCCGGCCTCGTCGACGATCTCGGCCAAGGCCACTACTTCGATGCCCCCGCCACCACCGTGCGCTGAGCCCACCCCTCTTCTCCATCCCGGTCCGGTCCGCTCGCCCGTCCAGACGGCTCGGCGGAACCGGGCCACACCCGTCACTCCCTGCGCGACCGGCTGATGTGCAGCCGAAAAGAGACGAACAACATGAACACCAAGAACACACACGAGCGGATCGCCCCGGAACTCGCCGAGGTCCTGAAGGCCGTGCCGATGACGGAGGCAGGGGTGTTCGACCTCAGCGACCTGGAAGGCACGCGCGCCGGCGTCCGCGCCTTCGCCGAGGCGATCGCTGCCCAGATACCGGACGAGCCGTCCGTGTCGGTCGAAGAGGTCCGGGCGCCCCGCCCGGACGGATCCACCCTCGCCATCCGGCTGTTGCGGCCCACCGAGGAGGCCGGGCCACTGCCGGCACTGGTCTGGTTCCACGGCGGCGGGCAGGTCCTCGGGTACGCGGCCCAGGACGACCCCACCCTCAAGCACCTCGTCCTGGAGGTCGGCTGCATCGTGGCCTCCGTCGACTACCGGCTCGCGCCGGAGGCCCCCGCCCCGGCCGCCGCCGAGGACGGCCTGCTCGCCTACCGCTGGCTTCGCAGCCAGGCAGCCGCGCTCGGCATCGATGAGGACCGCGTCGCCCTGGCCGGGCAAAGCGGCGGCGGCGGTATCGCCGCAGCCACCGCGCTCATGATCCGCGACCAAGGCGGGCCGGCGCCGCTGTTCCAGGCGCTGAGCTACCCGATGCTCGACGACCGCAACACCACCACGTCCAGCCACGAGGTCACCGACATCGGCATCTGGGACCGCGCGACCAACATCCTGGCCTGGAAACTGATCCTCGGGGACCGCGCCGGCGCCGAGGAGGTGCCGCAGTACAGCGCACCCGCGCGCACAACGGACCTCACCGGCCTGCCGCCCACCTTCATCGCGGCCGCCGAACTCGACGTCTTCCGCGACGAGGACCTGAGCTACGCGACGCGGCTCCAGGCCAGCGGCGTGCCCGTCGAACTGCACCTGTACCCCGGCGCCTACCACGCCTGGGACCTCTTCGCCCCCGAAGCCGCAGTCAGCGCCGCCTACGTCCACGCCTGGCACGGATACCTGCGCCGCCAGTTCAGCACCCGTCAGCCCTGAGCATCCGTCACGGCCCGGCTGCAGCGGTGATGGCCGACAGGCCGCCACACGGACCTGCTGACAACCGGTAACCCGCCGAACGACCCGTCACCGCGCTCCTCCTGCATCGAGGGGCCCCGTCCCGTGCGGGGCGAGGCCCTGCGGTCGGGGCCGCATGCTCTGCGCGGGGTCCGTCGGGCTGCTGCTGTTCTCCGTCGGCGCGGTGGTGGCCCGCGTGCGGGCGAAGGCGTTCCACGGCATCGCCTTCCCGGCAGGTTTCCTGCTGTGGCGGCGGCCTCGGTCGGCCACTTCGCCTGAGGCCGCAACCGCCGTGTCGGTCAACGCCGTTGCCGCTCCGGCCGGACGCGGAAACGGCCGGAAGCGCCGTTCCCCGCCCGGTCGTCAGGAACCGGGCGGGGAACGGCGCGTGGCGGTCGCCGCCCGCAGCCGGGAGGAGGCTCCCTGCTCCTCGGGCTGCGGGCGGCGGCCGGGTCAGGCGCCGAACACCTGGAGTTCGGAGAGCTGTCCGGCGGGCCAGCCGGTGTTGCCGGTGACGGTCAGTCGCAGGTAACGGGTGGGCGTGGCGGGGAGGTTGACGGTGACGGTGTTG
>NZ_JNWZ01000068.1 GCF_000716545.1 Kitasatospora phosalacinea
CTCCCCCTCACCCCCGCCGACCACCACCACGTCGACGCCACCCGCCACCACCTCCACCACCTGGCCGGCCTCCTCCCCCGGCCCGCCCGGCCCGTCCGGTTCGCCCCGTCCGCCGCCCGGAACGCCGGGACCGCGTAGCGGCGGGGCCCTTGACGGCGGGAGATCCGGCTCGGAAGCGTCCGCGGGTGGGGATCCTCGCCCTGATCGGGCACCGCTCGGTCCTCGTGCTGCGGCCGCTCCCGCCCGCCCTGCTGGTCGCCGCCGGTCCGGGGGCGGGCTGGGGCGTGGCCGGAGGCGCGGTGCTCCACGCGCGGTGGGTCCCGGCGGCGGCGTGCGCGGGGTGGGCGGCATCGGCCGGTCGGGCGCGGCGGTGCCGCCGCCGACGGTCGGCGGGTAGGGGCCCGGGCCACCCCGACGCTCGCGCCGGAACGGGTGGCGGAGCCGCGGACGAGGGAGTCGTCGGACGTCCGCGGGCCGGTCGGCCGGTGCTCTGCCCGCAGCGAATCTGCGGCGGGCAGATTCGGCTCCGTTCCGGGGTGCCGGGCGCCGACAGTGGAGTCATCGACTCCACTGTCGGCATTCGGGAGAAGCAATGACTTCACTGTTCGGTAGGCCGGTTCCGGTTCCGCTCCGGCCCAGGGCGGAGGACGGGGACACCCCGGCCGGGCCGTTCGACGACCACCTCGCGGCGCTGCTGCTGGCGCGGCGGATCGTGCTGCTCGGGACGCAGGTCGACGACGTGTCGGCGAACCGGGTGTGCGCGCAGCTGCTGCTGCTCTCGGCGGAGGACCCGAGCAGCGACATCAGCCTGTACATCAACAGCCCGGGCGGCTCGGTCACGGCGGGGCTGGCCATCTACGACACCATGCGGCTGATCCCGAACGACGTGTCGACCCTGGTGATGGGGTTCGCGGCGAGCATGGGGCAGTTCCTGCTGACGGTGGGGACGGCGGGGAAGCGGTTCGCGCTGCCGAACGCGCGGATCATGATGCACCAGCCCTCGGCGGGGATCGGCGGCACGGCGTCCGACATCGAGATCCAGGCGGAGAACCTGGAGTACACCAAGCGGGCGATCGAGCGGATCACCGCGGAGCACACCGGGCAGAGCCAGGAGACGATCGCCCGGGACGGCGACCGGGACCGCTGGTTCACGGCCGAGCAGGCCCGCGAGTACGGGATGGTCGACCGGGTGCTGGAGTCGCTGGCCGAGGTCGGCAGCGGGGCGTCGCGGCGACGGGCGGGGCTGTGACATGGCCTCCTACCCGATTCCCTACGTGATCGAGCGGACCGCGCAGGGCGAGCGCTCGTACGACGTGTTCAGCCGGCTGCTCAACGAGCGGATCGTCTTCCTGGGCACCGAGATCGACGACGGCGTGGCCAACGTGGTGATCGCCCAGCTGCTGCACCTGGAGTCCGCGGGCCCCGACCAGGAGATCGCGATCTACCTCAACTCGCCCGGCGGGTCGTACACCGCGCTGATGGCGATCTACGACGCGATGAGCTTCGTGCAGTGCCCGATCGCCACCTACTGCGTCGGGCAGGCCGCCTCCACCGCGGCCGTGCTGCTGGCGGGCGGCGACCCGGGGCGGCGGGCCGTGCTGCGGCACGCCCGGGTGCTGCTGGGGCAGCCGGCCAGTGGCGGGCAGCGGGGGACGGTGTCCGACCTGAGCCTGGCCGCGAAGGAGGTGCTGCGGATCCGGGCCCAGGTCGAGGAGGTGCTGTCGCGGCACACCGGGCACCCGGTGGAGAGCCTGCGGGCGGACATGGACCGGGAGAAGGTGTTCGGCGCCGAGGAGGCCGTCGCCTACGGGCTGGCCGACCGGGTGCTGAACAGCCGTCTCCCCGCCACGGGTTGACCGCGGGGTCGGGTACGGCGGGCAGCCGCTCAGGCGGCCAGGCAGAGCCCGCCGTACCGGCCCGCGGACGCCGTCCGGCCGCGGACGGCGCTCGCGCCGCGCACCGCGACGAGTTCCTGCTGCACCAGCGAGAGCACGTCGCCCAGGCCCAGGCCGAGGGCCCGGGCAGCGGCGGCGAGCACCTCGGAGGAGGCTTCCTTGCGGCCGCGCTCCAGCTCCGAGAGGTAGGGCACGGAGATCCGGGCGGCCTCCGCGACGTCCTTCAACGTCCTTTCCTGGGCGAGCCGTTCGCGTCGCAGCACCCCGCCCACCACGTCCCGCAGCAGCGGTTCCCTGGGCTCCGGCGCGGGCGCTTCCGGCCGGGGGCGCAGCGGGACGACACGGGCCGGGGCGGGGGAGGCTTGAGTGCTCATTGCACCAGCCTAGGCAGTGTGCGGCGGAGCGCCAGTACGCGTCGCTCTGCTCTCGGCAGAACGGGCCGGTCGCCGGAGGACGGGGAGTCCTCCGGCGACCGGCCGTTCGGCGTGGCGTTGCGTGGTGCGGTGCGGTCTACTCGGGCACCGCCAGGATGCACAGCAGCGAGCAGGCCACGGCCGAGGAGGGCGCGGTGGTGGTCGGGGTGGTGCCGGCGGGCGAGTTGGCGGCGACGAAGCTCGCGGAGGCGGTGTTCTTCACCGGGAGGGCCAGCAGCAGCGAGTCGCAGTAGACCTGGCGGCTGCCGCCGGAGGCCAGGGCGAAGGTGCCGGCGGCGGTTCGGCAGCCGGGGGTGGTCGGGTCGTTGACGGTCACGGTGGCGGCGTCGACCGGGCCCGCGTTGGTGACGGTGATCCGCCAGTGGGCGGTGCCGAGCAGGCCGAGCAGACCGACGGGGCTGGTCTTGGCCCAGGGTCCGGGTCCGCCGGGGGCGCAGTCGTGCGGGTTGAGCGAGCCGCAGATCTCCTTCTGGACGCTGACCTTGGGCTGGCAGCCGGCGCCGGGCGCGACCGGGGTGGTGACGGTGTTGGAGGTGAGGGTGCCGGTGGCGTCGGTGCCGGTGGCGGTGTTGGTGACGGCGGTGGTGGCGCAGTCGGCGGCCACGGTGGTGCGGAAGCAGATCTGCGGCGCGTCGCCCTTGTACTCGACGACCAGCATCGGGTGGTTGGTGGCGGTGAAGTCGCCGGTGGTGGTGAGCACCAGTTGGGCGGTGACGGTGAGCGCGGGGTGGGCGGCGGGGTCGACGCCGGACAGGTCGACGGTGCCGTCGGGGGCGAGGCCGGGGGTGCTGACGGGGGTGCCGTCGGGGTCGGTGACCAGGACCCGGGAGGCGGTGAGGTCGAGGTGCGAGAGGTCGAGGTCGGTCAACCGGGCCCGGGTGTAGGCCTGGACGTGGCCGGTGCTGCCGTCGCAGTAGAAGTCGGCGGGCTTGAGGGTGACGGTGGCGCCGCTGTGCATGCAGGGGCTGGCGGCGGTGGTCGGGTCCATCGAGAACAGCACGCCGGCGTCGCCGAGTCCGATCAGGCAGCGGGTGGTGCTGTCGTAGCTGTAGCCGTAGTCGCGGGTGGTGCCGCCGTTGGCGGTGGGGTGGGTGGCGGGCAGCGGGAAGCCGGCGCAGGGAGCGGCGGCCCGCCAGTCGTAGCAGAGGGTGACGCCGTTGCCGCCGCTGCCGCCCCAGGCCGGGAAGTAGCTGCGGGTGCTGCTGTCGGTGGCGACGGTCTCGGGGTCGAAGGTGAGCGTGCCGCCGTTGAGGGTGGCGAGGATGCCGGGCGCGGCGAGCGGCGAGCCGTCGACGGCGTAGCAGGTGGTGAGGACGTTGGCGCCGCCGACGGTGCTGGTGCAGGCGCCGTTGGGGTGTCCGGCGGTGTCGTACGCGGTGAAGGCGTCGTAGGTGTAGTAGGCGGAGCCGGGTCCGGCGGTGTGCGGGGTGCCCCAGCCGGCGCAGACGGTGTTGGTGGTGGTGTCGAAGCAGCCGAGGGCGGGCGGTCCGGCGGTGGTGGAGCCGCCGCCCTGCGGGGCGGAGGAGGCGAACACCTTGTCGCCGACGGCGGTCAGGCCGCCCTGGTAGAGGGCGCCGGGGCTGCCGGGCAGGTCGTGGTTGCCGGGGACGATCTGCGCGTAGGGCTGCCCGGCGCAGGGGGTGCGGGCGGGCAGCGACATGCACAGCACCTGGCCGGTGTTGGCGATCGCGTACAGGTTGTCGCCGACCTTGGCGAGCCCGGCGAGGTTGTTGGCGCTGCTGGGGCTGGTGCCGTTGGCGGCGAGCGCGGTGTAGCCGCAGTTGGCGTGGGCGGCCAGGTCGAGGCAGCCGATGCCGACGCCGGTGGCGGTGTCGGCCGGGTAGTACAGCAGGTTGGACTGCTGGGGGTCGATCACGTACTTGGTGGTCAGCGGGCTGCCGAGGTCGCCGGTGTTGCCGCTGCCGAGCGGGCCGACGGCGGTGTTCAGCGGGCGCGGCCAGGGGCCGCCGGTACAGGGTTGGCCGGTGGTGAGGCTGCTGCACACCGCCTTGGCGGCGGCGGGGCCGGCGTGGTGGTAGATGCTCCAGGCCTGCACCTCGCCGGTGGGGGTGCGGTACAGCACGGGGGTGTAGCCGTCGCCGCCGGTGGCCTGCGCGGTGGGCTGGACGGGGGCGAGCAGCAGCGGGGAGATCTCGGTGCCGCCGGACCGGGCGACCGGGTTCTCGGCGCGGACGGCGACGGTGGCCGCGCCGGTGTCGGTCGGGCCGAAGGTGGTGCCGTCGGTCGACCAGGACGGGGTCCAGCCCGGCGGTACCTTCAGCGAGCCGGGGACGTAGCGCTGGGCGCCGCCGGCTCCGGTGATCGGGTCGGTGACCCGGGCCGGGGCGGGGCTGTCGCCGGCGGCGTTGTTCTGGTAGCGCACCGTCCAGTCGAGGGTGTCCCCGTGATCGGCGGTGGCGGCACCGGGGTGGGTGGTGTTCCGCACGCTCTTCACCAGGGTGGAGCCCGTCGCGGTGTCGGCGGTGGTGACGGTGGTGGCGGCCTGGCCGCTGGCCGGGGCGGTGCCGCCCAGGCCGAGCAGCAGCAGGGCGGAGCTGAGCGCCGCGGCCAGGGTGGCGCGGCGGGGGCGGAGTCGACGGATCGGCAGGGGCGGACGCGGGCTTCGCAGCACTGTTTCTCCACCTCGGATCGGCGGGTGATCTGACGGGCCGTCAGACCACGCCGCGGACCAAGGTAAGGTGGCGGGCCGTTCGCCCCGGACCCGACTTTTCCTATTGGTCACATCATGACCGAATATGACCGCACGGCCCCCGCCCGGCCCCGCCGCGGCGGCTCCGGAAAACGAACGCCCGGCCGACTGCCGACCTTCCGTTCCCCCGGCGGCCCGGCCCGTGGGGCTCAGCCCCTCAGGCTCCACTCGGCGCGGTAGCCGGCCGGCACGCCCTCGGCGAGGATCACGTCGGCCGTCATGTGACGGGTGCGCAGGTGCACGATCTCCCGGTAGGCGGGCGAGTCGTGCCAGGCGCGGGCCCGCGGGTAGTCGGGGAACTCGATGAGGATCAGGCCCAGTTCGCCCCAACTCCCCTCCAGGGCCTCGAACTCGCCGCAGTGAACGAGGAACCGGCCACCGAAGGCGTCGAGCGTGGCGTCGATGCGCCGCAGGTACTCCACGACGTCGGGGCCGAAGTCGACGGAGTGCACCTGGGCGAGGGCGTAGGCGGTCACGGCTGCTCCCGGGGTGTTCGGAGTGGGGTGGACGAGGACGACGCTACGGAGCGGCGGAGCGCGGCGAATCAGTCACGGATGGGTAGGCGCCGGGGGCCGCCGCCCGCTGAAAGTTCCGGGGCCGCCGACCGGGAAGTTTCCGGGCGGGTCCGGGCCCCGACCTGCCGGAAGCCCGCCTGTTCACATGCGTGAACTTCGGTCACGTACAAGTCTATTGACGCGCCCAGGATAGGCTCCTACTGTCCCTGGAGCGGCGCCGCACCCGCACCACGTTCACATCCGTGACCCCACCCATCTGGAGACGAACGCATGCGCAAGAGAGCAGCCCTCGCGTCCGCGGCCCTGCTGGCCGGCACCGTGGCCGTGCTGTCCACCGGGCCGGCCCGGGCCGCGTCCACCCGGTACGAGGCCGAGTCCTCCCCCGCCGTCTGCACCGGCACCGTCGACTCCGACTGGACCGGTTTCTCCGGCTCCGGCTTCTGCAACGGCACCAACGCCACCGGCGCCTACGTCCAGTTCACCGTGAACGCCACCGCCGCGGGCACCGCGACGCTGCGGTTCCGGTTCGCCAACGGCACCACCACCGCCCGGCCTGCCGACCTCGCCGTCAACGGCACCGCCACCGGCACGCTCAGCTTCGAGGGCACCGGCAGCTGGACCGGCTGGACCACCAAGTCCGTGACCGTACCGGTCCGTTCGGGCAGCAACACGGTCCGGCTCACCCCCACCGTCGCGGCGGGCCTGCCCAACCTGGACTACCTCGACGCCGAGGTCACCTCCTCCTCCACCACCACGCCCCCGCCCGCCTCGAACGCCCTCTACGTCGCCCCGAACGGCACCGACGGCGCCGCCGGCACCCAGTCCGCCCCCACCACGCTCACCTCGGCGATCGCCCGGATCACCCCCGGCGGCACCATCTACCTGCGCGGCGGCACCTACGCGTACGGCAAGACGGTCACCGTCCCGGCGGGCAGCAACGGCACCGCCGCCGCCCGCACCACGCTGTCCGCCTACCCGGGCGAGACCCCGGTGCTGGACTTCTCCGCGATGGCCGAGGACCCGACCAACCGCGGCCTGGCCGTCAACGCCGACTACTGGCACGTGTACGGCATCACCGTCCAGCACGCCGGCGACAACGGCATCTACGTCGGCGGCAGCCACAACGTCATCGAACGGACCGTCACCCGCTACAACCGCGACTCCGGCCTGCAGCTCGGCCGGATCTCCTCCACCACCCCCAACTCGCAGTGGCCGTCGGACAACCTGATCCTCAGCGCCGAGTCCCACGACAACGCCGACTCCGACGGCGAGGACGCGGACGGCTTCGCCGCCAAGCTCACCGTCGGCCCCGGCAACGTCTTCCGCTACGCCGTCTCGCACCACAACATCGACGACGGCTGGGACCTCTACACCAAGACCGACACCGGCCCGATCGGCCCCGTCACCATCGAGGACTCGCTCTCCTACGACAACGGGACGCTCTCCGACGGCACCGTCAACGTCAACGGCGACCGCAACGGCTACAAGCTCGGCGGCGACGACATCGCGGTCAACCACACCGTCCGGCGCAGCATCGCCTACCGCAACGGCCACCACGGCTTCACCTGGAACAGCAACCCGGGCGGCATGACCGTCTCGAACAACCTGAGCATCGACAACGCCGAACGGAACTACTCCTGGGACGCCGGCAGTTCGGTGTTCCGCGGCGACACCTCGTGCCGCTTCGCGGTGAGCGGCTCCAACGACAAGACCGTCGGCGACGCCGACTCCAGCAACCAGTTCTGGACCGGCACCAACGGCTCCCGCTGCGCCTCCTACTCGGGCGCGCTGGCCTGGTCCTTCGCCTCCGACGGCCGGCTGGTCGTCACCCTCGGCGGCAAGGCGGTGACCCTGTAGCGCCGCGAGGACCACGGCCGGCCCGCCTCCGGGGAGGCGGGCCGGCCGCCGCGTCGGCGGCGGGGGCCGCGGCGGCCGGGGCCGGACGCGGGCACGGGCCCTCGGCGGGCGCGGTACCGGGGCCGGCGGTCACTGGTCCGTGCTCCTCGGCGGCCGGTCGGGACGGCGGACGGGGACGCCGACCCGGCGGTTGGGGGCGGTCTCCCGGCACAGGACGTGGTGCAGCAGGCGTTCCTGTTCGAGCACGAGTCCGGCCCGGTGCAGCCAAGCGTCGGCGGCCTGCGGGGTGGCGCCGGGCGGGGTGCGGCGCGGCAGGGCTGAGCGCAGCTCGGCGGCCCGTTCCCGCAGCTCGGCGGCCCGGCGGAACGCGGCGGGCGAGGGCGTGAACGCGGACCCGGTGGGCCCGTGGCCGGTCGCGGCGCGGGCGGCGAGCAGTTCCAGGGCGGCGGACAGACGCTGCTTGTGCTCCAGGTGGACGTGCAACGGCCGCAGGTCGAGCGGCAGTTCGCCGTGCAGCATCCGGGCGGTCTGCTCGCGCAGGGTGCGCGAGGCGGCCAGTCCGCCGGTGAGCCGGGGGCCGGCCCGCCGTCGGACTCCCCTGCCGCACTGGCGGGCCGGCCGTCGACGGCGCGGGTGAGCGCGAGGTGCAGGGTGGCGACGGCCGCGCGGTCGTACTGCTCCAGGTCGAGCAGCGGGACGCGCCGGTAGTGGTCCGGCAGCGCCGGGGTGTGCCGGCCGTCCTCGGGGTCGCGGACGATCCGGTCGCCGGTGTCGAAGTCGAACGGGACGGCGGCGGTGGCGAAGTCCCGGTGGGCGTACAGGCGCAGGAAGGACCCGGCCGGCCAGTCGTCGAAGGCGGGGTGGGCGCGCAGCACCTCGCACAGGAAGGCGTGGTGCGGGTCGGAGCGGGTCGCGGGGGAGGCGCCGACTGCCCGGCCGTTTCGCCGGTGGGGCTGCGGCGGGGATTCGGCGGGGCTTCAGTGCGGGCTTCCGAGGAGGTCGGCGGCGTCGGCGGCGCACCCCCAGGAGAGGGTGAAACCGGCGCCGCCGTGCCCGTAGTTGTGGACCAGGCCGGGGATGTACGGGTCCCGTTCGACCCGGACCGAGCCGCGCGCGGGCCGGAAGCCGACCTTGGCCTCCAGCACCTCGGCGCCTGCGGCGGCGGGCACCAGCCGGGCGCAGCGCTCCAGGATGTCGGCCACCGTCGCCTCGGGGACGGCGGTGGCCACCAGGCCGGGGTCGGCGGTGCCGCCGAGGACGGCGTCGTGCTCGCGCTCGATCACCCGGGTGGGGCGCCTCGGGTCGCTGTCGTCGATCCAACAGCCGCGCAGACCTTCGGGTTTGGCGCAGCGCAGCAGCACGCCGCGGACCAGTGACAGGCTGCGGTCGCCGGCCAGCGCGGAGCTGCCGTAGCCGGTGCAGTTGACCACCGCGCCGGTGCGGGCGACCTCCGCGGCCAGGTCGGAGACCAGCCGCCGTTCGACCCGACCGCCGTCGGCGGTGAACTCCTCGGCGAGGTGGGCGAGGTAGCGGGTGGCGTCGGCGACCGGGACGGGCAGGGACCAGGCGGAGGCGTAGCCGGGCGGGTGCTCGGCCGGACGGGCCCGGTGCGCGGCGGGCAACTCCCTCGTCCACCAAGGGGGTTCGGTGGCGGTGGGGAAGAACTCGGTGAGGGTGCGCACCCGGACGCCGGTCCGCTCGGGTTCCCGGGAGAGGGCGGCGAGCCGGTGCAGGGCGGTGGTGGCGCGCCGCAGGTGGACCGGGTCGGGGCGGTGGAGGAACGGGTGCCAGACCGCGGCGGCCGCCGCCGAGGTGGTGTGGTGCGGCAGTTCGGGGGTGAGCAGGGTGACCCGGTGGCCGCGGCGCTGGAGTTCCAGGGCGGTGGTGAGCCCGCTGACGCCGCCGCCGACCACCGTGGCCGGCCCGGTCACCGGCGACCGGCCGGACGGAGGCGGGGGCGCCGGGGCGGGCGGACCCGGCCGGGCGGGGTGTCGGTGGTGCGGCCGGGCGGGCGGCCTCGGTCGGGGGTCATCTCGGTCAGCGCCTCTCTGTGGGCACGGGGTTGTCGGCGGTCGGATCCGGGATTCCCGCACCGGACGGGGCCCGGACGGGCGGGTGTCCGAGCTCCGGGAAACACGGAAAACGGCCGTCCGGATTCACCGCCGACCGGACACGGCGCGCTTTCCGGGCGCATTCCACGGCGGTGGCGAGAGCGGAGAATCCGCGTCCGCCGCCTTTCCCGCCCGCACGCCGGAACGGGACCGGGCCCGGGTCTGAGAACGGGGCCGAGAACGGGGTCATGGCTCCGGCGCGGAAATCCCGGGCACTTCCGTCGGACAGCCGTCCGTGCGGCGATTTCCCGACGTCCCGCGAGCGGCCGCGCCCCCGCTCCACGGGAGCCCGCTCCGGGCAGGGCCCGGCGCCCGGGGAAACGGCGAACTGCGGGCGGTGGAGCCCGAGGAGGGCACGGTGCGGCTCCCGCCCCTCCCGCCGTTCCCGGCCCGGCGGAAAGCTCCCGAAAGCGCCGGTGGCGCCCCGGGGAAGCGATGTGGCGCGCCTGGATCCTGCCGCCGACATTCCGCTTCCCCTTCCCTTGCGAACGCGCCCCGGAGCGTGATTCGGAGCGTGATTCGAATCTTTTTGGGAGCGCTCCCATCTTGGGCCGCCGGACAGCATGTCAGCGCCGGGGGTTCCTGTCAAAGGTCCGATTGCGGGCCGGACGCGGAACCCCCTCCCGGGGTTTACGCCGCCCCGCCGGGAAACCCCCGGAGTTCGCCCGTCGGCAGAGCCGGTGAAATCCGGAGAGCGGGTGAAATCCCCCTGGCCGGGCCGCCTCCACCGCCCCGCCCGGGCCGCCGCCGCGCGGCCCGACCCCCCGGGCCCGGCGCTGAAAGTTTCGGACCGGCCCGGTGGGTCAGCCGTCGCCCGCCCGCAGGATCGCCTCGCAGGGGGCGCCGCCGGGGGCCCCGGCGGGCAGCAGGGCGCGTTCGGCGGCGGTGAAGTCCCGGGCCGCGCCCCGGCACAGGGCGAGTGCCATCCGCTGGGGGCGCAGGTCGAGGTCCTGGTACCAGGTCTCGCCGGCGATCAGGAGGCGGTCGCCGATGACGCGCGCCCCGAACTGTTGCGGGGCTTCGAGGGTGGCGATCCGGGTGCCGCTCGCCAGGTCCCACAGCCGCAGGTCCGAGACGTCGACGGTGATCAGGCGGTTGTCGGGGGCGTACCCGAACGGCTTCTCGCCCAGGCCGATCGCGTCGGCGCCGCCGGGCAGCGGTGTTCCGGCGTCGAGGTCCCACTGGCGGACGGTGCGGTCCTCGCGGGCCACCGCCAGCCGGCCGCCGTCCGGGCTGATCAGCAACCCGCTCTCGGTGCCCGACTCGTGGTACTGCAACGGGCCCACGGTGAAGGTGCGTTCGCGCGTGCGGGCGCGGACGTCCCACAGCTCCACGGTGCCGCTGCCGCTGCCCTCACTGGTCACCAGCACGACCTGGCCGGGGTGTTCCGGGCGGGCCCGCAGCTGGCTCCCGGGGAGGAACAGGTTGGTGGCCTGGGCGGTCGTCTTGCGCTCCACGTCGAGGGGCGGCGCCAGTTGCCGTCCGGTGGCGGCGTCGATCCGCAGCAGCAGGCCGTCCACGGTGAGGACGGCCAACTCGCTGCCGTCGAGCGGTTCGACGGCCTCCACGCCCCGGCGCGGGGCGGGCCGGTCGCCGTCCGCCGGC
This sequence comes from Kitasatospora phosalacinea, assembly GCF_000716545.1. Taxonomy (GTDB): domain Bacteria; phylum Actinomycetota; class Actinomycetes; order Streptomycetales; family Streptomycetaceae; genus Kitasatospora; species Kitasatospora phosalacinea. The sequence continues at coordinate 11,128 of NZ_JNWZ01000068.1, forward strand.
CGGTCGAGGCCGGTGGCGACGGCGGCGAGCTCGGTGGCGCCGGCGGCGAGGTCGTCCACCGGGTAGGAGACCAGCGACTCGTCCTCCAGGCGGAGCACCACCCGCCGGGAGTCGGCCGTCCAGACCGGTCGGCTGCCGTGCCGGGGTTCGAGCCTGACCGGGGCGGTGCGCCTGCCGCCGGTGGCGACGGTGCGGACGGTGAGGGTGTCCTCCCGCGCTTCGGCCAGCAGCGTGCCGTCGGGCGACAGCTGCCCGCTGTCGTCGGCCGGGTCGGCGGACCGGTCGGGGAGGTCCACCGGGGCGGACGCGGCCGCCAGCAGCGTCTCGCCGTCGGGCAGCAGCACGGCGGGGGCGCCGTCCGCCGCCGGGACGACGGCCCGGGCCGCCGCCGTCCCCCCGCCGCCCGTCTCGGGGACGCGGGTGCGGTAGGTGCGGGCGGTGCGGACGTCGGTGAGCAGGAGTTCGCGGACGTGCTTGGAACTGTCGGTCTCGCTCACCAGGTAGCGGCCCGTCCGGTCGAGCTCCCCGCTGCCCGTGGCGATGACCGTCGGCGGTTCCGCCGGGTCGGCGGAGGTGGGGTACGAGGCACCCGGCCGGCCCGGGCTCCGGTAGTCGGGCTCGACGGCCGGGCGGACCAGCCGCTCGCCGCCGTCGGCGATGACCGGGGCACCGTCGTCGGACGGCAGGGTGCGCAGGTCCCGCCCGGTCGCCACGTCCCGGACGATGCTCGGCGTCCGCTCCAGGTGGTCGCCCGCGATGACGAGGTGGTCGGCGTCGGCGGCCAGCGCCACGGCACCGGTGACGCCGCGCGCCAGGTCGGGGGCGGTCGGCAGCGGGCGGCCGCCGTCCGTCTCCCAGACGGAGATCCGGGCGGTGCGGTCGCCGTCGCCGCTCGCGCCGCTCCCGTCGTAGAACGAGAGGCTGCGCAGCAGGCGCCGCCCGTCGCCGCTGAAGTCCAGCCCCAGGCCGTTGACCCGCCGGCCGACGGCGTCCGCCGACTCCAGCACCCTGGCCGGCGCCCCGGCGGGGAGGTCCCACAGCAGCACCCGCCCGTCCGGGTCGGCCAGCGCGAACCAGCGGCCGTCGGGGCTCAGCGCCGCCGTGAACCGCTCGAACAGTCCGGCCGGCTGCTCCGGCAGCGGCCGGGTGACCGGGGCGGGACCCAGCGGGTCGGTGACGGCGGTCAGCAGGTTCCGGTCGGCGCCGTCCACCGAGTGGACGACCACGGTGCGGCCGTCCGGGGCGGCGGTCAGGTGCCGGAAGCGGCCCGGCCACAGGCCGACCCGGGCGCCGGTGAGGTACTGGTCCTTGGTGTACTCGCGCAGCAAGGCGGCGAACGCCTCCGGGGTGCGGTCGGTGCTCCAGGCGGCCAGGGCCAGTTGGAGCGCCCGGGCGGGTTCGTCGGCGGCCCGCTGCTCGGCGGCGCCGGCCAGCAGCCGGGACGCCTGGGTGCGCAGTCGGGCGTCGGCCTGCCGGCGGCTGCGGTCGGCCAGGTAGGCCAGTGAGCCGGCCAGCAGGGTCAGGACGGTCAGGCAGGCGGTGACGGCGCGCCAGATCCGCACCTCGCGGCGGCGGTGGCGGGCGCTGAGCGCGATGTACGCGCGTTCGGCGGCGGAGACGTCCCCGGGGTGCCGGGCGAGCCGGTCGGCGGCCTCCGCCAGGGCGCTGCCGCGCAGCAGCCGGGAGGGCTCCCGGCCGTGCCCGGACCAGCGGGCGAGCGCCTCGCGCAACTCCTCCTGCCAGCGGCGGAAGTCGCGGGAGTCCTCCAGCCAGCCGCGCAGCCGGGGCCACAGGACGGTGAGCGCCTCGTGGGCGAGGTCGACGGTCTGCGCGCCGTCGGCGGCCCGGCCGAGCACCACCAGCCTGGTGGGGGCCAGCCGCAGGGCGAGGGCGCGCAGTTCCGGGTCGAGGTCGGCGGTCCTGGCGGGCTGCCGGGCGAAGCCGCCTGAGCGGTCCGGCCGGGCGAGCTGGGTGAACAGCCGACGGGCCCGGTCCTGGCCGCCGGGGCCGAGGCGGTGTTCCAGGCACTCCTCGGCGTAGCCGACCAGCGCGCCGGCCACGCCGCCGAGCGACTCGTAGGCGGCGTGGGTCAGTGTCGCGCCCTCGCGCAGTTCCCACAGCCGGGTGAGCGCGAACTGCACCAGCGGGGTGCGGCCCGGTTCGTCGGCGGCGTCGGCCAGGACGCGGGCGGGCAGGCCCTCCTCGAAGCGCAGGCCGGGGACGTGCGCGACGGGGGCGGTGACGGCCTCCCGCAGCTGTTCGGCGGAGAGTTGGGCCAGGTACTGGGTGGCGCCGCCGAGCCGGTCGGCGGTGCGGGCGGTGATCAGGGCGTCCAGCGACTCGGGGCGGGCGGTGGCGAGGGTGGTGAGCGCGGGGGCGGCGGCGCCGGGCACGGGGGCGCCGAGGTCCAGCAGGAGTTCCAGGAGTTCGGCGGCGGATACGGGGTCGGCGGCCGCGTACTCCTCCAACTGGTCGGCGAACAGCAGGTGGCCCCGGCCGCCGGTGCGTTCCAGCAGTTGCCCGCGCAGCTCGGCGAGGACGCCGGCCCGGGCGGCGCCGTCACCGTCGCCGTCACCGTCGCCGTCACCGTCGCCGTCGCCGAGCAGGGTGGCCAACTCGGCGGCGACCCGGGCCCGTTCGACGCCGTCGGGGCTGCCGCCGGCTCCGGCCAGCAGGGGGGCGAGCGCCTGGGCGAGCACCGCGGCGGCGCCCAGGCCGGGGCCGGTGCGCAGTTCGGAGACCGCGCCCCCGCGCTCGCGGCGCAGCGCGGGCAGCAGGCCGGCCCGCACCAGCGAGGACTTGCCGCTGCCGGAGGGGCCGACCACCAGGGTCACCGGGCCGCGCCCGACGGCGGCCAGGATCCGTTCGGTGTCGGCCCGCCGACCGTGGAACAGCTCCGCGTCCTCCTCGCTGAACGGGGCCAGGCCGCGGAACGGGCAGTCGGGGCGCAGGACGCGCCCGTCCACCAGGGCGGCCGAGGGGATCAGGTACGCGGTGGTGGTGTCCGGCCCGCGCTCGACGGCCACCGTCATCCCGACGACGCCGCCCTGGGCGTCGTCCCAGACCGGCGAGCCGCTGAAGCCGGGGGCGATCCGGCGCCCGGGACGGGCCGTCTCCATCTGCAGCCAGCCGGTGCCCTGGCGGGCCCGCAGCACGCCGGACGCCCACACGCCGTGGTCGGCGTCCCGGGGGAAGCCGAGCACCCGGAACGGGTGGTCCCACACGCCGTCGCCGTCCACCAGCGGGATCGGTCGGCTGCCGGGCACCGGCTCGCGCAGGCGCAGCAGCGCGACGTCCCCGCCGCCGTCCGGGCCGACGGGGCGCCAGGACTCCACCGTCGCGGCCCGGACCGGGCCGGCCCCGCCCCCGCCCCCGTCGGGCAGCAGCGGGAAGTCCACCGCCAGCTCGTCCGCCGGGGCCCGCTCGGCCGTGCCGGGCAGGCCCAGCGCCTCCGCCACCACGTGCGCGCAGGTGCAGACGACGTCCTCCCCGACCAGGAACCCGGCCCCCACCACCCGGCCGTCGGGCCCCAGCACCCGCACCAGCCCGCGGGCCAGCGCCGCTTCCTCCCGCGCACCCGCCATCCGGGACGCCCCGCTCAGGCCCGCGGCCCGGGCGCTTCCGGCCGCTCCGGCTGCTCCGGTTGTTGCGGCTGCCCCGGCTGCTGCGGCTGCTGCGGCTGTCGGGTGCGTTCGCCGGGCTTCCACTCCACGCTCACCGTGAAGTTGGCCTCCGAGGCGGCCTTGGTGACCACCACGCCGGCCTCCGCCGAGAGCTTGATCCCGAAGTCGACCCGGATCGTCTCCGGCGTGTTGGCCATCCCCCGCAGCCCCTCCGCGATCACGTCCAGCGCGGGCCGCAGCTGCCCCACCGCCTCCTGCAGGGTCGCCGCGGTGGCCCGGGCCAGGTCTCCCGCCCGGCCGACCCGCCCGATCCCCCCGCCCTCCGCGTCGTCGACCTCCACCCACACCCCGCTGCCGTCCGTCAGCCGCAGCTCGCCCGCGTACGCCATGGTGCCCGCCTCCCCCGTGGTGGTTTCCCCCAGACTAGCCGAACGGGCTTGCCGGAAAAGGGAATTGCCCACGCCCAGGGCCTGGCCGACGGGCCGACATCCCGCTCCCGGGCGCCCGGGAGCGGGATGAGTACCCGCACTCAGGCCCGACCGGTCGGCCGCGCGCCACAATGGGCGTGCCGCCCGGGCCGGGCGGCGACCGATCCCGAGACCGGGGGCCACCACCCATGCTGAGCACCGTCGCCCGTGCCGTCGTCCCGGTCCTCGGGCGCTTCACCGTGAGCGCGGACGAGGACGCGGTACTGGCCCCCGGCAGCATCGTCGCGCCCAACCACTCCTCGCTGATCGACCCGGGCGTGGTGCTGGCCGCCGTCCGCCGCCTCGGCGTCGAGCCGGTCGTCCTGGCCACCGCAGGGCTGTGGCGGATACCCGTGCTACGCGGCGCGCTGCTCCGCGAAGGCCACATCCCGGTGCACCGCGGCACCGAGCGGGCCGCCCGGGCGCTGGAGGACGCGGCGGCCGCGCTGGCCGCCGGCCGGGTCGTCGTCATCTACCCCGAGGGCCGGCTGCCCCGCCGCACCGACCCGGCCGACAGCGCCCCCGGCCCGTTCCGCACCGGCCTGGCCCGCCTCGCCGCCGCCGGCGCCCCCGTCGTCCCGCTCGGCCAGGCCGGTGCCCGCCGGATCAGCTCCGGGTCCACCGCCAAGCAGCTCGCCGGCCTCGTCACCGCGCCGCTGCGCCGCCCCCGCGTGCACGTCCACCTCGGGGCGCCGGTCCGGCTCGACGCCGACGTGGCGACCGCCACCGCCCAGGCCCACGCGGCCGTGACGGCGGCCTGGCGGACGGCCTCCGCCCGCCTGGCGGGCGGTCACCTGTAGATGGTGCCCGGCTCCGCGGTGCCCGGGGCGAGGAGCTGCCCGACGGTGACGAAGGTGTAGCCCTGGTCGTCGAGCGCGTCGAGGACGGCGGGCAGCGCGGGCACGGTGCCCTTGTGCAGCGGGTGCAGCAGGACGATCCCGTCGCGCGCGGCCCCGTCCAGGACCCGCTGGGTGATCAGCGCGGTGTCCTCGGTCGCGTAGTCCCGCGCGGTCACCGTCCACAGCACCTGGGCCATGCCGAGCTCCCGCGAGATCTTCGAGACCCGGTCGTCGGTGCGGCCCTCCGGCGGGCGCATCAGCGTGGGCCGTCGGCCGGTGACCTCCTCGATGGCGTCCGCGGTGCGGTTCAGCTCCTCCCGCACCTCCGCGTCGGGCACCTCGGTCAACCGGGGGTGGTTCCAGGTGTGGTCACCGATCTCGTGCCCCTCCCGCGCGATGCGCCGCACCACCTCGGAGTGCGCGTGGATGTCCCGCCCCTCCAGGAAGAACGTCGCCGGGGCGTGGTGCTCCGCCAGCAGGTCCATCACCCGCTCGGTCGGCTCCCCCGGGCTGCCGTCGAACGTCAACGCGATGCACTTCACCCGGGAACAGTCCACCTGCCCCGCCACCGGCCCCGCCTTCGCCCGCTTCCGGGCCTGCCCCGGATCGACCGTCACCATGGCGAAGCTGCGGATGACCACCACCGTGACCAGCGCCGCGACGGCCAGCACCGCCACGCCCAGCAGTACGTAGAACCGCGGTCGCCTCTTCGCCAGTCTCATGCGGCAAACCCTACATTTGCGTTTTCATCCGCTTTTCCGAGGCCCACCGGGGCCGGGGGGGGGACCGGACCGGACAAGGCTGGGCAGGACGGCCAGGGCCGGGACGGGACCGAGCAGAGCCCGACCGAGCGGGCCCCGCCGGGGCGGGCCCGGGGCCGGGCCGGGTGGTCAGGGGGTGCAGCCGGTGAGGGGGGCGGTGTCGCCGGCGGGGCGGCCGCACAGGTGGTCGGTGACCGGTGCGCCCCGGGCGTCGCGGCGGACTCGGATGACGTGCAGGCCGTGGCCGGGCTGGGGGTCGGTGGCCAGTGGGGCGGCGGCGCGGAAGTCGACCGTTCCGGTGGGGCGGTTGTTGAGCTGCACGGCGCGCAGGGCGGCCATCACGGAGCCGGTGCCGGTGCGTTGCGAGGCGCCGGCCTTGGCCGCGCCGGCCTGTAGCGCGGCGGTGGCGTCGTAGGCGAGGGCGAGCGAGCCGTCCGAGAACACGTCGTCCTCGTAGGGGTTGGCGGCCCGCGGCACCAGGTTCAGGACGCTCGCGGCGGTGGCGGCGAGGTCGGAGCCGCGCGCCGTCGCGGCCGGGTCGCTCAGCGCGGTGTAGTAGAGGGTGGCCTGCGGGGCCACCGCCGTGCCGCCGGTGCGGAACTGGGCCTTGGTCAGGTCGTCCCCGGTGAGGACGGTCAGCGGCCGGGCGCAGCCCTTGTCGTCGGCGAGGCGCCGCATCAGCTGGTTGACGTCGTCGGCGCGGCCGGCCAGGTAGAGCACGGCCGGCGGGTGCTCGCCGTGGCAGGTGGTGGCGAGCGCCTGCTCGTAGTCCGGGTCGCCGTTGCTGGTCAGGCCGTACTCCAGCGGGCGGCCGCCGATCAGCCGGTAGCCGGCGTCGGTGAGCATCGCGCTGCCGTAGCGGGCGTGTTCGGGGCTGTAGCGGTCGTCGGGGGTGGGGGTGCGGGTGAGGACGGCGGCCCAGCGCTCCTCGGGCGGCGTGCCGAGGCCGTCGACGATCAGGCGCAGCGCCGCCGCCTCCTCCTGGTCGGTGGCGGCCAGGCCGAAGTAGTTGACGTGGCCGCGGGCCAGGTAGCTGGCCGAGTTGGTGGTGCTGACCACGGGCAGGCCGGCCTGCTGGAGCAGGGTGAGCGCGGTGTCGCTGTCGGCGGTGTCCCGGCCGAGGCCGACCACGCCGACGATCGAGTGGTCCCGGGCGGCGAGGTCGACGATGCGCCGGACCATCTCGGTCTGGAAGTACATGTCCTGCCCGCCGTTGGCGATCAGGACCTTGACCTTCAGCGGGTCTCCGGCGTTGTTGCGCATCTGGGCGAGGTGGACGCCCGCCAGTTCCTTGAGGCCGTTCAGCGCCCGGCCCTCCTGCCCGGCCGCGGTGGTGAGCGCGCCCGCGTACACGACGGTGACGTAGCGGACGTCCGGCAGGGCGTCCACCCGTTCGTTCTCGCGCCGGACCGCCTCCTCCAGCGCGCCGAGCCCGGTGTCCGCGCCGGTGCGGTCGGTGTCCCGGCCGGGCAGCGCGCCGCTGAGGCGGATGCCCGCGTCGTCGCCCGCGAAGGTCACCGAGCCGGTGGCGACGCCGACGCACTCCGGCGTGCCGCCCGGGCCGGTGCGCCACACCGCGTCCGCGTTCGAGCCGATCAGCCGGGCCTCGCAGTACTCCCCGGCGAGCTGCTGCGTCCGCAGCCCGGCGCCGGCGGCCACCAGCACCAGCGCCAGCAGCACCGACCAGCGCGACCACAGGAACCACCAGGAGCGCCGCACCGGGACGGGCGCCAGCCGGGTCGTCCCGCCCGCCTGGAGCTGCTGCCTGGTCAGCCGCACCGGCAGCGTCCACGCCAACGCCCGCCCCCGGCTGGGAGATTGGCGCACCCGGAGGTCGCTCACCCAGTTCTCGTACGGGCCGCTGCGCGGGCCGGGGCCGGGGCCGACGGGCGGGGTGGCGCGGTCGCCCTCCAGCCAGGCCGTCACGTCCGCGCGGGCGACGGCGGCCAGCACCAGCAGCGGGTCCTGCTCGCTGCGGCGGCTGCGCACGTCGGAGATCGCGCCGAGCACCTGGAGCGCGCCGCCGGCGGTGTCCGCCCCGGGCACGAAGACCACCGGCGGGACGCGCCGCTTGCGGCCCCGGGCGTCCGGCGCCCACGAGCGGTGGGCCCAGCGCAGGTCCTCCAGCAGGGCCAGGGTGCGCAGTTGGAGGTGGAACTGCTGGGCGCGGTCCCGTTCCCCGGCCGGGGTGCCGGGCAGGTGGGCCTTCAGGATCTCCCCGGCCACCTCGCGGGCCCTGGCCTGCGTCACGTCCCAGGACATCCGGGGCCGCCACAGCGACCAGGCCGCGGCCTGGCGGCCCGAGGCGGCCAGGAAGGTGGTGGTGGCGAACCAGCGGCTGGCCGACCCCAGCCAGGACAGCGGCGCGGTGTTGCGCCGCACCCAGCCGGTCGTCCCGAGCACCACCACCGCGCCCAGCAGCACCGCCGCGACCAGCTGCCAACTCGCCTGTGTCAGCAGGCTGGTGAGCGCGGCCAGGACGAACGCCCCGATCAGCGTGGTGGAGTTCAGGACGGGCGACAGCAGGCGCTGCAACTCGCCCCCGGCGCCGCGCGGTTCGGGCCGCCAGTGCAAGTCCCGCAGCCGGGTGAGCACCGACTCCACCAGCTCGTCGAACGGCCGCGCGGCGGCGGGCGGGGCCGTCGACCCGGGCGCCCGGCCGGGGCCGCCGTCCAGGACGTGCCGGGTGGCGGCCTCGATCGCGGCGACCAGCCGGGAGCGGGGCGCGGGGTAGGCCCGGTACCAGGACGGCCCGCGGCGCGCCCACGGCCCCTTCGCCAGGCCGTCGAGGATGGCGATCGCGTTGTCGTGCGGGTCGCCGTCCGGCACGTGCGGCACCGTCCGGTGCGGCAGGTCGCCGCCCTCCTGCGCCTCCTGCACCGCCCGGACCACGGCCCGGACCTCGGCGTCCAGCTCCGGGTCGTCCTCCTGCGCGTACAGCACCACCACCGGCATCGGCAGCCGGGCCGCGCTGAACTGCGCCACCAAGTCCTGGACCAGCGCGTCCACTTCGTACTTGGCGGTGGTGCGCACCCCGCCGATCCCCGTACCGCTCCGCCCCGAACCGGACGCCATCGCCACCCCCGTAGCCACCGCCCCGCGGCCCGAGCCCGGGCCGTGCCGCGCCTGATCAGGCGTCAGGGGACAAATGTAGACCCCGGCCCCGACACCGCACACGGGTCCGGCTCCGGTCCGGGGGCGACGACAGCCGTGGGAGCGCTCCCATATTTGCTCCCGGCCGTGTACGATCACGCCGACCGCGCCGCCGGAGCACCTGCCCGCCCGCACGTCCGGGCGCCGCACGCCCGAGCACCTGAGCACCTGAGCACCGAAACCTGGGGAGCAACCCTTGTCCGACCCCGCGTTCACCGTCATCGACCTCGGCGGCACCACGCTGCGCACCGCCCGCTACGGGGTGGCCGAGGACGCCGTCACCGACGTCCGGCGCGTCCCCACCGACGGCATAGCCGGGCACCCCGGCCTGCCGGTGGCCGAACTGCAGGCCCGGGTGCTCGACCAGGTCGCCGAGCTCGCCGCCGAGGCCGTCGAACGCCACCGCAGCGGCGCCGTCTGCGTCTCCTTCGCCGGCCCGGTCACCGCCGACGGCCGGGCGCTGGCCGCGCCCACCGTCTGGGGCGGCCCAGGCGAGCAGGTGCCGGTGCGCCAGCGGCTGGAGGAGCGGCTCGGCCTGCCGGTCGTGGTGGTCAACGACCTGACGGCGGCGGTCTGGCGGTACGTCGACCCCGCGGACGACCGGCCGTTCTGCCTGATCACGGTGAGCTCCGGCATCGGCAACAAGGTCTACCGAGCGGGCGAGGTGCTGCTCGACACCGAGGGCCACGGCGGAGAGCTCGGCCACTGGACGGTGGACCCGTCCCCCGACGCGGCCCCCTGCGACTGCGGCGGCCGGGGCCACCTCGGCGCCCTCGCCTCCGGGCGCGGCGCCCTGGCCGCCGCCCGTCGCGCCGCCCTCGCCGACCCGGCCGGCTACGCCCGCTCCGCGCTGGCGGCCGCCGCCCCCGATCCCGAACTGCTCGACAACCAGGCCCTGGTGGCCGCCGTCCACGCCGGGGACGCCTTCGCGACCGGGGCCGTGCGGGTCGGCATCACCGCGCTGGCCTCCGCGATCACCGCGGTGTTCGCCTCGATCGGCATCCGCCGCTACGTGCTGATCGGCGGCTTCGCCCTCGCCCTCGGAGCGCGCTACGCCGAACTCCTCACCGCCGAACTCGAACGGCTCGGCTGCTTCGGCCTCACTCCCGGGGAGATCCGCGAGCTGGTCGTCCTCGGCGCCGCGGACGACGACTCCGGCCTGATCGGCGCCGGCCGCCTGCTCGCCGCCCGCACCCCCGCCGCCCGCACCCCCGCCGTACCGGAGCCGGCCCCGGCCCGGTGACCGGGCCGCTCCCCCGCGGAGCGCACCGCGCCCGCCACGCCCGACCCTGACGATCGGCCGCCGCCCCCGGCGCCGTCACCCGCGCGGAGCCCGCAGCGGGGTGACGGCGCCGGGGGCGGCCGCTCTCACCCGTGCTTCCGGCCGCGCAGCAGGAACGCGACGAGCACCAGGGCGGCGGCGCCGACCAGCAGCGGGGTGCGGTTGGCCCGGGCCGCCCCGGCGACGGACGCGCCCTTCGCGCGGAGCCGGTCCGGGGTCTTCTCCGCCGCCAGCTGCCCGGCGTGGGCGGCGGTGTCGCGGACCAGGGCCGCGGTCCGGTCCGCCTTGTCGAGCACCGGGTCGGGGGTCTTCTCCTTGACCAGGTCGGCGGCGTGCGCGGCCTTCTCCCGGAGCCGACCGGTCAGGTCCGCGGCCTTCTCGGCGGCCTGTTCCTTCAACTCGGTGGCCTGCTCCTTCAGTTCGGCCGCCTTCTCGGTGGCCTGCTCCTTCAGCTCGGCCGCCTTCTCCCTGGCCTGCTCCTTGACGTCGGCCTTGGCCGCCAGCGCCTCGACCGTGCGCCCGAGCTCCTCGCGGGTGCGCTCGACCTGGGCGCGGAGCTGGTCGGCGTGGGCGGGTCCGTCGTCCTGGGCGTGCTGGTTCATCGGTGTGCCCTCTCCTTGATCTCGGCCACGTCGGCCTTGACGCTGTCGATGGTCTGCTCGGGCACGGGGGATCCCGCCCTGGCCACCTGCTTCCGGCCGGTCAGGGCCAGCACCGCGGCCGCCGCCGCGAGCAGGGCCGCGACGATCAGCGCCGACGCCCACACCGGGAGGACCAGTGCGAGGGCGGCGATCGCCGCGGCGAGCACGGCCTGGACGGACAGGAAGCCGACGAGTCCGGCCCCGCCGACCAGGCCGCCGCCCAGGCCGTAGCGCTTGCCCTTCTCGGTCAGTTCGGCCCGGGCCAACTGCATCTCTTCCCGGACCAGCTCCGAGAGCTGCTGCGACGCCCGCGTGACGAGCGCGCCCACCGGCTCCTCGGCACCGCGCCGGGGGCCGTCTCCGATGGTGCTCACGGCCTCCTCCTTCCGTGCTCCGCGGGGCGGGGGTCTCCCCCGCCCCGCACGCGTCTACCCCTGGATCCGCCGGTCATCCGCCGCCGCACCGGCGTGGCGGCGGACGACCACGGCCCGGACGGCCGGGGCACGGCCGGTCAGGGCACGAACGGTCAGGGCGATCAGGGTGGTCAGGGCAGCGGGGTGCCGCCGGTCGCGTTGACGATGTCGCCGGTGATGTAGCCGGCCTCCGGCGAGGCGAGGAAGACGTAGGCGGGTGCCATCTCGGCGGGCTGGGCGGGGCGCCCCAGCGGGGACTGCTTCCCGAACTCGGCGACCTTCCCGGCGTCCATGGTGGCGGGGATCAGGGGCGTCCACACCGGCCCGGGGGCGACCGCGTTGACCCGGACGCCCTCGGGTGCCAACTGTTGGGCGAGCCCCTGGGTGAACGTGACGATGGCGCCCTTGGTGGTCGCGTAGTCCAGCAGGTGCGGGCTCGGCTTGTAGCCCTGGACGGACGCGGTGTTGATGATCGACGCCCCGGGCCGCAGGTGCGGCAGGGCCGCCCGGCACAGCCAGAACATGGCGTAGAGGTTGGTCTTCACCACCCGGTCGAACTGCTCGGTGCTGATGGCGGCCAGCCCGTCGGGCTGGGACATCTGGTAGGCGGCGTTGTTGACGAGCACGTCGAGGCTGCCGAGCTCGTCGACGCACCGGGCCACCAGGTCCGTGCAGAACCGTTCGTCCCGCACGTCGCCCGGCACGGCCAGCGCGCGCCGGCCGGCGTCCCGGACCAGCCGGACGGTCTCCTTCGCGTCGTCCTCCTCCTCGGGGAGGTGGCAGAACGCCACGTCGGCCCCCTCCCGGGCGAACGCGAGCGCCACGGCCCGGCCGATGCCGGAGTCCGCACCGGTGACGAGCGCGACCCGGTCCGCCAGGCGGCCGCTGCCCCGGTAGGTGTCCTCGCCGTAGTCCGGTTGCGGGTCCATCTCCGCGCTGCTCCCGGGGTGCGGCTGCTCCTGCTCGGCGAAGTCGGGCTTCGGGTACTGCTCGGTGGGGTCGGGGGAGAGCCGGTCGCGGGTCATCGGTCCTCCTCCCGCTCCGTCCGCGCCCGGCCGGGCGCGGGGGCCGCGGCGCCCTCGTCGCCCCGCTCGGCGGCGGTCGACGCGGCGTCGGCCTGCTCCCGGTCGCCCTGGTAGGGCGTGCCGTCCGCGTCGTGCCATCCGTGGCGGGCGTCCTCGTCCGCCGGTTCGCCGTCGTGTCCGCGGACGGGCGGGTTGTCGTGCAGGCGGGGTGTCGAGACGGTCTTCTCCGGGCCCTGGTCGGCCGGGCCCTGCTGGTCGTTCATCGGGCTCCTCCTCGGCATCGGTCGGCGTGCGGTTCCTGTGCGGCGGCTGCCCACGCCGCCGGGACCGAAACGCCCCGCCACCTGCGCCTGCGGGTCCGCGACCGGTCGCGGACCGCCGTCGCCGGGCGCTCCGGCCCGCCGCCCTTCCCGCCCGTCCGGTGTCCCGGCGTCAACTGCCCGGTCACGAACAGATCATGGCCGTCCTGGCCGCCGCCGGGGGCGGATATCCTGTCCGCCGTGACAGACGCGGACGGCATGCTGATCGGTGGGCGGTACCGGCTGATCGAACCGGTCGGGCGGGGCGGGATGGGCCGCGTCTGGCGGGGGCGGGACGAGACCCTGCACCGCGAGGTGGCCGTCAAGGAGATCCTGTTCCCGGCCGGGCTGGAGGAGGAGCAGCGGGAGTTGCTGCTCCAGCGGGTGATGCGGGAAGCCCGGGTCGCGGCCGGGATCAACCACCCGGGGATCATCACGGTGTTCGACGTGGTGGAGCACGACGGCGCCCCGGTGATCGTGATGGAGTTCGTGGTGGGCTCCTCGCTGGCCGTCACCGTCCGCGACCACGGTCGGCTGCCCGCGCCCCGGGTCGCCGCGATCGGCCTGGCCGTGCTGGAGGCGCTGACCGCCGCGCACGCCGCGGGCGTCGTCCACCGGGACTTGAAGCCGGACAACATCCTGCTCAGCGGCGACCGCGTGGTGCTCACCGACTTCGGCATCGCCAGCATCGCCGACGCCACCGTGTCCCTCACCAACACCGGCACCCTGCTGGGCACCCCGGCCTACATGGCGCCCGAGCAGCTCGACGGCAAGCCCGCCACCCCGGCCTCCGACCTGTGGTCGCTGGGCGCGACCCTGCACACCGCGGTCGAGGGCGAGGCGCCGTTCACCGCCACCACCCTGACCGCCCTGTACGTCGCCATCCTCACCCAGCCCCCGCGGCCGTCCCGGTTCGCCGGCCCGCTCGCCCCGGCGCTGCTGGGCCTGCTGGTCAAGGACCCCGCGCTGCGGCTGACCGCCGAGCGGACCGCCCGCGTCCTGACCGCGGCCGCCCACTCGGCGGCGCCGCCGGCGCCGCAGGTCCCGCCGCACCACGGGACGGTCCGCGACACCGCCCCGCCGCCGCCCGTCCCGGCCACCCCGCCGCCGTTCCCGACCGCCCCGCCGCCCGTCCCGGCCCCGGCGGCGGACCCCGTCCGGGCGTCGGACCCGGATCCGACTCCGGGTCCGACTCCGGGTCCGGTGGACACCCCGCACCCGTACGCCTCCCCCGATCCGGCCCCGCACCCGTACACCGTCTCCAGCCCGTCCCCGAACCCGTACGCCTCCCCCGCCCCGTTCCCGAACCCCTACGCCACGCCGCTGCCCCCGGTCCTGCCGGCGCGGCCGCCCGCGTCGCCCGGCGGGCCCGGCAGGCGGCGGCGGGCCCTGCTGTTCGGGGCGCTCGGCGTGGCCGCCGCGGTGGTGCCAGCGGGCATCCTGCTGCCGGGCCTGCTGGACCGCCACGCCAACGCGGGCGGCAACGGGGGCGGCGGGGGCGGCAGTTCCTCCCCTTCGCCCTCGCCCTCCCCCCGGTCGAACGACGGGGGCGTCACGACCACCACGACGGTGGCGTACGACGCGGCGATCGACCGGGTGCTGAACCCGTCCGACCGGAAGGGCGGCACCCTGAACCTCGCCGCTCCCGGCGACCTGGACTCGCTGGACCCGGCGCGCAGCTACTACGGCTCCACCTGGAACTTCCAGCGCTTCTACGTCCGCACCCTGTTCGCCTACGCCGGCAAGCCCGGGCAGGCCGGCACCGCCGTGGTGCCGGACCTCGCCGTCGCCGCGCCGGAGGTCTCCGCCGACGGCAGGACGTACACCGTCCGCCTGCGGCCCGGGCTGAAGTTCGAGGACGGCACGCCGATCACCTCCCGGGACGTCAAGTACGGCATCGAGCGGTCCTTCGCCCAGGAGGTGCTGTACGGCGGCCCGACGCTGCTGGCCGACGTGCTCGACCAGGGCCAGGGCTACAAGGGCCCGTACGGCGACCCGGACCCGGACGGGCCGGGTCTGAGGTCGGTGCGCACGCCCGACGACCTGACCCTGGTCTTCGGCCTCGCCGAGCCGAACGGCGAGTTCCCGTACCTGCTGACCCTGGGCGCCACCGCGCCCGTCCCGAAGTCCGCCGACACCCGTGACAAGTACGCCGAGAAGCCGGTCTCCTCGGGCCCGTACAAGTTCCGCACCGTGCAGACCGGCAAGGGCTACGAACTCGAACGCAACCCGGCCTGGGACCGGTCCACCGACCCGCTGCGCAAGGCGCTCCCGGACCGGATCCGGCTGACCGTCGCCGGCGGCGGCGCGGAGGTGGACGCCAAGCTGCTCGCCGGCGACTTCGACCTCGACCTCACCCAGGCGGGCCTGCAACCCGCCACCCAGACCCGGGTCCTGGCCGATCCCGACCTGAAGGCGCGGACCGACGACCCCGCCACCGGCGCCGTGCGCTACCTGGCGCTCGTCCCGGCCGTCCCCCCGCTGGACAACCAGCACTGCCGCAACGCCGTCCTGTACGCCGCCGACCCCACCGCCATGCAGACCGCCCGCGGCGGCCCCCAGACGGGCGCCCCCGCCGGCACCCTGCTGCCGCCCACCCTCGGCGGCTCGGACGACTACGACCCCTACGGCTTCCGGGACGGCCACCCCGACCAGGCCAAGGCCAAGGCCGAACTCGCCGCCTGCGGGAAGCCGAACGGCTTCGACACCACCCTCGCCGTCCGCGCCAACAACCCCACGGAGCAGGCCGCCGCCCTGGTCCTGCGGAACTCGCTCAAGTCCGTCGGCATCAACGCCGCCCCCGCGACCTACGAGATCACGGAGCTGTCCACCACCATCGGCTCCCCCGCCGCGGTCAAGTCCAAGGGCTACGGGCTGATCATGTCCAGCTGGGTCGCGGACTACCCCTCCGGCGGCGTCTTCCTCCAGGACCTGGTCGACGGCCGCCGGATCCGCGACACCGGCAACTACAACCTCACCGGCGTCAACGACCCCGAGATCAACGGCTGGTTCGACCAGGCCGCCGCCCAGACCGACCGCGGCAAGGCCGCCGACCTCTACCGGAAGATCAACCACAAGATCACCGACAACGGCTACTACCTCCCCTACCTCGTCACCCACGCCCTCAACTACCGCAACCCCCGCCTCACCAACGTCTACGTCACCGACGCCTACGGCGGCGTCGACCTCCAGGCCCTGGGCGTCTCCGACGGCAAGTAGCCGCGTCCGCAGGGTCCTCGGTACGGCGCTGTTACAGCGTCACAGTCTCGGAACGGGCCGCCCCGCCCCCTGCCGCGGCGGGCCCGGGGGCTGTCACAGTGGGCCGGGCGCGGGCCACTGGGGCCGGGCGGGAACGAGGTGGGACGGATGAGGAGACGACTGGCAGGGGTGCTGCTGGCCCTGGTGCTGGCGGGCGGCGGCGCCGTGTCGGCCGGCGGCACGGCGGCGGCGGCCACGACGACGGCGGCGGTGGCGGCGCCGGGGACGGCCGCGGTCGCGGCCGGGCAGCAGGGGCCCGCGGCGGTGCCGGCGGCCGGGGGGCGGGCGCAGGTGTCCGCCGGGCAGCGGGCGCAGGAGCCCGTGCAGCTGGCGAAGAGCTCGGCGAAGAAGAAAAAGAAGAAGTCCAAGGGCGGCCTGGTCCGCTTCCTGCTGGTGTCGGTCCTGGTGGTGGTGTGCGTCGCCGTGGTGGTCTGGCTGATCGTCCGCCGGAGCCGTCGCTCCTGAACCGCCACCCCCGGCACCGGTGCACCGGACATCGGCCGGTGCCGGGGGGCCGACTGTGATCACGCTCTGATGCACTCACGGGGGGACCGATGCAGAGACCTGGATGCCTGGCGCTCTCGGTGAGTGCCGCCGTCCTGCTGGCCCTGCTCGGCTGGGGTGCGAAGTCGATGCTCGACTCGGCGTTCGGGCCGCCGGACGACCACGTCGCGGCGACCGACTCCCGGGTCTGCCCGCAGACCGACGGCAACAACCTCTCCTTCTACGAGGCGACCGGACACTTCGGTCTGGCCGTGCCCCCCACCGCCACGAACGTCGTCTTCACTGCCACCGTGGGGGGTTTGCAGGGGGAGAGCAGCCTGGAGCTGCGCTTCACCACCACGCCGGGGGACCTCGCCGCCCTCCTCACGGCCAGCCGTTTCGAACCACCGAGCGGGACCACGAGGCCCCTCACGGGCGGCTGGACCGGCTACACCCCCCGGAACGCCCGTCCGACCGGCGGAGGGCCCCTGCGACCTGACCCCGCCGGTCCGGCCCGGCATGGCGTACAGCCAGGACGGCCCGGACAGCGGCAGGGGGTCCAGCCCCCGGTCCCTCGCGGTGGACGGCACGACCGATCCGGCGCACCCCGTGGTCTGGGTCTCCGGCACGGACCTGTGACGACCGGGGCGGGTCGCCCGCCCCGCCGGTGGCGCACCGTGGTGGTGCCGCCCCGGCGGGCGCTCCCGGGCAGAGCACTAGGGTGGGCGCTGACCGCGCCGCCCGCCCGGAGGATCCCGTGCTCCAGCTCCGCCTGATCGTTCCCCCCGACCTGCGCGAGCAGGTCCTGGAACGGCTCGACTCCAGCGTCGGCGTCGCCCACCTCGCGGTGCTGCCCGGCGGTGCGGTGCGCCCCGCCGGAGACCTGGTGCTGTGCGACGTGGCCCGCGAGGCCGCGGACGAACTGCTGGGCGAGCTGCGCGGGTTGGGGCTGGACGAGCGCGGGGCGATCAGCCTGGACGAGGTCGGGCTGACCCTCTCCCGCGCGGCCGACGAGGCGGAGCGGGAGGCGCCGGGCGAAGGGGCCGACGCGCTGGTGTGGGAGGAGGTCTCCGAGGTCGTCCAGGAGGAGTCGACGCTCAGCGGGGTCTTCCTGGCGCTCCTGACGGTCGCCACCATGCTCGCCGCCTGCGGCGCGGTGCTCGACAGCGCGGTCCTGATCGTCGGCGCGATGGCGGTGGGCCCCGAGTTCGGGCCGCTCGCCGGGCTCTGCGTCGCCGTCGTGCGGCGCCGGGGCCGCCCGGCGGTCCGGTCCCTGCTCGCCCTGGCGGTCGGCTTCACGGTGGCGATGGCGTTCACCGCGGGCTTCTCCCTGCTGATGGACGCCCTGGGGCTGTTCAGCGACGCCGAGTTCGCGGCCGCGCGGCCCAACACCTCGTTCATCTGGCAGCCGGACGCGACGTCCTTCGTCGTCGCCTTCCTGGCGGGCATCGCGGGCCTGCTCTCGCTCACCTCCGCCAAGTCCTCCGCCCTGGTCGGCGTGGCGATCTCGGTCACCACCGTCCCCGCCGCGGCCAACGCCGCCGTGGCCGTCGCCTACGGCGAGTACGCCCAGGGCTGGGGGTCGGCCGTGCAGCTCGCCCTCAACCTGTCCGGCATCGTCCTGGCCGGCGTCCTGACCCTGCTGGTCCAGCACGGCGCCTGGCGGCTCGTCCGCCGCGGCCCGGGGAACGCCGGACCGGGCGCGACGGGCCGGACGCGCTGAACCGCCCGGGACGCGCGCAGGCCCCTCCCGGCGCCGGGAGGGGCCTGCGCGCTGCCGGCGGGTCGCGGTGCGGACCCGTCGGCGGGGGCGTCAGCCGATGTTGGCGCAGTGGTTGCCGAACGCCGGGTTCAGCGCGCCGATCACGCTGATGCTGTTGCCGCACACGTTGACCGGGATGTGCACGGGGATCTGGATCAGGTTGCCCGAGAGGAAGCCGGGCGAGCCGGCCGCCACGCCCTCGGCGCCGGCCGACGCGGAGGCCGCTCCGGCGGTGCCCAGGACGGCGGTGGCGGCCAGCGCGACGACGGCGAAGTACTTTCGGGTGCGGGACATGTCGACTCCTCGGTGTCGGGAAGGGCGCCGTCCCCGGCGGGGCGGCACCGGTGGTTCGGGTGCTCGGGCCGACGGCGCGCGCGGATGGCGTGCGACGCGTCGGCCGAGACGTACTGTCCCCCCGCCACCGCCCCCGGTCCGCCGCCGACGGGCCCCGACGCGGCCCGGCCACCCGTGCGGCCCAGTCCGGCCACCCGTCCGGAGGACGCCGTCCCGGTCGGACGGGCCCCCGGCGCCCCGGCTCCCGGGCCGGGGTCAGCCGGCGCCGTCGACCCGGAGGCGGACCTGTTCCTCCAGCCGGCCGAGGCTCTCGTCCAGCTCCTGCTCGACCGTCTCGCGCGGGGGCGCGGAGTCCTCGTCGAAGAAGGAGAGGTGGACCGTCACCTGGCTCGTCCCGGCGTCCAGGCCGGCCACCTGGAGCCAGCCGGCGTAGCGCCCGTCGTCGCGGGTGCCCCACTCCATCCGCAACTGCTCCCGCCGGGTGTTCAGCAGGGCGCGTTCGTCCGTGCCGTCGCGGTCCTCGTGCACGGTCGCCGCGGGCGGGTCGTCGACCCGGACGTGCAGGTCGCGGGGCATCCACGCGTCGAACCGCCCCGGGGCGGTCGCCTCGTCGAAGACCGGCTCCGGGAGGGCCGGCATGGTGCGGGAGCGTTCGTACTCGGTCATCCGCTGCTCCTCTGGGGTAGTGCCCGGATCGGGCGGTCGGCGGTCGGTCGGTCGGGAACGGGTTCGGGTTCGGGGTCGGCCGGGGATCAGTCGGGGGGGTCGTCCTCGCCCTCGGCCTTGGCGGCCCCGGCGGCCGTGCGGTTCTGCTCGGAGGTCGGGCCCTCGGTGGGGTCGCGGCCCTCCTCGTCGGCCGGGGCGGTGCCGGGCGTCTCCGGCTCGGTGCCGGGCGTGCGGTCGGGGTCGGTCATGGCGGGCTCCTTCGGTCGTTCCTGGTGCACCGGTCGTTGCGGGTCGCCGGGCGGATGCCCGGCGGGCGGAGGCGCGCGCCCGCTCAGGGGCGGGGGGCCCGGCGGGTCCACGGGCGGCCCCGGTCCCGGCCGCGAGTGGCCCCGGCGGTGCAGCGGGGGCAGACGCGCTGGATGCGGTCGGCGGCGCCGCCGCTCTCCGGGCGGACGTCGGGCCAGGCGACGTGCGGGAACCTCAGGAGCTGCGAGCGGTGCAGCGACAGGCCGCACAGGGTCTGGTTGGTCCCGGGTTCCCACGCGTGCGCCTCACCGGCGGGCAGCCGCCGGTTGTCCTCCTCGTCGAACCAGGCTCCGGAGGCGGCCACCGCGTAGCCGGGGGGTGCGGGCACGGCCGTTCAGCCCCGCCGCCCGGGGCGGTCCGGCCCGCCGTCCTCCCGGTCGCCGGGCTCCTCGGACTCGTCCTGGTCGGATTCGTCCCGGGGGTCGGTCTCCACGCCGGTGAGCGGGTCGCCGTCCGCCGTTCCCCCGCCCGACCGGTAGCCCTCGCGGGCGGAGGCGGTGCCGGGGACGGTGCGCTCCTGGGCCTGCTGTTCGCGGCCGCTAGATCCCCCCGGGCCGCCGGGGCCCGGGGGCTGGGTGCCGGGTGTGTGGGGTGCCATCGGATCGGCCTCTCCTTCGGTGGGTCGGGCCGCCCGGTGCCGGGCGGCCGGTCGTGCGCGTCTTTCCCGCCACCGGAGCCGGAAACGCCGGGGCCGGCCCGGTGGCGGGGGGCTCGCTCAGCCGTTGCGGCGGGCCAGTGACCCGCTGAGCGCCGTGGCGAAGAGGCACCACGCGGCGTAGGGGACGAGCGCGGTGGCGGCCGCGGGATCGTGGCGCGCCGTCCGCCTGATCAGCCACAGGGTGTCGACGTTCAGGAGGACGCTGCCCGCGACTCCGGCGGCGGGGCTGCGCAGGCCGAAGAAGAGCCAGGTCCAGCCGGCGTTCAGCGTCAGGTTCGTCCCGTACGCGGCGGCCAGGGCGGTGCGCTCGCGGCCGCGGGCGCGGCCGAGCGCGTGTCCGGCGCTCCACGCGATCGAGGCGTAGAGCGGGGTCCACACGGCCGGGAACACCCACGACGGGGGCTGCCACCGGGGTCTGTCCAGCGAGCGGTACCAGGGCGTCGCCGGGCCGGCCGCCCGGGCGCCCACCAGGGCGGCGGCCGCCACCGCCAGGGCGGCTCCCGCGTACGGGGCCGCGCGCCGCGCTCTCGCCGACCGGGTCGTCCACTTGGTGCGCATGCTCCACGTGTGTCCGGCGCTCCCCCGTCCATGCGCCCGTCCGCGCGCCCGGTCCCGCGTGCCCGGGCGGAGCGCGGGCCGCCCCGGGGCGCTCGTGCCTATCGTGGAAGCACTCCCCGACCGGGAGCCCGCGGCATACGGCAGGTGGATCGTGAGCGGACCCGTCATCGACTACCGGGCCGTCTTCCAGGCCCTGCCCGGTGCGGCCGCCCTGCTCTCCCCCGAGCTGGTGTTCGCGGACGCGAACGAGGCGTACCTGCTGCTGTCCGGGCACGACCGCGCGCAGCTGCTCGGGCGTTTCCTGTTCGACGTCTTCCCGGACAACCCCCACGACCCGGGGGCCACCGGCGTGCGCAACCTGTCCGCCTCGCTGCGGCGCGTCGCGGCCTCCGGCGAACGCGACACCATGGCCCTTCAGCGCTACGACGTGGAGGACCCCGAGCGGCCCGGGCGGTGGCGGGAGCGCTACTGGAGCCCGGTCAACGTCCCCGTCCTCGGCCCGGACGGGGAGGTGGTGCTCCTGCTGCACCGGGTCGAGGAGGTCACCGAGCTGATCAGGGCCCGCAGCGCCCCCGGCGGCGACCGGAACCGGGTCCTGGAGGCCGAGCTCTACACCCGGGCCCGGGAGCTCCAGGGCGTCAACGAGCGCCTGCGCCGGGCCCACGCCCGCGAACGGGAGGTGGCCCTGCACCTGCAGGAGGCGATGCTGCCCGCGCCCCACCCGCTGGGCCACCACCGGGCGGCCGTGCGCTACCGGCCCGCCGCCGGGGCGCTGAACGTCTGCGGCGACTGGTACGACCTGGTCGACCTGCCCGACGACGGGCGCACCGCGGTGGCCGTCGGCGACGTGGTCGGGCACGGGCTGCGCGCGGCCGGGGTGATGGGCCAGCTGCGCAGCGCCCTGTCGGCCGCCTCCCGGGTCGCCGCCGGCCCCGCCCGGGCCCTGGAGGTGCTCGACCGGTACGCCCGCTCGGTGGACGGCGCGGAGAACACCACCGCCGTGTCGGTCTTCATCGACTGGGCCGACCGCACCCTCGCGTACAGCAGCGCCGGGCACCCGCCGCCCGCGCTGTGCGGGCCGGACGGGGCCGTGTCCTTCCTGGAGCTGGCCACCGACCCGCCGCTGGGCGCCCGCCCCGAGTACGCCGGCCGCCCCCAGTCGCGGACGGCCTTCGCCGAGGGTTCCGTCCTCGTGCTGTACACCGACGGCCTGGTCGAGCGCCGTCGCGAGGACATCGACGCCGGCCTCGACCGGCTGGCCCGCTCGCTGGTCCGCCACCGCCGTGCCGCCCCCGGGCCGCTGGCCGACGCCCTGCTCGCCGACCTCGTCCCGCCCGCCGGGCTGACCGACGACACCGCCCTGGTCGTGCTGCGGCTGTGAGCCGCCGGTCCGCGACCGGGCGCGGGGCGGGGGGGGCGGCCCAGGTGTGGAGGCGGCGGGGCGTGGCAGACGGGTGGGGACGGTACGCGTCGAGCCTCGGGAGCCCAGGTGCCTGACACCCACGATGACCTGTACGAACGTGTCCGCGAGGAGGTGCGCCTCCGGTCGGGGGAGCTGTGGGGGGTGGCCCGCGCCCTGCACGCCGATCCCGAGTGCGCCTTCGCCGAGCACCGGGCCGCCGCGCTGCTGACGGGCGAGCTGGAGCGGGCCGGCTTCGAGGTGCGCCGGGGCGTGGCGGGACTGCCGACGGCGTTCACCGCCTCGGCCGGCCGGGGCCGTCCGGCGGTGGCCCTGCTGCTGGAGTACGACGCGCTGCCCGGGCTCGGGCACGCCTGCGGCCACAACCTGATCGCGGCGGCCGGGCTGGGGGCGGCGCTGGCGGCCCGCGCGGTGCTGCCGGAGGACGCCGGGACGGTGGTGGCGGTCGGGACGCCGGCGGAGGAGGGCGGCGGCGGCAAGGCCCTGGAGGTGGAGGCGGGGGTGTTCGACGGGATCGACGCCGCGCTGATGTTCCACCCCGGCGTCCACGACTGGACGCACGCGGTGCTGACCGCGCAGGAGCAGTACCGGGTGACGTACCACGGCCGCGCCGCCCACCCGACGGGCGATCCCACGCACGGCATCGACGCGCTGGCCTCGCTGGTCGAGCTGTTCAACGTGCTGTCCGCGCTGGGCCGGCGGCTCCCGGCCGCCTCCCACGTGCAGGGCATCGTCACGGCCGGGGGCACGGCGACGAACATCGTGCCCGACCTCGCCGAGGGCCTGTTCGGGCTGCGGGCCGCCACCACCGCCGAACTGGACGACCTGGCGGCGCGGTTGCGCACCTGCGCGGAGGGCGTGGCCACGGCCACGGGCGCTTCGGTGACGGTGGAGCGGGCCACCGTGCGCTACGAGCACTTCCGGGACAGCGCGGTGCTGTCCGAGCGCTTCGCCGCGCACCTGGCCGGGGCGGGCATCACCCTCACCCCGCCCCGGCCGGGGGTCCTGCTGGGCTCGTCGGACGTCGGCAACGTCAGCGCGCGGGTGCCCGCCATCCACCCGTTCGTCGCGATCATGGACGAGAGCGGGTCCGACCACACCCCCGAGTTCGCCGCCGCCGCGGCCTCCCCCCGGGCCAGGTCGGTGCTGCTGTCCGTCACCGAGGCGCTGGCCCGCACCGCCGTGGACGTCCTGCTGGACGCGGACCTGCGGCGGGCGGCCTGGGAACGGCACGGGACCGCCGGGGCGCGGTAGCCGCCCCGGCGGTGCGGCCCGCCCCGGCCCGGTCCGTGCGCTGGTCCGCGCGCCGGGCCGGGTGCCGGTTCACGGGGCGGGTTCGCCGTCGGGCTCCCCGGACCGCGTCCCGGCGGTGACGTCGGTGATGAGGTCGACCAGCCCGGTGCGGCCGTCGCGGCGCAGCGCGCGGCGCTGACGGACGGCGCCGTTGCCCTCGGTGAGGAAGCGGCTGAGGCCGGACTCGACCGTGGCGGTGTCCCCGGCGTCGCGGAGCGCGGGGCCGAGGGCGTCCAGGACGCGGTCCACTACCGTCGGCGGGGAGTCCAGCGTGCCGGTGAACGGGTCGTAGAGGCGTTCGGTGCAGCCGTGGCGGGCGGCGTACCAGACGGCGGCGGCCAGTTCCTCGGGGTGGGGCGCCGGGGGCGCGGCGGCGCGGTCGGGGTCGGTGCGGAGGGTGGTGACGACCGCCCGGACCAGACCGGCCAGCATCACGGCCTCGTCGACCCGGAGTTGGACGTCCATCGCCCTGGTCTCCACGGTGGGGTACCGCTCGGAGAGCCTGGCCTGCCAGTAGAGCTGGCCCGTGTCGCCGATCAGCCCGGTGTCGACCAGGGTGCGGATGCGCTTGTCGTAGTCGTCGGCGCCGTCGAACAGCGGGGGCACCCCGGTGACCGGCCAGCGGCTGAAGACCACGGTCCGCCAGTCGGCGAAGCCGGTGTCGACGCCGTTCCACAGCGGCGAGTTGGCGGACAGCCCGACGATCAGCGGCAGCCAGCGGCGCAGGCCGTTGAGGACGGCGACGCCGGCGTCGCGGTCCGGCACGCCGACGTGCACGTGCATGCCGGTGATCAGCTGTTCGTCGGTCAGCCGCGGGGCGGTCGCGCGCAGGGTGCGGTAGCGGGGGGTGTCACTGACCGGCACCGACAGGCGGTCGGCGAAGGGCGCGGCGCCGCAGGCGGCCAGTCGGCAGCCGTGCTCGGCGGCGGCGGCCGCGAGGGCGCCGCGCAGCCGCTCCAGGTGGGCGCCGACCTCGTCGAGCGTCTCGCAGACCGGGGTGGCGATCTCCAACTGGGCCTGTAGCAGCTCGCGTTGCACCTCGGACCGGTCGATCTCCGGTTGCAGGTCGGCTGCCCGCCGGACCTGTTCGGCCCTGGCCACCGGCACTCCGGTGTCGGCGTCCAACAGCAGGTACTCCTCTTCCACACCCACGGTCACCATGTGGGGCGGCTACCCCCGGGAGGTGTGTCCAACCGTGGTTTTCCACCCGGCCCGGGGTGATCGGCCGAGGGACGGCCGGGCGGGAGCGCGCGACGGCCCCCGGCCCGTCCGCGGGTGCGGAGGGGCCGGGGGCCGTCTGCTGCGCGGGGCGCCGGGCGTCGGACCGCCGGGCGGTCCGGTCTCAGTCGCGGTGGTGGGCGAAGGCGTCCTTGGCCCGGTCCAGCAGGGAGGCGAACGGGCCCACCGTCCACTGCAGGGCCGGTTTGCCGGCGGTGCCCGGGTGCGGGTGGGTCGGTGCGATCCGCTCGGCCGCCAGGAGGCGGCGGCCCATCGTCCGGCGCTGTTCCGGGTCGCAGGAGGCCCGCAGGGCGGGGAACTCCTCCGTCTCCTCGTGCCGCGCGTGGGCCTCGACCGCCAGCTGGAAGGCGGCCAGTTCGGCGTCGAACTCGGGGCTCGCCACGTCCATCTTCTCCAGCTCCAGCAGGGCGCGGTTGGCCTCGGCCTCCTCCTCGTTGCGGGCCGACACCTCGCTCTCCCCGGCCGCGCGCTTGGCCGCGGGCCGCACCACCATCTCCTCGCCGGTCTCGTGGACCGCCAGCAGCGCCCGCAGTTCGTCGAACGCCTGCTGCTTGTGCTCGCCCTGCGCGGCGCGGACGTCGGCGAACAGTTCCCGGATCCGCCGGTGCTGCGCCAGCAGGACGTCGACGACGTCCTCCTGCTGCGCCGTCCCGGTGCCGGTGGTCGTGCCAGTCATGGTCTGACTCCTCTCGTGGCCGGACTCGGTCGGCAGTCGTCTCACCGGCCGGGTCCGGGCCAAACGGGCATTCCGCCCGAGCCTGCCGACACGCCGGTACCGACCACGAATCAACGGAAAGAACGTTGACTTGCGTTTGTTTTTGTTGGAATCTGTTCGAGTATCGACGGCATGACTGCGGGAGGTCGAAGGGCATGGGCAAGTACCTGGTCACGGGCGGTGCCGGTTACGTCGGGAGCGTGGTGGCGGCGCACCTGTTGGAGGCGGGTCACCGGGTGA
>NZ_JNWZ01000069.1 GCF_000716545.1 Kitasatospora phosalacinea
GGGTGGGGGGCGGGCCCCGGTGGGCGGGGTCGCTTCGAGGAGGCGGTGGGTGAGCGCGGCGGATGTGCCGAGTCCGGACAGGGGGACGGCGGCGGTTGCGGCGGAGCGGGTGAAGGCCGTGGCGGTGCCCAGGACGACCCGGGTGACGCTGGCGCTGATGACCACCGGTTCGGTGGCGAGTCTGCGGTCCGCGCCGACGGTGGCGGTGTACGGGCCGGCGGGCGTGTTCCTGTACGTGGTGCCGGCGATCGTGATCATGGTGCTGCACTGGACGGGCGTCTGGGTGTCCTCGCGCGGGACGGGTGCGGTGGCGAGCCCGGTGCTGATCGTCAACAACTTCCTGAGCTACTCGGGCATGGAGATGAACGCGGTGCACGTCTCCTCGCTGAAGGACCCGGGCAGGGAGTTCCCGCGCTCGATGTTCCCGGCAGTCGGGATGGTGCTGTTGATCTTCATCCTGCCGGCGCCGGCGATCAGCTGGGTGGTGCCGGCCGACCAGCTGTCGCTGACGGCGGGCGTGATGCAGGCGTTCGACGCGTTCTTCCAGTACTTCCACATCGGCCGGCCGACGCCGCTGATCGCGGTGGGCCTGGTCGCGGCCTCGCTGGGCGGCATGCTGACCTGGCCGGCCGGCCCGTCCAAGGGTCTGCTGATGATCTCCCGGCAGGAGGGCTACCTGCCGCCGTCGCCGCAGAAGCCGAACAGCCACGGCGTGCAGCAGAACATCCCGGCGGCGATGCGGCTGCGGAAGCTCCAGCCGGACCACCCGCGCGGCTTCCGCGCCCCGGCGCCGGGGGTGCTGTGCGCAGTGGGCCTGCCGGCGTCGGCGGCGGCGGCGATGGTGATCGGGTTCGTGCCGTCCTCGCAGTTCGGCGGCGGCGGCGTCCGGGCGTACGTCGGGATCATCGGCGGCGGTCTGCTGCTGCTGGGCGTGATCATCCCGTTCGCCTTCCTGAAGGCCGGCAAGCCCCGGTGGCGCGGCCCCGCCGCCGCCGCGGCCGTGGCGGGAGGAACGGCATGAGCACCACCCGGATGGCCTCGCAGCACAGGTGGATCCACGTCGGCGCGATCGTGGTGCTGGTGCGATGGTGGTGGTAGTGGGCCTGCTGTCGTTCACCCAGCAGCACGACACCGACGAGTCGTTCCGGAGGGCCGACGAGCTGGTCTCGAAGCTGCAGGAGAACGGCTGCCCGACGCCGGACCGGGAGCAGGTCGCCCGGACGCCGGGGACGGACGGCGGCGCGGTGTGCGAGGACCCGGCGAGCGCGCTGAAGACCGGGCTGCACCGGGTGCCGATGTCCGACGGGGCGGCCGGGCCCGGGCAGCGGCCGGTCATCGTGGCCTCCCGGGCGGTGCAGGCGGAGGAATCGATCCTGGGCGTCTACTGTCCGGACCAGCCGGCGGGCTACCAGGAGAAGATCAAGGACATCAAGACCGACGACACGGTCAGGGACTGAGGGTTGAGGCAACGCCGATGAGCACCGACACCGAACTCGCCGCCCGCATCGCGGCGCTGATGCCCCTGGCCCGGCGCGACCTGGCCGAACTGGTCGCCATCCCGTCGGTCGCCGACCCCCGGCAGCAGCCGCCGGAGCGGTGCCGGGAGGCCGCCGAGTGGGTGGCCGCCGCGTTCGCCGAGGCCGGCCTGCGGGACGTCCGGCTGGTGGAGACCCCGGACGGCAGCCACGCCGTCCTGGGGCACCGCCCGCCGCCGCCCGGCGCACCGACCGTGCTGCTGTACTGCCACTACGACGTGCAGCCGCCGCTGGACGACGCCGCCTGGATCACGCCCCCGTTCGAGCTGACCGAGCGGGACGGGCGCTGGTACGGGCGCGGCGCGGCGGACTGCAAGGGCAACATCGTCATGCACCTCACCGCGCTGCGGGCGCTCGGCGACGACCTGCCGGTGGGGATCAAGCTGGTCGCCGAGGGCTCGGAGGAGCAGGGCACCGGCGGCCTGGAGGCGTACGTCCCGCAGCACCCCGAGGACCTGCACGCGGACGTGCTGCTGGTCTGCGACACCGGCAACGCGGCGGTCGGGGTGCCGACCGCGACCACCTCGCTGCGCGGCCTGGCGAACGTCGTGGTGACGGTGGAGACGCTGGAGTCGGACGTGCACTCCGGCATGTTCGGCGGCCCGGCCCCGGACGCGCTGGCCGCGCTGATCCGGATCCTGGACTCGCTGCGCGACGCCGAGGGCGGCACCCGGATCGACGGGCTGGACAACGGCGGGACGTGGGAGGGCGTCGGGTACGACGAGCAGCAGTTCCGCGCGGACGCGGGGGTGCTGGAGGGCGTCGGCCTGACCGGCTCCGGGACGGTCGCGGACCGGCTGTGGGCGCGCCCGGCGGTGACGGTGCTGGGCATCGACTGCGCGCCGGTGGTCGGCTCGGCGGCGGCGGTCCCCGGCAGCGCCCGGGCCCGGGTCAGCCTGCGGGTGCCGCCCGGCATGGACCCGGGCGCCGCGCAGGACGCGCTGACCGCGCACCTGGTGGCGGCCGCGCCGTGGGGCGCCCGGGTGTCGGTGGCGCCGGAGTCGAAGGGCTCGCCTTTCAAGGCCGCCACCGACGGCCGGGCGTACGCTGCGCTGGACGCGGCCGCGCGGGAGGTCTACGGGAAGCCGCTGTCCTTCCTCGGGCAGGGCGGGTCGATCCCGCTGTGCAACGTGCTGGCGGCGCAGTACCCGGAGTCGGAGATCGTCCTGATGGGCGTGGAGGAGCCGCGTTGCCTGATCCACGCGCCGAACGAGAGCGTGGACCCGTCCGAGATCGAGCACATGGCCCGGGTGGAGGCGCTGTTCCTGCGCCACTACGCGGCCGCCGCCCACCGCTGAACCGAGAGGGAGCCCATGCCCGCGCCGTTCACCACCGCCGACTTCCAGGCCCGGATGGCCCGCGCCGCGACCGCCGCCGCGGACGCCGGCCTGGCCGGACTGGTCGTCACCCCGGGGCCCGACCTGACCTACCTGACCGGCTACCGGCCGACCGCGACGACCGAGCGGCTGACCGCCCTGGTGATCGCGGCCGGCGCCGAACCGGTGCTGCTGGTGCCGAAGTTGGAGCGGCCGGACGCCGAGCAGGCGCCGGGCGCGGAGGCCGTCCGGATGGCCGACTGGACGGACGGCAGCGACCCGTACGCGGCGCTCGCGCCGAACCTGGACGGTGGCGGCCGGTACGGGATCTCCGACAGCGCCTGGGCGATGCACCTGCTCGGGCTGCAGCGGACGCTGCCGGGCACCTCGTACGCGGCGCTGACGGCGGTGCTGCCGATGCTGCGGGCGGTGAAGGACCACGACGAGCTGGAGCTGCTGGCCGCGGCCGGGGCGGCGGCGGACCTGGCGTACGGGGAGATCCTGGGCGTCGACTTCGCCGGGCGGACCGAGAACCAGGTGGCCGCCGACCTGGCCGCGCTGCTCACGAAGCACGGGCACAGCCAGGTGGACTTCACCGTGGTCGGCTCCGGGCCGAACGGGGCGAACCCGCACCACGAGGCCGGGGACCGGGTGATCCGGCGCGGCGACACCGTGGTGCTGGACTTCGGCGGGCTGAAGGACGGCTACGGCTCCGACACCACCCGCACCGTGTTCGTCGGCACCGAGCCGCCCGAGGAGGTGCTCGCCGTCCACGACCTGGTGCGGCGCGCCCAGCAGGCCGCGTTCGACGCCGTCGCGCCCGGGGTGGCCTGCCAGGAGATCGACCGGATCGCCCGGAAGGTGATCACCGACGGCGGGTACGGCGAGTACTTCATCCACCGGGTCGGCCACGGCATCGGGCTGACCACCCACGAGCCGCCGTACATGGTCGAGGGCGAGACCCAGGAGCTGGTGCCCGGGATGTGCTTCTCGATCGAGCCGGGGGTCTACCTGCCGGGGCGGTTCGGCGTCCGGATCGAGGACATCGTGACCGTCACCGAGGACGGCGGGCAGCGGTTCAACGGGACGCCGCACGAGCTGGCGTTCGTGAACTGAGGGAGGGACGGGGCCGTCGGCGGGCCGGCGGCCCCCCGTCACGCCTGGAGGTGGAAGGACCGGCGCAGGGCGGAGAGCAGGGCGCGCAGGGCCGGGGGCGGGGACGGGCGGTTGACCAGGGCCAGCAGGGCCGGGGTGGTCAGGTCGGTGACGGGGACGGGGACGAGCGCCGGGAACGACTCGGCCATCGAGCGGCTGAGCACGGCCACGCCGAGGCCGCGGAGGGCCAGATCGGCGATCGCGGCGGCGGCGCCGGCCTCCAGGGCGATGCGCGGGGTGAGGCCGCGGGCGGCGCAGTCGCGGTCCAGGACGGCGCGCAGGCCGGTGCCCCGGGGCATGCAGACCAGCGGGTGGGCGAGCAGGGCGGCGAGGTCGGGGGCGGGGGCGTCCAGCAGCGGGTGGCCGGGCGGGACGGCGGCGACCAGGGGTTCGCCGATCACCACGTGGGTGTCCAGGCCGTCCGGGGCGGGGGCGGGGCGGCCGATCAGGGCGAGGTCGAGGGCGCCGGTGCGGACGGCCTCGGTGAGCTGCTCGGAGTCGTCCTCCAGCAGGGCGAGTTCGACGCCGGGGTGGGCCCGGTGGAAGGCGGCCAGGCCGTCGAAGAGCGGGGTCAGGGTGCAGCCGGCGACCATGCCCAGGCGCAGGCTCCCGCGCACCAGGCCGGTCACCTCGCCGACCGCCTGCCCGACCGCGCGGGCGGCGTCCAGCGCCTGCCGGGCGTGCTCCAGCGCGGCCTTGCCCGCGACGGTGAGCGTCACCGCGCGGGCCGAGCGGTCGAACAGCTCGGCGCCCAGCTCCCGTTCGAGCTGCCTGATCTGGGCGCTCACCCCCGACTGGCTGATGTGCACCCGTTCGGCGGCGCGGGTGAAGTTGCGCTCCTCGGCGACCGCGACGAAGTACTCCAGCTGCCTCAGTTCCATGAGTGTGGATTCTAGTTCACAACAAAACCAGCTGATGGACTTCTGACAGCGGCGGGAGGAGGGTGGAGGGGAAGCAAACGACGACGAGGAGGAACGGGCGATGGGCGAGTACGAGAAGGCGATGCGGCCCGAGGACCTGACCCGGCTGTTCGTGGAGCGATCCAACGCGGGCGACGCCGCCGGGGTCGCGGCGCTGTACGAGGAGAACGCGGTGATGGCGTACCCGCCCGGGCAGGTGACGGTCGGTCGGGAGGCGATCCGGGAGCTGTGGGAGAAGGTCCTCGCCCACCGCCCGCAGTTCACCCCCGAGCCGCCGCTGCCGACGCTGGCCGCCGACGGCATCGCGCTGACCGCCACCCCGCCGAAGGACGGCGCCGGGGCCCGCGCCCAGGTGGTGCGGCAGCAGCCGGACGGCAGCTGGCTGCGGCTGCTGGACCAGCCGGAGTTCCAGCGCCCGGACGGGGAGGGCTAGGGTCCGGGCCCGCCTGGCCGGCGCGCGCGCCGGCCGGTCTGGCGGAACCCGGCGACCGGTCGGGGCCGGCCCGTCCGACGGCCGTCGCGCGGCCGTGCGGAACCGTGACACTTCTCCGGGGGTCCGGCCGAAACCCGGCCGCCCCTCCGTGCGTGTACCTCTTCCGGAAAGACCGGACGGAGGGGGCCGTGGTGCGACGGATTTCGATGGTGGGCGCGGTGCTGGGCGGGGCGCTGCTGCTGACCGCGTGCGGTGGCGGCGGCGGTGACAGCGCCGGCGGCGGTTCCGGCGCGCCGGGCGGGGGCGCCGCGAGCTCCCCGGCGCCGGCGAAGGCGTCCGCGGCCGTGCTGTCGATCGAGCCGGGGGACGGCGCGAAGGACGTGGCCCCGGGCGCGGTCAAGGTCTCGGTGGCGACCGGCAGGCTGACCGGGGTCACCGTCACCGGCCAGGACGGCGAGCCGGTCGAGGGCGCCGTCGCCGCCGACGGCCTCACCTGGGCCCCGGCCCCGGGCGGCCTCGCGGTCGGCTCGACCTACCGGGTGGAGGCCCGGGCCGCCGACGCGGACGGCGTGGCCGCCACCGCCACCAGCACCTTCACCACGCTCGTCCCCAAGCGGACGGTCAAGGTCGAGGACAACGTGGTGACCGGCGAGGACTTCGGCGTCGGCATGATCGTCTCGGTGAACTTCGGCGGCGTGAAGGTCACGAACAAGGAGGCCGTCGAGAGGGCCGTCGTGGTCGAGGCCTCGGACGGCACCGAGGTCAGGGGCCACTGGTTCGACGGCGACACCCGGCTCGACCTGCGCCCCGCCGCGTACTGGAAGCCCGGCACCACCGTGCGGGTCCACCTGCGCACCGAGAGCGTGGAGCTGGCGCCCGGCGTGTACGGCGCGACCCGGCGCGACGAGCACTTCACCATCGCCCGCTCCCGGATCAGCGAGGTCGACGCCCGCACCCACCGGATGGTGGTCAGGGAGGACGGCAAGCCCGACCAGACCGTCGCGATCGTCGCGGGCACCGACGACAACCCGTCCTGGAACGGCACCATGGTCATCTCGGCCAAGAGCCGGATGGAGAAGATGACCTCCGAGGGCCAGACCAACCTCAAGGGCCCGGGCTACGAGGCGCTGGAACCGCACGCGATGCGGCTGACCACCTCCGGCACCTACCTGCACGGCAACCCGCAGGCCCGCGGCGTGGCCGGCCGCGCCAACATCAGCCACGGCTGCATCGGCCTGCCCGACACCCCGGAGGGCAGCGACGACACCCCCGGCGGCCAGGTCTACAACGCCTCGAAGGTCGGCGACGTGGTGATCGTCCGGAACTCGGTCAAGACCGAGCCGCTCGACCCGGCCAACGGCCTCAGCGGCTGGACGGTGCCCTGGTCGCAGTGGTGACCCCGGCCTGAACCGGCGGGCCCGCGGCGGCTCTCAGCGGGTGCGGCGGCGGTAGTCGGCCGGGGTGGTGGCCAGGGTGCGGGCGAAGGCCCGGCGCATCGCCTCGGCCGAGCCGTAGCCGCAGGAGCGGGCGACCTGCTCGACGCCGTCCCGGCTCTCCTCCAGCCGGCGGCGGGCCGCCTCCAGCCGGGCCCCGGCCACGTACCGGCCGGGGGTCATGCCGACGTCCGAGGCGAAGACCCGGGCGAACTGGCGCGGCGACAGCGAGGCCCGGCGGGCCAGCGACTCCACCGACAGGTCCTCCTCCGGGTGCTCGACGATCCAGCGCTGCACCTCGCGCACCGAGTCCCGCTCGGCGAGCTGCGCCGACAGCTGGGCGGAGAACTGGGCCTGGCCGCCGGGGCGGCGCAGGAACACCACCAGGCTGCGGGCGACCGCCAGCGCCACCTCCCGGCCCAGGTCCTCCTCGACCAGGTGCAGCGCCAGGTCGATGCCCGCGGTGACGCCCGCCGAGGAGAGGAACCGGCCGTCCCGGACGTAGATCGGCTCCGGGTCGACGGTCAGCTCGGGGTACCGGTCGGCCAGCGCCGCGCAGTGCCGCCAGTGGGTGGTGACCCGGCGGCCCGCCAGCAGGCCGGCCGCGGCGAGCAGGAAGGTGCCGGTGCAGACCGAGACCACCCGGCGGGCGTCGGCCGCGAGGGCGCGGATCCGGGCGAGCAGTTCGGGCGGGGCCTCGCCGCGGGCCCCGGCGCCGCCCGGCACGAGCAGGGTGTGCGCGGGCCCGGCCAGGTCGAGGTCGGTGTCGGGCAGCAGGGTCAGCCCGCTGCTGCTGCGCACCGGCCGACCGCCGGGCGAGGCGGTGGTGACGGAGTGCCCGGCGCCGTGGAACACCTCCAGCGGGCCGGTGACGTCGAGGCTCTGCACCCCGTCGAACAGGACGATGAGCACGCTGCGGGTCGGCATGTCCCCAGGTTGGCGGACCGGCCCGGTGGCAGCAAGGACGCGCACCCCACCTTTCCTGCCACGGGGTCAGTGGTCGAGGCGCTTGTAGTAGTAGGTGGTGTCGGCGAGCACGCCGTCCGGTGCGGCGGCGTGGCCGGGGACGGTGCCGAACGCCGTCCAGCCGGCGGTGCGGTAGAGGTGCTCGGCGGGGCTGTCGGTCTGGGTGTCGAGCAGCAGCAGGGTCACGCCGCGCTCCCGGGCGGCCCGCTCGGCGTGCGCCAGCAGGCGGCGGCCCAGGCCCGCGCCGCGGGCGTCGCGGTGCACCAGCAGCTTGGCGACCTCGGCGCGGTGGCGGCCGTTGGGCTTCTCCTCGCGGACCAGCGAGACGGTGCCGAGCACCCGGCCGGTGCCGTCCTCGGCGGTCCACAGCAGCCTGCTGCCGGCGGCGACGGACGGGCGCAGCCCCGCCCACCAGTCGGCGGCCTCGCGGTGGCCGGTGCCGGCCAGGAAGCCGACCGAGGCGCCGCCGGCCACCGCGTCCAGCAGCAGGTCGGCGAGGGCGTCGCGGCGGGCGTCGAGGGCCTCGGGGGTGAGCGGGCGGACGGTCACGGTCGGGGTCACGGCAGCACCAGCGCGATCAGGTAGCGGACGGGGTCGGGCCCGGGGCAGTGGAACCCGGAGGTGCCGTGCAGCCGGTAGCGGAGGCAGTCGCCCGCGGCGAGGCGGTGCGCGGTGCCGTCCAGCTCCAGTTCCAGCGCGCCGTCCAGCACCCACAGGTGGTGTTCCAGGCCGGGGACGGGCGGGGCGGCGTAGGAGACCTCCGCGCCGGGCGGGAGGGTGCCCTCGACCAGTTCGGCGCGCAGCCCCGGGTGCGGGGGCGAGACCGAGCGGCGGGCGAAGCCGGTGGCCGGGTCGTGCCAGCGCGGCTGGTCGTCGGCGCGCAGCAGGCCGGGCGGCTCGGCCTCGACCTCGGCGAGCAGCCGGGAGGCGGTGCGGCCGTGCGCGGTGCAGAGCCGGCCGAGCTGGGCGGCGGTCGGGCTGAGCTCGGCGCGCTCCAGCCGGGAGAGCGTGGAGCGGCTGATGCCGCTGCGGCGGGCGAGCTCGTCCAGCGACCAGCCGCGGTCGGCGCGCAGCGCGGCGAGGCGGGCGGCCAGGCGGCGGCCCTCCTCGTCCGGGGGTTCGTCCTGTCCCATATCCGGGATGCTATCCCTGATACGGGACGCGGCGGAAGCGGGGCCGCCGACCCGCGGTCATCCGGGATGTCAGGAATGGTTACCTTGGTGGGGTGTACCGGTTCCTGCTCAGCCCGCGGTGGCTCGTCGGCACGGTCGTCGCGGTGGCGGCGGTCGCGGTCTGCCTGATGCTGGGCACCTGGCAGCTGGACCGCTTCGAGTCCCGGGTGTCGACCCACCAGGAGAACGGCCGGGCGGCGGCCGCGTCCGCCCGGGCCGAGGCGCAGCCGCTGGCGGCGGTGCTGCCGGACGGCGCGGCGAAGGTCGGCACCGACACCGTCGGCCGGACGGTGCGGGTCACCGGCGCCTACGACGGCGCGCACCAACTGCTGGTGCCGGGCCGGACGGTGGACGGGCGGCAGGGCTACTACGTGCTGACCCCGCTGGTCACCGACGGCGGCCGGGCGGTGGCCGTGGTGCGCGGCTGGGCGGCGGGCGAGCCCGGCGCGGCCCCGGGCGCGCCGGCCGGGCAGGTCAGCGTGACGGGCCGGCTCCAGGCCCCGGAGAACAGCGGCAGCGGCGGCGCGGTGGCGGGCGGCCTGCCCGCCGGACAGCTGGGCACGATCAGCCCGGCCACCCTGGTCAACGTGCTGCCGTACCCGGTGTACGACGGCTGGCTCGCGGCGGACGACGCCCCGGCCGGCCTGGCGTCGGTGCCCACGGTGCAGCCGCAGGGCGGGGACGGGCTGAGCCTGCGGGCGTTCCAGAACCTGGGCTACACCCTGGAGTGGTTCGTCTTCGCCGGGTTCGTGGTCTTCATGTGGTTCCGGCTGGTCCGCCGCGAGGCCGAGGCCGTCCAGGACCGGGCCCTCGGACTGGACCCGGTCCTGGACTGACTCCCGGCGCCGTCAGCCCGTCTTCGAGGCGGACGCGGACGGCGACGCCTTGCCGCCCGGCCCGGCGGAAGCGCTCGGACTCGGGCTGCCGCACGGCGCCGCGCCGGTCGCCCCGGCGCCGGCGGAGGGCCGCGGCGGGGCGGCGCTCGCCCCGGTGCCGGTCGGGCGGGGTGCGGGCGTGCCGGTGGCCGGGGTGGCCGCGGGCAGCGCGCTCGGGGCGGTGGCGCAGTCGTCGCCGAAGCCGCCGTCGACGAAGCCCGGCGCGGGCGAGGGGTTGCCGCAGTCGTCGACGTAGTCGTCGCTGCGGGTGGAGCCCGAGGTGCGG
The DNA here is from genome assembly GCF_000716545.1 of Kitasatospora phosalacinea. Taxonomy (GTDB): domain Bacteria; phylum Actinomycetota; class Actinomycetes; order Streptomycetales; family Streptomycetaceae; genus Kitasatospora; species Kitasatospora phosalacinea. The sequence continues at coordinate 10,092 of NZ_JNWZ01000069.1, forward strand.
TGGTGGTAGTGGTGCACCACGGTGGTGCCGCCCCCGGTGTAGTGCGTCGTGCTGGAGCCCTGGCTGCCCGAACCGCCCGAGCTCTTGGAGCCCTTGGAGGTCCGGCTGCCGCTGGAGCCGCCCTTGGAGCCGCGCCCGCCGCTCTTGGCCAGCACGACGCTGCCGTCCCCGCCGGCGGCCAGCACGACCCCGGTGTCGGCCGCGGGGGCGCCCGCCGCCTGGACGCAGCCGTGGCTGTCGCCGTTCGACGAACAGCCGGCCGCCGTCAGCAGTACGGCGCCGACCGCGACGGCGGCCAGTGCGCTGCGTCCACCCATCAGTTCTCCCCCTCGTCGGCCGGTCCTCCGCGGCTCACCGGACGGTGCCGGGTGCCAGGTGGCGCCGGACGAAGTCGATCTCCAGCCGGAGCTGCTTGATCCGCTCGTCGACGACCAGCGATCCGTGCCCGGCATCGTAGCGGTAGACCTCGTGGACCTTGCCGAGCTCCTCCAGCCTCCGGACGTAGTTGTCGACCTGCCGGATCGGGCAGCGCGGGTCGTTGACGCCGGCGCTGATGTACACCGGCGCCTTGACCCGCTCGACGTACGTCAGCGGGGAGGAGGCCCGCCAGCGCTCGGGGACCTCCTCGGGCGTGCCGCCGAACAGCGTGCGGTCCAGGGACTTCAGCGCCTCCATCTCGTCCTCGTACGCGGCCAGGTAGTCGCCGACCGGGACGGCGGCCAGGCCGAGCGTCCAGTGGTCGGGCTGGGTGCCGAGGCCGAGCAGGGTGAGGTAGCCGCCCCAGGAGCCGCCGGAGAGCACCAGCCGGTCCGGGTCGGCCAGGCCGGAGGAGACCGCCCACTCGCGGACCGCGCCGATGTCCTCCAGTTCGATCAGGCCGACGCGTTCGGTGAGCGCGTCGGTCCAGGCCCGCCCGTAGCCGGTGGAGCCGCGGTAGTTGACCCGGACGACGGCGAAGCCGTGGTCGAGCCAGGCGGCGGGCCCGGCGGCGAAGGAGTCGCTGTCGTGGTGGGTCGGGCCGCCGTGCACCTCGAACACCGTGGGGTGCGGGCCCTCGCCCGCCGGGCGCTGCACCAGGGCGTGCACCCGGCCGCCGGGGCCCTCCACCCAGACGTCCTCGACCGGCACCGAGCCGGGCGGGACGGAGCCGGGGGCGCGCAGCACCACCGCGCCGGAGGTGGAGCGCACCGCGGACGGCTCGGCGGCCGAGGACCAGAGGAACTCCACCGTGCCGTCGGGGCGGGCGGTGGCCCCGGCGACGGTGCCGCGCGGGGTGTCCAGCCTGGTCAGCTCGCCGCTCTCCAGGTCGTAGGAGAACAGCTCCGAGCGGGCCTCGTACTCGTGCTCGATCAGCAGCGAGCGGGCGTCCGGACGCCACTGCGCGGACAGGTCGCCGGGGAACGGGCGGCCCCGCTCGTCGCGCAGGACGAGTTCGGTCTCGGTGCCGGCCGCGACGTCCCACAGCATCGGCTCCCAGCGGCCGCCGCGCTGGTGGGCGACCAGCAGCCGGGTGTCGCCGTCGGCGGGCGCGAAGCCCAGGCAGGCGACGCCGCGCGGCTCGTCGCGGCCGGTGACCTCGTCGAGCTCGGCGACGGTGGCGCCGTCCGCCAGCCGCAGCACCCGGATCGCCGAGTGCATGGCGTCGCCGTGCTCGGTGTGGTCGACGGCCAGCAGGGCGCTGTCGTACGAGAGGTCGCCGACGCCGCCGTACTCGGCGTGCCGGTAGACCACCTCGGGCCCGGCGGCGCCCGGGCGGCACAGGTACAGGGTGGTGCCCTCGTCGTCGGTGGAGGTGCCGACCACCACGGTGCCGTCGCGGCCGAGCGCCAGGCCCGCCGAGTAGGCGGCGGGCACGCCCGGGGCGGCCTCCTCGTCCGGGCCGCCGGCGAAGGGCTGGCGGCGCCAGACGCCGAACTCGTCGCCGTCGGTGTCGTCGAACCACCAGATCCACTGCCCGTCGGGGGAGAGTTCGGCGTCGGTGGTGCCGTTGGGGCGGTCGGTGACCCGGCGGTGCCGGTCGGTGGAGCGGTCCCACGCGTAGACCTCGTAGGTGCCGGTCGCGTTGGACACGTACAACGCCCGGTCGGGTGCCTCGTCCGCCCAGTCCGGCAGGGACACCCGTGCCGCCCGGAACCGCTGCTCCCACGCCGGGACGGCGTTCGTCTGCTCGTTCATGCGCTCATCCAACCCGATGGCGGGGGGTGATCGGAACGGGCGGGACGGGGGCGGGGAGGGGGCGCGGGGCGGGTGCGGACACGGAGCCGGTGCGGTGCGGCCGCTGACGGGACATCGACGGTAACGTAACAAATACGGACATAATGACCGGAGGAGTCCTGCCGTGACCGTCCCCGCGCCCCCGTTCGACCGGCTCGACGCACACGAACTCGCCCAGGCTCTGGGCCTGGTCGAGGAGATCGAGCAGTACCTGGCCGGGCTGCCCGCGCCCGTGCCCCCGCCGCCCCCGCCGGCGAACCCGCACGGCGGCTTCCGGCAGCCCTGGAACCACGGCCACCCGCTGCCCCGCCGCTCGCTGCTGGACCTGCTGGCCCGCCGCCCGGCCCGCCCGGTGGAGGTCACCGTCGCCGGACACCTGCGGCTGACCTCCCGCTACCTCGCCGAGGCCGGCTGGACGCAGGGCGCGCTGTGGGACGCCCGCGGCCGGGTCTGCCTGCTGGGCGCGCAGGCCGCCGTGCTGGCGCACGGCTACGGCACCGCGTACACGGTGCGCCGGGCCCGCGCCCAGGTGATGGAGGTGCTGCACACCACCGGACGCGCCGTGCCCTCCCCCGACGTGTGGAACGACCGCCCCGGCCGCCGGCAGGCCGAGGTGCACGCCCTGCTGGACCGGGCCGGGGCCCGGGCCCGGCTGCTCGGGATCTGACGGCCCGGGATCCGAGGGACGGCCCGGGATCCGACGGCCCGGGATCCGACGGCTCCGGGGCCGTCAGCCCCCGGGGCGCGGCTCCGTTCAGGCCGGGACGGACGCGGTGAGCGCGGCCAGCCGCTCGGCGGTCACCGAGCCCGGCTCGACGGTGTACACCACCAGCAGCAGCCCGGGCTCGCCGGGCGGGGCGAGCGTCTCGTAGCCGAAGTCCAGCTCCCCGGCGCGCGGGTGCAGCAGCAGCTTGCGCCCGGACGTCTTCTCCCGGACGCCGTGCCGGGCCCACAGCTCGGCGAACAGCGGGCTGCCGGCCGTCAGGTCGGCTACCAGCGCGGCCAGTTCGGGGTCGTCGGGGTGCCGGGCCGCGTCCAGCCGCAGGTAGGCGACCGTCTCGGCGGCGACCCGCTCGAACTCCGGGTACAGCCGGCCGCCGCTCTCGGTGAGGAAGGCGTGCCGGGCCATGTTCCGCTCGGCGGGCGGCAGTCCGGAGAAGCCGATCACCGCGTCGGCCGGGGCGTTCCAGGCCAGCACGTCCATGCACCGGCCGAGCACGAACACCGGCGTGGCCACCGAGTCCAGCACCAGCCGCAGCCCGGGCCTGATCCGCCGCGGCGTGCGCCGGTAGGTGTCGCGCGGCGGGCGGGCCAGGTCGTGCAGGTGGCCGCGCTCGGTGGCGTCCAGCCGCAGCACCCGGGCCACCGCGTCCAGCACCTCCGCGGAGACGCCGTCGCCCCGGCCCTGTTCGAGCCGCACGTAGTAGTCGACGCTCACCCCGGCCAGCCGCGCGACCTCCTCCCGCCGCAGGCCGGGCACCCGGCGGCGGCGGCCCAGCTCGGGCAGGCCCACGTCGGACGGCTGGATGCGGGCGCGGCGCTGTCGCAGGAACTCCCCCAGTTCGCTCATGGCGTCGACGATACGGCGCCCGCCGCGAAGGTGGTTCTCCCGGACCCAGGAAAACCCCGGCACTGGGTAGGGCCGCCGCCGGCGAACAGACTCGTACCCGTCAGCAGGAAGCGGGCCGCGGAACGCGGGACCCGCGGCGAACGAGGAGAGCGATTCCCATGGGCTACCCCACCCTGAACACCCGGACCGCCGTCGTCACCGGTGCCGCCAGCGGCATGGGCGAGGCCGTCGCCCGGCAGCTGGTCGCCGACGGCGCCCGGGTCGCGCTGCTGGCCCGCCGGGCCGGCCGGCTCGCCGAACTGGCCGCCGAACTCGGCCCGAACGCGCTCGCGGTGCCCGCCGACGTCACCGACCAGACCTCCGTCGACGCCGCCCGTGAGCTCGTCCACGAGACCTTCGGCCGGGTCGACCTGCTGGTCAACTCGGCCGGGGTGATGCTGCCCAACCCGATCGACGACGGTCGGATCGACGAGTGGTCCCGCATGATCGACACCAACGTGACCGGCGCGCTGCGGATGATCCGCGCCTTCGGCCCCGACCTGGTCGAGGCCGCCGCGACCGGCGCCACCGCCGACCTGGTGGACGTCTCCTCGATCGGCGCGCACGTGGTCTTCCCCAACTACGCGGTGTACGGCGCCACCAAGGCCGCGCTGACCCAGCTCTCGGCCGCGCTGCGCAGCGAGTACGGCCCGCGCGACGTCCGGGTCACCAACATCGAGCCCGGCCTGACCGACACCGAGCTGGGCACCCACATCGACAACCCGGCGCTCGGCCCGGGCGGCCAGCTCGGCGCGATGTTCGACGCGATCGGCCCGCTGGCCGCCGCCGACATCGCCGACCTGGTCGCCTACGCGGTCAGCCGTCCCCGGCACGTGAACCTGCGCCAGCTGGTGGTGCTGCCGACCCGTCAGGCCTGACCCGCCGACCTGACCCGCCGGACCTGACCCGCTGACCTGACCCGTCGTCGGCCTGGCCCGTCGTCGACCTGGCCCGTCGTCGACCCGGCCCAGGCTGCCCGGCTCCGGGGACCCGGCGGGGCGTCAGGGCGTGGCGCTCGGCGAGGCCTGGACGGGCCGGGTCTGGTCGAGCTCCGGGCCGGTCCAGTAGACGGCGCCACCGCAGCCCACCGGCAGCGTGGTGCCGACCGGCGCTCCCGCGGCGCCCTGGTCGGGCGCGTAGCCGAGGGCGAAGACCTCGGCCGTCGGACTTCCGGCGCCCGCCCCGGAACTCGGCTCCGCGGTCGGGGTCGGATCGGCCTCGACGGAAGCCGGCGTCGGCCCCGGCGCGGCGTCGGCGGGGCCCATCGCGGCGGCGCTGTCCCCCGCGCTGGGCTGCTGCGACCCGCCCGCGCCGGTGGGCGACTCGGAGGCGGTCGGGCAGCGGGCCGGCACCCAGGCGAACCGCACCAGGTAGGAGCCGCCCGGGCCGAGCAGCACCTCGGCGGGCAGCGCCGCCGGGTCGGGCAGCGAGCCGGCCGGGTCGCCGGCGGTGTGCGCGAGCAGTTGGACGCCGGTCGCGCCGGCCCCCAGGGCGAGCCTGCCGGGGCCGGTCACCCGACAGGCCCGGCCGGCGGTGTTGGTCAGCCTGAACCAGCCGTACACCTCGCCGTCGGCCGGGTCGGCGGTGGCCTGCTCGGCGGCGGCCCGGCCGAGGTCGGTGCGGGAGCACACCGGGGCGGCGACGAGCGGGGCGCCCGGCGTGCCGGTCGCGGACGGGCTCGCGGACGCCTCCGGGCTGGGCGCCGCCGACCCGGCGGACGGTGTCCCGGCGTAGGTGTGCGGGTGCCCGGTGCGGCCGCCGGGGGTCTTCACCTGGCTGGCGCCCTGGCTGGGCGCGGCCTGCCCGCCGGTCGGGTCGCCGGACAGGTCGAACGGCCCGGTGGCGTTCACCACCGGCAGCGCGGCGATGGCGGCGGCCAGCACCACGGCCCCGCCCAGGGCCCGTCGGCGGACGGCGCGTCGGCGCGGCACGGCGGCGCGCAGCCGGGGCAGCGCGCCGGGCTCGGGTTCGACGGCGGCGACGGCACGGTGCAGCCGGGCGCGCAGCAGTTCCTCGGTCAGCGGGCCGGGCGGTCCCTCGTCGAGGTGCCCCGCGCCGCCCGACGGTCCCTCGCCGGGGCGGTCGGTCCGGCCCTCAGTCATCGCCGCTCTCCATCCGCACCCGCAGGGCGGCGATCCCGCGCGACCCGTACGCCTTCACCGAGCCGACGGAAATGCCGAGCACCTCGGCGACCTGGGCCTCCGTCAGGTCGGCGTAGTAGCGCAGCACCAGCACCTCCCGCTGACGGCGTTGCAACCCCCGTAGCGCGGCCTTGAGTTCGTCGCGCTCCAGCGCATCGTAAGCCCCCTCTTCTGCACTGGCCATGTCAGGCATGGGCTTGGGCAGCAGACGGAGACCCAGCAGGCGGCGCCGCAGCGTGGACCGGGACAGGTTGACCACGGTCTGCCGTAGGTAGGCGAGCGTCTTCTCGGGGTCGCGGACCCGGCGCCGGGCGGCGTGCACCCGGACGAACGCTTCCTGCACGACGTCCTCGCAGGAGGACAGGTCGTCCAGCAGGAGAGCGGCGAGCCGCAACAGGGAACGGTAGTGGGCCCGGTAGGCGTCGGTGAGCTGGTCCACGCTGGCCCCGGTCGCGTCCGCTGCCGCCGCAGCAAAGCCCATCCGACTACCGGCCCGCCGGGCCGCCCCGGGCAGGGCGGCCGCCACCGCCGCCCCCGTCACGTCCGTCACGATGGTTGGACACACGATCCCCTGTCCTGGTTGCCCCGGCCGGGGGCGTTGTTGCGCGGGAAGGAGGAATCCCCCTCCCGAGCGCACTGGCTCCGAAGGGGGATTCTGGCAGACCCGGCGGACGGGCCGGGTCCGCTTCACCCCTCCCGCACACAACCGTTGCGGTGTGGGTATCCGGGGCGGGCCCGCTCACCGGCCCCGACCCGGCGGCTCAGCGGCCGGTGCCGCCGTAGACGACCGCCTCGTCGCTCTCGCTGTCCAGCCCGAAGGCGGTGTGCACGGCGCGGACCGCCTCCGGCACGTCCTCCGCGCGGGTGACCACCGAGATCCGGATCTCCGAGGTGGAGATCAGCTCGATGTTCACGCCCGCCTCGGAGAGCGCCTCGAAGAAGGTCGCGGTGACACCCGGGTTGGAGCGCATGCCGGCACCGACCAGCGAGATCTTGCCGATCGCGTCGTCGAAGCGCAGCGACTCGAAGCCGATGCCCTCCTTGACCCGGTTCAGCGCGTCCAGCGCCTTCTGGCCCTCGTTGGTGGGCAGCGTGAAGGAGATGTCGGTCAGGCCGGTGGCCGCGGCCGACACGTTCTGCACGACCATGTCGATGTTGACCTCGGCATCCGCGATCGCGCGGAAGATCCGGGCCGCCTCGCCCGGCTTGTCGGGCACGCCGACGACGGTGACCTTGGCCTCCGACGTGTCGTGGGCGACTCCGGAGATGATGGCCTGCTCCATCTCGCCCCCTTCGGGCTTCTTGTTCGGGTTGGTGCCACTGACGATCGTCCCCGGCAGACCGGAGAACGACGATCGTACGTGAATCGGGATGTTGTAGCGCCGCGCGTACTCCACGCAGCGGTCGAGCAGCACCTTCGAGCCGGAGGAGGCCAGCTCCAGCATGTCCTCGAAGGCGATCCAGTCGATCTTGCGGGCCTTCTTGACCACCCGCGGGTCGGCGGTGAACACGCCGTCCACGTCGGTGTAGATCTCGCAGACCTCGGCGCCCAGCGCGGCCGCCAGCGCCACCGCGGTGGTGTCCGAACCGCCGCGGCCCAGCGTGGTGATGTCCTTGGAGACCTGGGACACGCCCTGGAAACCGGCCACGATCGCGATGTTGCCCTCGTCCAGGGCCGCCCGGATCCGGCCCGGCGTCACATCGATGATGCGCGCCTTGTTGTGGGTCGAGTCGGTGATCACACCGGCCTGGCTGCCGGTGAACGACTGGGCGTCGAAGCCCAGCGTCCGGATCGCCATGGCCAGCAGCGCCATCGAGATGCGCTCTCCGGCGGTCAGCAGCATGTCGAACTCGCGACCGGACGGAATAGGGGTCACCTGTTCCGCCAGCTCGATGAGTTCGTCCGTGGTGTCACCCATCGCGGAGACCACGACGACGACCTCGTGGCCGGCCTTCTTGGTGTCCACGATGCGGCGGGCGACGCGCTTGATGCCTTCGGCATCCGCGACGGATGAGCCGCCGTACTTCTGCACGACAAGGCCCACGGGGGCTCCTCGACTCGGGGTGGTAGGTCGCGACCAGTCTAACGAGCAGGGGTTCTCCGCCCGACCCGTTCCACATGGCGAGATGCGGATATCGGACTCTGGTCACCGCCGACCGGCAGGTCTGCGGGCCCCGGCCGTCCGCCCCGAAGAATCGCCGCCCGAGCACCGCCGGGCTCCCGGAATCTTCGCCTCCGGGAGGCCGGTGACTGTTGCGTCACACCCGCGCGGTTCCGGCCGCCCCACGACGCTTTCCGGCCACGGGCCGGGCTGTGGTTGCAATTGCGGTCGCGGTCAGAGAGCGGAGCGGTCCGCGGGCCGGCCCCTACAGGCCGAGCTCGGCCGCCATCAGGTCGCCCGCCTGCTGCTCCAACTGCTCGTCCGTCAGCCCGTCGTCGTCGGTGTCCGCCCCGTCCGGCACCGCGCCCAGCGGCGAGTCCAGCCGCACGTGCGCGATCAGCGACTGCAGCGCGCGCAGCACCGCCGTGCAGGTCGAGCCCCAGTTGGACAGGTACGAGAACTGCCACCACCACAGCGCCTCCGAGATCCGGCCCTCGCGGTAGTGCGTCAGCCCGTGGTTGAGCTCGCTGACCACCCCCGCCAGGTCGTCCGAGATCCGGAAAGCGCTCGGCTTCTCCGGCGGACCGTACGGGTCGAACACCTCGTGGTAGACGTCGATCGGCGCCAGCAGCTCGGCGAGCCGCTCGCGCAGCTCCACCCCGTCCGGCTCCGGCCCGGTGTCCGGCTCGAAGCGGTCCTCCGGCAGTACGTCCTCGATCGCGCCCAGCCGGCCGCCCGCCAGCAGCAGCTGCGAGACCTCCAGCAGCAGCAGCGAGATCGCGCTGCCCGGCTCGTCGCCCTTGGCCACCTCGGTGACGGCCAGCACGAAGCTCCCCACCGAGTCGGCGATCTGCACCGCGAAGTCGTCCGGGGCGCCGGTGTGGCCCAGCGGGCCCGGCAGTTCAGTGGTGTCGGTTCGGTCAGACATCGAGCAGTCGTCTCCCTTCGAACGCCCGGCCGAGGGTGACCTCGTCGGCGTACTCCAAGTCCCCGCCGACGGGCAGCCCGCTCGCCAGCCGGGTGACCTTGAGGCCCATCGGCTTGCAGAGCCGGGCCAGGTAGGTCGCGGTCGCCTCCCCCTCCAGGTTGGGGTCGGTGGCCAGGATCAGCTCGGTGACCGTGCCGTCCGCGAGCCGGGTCATCAGCTCGCGGATCCGCAGGTCGTCCGGACCGACCCCCTCGATCGGGCTGATCGCCCCGCCCAGCACGTGGTAGCGGCCGCGGAACTCGCGCGTCCGCTCGATCGCCACCACGTCCTTGGGCTCCTCCACCACGCAGATGACCGCGAGGTCGCGGCGGGGGTCCAGGCAGACCCGGCACTGCTCGGACTCCGCGACGTTGCCGCAGACCGCGCAGAACCGGACCTTCTCCTTCACCTGCTGCAGTGCGTGCGCCAGCCGGCGCACGTCCACCGGATCGGACTGCAGGATGTGGAAGGCGATCCGCTGGGCGCTCTTCGGACCGACTCCGGGCAGCCTGCCCAGTTCGTCGATCAAGTCCTGCACCACGCCTTCGTACACCTGCCACGCCTTCCTTCGGCCGGAGTCCGCTCCGGTGCCGTACCGGAGTCCGCTCCGGTGCCATCATCCAACGAATCGGGCGTCGGACACACCGCCCGACGCCCTACCGGCCCATAAAACACACAACCCGTTACCCGGGGTTCCGCGCTCCGCACGGGGCGTGCACACCGTCGTACCGCTCGGCGCGGGCCGGTGGGCCGGTGCGGGCCGGGCGGGCCGAGGCGGGCCGGGGGTGGGTCAGAACGGGAGGCCGGGGATGCCGGCGCCACCGCCCAGGCCCTGGGTCAGCGGGCCCATCCGCTCGGCCTGCAGCTTCTGGGCCGCCGCGTTGGCGTCCCGCACCGCGGCCAGCACCAGGTCCGCCAGGGTCTCGGTGTCCTCCGGGTCGACCGCCGCCGGGGCGATGGTCAGCGCGACCAGCTCGCCCGAGCCCGTCACCGTCGCCTCCACCAGGCCGCCGCCCGCGGAACCGGACACCTTCGTCTCGGCCAGCTCCTTCTGGGCCCGGCCAAGCTCCTCCTGCATCTTCTGCGCCTGCTTCAACAGCTGCTGCATGTTCGGCTGGCCACCAGGGAACACGGGTCTCTCCTCGCTCCTTCGACACTCCACGACACTCCGGGCACCGGCCCGCCCGGCCGAAACCGCCCGCACCGGCACCCCGCCCCCGAGCCTACGCGGCCGCCCGTCAGCCCCGTGTCAGCTGCGGGAGCCGCACCCGTCAGCCGGGAGCGGTCAGCCATCAGCGGGGGAACCCGTCCGGGCCGGCCCGGCGGCTCAGCCCGGACGGTGGTGGATCTCCTCCAGCACCGTCGCACCCAGCTCGCGGACGATCAGCTCCTGGGCGGAGAAGACGTCCTCGTTCAAGTCCGGGTCGTCCTCCTCCGGGACGTCGTCCTCCGGCGCCACCGCGGGCGGGGCCTGCGGAGGCTGCTGCGGCTGTTGCGGCTGTTGCTGCGGCCGCACCGGAGCGGGCGCGGGCACCGGGGCGGGCGCCTGCTGCACGGGGGCCGGGGCGGGCACCGGGGCCGGCTGCGGCTGCACGGGCGGCGCGGCGGGGCGGGGGGCCTGCGGGGCTCCCCAGCCGCCGGCCGCGGGGGCGGACGGCGGCGCGGACTGCGCCGACGGCGGGTGCGTCGCGCCCGACGGGTCGACGATGCACTCCACCCGCCAGTCCACGCCCAGCGCGTCCGCCAGCGCCTGTCGCAGCACCTCGTCGCTGTGGCTGCCGACGAAGCTGTCCCGGGCGCCCGCGTTCACGAACGACACCTGCAGCGTGCTGCCGTCGAACCCGGCCACCTGGCCGTTCTGGCTCAGCAGGATCCAGGTGAACCGGCGGCGGTTCTTCACCGCCTCCAGGATCTGCGGCCACATCTGCCGGATCTGCCCCGCGCCCTGCTGCGCCGCCGCCGAGGGCTGCGCGCCGACGGAGGGCTGGACGACGGGGGGCTGGACGACGGGCGCGGGGGCGGGTGCAGGGACGGGCGGCGTCGGGGCCTGGGCCGGGGCTTCCGGAGCGGCCGCGGCCGGGGGCTGCTGGCCGCCGGGCGGGAAGCTGCGCGGGATCGGCCAGGCGCCCGGAGTCGAACCGGTCGGGGCGGCGGGCGCCGACTGCGCGGAGGGCTGAGCAGGCGCGGGCGCGGGGGCGGGCGCGGGGGCCGGCGGTGCGGCCTGCGTCTCCGGTACGGCCGGGGCCGGGGCCTGGACCTGCGGCTGGACCTGGGCCTGGGCCGCTTGCTGCGGCGGTGCCACGGGCTGGAACGCGACCGGTGCGGCGAAACCGCCCGCCGTCGCCCGCCGCTCCAGCTTGTCCAGCCGGGCCTGCACCGACAGCTCGTCCCCGTACGCGCCGGGCAGCATCACCCGGGCGCAGATCAGCTCCAACTGCAGCCGGGGCGCGGCGTTCCCGCGCATCTCGGTCAGACCGGTGTTCACCAAGTCCGCCGCGCGGCTCAGCTCGGCCGGGCCGAAGCGGTCGGCCTGCGCCTGCATCACCGCGATCCGGTCGGCCGGGGCGTCGATCAGGCCCTTCTCCCCCGCGTCCGGCACGGTGGCCAGGATCACCAGGTCGCGCAGCCGCTCCAGCAGGTCCGTCACGAACCGGCGCGGGTCGTGCCCGCCCTCGACCACCCGGTCGATCACCTGGAACACCGTCGCGCCGTCCTGCGCGGCGAAGGCGTCCACCACCTCGTCCAGCAGGGCCGCGTCGGTGTACCCCAGCAGCGCCGTCGCCATCTGGTACGTCACGCCGGCCTCGCCGGCACCCGCCAGCAGCTGGTCCATCACCGACATCGAGTCACGCACCGACCCGGCGCCGGACCGCACCACCAGCGGGAACACCGTGTCCTCGACCTGGATGCCCTCCCGGCCGCAGACCTGCGCCAGGTAGTCGCGCAGCGTGCCGGGCGGCACCAGCCGGAACGGGTAGTGGTGCGTGCGGGACCTGATCGTCCCGATCACCTTCTCCGGCTCGGTGGTTGCGAAGATGAACTTCAGGTGCTCCGGCGGCTCCTCGACCACCTTCAGCAGCGCGTTGAAGCCGGCCGAGGTCACCATGTGCGCCTCGTCCAGGATGAAGATCTTGTACCGGCTGTGCACCGGCGCGAAGAAGGCCCGCTCGCGCAGCTCGCGCGCGTCGTCCACACCACCGTGCGAGGCGGCGTCGATCTCGATCACGTCGATCGAGCCGGGGCCGCCGGTCGCCAAGTCCTGGCAGGACTGGCACTCACCGCACGGATCCGGGGTCGGCCCCCGCTCGCAGTTCAGGCAGCGGGCGAGGATGCGGGCGCTCGTCGTCTTCCCGCACCCGCGCGGCCCGCTGAACAGGTACGCGTGGTTGACCCGGTTGTTGCGCAGGGCCTGCTGGAGCGGGGAGGTCACGTGCTCCTGCCCGATGACCTCCGCGAAGGTCTCGGGGCGGTAGCGGCGGTACAGGGCTAGGGACACACCCCCGAAGATATCGGGACCAACCGACAAACGCGGCCGCCCACCCACCGAGGCCCCCCACGAAACGCAAGGACCCCTCGTGCACCCGCCAGAGCTCTCCTACCCTTGCTGCCTTCCGGCCCTGGGGGGGTTCAGCGAGATGGCGCCACACGAGGGGCTGCCCCAAGAGTAGCGGATCCCGGGCCCCACTCCCCCCACCCACCCCAATCTCCGATCCCCAGGCCACCCCCACCGCCCACCTGCGAGAGCGTGGTCGCAACCACCCCTCGACATGTACTAAGCTCTCCCACGGAGGATTCGCCTAGAGGCCTAGGGCGCACGCTTGGAAAGCGTGTTGGGGGCAACCCCTCACGAGTTCGAATCTCGTATCCTCCGCCTGATCGAAGGCCCGGACCGCAACTGCGGTCCGGGCCTTCGGCGTTCACAGGCTTGCTCCTTGAGGCGCCGACCGTGGAGGGGCAGGACCGCCGGGTCATGCCCCTCCGTCTGTGCGACGGCGACGGGACCGCTCACAGTTCACTTGGTCTTGAACTCGACCGGCCCGGAGCTCATCCGGAAGTTGCCGTTGGAGTACAGCATGGGGCGGGCCTCCTGGTGATTCCCGCTGTACTTCTCCACGTGACGAATCTCGACACCGTCGGGGACGGTGAAGTCGATGAGGGCGATGGCGACCCAGTAGGACAGGTTCCGGTTGTTGTACAGCGGGGCGGTGACGGTGGATCCGCGCCCGTCAGTGACAACGGCACGGGCCCCGTAGGACCTGAAGGAGCCGGTGCCGTTCTCGACCGCGCTATAGGCGCAGATGAGGACGTAGCCCTGGAGGTCGGGCCTACGAATGGCGATGGTCTCCCGCCCGGGGTTGCGAGCGTCGCCGTCGAGAGCGATGTACGGGGGTTCGGCCGAAGAGCCGAGTTGCCGGTAGTAAACGACCCGCTCGGACCTGGTCGGTCGCGGGCCCTTGGGAGTGACGGCGTCGCGGGGAACGTAGAGGGCGTACAGGTCCAGGTCCGCGCCGGCTCGGCGCCGAGCCTTACTGCCGCCGTCCCACTCCAGGCTGGCGGTGACGACGAGGTGCGGATCGTCCTTGCGCATGTCGATCTTGGCATGGCCCCCCTTGGCGAGAGTGACCTTGCCGAGGGGCTTGGAGGGACGGAGAAGGGCGGACGCGTCCGGCCTTGAGGTAGACAGGACGTGTCCGGACGCCTGCGACGGACCGATGGGAGGCGTCGAGTCGGCTGGGAGGCGTGGCGGGGACGCACTCCCCTCCGCCGCTGACAGCGGCACGGGCTCCGTCGAAGGGGCGGCCGTAGGTCCGGGCTCGTCCACCATGATGCCGAAATCAGCTGCCAGACCGGCCAGCCCGCTGGACCACCCCTGCCCGACCGCTCGAACTTTCCACGCACCCTCGCGTCGGTAGAGTTCGACGAGAACCGCGACGGTCTCTCCGCTGTTCATCGGCGGCGGAGCGAATACGAAACGCGAGGAACCGCACTCGACGCCGGCGCTCGGTGTGTTCTCCGCGTCGAAGCGTCCCCGGGGGCAGTCGGCGTCGACACTGACCACCACCGCGACACGTTCCACCGAGGAGGGGACACGGTCGAGGTCCGCCATGACAGTGGTGCCAGCCGCGGTGACGCCGTCTTGGAACGGGTGGTTGTAGAACACCAGGTCGTGGTCGCTGCGGACCTTGCCATCGAGTCCGAGGAGGACTGCGGAAACATCGACGGGCAGACCGGAAGCGACGACGGTCACCCGGCAGTGGGGACCGGCCAGGAGCGCGTTCGCCCCTTTGGAAAGCGCGATGGTCATGTGGGCCTCCTGTGAAGATCCGTCCATGGTGGCGGCAACGGCTTGGTCCCGCAGGAGAAATGCCGAGACTCCGACGGCGCACGCGCCGCGTTGAACGGGGCCAGGACGGAGGCTCGAGAAGAGTTGGACGCGCATGAGGAGCGCTCCTCACGAGTTCGGCTCTCGCTTCCTCCGCCTCGCTCGAAGCCCCGGTCCACTCAACGGCCCGGGCCTCCGTCGTTTCCGCAGGCCGATCCTCGAACAGCAGGCGAAGCTCCCGCCAAGCCCTCACCCACGCCAGCAGCGGCCCACAGCGTGCAGGCGTCCCGTCCAACGGCAGTACTCCATGACTCTGAGATCCACCGAGCATCCTGATCCACACCCCTGCCCTCTGTGGCAACAGCAACGAAGCCTGCACACCAAAAACGCCATTCACCCGAACGCATGATCGATCCAGGGGGATTGACTTCGGAACGTATTCCGAAGTAGCGTGGCCGCATGTCCACTCTCACCGTGTCGTTCTCCGACCTGTCGAAGAACTCGAAGCGCGTCGCGGACACCGTCGAGCAGGCGCAGCGCGTCCACGTCACCCGTCGTGATGGCGAGGACCTGTACCTCACCACCGAACGTCACGACCGTCAGCGCGAGGAGACCGCGGATGTCACCGCGCGCCTGTTCGCAGCCCTGATCACCAGCGACGAGGGTGTGCGCGCGGTCCTCCTCGCCCTTCCCGAGGTCTTCCCCTGGACCCGGCACCTGTCGGCCGAGGAGGTGCGCGAGTTCGTCGTCGACCTCGTGAACGCCACCCGCGATGTGGTGGAGTTGGACGTCCACGCCAACCTGCACCGTGTGATCGTCGAGTGGCGGGCAACCGCGAGGATCCTGGCGGACCCCGAACTGAGCGCCCGGCTCACCGAACCGCTCCCCGGCGATGACCACGGCGAGGTGCCCGCCCCATGAGCCCCAAGCGCGGAGACGACGTCCCACCGCCACCGGTCGGCGACGAGTGGCGACTGCGCCTCGCCACCAACGAAGCAGCCAAGGGATGGGGCGACCTCTGCACGGAGGCGCCGGGGAACACTCGGCGCTGCTTCGAGGCCCTCCGCACCAATCCCCTGTCCGCGGGTGACCCCGGTCGGCAGCACCGGCTCCGAGGCCGCCTCGCCACCCGCGCCCTCGGAGGGGACGAGCTACCGCAGTGGGAGTACGAGGTGACCACCGGCGGGCGCGTGCGCTACCTCGTCGACGAGCCGGGCCGGACCGTCCACCTCGTCCACGCCTCGCCCCGGCATCCCAAAGACACGGACAGCTGGCCGGCAGCGGAGCGGATCGATCCGGCTCCGGGCGATAGGCGGCGTGGTCTCAGTTCTGGTCTCATTCACCCCCGTCCAATCAGGTTCAGCCGCCGCCAGCTGTGCGCTCCGCCGCAGGTCAGGACGGGGGCGAACCCCCAGCGGACGGTGCTGAGGAGAATGGGAAAGCGCGTCGGGGGCAACCCCTCACGAGTTCGAATCCCGTGTCCTCCGCCTCCGCCCGACGGGGCGGGCGGGGCCGACCACCGATTCCTCGGACTTCTCGGACCCGTCGCGGCTCGCGCGCGGGCGCGTGCGGGCGCGTGCGGAGTTGTGGGCACGACGGCCAGGGCGGCGAAGAGCCGCGGTCAGTGCGAGCGGCCACGGCATCGGCGGTCCGCTCGGTCGGTCATCACGGGGGCCCGTCGTGAGGTGAGCGGCCGGGCGGCCCTCCGGGACCGCCCGGCCGGCGTCGTGGGCGGTGACGGTGTGGTGGCCGTGCACGCGCCCGAGACCGACGGGCCCGGCGTCGTGTCGGGCCCGTCGGTCGTTCTGCTCCACGGAACGTCCTCGGCGAGGTTCAGCGGCACAGGGCGGTGTCCACGGCGCGTTCGAGGTTCCTCCGGTCCGCCTCGTCGGTGAGCTGCACGGTGACCGCGACGTTGGCGGCGCGGCCGTCGTCGGTGACGCCGCCCCGGGTCTCGTACCCCGGGAAGCTGCCGCCGTGGCCCCAGGAGAGACCGCCGCACGGCAGCGGCCGGCTGACGAGTCCGAGTCCGTAGCGGGCGCCGGGGCCGAACGTCGCTTCGGCGGGGACGGTGGAGCGCATCTGGGTGAGCTGGGCCGGGGGCAGGAGGCGGCCGGCCAGGAGTGCGCCGAGGAAGCGGTTGAGGTCGGAGCCGGTGGAGACCATCTGGCCTGCCGCCCAGCCCCAGGAGGGGTCGATCTCCGTGACGTCGCGAAGCGGCGCGTCCGCCGATTCCCGGTAGTAGCCGTGGGGGTGGGGTTCCCGGATGCTCGCGTCACCGGGGGCGGGGAAATAGGTGTGGCGCAACCCGGCGGGTCGGACGACGCGCCGGTCGATCTCCTCGGCCAGGGGGCGGCCGGTGACCTCCTGGACGAGTAGGCCGGCGAGCACGTAGTTGGTGTTGCTGTACTTCCAACTCGTCCCGGGGGCGAAGTCGGCCGGGTGCCGGAGGGCTGTGGCGAGTAGTTCGCGGGGGGCGTAGTACCGGACGTCGTCCCCGAGGTAGTCGCTGTAGTCGGGGAGTCCGCTGGTCTGCTGGAGGAGCCGGCGGACGGTGATGCGGCGCCCGTCGATCCCCTCCCCGCGGACGAGGCCGGGCAGGTAGGTGTCGACGGAGGCGTCCAGGTCCACCCTCCGCTCCGCGACGAGCTGGAGGACGACGACCGCGACGAAGGTCTTGGTGTTGCTGCCGATCCGCACCTGCCCGTCGACGGGCACCGGTGCGCCGGTGGCCAGGTCCCCGACTCCTGCGGTGTAGGTGCGGGTGCGGCCGTTCCGGTCCCGGACGCTCGCCAGCGCGGCGGGCGTCCCGACGTCGCGCACCAGCGCGTCCAGGCTCCGCTGGACGGAATCCGGCCTGGCGGCGGCGGCCTGGGGCGCCGACAGGAATCCCGGCGTCACGACGCCGATGGCCAGCGCGGCTGCGGCCGACAGGGCCCGTCGCCGCCGAAGTCCTTGCCGTGTCCGTTCACGCATGAGTCAACTCCCGGTGAATCGCTGGATCTTCGTTCGGACCGCCCGGGCCGGGCCGGGGCGGGGCGGCGTGCCTCAGCCGCACAGGGCCCTGTCCACGGCGTCCTTCACGTGCTGCGCGGCCGCCTCGTCCGTCGGGATGGTGGTGACCGCGACGTTGGCGGCGCGGCCGTCGTCGGTGACACCGCCCCGGGTCTCGTACCCCACGATGTCGCCGCCGTGGCCCCAGTAGACGCCGCCGCAGGACAGCGGCCTGCTCGTGAGCCCCAGCCCGTAGCGGAGGCCCGAGGTCCCGGCGGGGACGGTGGTGCGCATCTCGGCGAGCTGGGCCGCCGGGAGGAGGCGTCCGGCGAGGAGCGCGGTGAAGAAGCTGTTGAGGTCGGAGTTGGTGGAGATCAACTGACCTGCGGCCCAGCCTGCGGAGGGGTCCAGCTCCGTGAAGTCGCGCAGCGGTCCGTCCACCGGGTTGCGGTGGTAGCCCTGGGGGTGCGGCTCTCGGACGGTCGTCTCGCCGGGGGCGGGGAAGTAGGTGTGGCGCAGCCCGACGCGCTCGATGATGCGCCGGTCCATCTCCTCGGCGAGGGGGCGGCCGGTGACCTTCTGGACGATCAGTCCGGCCAGGACGTAGTTGGTGTTGCTGTAGCCCCACTTCTCCCCCGGAGCCGCGTCGGCCTCGTACCGGAGGGCGATGTCGAGCAGCTCGCGGGGCTCGAAGTACCGGTTCCTGATCTCGTCGTCGTCGAGGTGGATGCCGTAGTCGGGGAGTCCGCTGGTGTGCTGGAGGAGCTGGCGGACGGTGATGCGGCGCCCGTCGATCCCCTCCCCGCGGACGAGGCCGGGCAGGTAGGTGTCGACGGTGGCGTCGAGGCCGATCTTCCCTTCGCCGACCAGTTGCAGGACCACGACCGCCGTGAACGCCTTGGTGTTGCTGCCGATCCGCACCTGGCCGTCCCCGGGCACCTTCGCGCCGGTGGTCAGGTCGCCGACTCCTGCGGTGTAGGTGCGGGTGCGGCCGTTCCGGTCCCGGACGCTCGCCAGGGCGGCGGGCATCCCGTCGTCGCGCACCAGCGCGTCCAGGGCCTGCTGGACGGCGTCCGGCCTGGCGGCGGAGGCGGCGGAACCGGAGGCGGCGGAGGCGGCGGAACCGGAGGCGGCGGAGGCGGCGGGCGGGGCGAGGGCGCCCAGCGCCATGACGCCGACGGCCACCGCGGCGGCGGCCGTCACGGCTCGTCGCCGCCCGCCGCCCCGCTGCCGGGTCGAGGAACGAAGGCCCTGCCGGGTCTGAGTGCGCATCGGTCAACTCCTGGGGAATCGTTCGGTCTGGGCACGATCCTGGTTTCCGGGGCCCCGTGGCCGCATCGCGGGAAGGCGGGAGAAATCGCTCCCCCGATCGGGGGAGGCTGCCGGTGGGCCGCCCGGCGATACTGGCGGCCATGATCAGGGGAATCCGGCCGCTGCTGCGCGGCTCCACGTATTCGGGTGTGCTGTTCGCCTACTGCGGAGCGCTGGCGAGCCTTCCGCTGCTGCCCCTCGCCCTGTTGCCGGCGCTGTCGTGGCGGTCCGCTCCCGAGAGCGTGCAGGTCGTCCTGGTCCTGCTGGTCTGGGCGGTGCTGGTCGGCGCGGTCGGACTGGCGCGTCCCGTACGGCGGGCACTGGTCGTGTCCGCCCGCCGGTTGCTGCGGGTGCCGCTGCCGAATCCGGTGGCCGGTCGCCGTCCCTCCGGTTCACTCGGCCTCGACCGCTGGCGGACCCCGATCTGGCTGGTGCTGCACGTGGCCGTCGGGTGGACGGGGGCGCTGGCGAGCGGGGTGCTGTTCATCATGGGCCTCTCCCTGCCCGGGCATTGGCTCGGCGGCGAGGCGCGGGCGAGTCTGTTCGGCACGTCGGTCCGGGTGACGGGCGGGTGGAGCTGGGTGGTGGCGGCCGTGTGCGTCCTGCTGGCGGTGACCGTCTGCGTACTGGTGGCGAAGGCCCTCCGGTGGTCGGCGCCACGGCTGTTGGGCCCGTCGGCGGCCGAACGGCTCGCGCTGGCTGCCGAGCGGGAGCTGCTGCTGGCCGAACGCAACCGGATCGCTCACGAGTTGCACGACTCGATCGGGCACACGCTGACGGCGGCCACCGTCCAGGCGGCGGTGGCGGGCGAGTTGCTCTCCGCCGACCCGGCGGCGGCGCGGGCTGCCCTGCGCAGCATCGAGGAGTCGGCCCGGGCCGCGCTGGAGGACCTGGACTACGTGCTCGGAGTGCTGCGCGAGGAACGGTCGGGGACGGCGCCGACCCGGACCCTGACCGACCTCCCCGAGCTGCTGGACCGTCTGCGGCACGCGGGGGCGGTGGTGGAACCGGCCCTGTCGGGCGAGCTGGCGCAGGTGCAGGGGACGCTCTCCCGGGCGGCGTACCGGATCCTCCAGGAGGGGCTGACGAACGCGCTGCGCCACGGGACAGGCGGCCCGATCGAGGTCCGGGTGGTGGCCGCGCCGGACGGACTGGACCTCACCGTGGTCAACCGGACCGGGGCACGGACGGGCCCGGGTGCCTTCCCGACCTCCGGCCGCGGTCTGCCCGGACTGGACGAGCGCGTCCGGCTGCTGCACGGCGAGTTCCAGGCCGGCCCGGACGGGACGCAGCACTGGCGGCTGGCCGTCCGGCTGCCGGTACGGGTCTCGGCGTGAGTGGACCCGACGCGGGCGGAGGCCCGGCCCTCCCCGCCGTCGCCGGTCCCGCCCTCACCCTCCTGATCGCGGACGACGACGAGGTGACCCGCAGCGGCCTGCGCGTGCTGCTCGCCGCACAGCCGGGGATCACGGTGGTCGGGGAGGCCGCCGACGGCGTCGAGGCGGTCGAACGGGCGCGGACCCTGCGGCCGGACGTGGTCTTGATGGACGTCCGGATGCCGCGTCGCAACGGCATCGAGGCCACCCGCCAACTGTTGGCCGAAGCGGCCGACCCGCCGAAGGTCGTGATGATCACCACCTTCGAGAACGACGGCTACGTCACCGCCGCCCTCAGCGCGGGTGCCAGCGGCTTCGTCCTCAAGCGCCTCCCGGTCCGCCGGATCGCCGAGGCGGTCCGGGTGGTGGCGGCGGGCGAAGCGGTCCTCTTTCCGGCCGCGCTGGGCCGCATGGTCACCGCCCGCCCGCTGGGCTCCGCCGAGGCCCTGCCGCGGGCCGCCCTGACCGGCCGGGAGGAGGAGGTGCTGCGCCTGATGGCCACCGGGCTCTCCAATCCGGAGATCGCGGAGTCCCTCACGGTGAGCCTGGAGACGGTCAAGACCCACGTCGGGAACGTGCTGACCAAGCTCAGCGCGCAGAACCGGACCCACGCCGTGGTGATCGCGTACGAGTCCGGCCTGGTGGTCCCGGGCTTCGCCGACTGACCGTTCCGGACGGCGCCCGGCGTGTCGGGGGCAGCCCCTCACGAGGTCGAATCCCGGGTCCTCCGCACCCGCCCGCCAGGGCGGATGAAGGCCCCCTCCCGCCGTTGCGGGAGCCGGCCAAGGGGCCGACGGGGGAGCCGACGGGCCGCCGGCTCCGGTCCGGGAAGCGACCACCCGAACGAGGGCGGGGCTGCGAGCAGCACTACGGGAGCCGGCCGACCGCCCACTCGGCCCACTCGCGGCGCATCGCGTTGAACCGCAGGCCGTACTCCAGGGCGATCCTGCCGTAGACGGACAGCCGGTCACCGCCCCAGTCGATGGCGTCGTCGAGCCCGCGCAGCTGCTCGCCGGCCTGCTCGGACATCTCGATCAGTCCGACGAGATAGTCGCGCGCCTGCTCGGGGGTGAGCACGCCGAGGAAGAACACCCGTAGCAGGACGTCGCTGCGGGTGTTCCGCTGCGGCTTCGTCTCGGTCAGCCAGTGCTGCAGCTCGCCCAGACCCGCGTGGGTGAGGGTGTACTCCTTCCGGCCGCGCGGGCCCTCCGCCGTGACGCTGATCAGTCCGGCGTCGGCGAGCTTGGACAGCTCGGTGTAGATCTGGCTCTGCGTGGCCGGCCAGACGTCGGCCAACGCGGTGTCGAAGCTCTTGAGCAGGTCGTATCCGCTGGCCGGGCGCTCGGACAGCAGTCCGAGCAGGGCGTGTCGAAGGCTCATGCGGCCATCCTACATTCCAGTATTGACATGTCGATAGCGCAATATGTAAGTTCAGACCTGTCAGAAGTGGAATGTAGAGGGGGACTTCCGAATGTCGTACGTGCGCACCTTCCTTCCGTGGATCGTCTTCGCGGTGCTTCCGTCCGGGCAGTGGCAGTGGGCAGCACTGGCCGCCCTGGTGGTGGCGGTGGGGCTGGTCGTCCAGCAGCGCACGGCCGGGGTGGGCTTCGACGCGCTGATCATCGAGCTGGGCTCGGCGGCCTTCTTCGCGGTCCTGGCGGCGATCGCCTTCGCCGACCCGGACTCGGGCGTGCACGAGTACTCGGCGGCCCTGTCCTCGGCCGTGCTGGCGCTCGTCGCCGGCGTCTCCCTGCTCATCGGCAAGCCGTTCACCCTGGGCATCGCCAAGCGCAGCACGCCCCGCGAGGTCTGGGGGCTCAAGCCGTTCGTCCGGACCAACGTCGTCATCACCGCCGTGTGGACCGCGGCCTTCGCCGTGACGGCCGCCGCACTCGCGGTCATCGCTCGCGCCGGCAACGCCCACTCGACGCCCGCCGCGATCGTCCAGGTCGCCGGCTTCGCCCTCCCGATGCTGTTCACCGTCCGCTACGTCGCCGCCGTCCAGGCCAAGGCCGGGCTCCGGTGACCGCACGACCCCGCGGCGAGGACTGAACCGGGCACGCGTCCGGCTTCCGGAGCGTGGAAGGTGGCGCCGGCAGTGCGCGCGACTGGAAGACCGCGTCACTACAGGTCAGGGCGTCTGTCGGATCTCGGTCCGGGTTCCGGGACTCGTGGCCCTCGCGGCGGCGGCGCGGGGCTGGTGCGAATGCCCGGGCGGCGGTGCCGACGGTGAGCAGGAGGGCGGCGGCCGCGGCCCATCGGCCCGGGTCCGTTCCGGTGTCGGGCCCGGTGCCGGTGTCGTTGACGTTGGTGTGGACGCCGTCGGCGAAGTGCGCGGCACGGTCCTCCGACTGGAATGGAATCGCCCGCTCCCGGCGGGATCCGGTGGCCTACTGCCGGTCCAGCAGGCGCAGTTCTTCCAGGGCGGTGCTCACCCGGGCGACCAGGTCGGCGTGGGCGACCTCGTGGTGGGCGACGGCCAGGGTGACGGTCGGCGGCCTGGTCTCCCACTTGTACTTGCCCGGTGCGACCCGGCGCAGGTACACGAAGGTGCCGACCTGGTTGGTGACGAAGGACAGTTCGAGGCGCGGGAGGCCCCGGCCGTTCCCCGCGGGGGCGGTGAGGAACAGCGACTGGTGGCCCTGGTGGTACTGCTCGGAGTCCGGGATGCGCTCGTCGATCACCCGGGCCGAGCGCTCCACGTAGCCGAGCTCGGCGAAGGCCGCGACGGTGGCGCCCACCGCCGCGGTCGGCGGGATCCGCAGGGGGATCCGGTGGCGGATGCCGCCCTCGCGGGGCGGGTCGGTGCGCAGCGAGGCCCGCACGGCGACCTCGAAGTCGAAGGCGCGGCCGTCGTACTCGGTGAACGGGCACTCCCAGGACAGCTGTCGCCGGAACCCCGCCTGCCGCTCCTCGCCGGGTGCCAGCGTGAAGGAGCTGATGTCGGTGACGAACCCGTGGATCGTCATCTCGAAGCGCTTGCCCCGGTGGCTGTGGGCGTCGGCGACCAGCTGCACCTTCAGGTCGTCCACGACCAGGCCCTGGCGGCCGGCTCGGACCAGCACCCGTCCGGCGATCCACCGGTCGGTCAGTTCCGAGTCGTCCAGCAGCAGTTCGACCTCGGGCGGTTCGAGCTGCTCCGCCCCGGGCTCCGTCCGCTCGGCCACCGGCAGCCCCCTCCTCGGTGCGGTCAGGGGGCGAGCATAGCCGGACGGCACGTTCCCGCCTCCGACGGGTCTCCGCGGCCCGTCCGGCGCTAGGCTTTGCCCGAACTTTGCCGGGGGAGGCGGACGATGGGGCTGCGGAAGCTGTTCGGGGCCGACGACGGGGACGACCGGGGGCCGCGGATCGACACCGTGCTCGCCACCGTCCTCCCGCAGCCGGGGCAGCGGGTCGACGGCGAGGTGCTGTTCCGGGCCGGCTGGCGGAAACTGCGGATCCACGACCTGAACCTGGACGTGGTGAGCAGGGCGCGCGAGTGGGACGGCAGCACGGTCGACTGCCAGGAGGCCGCGCTCCGTCCCGAGCTCGTGTGGTTCGACGTGGAACGGCGCACCGACCGGCGGGTGGGTTTCCGCGGCCGACTGCCGTGGGGGTGCCCCGTCACCGAGCTCACCGGCCGGTCGACCGGCGTCGACCTGGCGCTGGTCACCACGCTCGGCTACGGCTCGGACGACGTCCGGGACCTCGACTTCCTGCACGTGGCGGCGCTCCCGCTGCACGAGGCGGTCATGGACGCGCTCCTGGCGGAGGGCTACCGCTTCACCGGCTCCGAGCTGCTGAACACGCCCGTGCCGGGCATCGAGCACCGCGACCCGCAGACCCAGGTCTTCCACCTGGAGGACCCGGCCGGCGACCCGGCCGGGTTCCCCGCGCTGGAGGTCGTCTTCGTCACCAACGCGGTGGGCGCGACGGTGTTCGTGCGCCGGGCGGCCCGCCACCTGTACTGGTGGAAGGACCGGCCGCCGGCGGTGTCGTTCCCCGTCGCCCACCACGAGGCCGGCCCGGTCGACCTCGGCCCGCGGCTGCGCGACGCGCTGGGGGCGCTCGCCGTGCTGGACCGCTCACCGCGCTGACCGGGCCCCGCTCCGGCCGCAGCGATCCGGCCGGGCCCGGTCGAGCAGGGCAGGGAGTAGCCTGGAGACCACCGAAGGCACTTCGCATGCCGGCACCGGACACTGGCGTCGTCTCCGGCGAACGGTGACGCCGGACCCGACCTCTCGGCCGGGCCCGGGGACAGGTCCTTGATCATGACTGTGATCGACGGCGCGACGCTCGCCACTCCCGGACCCGCCCTGCGGTTCCGCCTGGCCCCGTCCGCTTCGCGAGTCGGACCCCTGGACGGGGCCTGGTGGCCCCGCTCGCACGACCTTCCCTTCGAACTCCCCGCCCTGGCCGCCGAGCTGGACGCGCAGTGGGGCCGGGTCGCCAGGGTCACCGTGAACCCCGCCCAGTGGTCGGCCGTGCCCCGACGGATCCCGGTCGCGGGCCACACCGTCCACGTGGGCTGGTTCACCGCCGTGCAGGACCGGCACACGATCTCGGTCCGCTCGCACCTCCCCCACCGGCTGTCCCTGCTGGTCGTCCCGCCGCGGACGGAAGCCGCCGCCGCCGCCCGGCTGATGGCCGAGGCCGTCGATCCCGCGAACACCAGGACCGCGAGCGAACTGCTCGCCGACGAGCCGTCCGTGGGGACGCCCGACCGGCGCGGGATCGTCTGGCCGGTACGCGACCCCTCGGTCTCGGCCTGGGGCTCCGCCCGGTGGGGCGGGCCGTCGTGCTCGCCCGGGCCCTCCGACCCGGACCCTCGCCCGACCGGCCTCGACGCCGACCGGCGGTGACGCCGCCGTCCGGTCCTCGTCCCTTCCACCCGTACCGGTGGTCCACCGCTCCCCCGCGACGGGCGGGTTCGAATCGTCCGGCGCGTCCCGAACCCGGGTGACGCACCCGTCGTGGACCGCTGGATCCGGCCCCTGCCGGGCGGGCGGGGCCACCGGGCGCAGTCACCGGCGATGGGCCCGGGGCGCGTAACGGCGGGCGAGTTCGCGGGCGGTCGCCGCGAGGCGGGCCCGCAGTTCGGGGGGTTCGAGGACCTCCACGTCGGTGCCCAGCTTCAGGAACTCGCCGTGGGCGTGGTCGATCGACTCGATCGGCACGGCCGCCCTGGTCCAGCCGTCCGCCTCCACCACCCCGCCGTCCGCGACCGCCCGGCCGACCGCGTGGCCCAGTTGCCCGCGGACCCGGGCGACACCGCGCGGCGACAACCGCACCACCGCCTCCGCGGTGTGCAGCCGCGCGTGGAAGTCGGCGAGGCGGTGCCGCCAGTGGGCGGCCAGGTCGAAGCCGGACGGTAGCTCGAACTGCTCCTCCAGGGGCCGCAGTTCGAGGATCTGGTCGACCCGGTACGTACGCGCGGTGGTGCCGTCCGCAGCGGCGACCAGGTACCAGCGGCCGGCCTTGAGGACCAGTCCGTACGGTTCCAGCCGTCGCTCGACCTCGGTGGGCGCCTTCCACCGCCGGTAGCGGACCCACACCGCGCGCCGGCCCCGGACCGCGGCGGCGACGGCCGTCAGGTGCGGCGTCTCGTCGGCGTTCCCGTACCAGCCGGGTGCGTCGAGGTGAAAACACTCCTGGATCCGTCCCGCCTGCTCCCGCAGCGCGGCCGGGAGCGCGGCCCGCAGCTTGAGCTGGGCGGCGGCCAGCACCTCGCCGAGGCCCAGCTCGGCCGCCGGGCCGGGCAGCCCGACCAGGAAGACGGCCTGCGCCTCGTCGGCCGTGAGCCCCGTGAGCCGGGTGCGGTACCCGTCGAGCAGCCGGTAGCCGCCGCCGTGCCCGGCGTCTCCGTACAGCGGGATGCCGGCCGTGGCGAGGGCCTCGACGTCCCGGTAGACCGTCCGGACCGAGACCTCCAGCTCGTCGGCGAGCTGGCGGGCCGTCATCCGCCCCCGGTTCTGCAGGAGCAGGAGCAGCGAGATCAGTCGACCGGCGCGCATGGCCGCCAGTATCCACCGACAGGAGGTGGCAGTGGACCGGCTCTAGCTGTTCTGACCATGGAGGTTGGTGACGGGGTTCACGGTGTGGTGATCTTGAAATGAGTGAGGGCCTTCTGGCTCGGTGTGGATTGCGACATCTGCACCGGCGAGAACGGCTGGCCACTGCGCCGGGCCGCCGAGCGCTTCCAGGTCTCACCCACCACCGCCAAACGCTGGGCCGACCGCTACCGCGCGCTCGGCGACGCCGGCATGAGCGACCGCTCCAGCCGGCCGCACCGCAGCCCGAACCGGACCCCGACCCGCACCGAGCGGCGGATCATCAAGGTCCGCGTCCTGCGCCGCTGGGGCCCGGCCCGCATCGCCTACCTGCTGAAGCTCAACCCCGCCACCGTGCACCGGGTCCTGACCCGCTACCGCCTCGCCCGCCTGGCCCACCTCGACCGCGCCACCGGACGGCCGATACGACGCTACGAACACTGCGCACCAGGGGAGTTGGTCCACGTCGACGTCAAGAAGCTCGGTAACATCCCCGACGGGGGCGGCCATAGAGCCCTGGGCCGTCAAGCCGGTCGCAGAACACGTTCCGGCGTCGGCTACAGCTACCTGCACAACGCCGTCGACGACCACTCCCGCCTGGCCTACAGCGAGATCCTCGCGGATGAGCGCAAAGAGACCGCCGCCGCGTTCTGGACCCGGGCGAACGAGTTCTTCGCCCGGGCCGGGATCACCGTCCGACGGGTCATGACCGACAACGGCGCCTGCTACAAGTCCCACCCCTGGCGCGACGCCCTCGCGGCTGGCGGGATCGCGCACAAGCGCACCCGCCCCTACCGGCCGCAGAGCAACGGCAAGGTCGAACGCTTCAACCGCACCCTGCTCGACGAGTGGGCCTACGCCAAGCCCTACCGCACCGAACAAGAACGCCGAGACGCCTACCCCGCCTGGCTCCACACCTACAATCACCACCGCGGACACACCGCACTCGCAGGCCAACCACCCGCCAGCCGCGTCCCCAACCTCGCAGGACAGAACA
>NZ_JNWZ01000070.1 GCF_000716545.1 Kitasatospora phosalacinea
GCCCCCAGCGCCACCACCCCCGCCCCGGCCGCCGCGCCCGCCGCTCCGGCCTCGGCACCCGCCCCGGTCGCGGCGCCCCGCCCGGCCGCCGCCGACCCGTTCGGAACGACGCTCTCGTCCGAGCCGGCCGACCCGTTCGGCACCGTGACCAGCCCGTCCGCGAGCGCCCCGGCCCCGGCGATCCCGCCCCGCCCGAGCGCCCCGCCGGTCGTCCCGGCCGCCGAGCCGGAGGAGGCCGACCCGACCAAGGGCCGCCTGGTCAAGGTCCCCCCGCCGGACTTCAACCCCTTCGCACCCCCCGCCCCCAGCGCCACCACCGCGCCCGCCGAGGAGACCGAGGAGGCCGACCCGACCAAGGGCCGCCTGGTCAAGGTCCCCCCGCCGGACTTCAACCCCTTCGCACCTCCGGCCCCCAGCGCCACCACCCCCGCCCCGGCCCAGCCGCAGGCCCCTCCGACCCCGCCCGCCGCCAGCCCCTTCGGCTGACCGGACCACCGACCGCCCACCCCCGGGCCCCTGCCGAGCGCCTCGCCGGGGCCCGGGGAACGGCGGGTCCGGGCTGCCGGTGGCCAGAGCCCGTCAACAGGCCCCGGCCACCGCACGCCCCGCCGCCCCGGCGGAGACCACCGCACCACCACCGCAGGAGAACGCCGTGGGCACCTGGGGCGCCGGTCCGTTCGACAACGACGACGCCGCCGCCGCGCTGGTCGCCGCGCAGTGCCCGGGCGGTACGCCGGTCTGCACCGAGCACGACCCGGAGCAACCGCTGCCGCCGCTCGTCGACCTGCGCCCGCTCGCGGCCAGGACGGTCGCCCGCGCCCTCGGCCCGGACTCCGATCTGACCGAGGGCTGGTTCGCGTACGCCGCCCACCCGGCCCGGCGGGGCGAGTCGGAGCGCCTGCGCGCCGTCCTCCGCGAGCCGGAGCCCCTACCCCCCGGTCAGGACGCCCTGCTTCTGAAGCAGGCGGCCCGTCAGTGCACCTTCGCCCGCCGGTCGTCGACCTCCTCCGCGAGGACGGCCATCCGGTAGAGCGCGACGAAGTAGCCGGTGGCGTACGTGTCGGCGGCGACGGTCGGCAGCAGTTCGGCGAGCAGCGCGCGGCGCTGCCGCAGGTGTTCGCGGTGGCGGGTGCCGAGCGGGCCGTCGAGGGCGGCGACGGTGCAGCCGGCGAGCGTGGTGGCCAGGGTGACCAGGGATTCGCCTTCGGGCTCCCGGTCGTACCAGTCCGGGGGGAACCGCAGGGCGCCGAACTCCTCCAGGAGTTGGGCCAGCAGTTCGATCTCGTGTTCGAGCATGTCAGTGATCATGCCGCACCCCCGAGCGGATGGGAACGCGTGTCGCACACATCACCCCCACCTCTCCCCCGCGACCCGACGCCCGTCCGACGGGCCGCCCGGAGCCCGGATCCCCTCCTCACCGTGGAAATCTCCGCGCGGTCCGGACCCATTGCCGTTCCATTACCTCCTCCCTACCCGCCGGTGGCACGGGACCTCCGGGGCTTCCTGACCGACGCCCGCGCGCCTCGCCCCTGCCGGCCGCCTCCCTGCCGGCCGTCTCCCTGCCCGCCGGGACCGCGCACGCGGTCGAGCCCACCGAGATCGCCAGGAAGGCCGCCTGGGTCGGGGAGCAGGACCTCGCCGGGGCGATGATCCGGTCCTTCGACGGTGACGACCGCCCACGGCGAGTCGATGACGGCGCTCACCGACGGCCCGGAGTGAAAAGGTGGTTCAGGCGCGGCGTGCCAGGTGGACCACATCGGGCACGCCGCGCTCGACCGCGACCTCCTCGGTGCGGACGTCGGTGAACCCGGCCTCCCGCAGCGCCCGTTCGAAGGCGGCGGACGGCTGGGCGCTCCACACCGCCAGCACGCCGCCGGGGTTGAGCCGGGCGGCGGCGTTCGCCAGCCCGGCCGGGCCGTACAGCCGGTCGTTCTCCGCGCCGACCGTCCAGTCGGGGCCGTTGTCGACGTCGAGGCAGAGCGCGTCGTACCGCTCCCCCGTCCCCGCGAGGTACTCGACCAGGTCGGTGTGCAGGACCTCCACCCGGGGGTCGTCCAGCGCCCCGGCGGAGAACGCGCCGAGCGGGCCGGTGCGGTGCCAGTCGATGATCGCGGCCTCCCGCTCGACCACGGCGATCCGCGCCCAGCGCGGCTCGGCGGCGGCGTGCGCCAGCGAGAAGCCGACGCCCAGCCCGCCGATCAGCACGCTGGGGCGCTCGACCACGGCGAGTCCGTCCAGGGCGGCCCGCACCAGCAGCCGTTCGGAGCGCCCGTCGACGGTGTCCATCAGGAAGCAGCCGTTCACGATGACCTCGCAGTGCTCCCCGCGCCGCCGCAGCACCACCTCGCCGCTCGCGCTCTCCCGCCGGTCGAGCACCTCGGCCTCGTCCAGCCCCTGACGGCTGGGCGGCGCGGCCCCCACGGACCCCGCGACCCCTACGGACGGCACGGGCAGCACGGACATGCGGCAACTCCTGGGACGGTCGACACCGATCGTTGACCCGACGACCCTAACCGACCCGCCCGGTCACCGTCCGCTACCCCTGCGGATCGGGCGTGAGCCCGGCCGGGGCGACCGGCGCACCGCCCTTCACCTTCGGGCTGCGCCGCCCGCGCCGCTCCAGCCACTTGGCGAACCAGGACAGCAGCAGACACATGCCGATGTAGACCGGGGCGATCACCATCACCACCGGGATGAACGGCAGGTCGTAGTCGAGGTTGGTGGCGATCAGCTTCCCGGCGTGCAGGAACTCCTCGTAGGTGATCAGGAACCCGAGCGAGGTGTCCTTCAGCGCCACCACCAGCTGGCTGACGATGGTCGGCAGCATCGCCCGGTTCGCCTGCGGCACCAGCACGTACGCCATCACCTGGGTCTTGCGCAGCCCCAGCGCGTACGCCGCCTCCCGCTGCCCCTTGGGCACCGCGAGCACCCCGGCCCGGAACACCTCGGCCAGCACCGAGCCGTTGTACAGCGTCAGCCCGGCGACCAGCGCCCACATCGCCGGCGCCTTGAGGGCCACGAAGATGAAGAAGATCATCACCAGCAGCGGCATCGCCCGGAAGAACTCCACCACCAGGGTGGACACCCAGCGCACCACCCGGTGCTCGGAGAGCCGCCCGGCGGCGAACAGCGCGCCGAACGGCAACGCGAACAGCACCGTCCAGCCGAAGGCCTTCAGGGTGTTGCCCAGGCCGCGCAGCAGCAGCTCCTGGACGCCCTCGTACTCGAAGGGCATCCACTTCTGGTACGTGAACTGCTGGGTGTGGAACAGCATGTAGACCACCCAGCCGATCACGGCGGCGATCACCAGCAGCGCCAGCCACCCGTACAGCCGGTGCCGGGCCAGCGCCTTCGGCCCGGGTACGTCGTACAGCGCGGAGGACTCCACCGTCATCGGAACACCTCCGTCATCGGGACACCGCCACCCGTCGCTCCAGCAGGTTGAACAGGGCGCTGATCGCCAGCGTCAGGATCAGGTAGCCGAGCGCGATCCAGACGAAGGTCCAGACGATGCCGTAGCCCAGCTCGTTGATGGTCCGGTAGGTGCCGAGCAGTTCGACCACGCTGAACGACCCGGCGATCGCGGTGTTCTTCGCCAGCGCGATCATCACGCTGCCCAGCGGGGCGACCACCGAGCGGTACGCCTGCGGCAGGATCACCAGGCCCAGCGTCTGGGCGAACGTCAGGCCCAGGCTGCGGGCCGCCTCGCCCTGCCCGGTCGGCACCGTGTTCACGCCGGAGCGCAGCGTCTCGCAGACGAACGCCGAGGTGTAGCAGCCCAGCGCGAGCACCGCGAAGGTGAAGAACGGCAGCGTGATGTCGAACCGGGGCAGTCCCAGCACCACGATGAAGAACAGCAGCGTCAGCGGCGTGTTGCGCAGCACCGTCACCCACCCGGTGCCGAACGCCCGCAGCGGTCTCACCGGCGACACCCGGAACCCCGCGACCACCACCCCGAGCGCCAGCGCCAGCGCCGCGCTCACCAGCGTCAGCCACAATGTGCCGAGGAACCCGTGCCAGTACGTGGACCAGTTGTCGGTCAGGACGTTCACCCGTCCTCCTCCCTGCTCGCCGGTGGCGGCCTCACTGGTAGCGGTCGATCGCCGGCGGTTCGGGCGCGGGCACCCCGGACAGGCCGAGCGTCGCCTCGTAGGCCCTCTTCCAGTCGCCGTTCTGCTCGTGCCGCTGCAGCGCGTCGTCCAGCGCCAGCCGCAGCGCGGTGTCGCCCTTCGGCACGCCGATGCCGTACGGCTCCTTGGAGAACGGCTGCCCGGCGATCTTCAACTCGTCCGGCACCTTCGCCGCATAGCCCTGCAGGATCGCGTTGTCGGTGGTCACCGCGTCGACCTGGCCGGTGATCAGGTTGTCCACGCAGGCCGAGTAGGTGTCGTAGCCGATCAGCTTCGCCTGCGGGTAGTCCTTCTGGATCCGCTGGTACGGCGTCGACCCGGCGGCCGAGCAGACCTTCCGCCCGGCCAGGTCCTGCGGGCCGTCGATCTTCGTCTCGTTCTTGCGGACCAGCAGGGACTGCCCGGCGATGAAGTACGGGCCGGCGAAGCCGACCAGCTTCTTGCGGTTGTCGTTGATGGTGTAGGTGCCCACGTAGTAGTCGACCTGTCCGTTCTGCAGCGCCGTCTCGCGGTTGGCGGAGGCGATGGTGCGGAACTCGATCTGCTCGGGGGCGAAGCCCAGGTCGGCGCCGACCATCTTGGCGATCTCGATGTCGAAGCCGGAGTACTCGCCGGTGGCCGGGTTCTTCTGCCCCAGGTACGGCTGGTCCTCCTTGGCGCCGACCACCAGGTGGCCGCGCGAGCGGGCCGCGTCCAGGGTCGGCGAGCCGGTGACGGCGTCGCCGCCGCGCACCTGGTAGCTCGGCAGCGCCCCGGCCTGCGGGCCCTTGGGCGGCGGGGTGCCCTCCTTGCCGCAGCCGGACAGGCCCGCCGACGCGGCCAGCACGGCCAGTAGGACCGGCACGGCGAGCACGGGCGGCACGGTGCGTCTCCTCACCTCCACCCCCTCAGTGCTTCAGGATCTTGGAGAGGAAGTCCCGGGCCCGTTCACTGCGCGGGTTCGCGAAGAACTCCTCGGGGACTCGGTCCTCGACGATCCGGCCGTCCGCCATGAACACCACGCGGTTGGCGGCCGAGCGGGCGAAGCCCATCTCGTGGGTGACCACCACCATGGTCATGCCCTCGGCGGCCAGCGAGCGCATGACCTCCAGCACC
Source organism: Kitasatospora phosalacinea (assembly GCF_000716545.1). Classification (GTDB taxonomy): domain Bacteria; phylum Actinomycetota; class Actinomycetes; order Streptomycetales; family Streptomycetaceae; genus Kitasatospora; species Kitasatospora phosalacinea. Next base: position 5,226 of record NZ_JNWZ01000070.1, read on the forward strand.
TCGTTGATCATCTCGGGGTCGAGCGCCGAGGTCGGCTCGTCGAACAGCAGCGCCTTCGGGTCCATCGCCAGCGCCCGGGCGATCGCCACCCGCTGCTGCTGGCCGCCGGACAGCTGCGCCGGGTACTTGGCCGCCTGCTCCGCCAGCCCGACCCGCTCCAGCAGTCGGCGGCCCTTGGCCTCCGCCTCGGCCTTCCCCCGCCTGCGGACCTTGATCTGGGCCAGCGTGACGTTCTGCAGCACCGTCTTGTGCGCGAACAGGTTGAAGGACTGGAACACCATCCCCACCTCGGCGCGCAGCTTCGCCAGCCCCTTGCCCTCGGCGGGCAGCGGCTGCCCCTCGATCAGGATGCTGCCGCTCTCCACCGTCTCCAGCCGGTTGATCGCCCGGCAGAGCGTGGACTTGCCCGACCCGGACGGGCCGATCACCACCACGACCTCGCCCCGGCCCACCGTCAGGTCGATGTCCTGGAGCACGTGCAGTTGCCCGAAGTGCTTGTTCACACCGCGCAGTTCGATCAGCGGTTCCCCGGCCGGCCGCCCGGTCGGCGGTCCCGCCACCGCCCCCTCGGCCGTCACCTGGTGCGCCGCCCCTTCAGCAACCAGCCCAGCGCCGTCCCGGCGAGCAGCGTCGCCAGCAGCGCGATCCACAGCGGGCAGGTGACGGTGAACACCCAGAACTGGATCTTCACCTTCTCCAGGTTGGCGAACAGGAACCAGACCGCCAGCACCACGATGACGCCGATGCCGATGTACCGGGTCGGGATGCCCGCGATCTCACCTCGCCGGGTGCCTGACGGGGAACCACCTGATGTCTTGGTCACCCTCGCAGTCTGCGCCCGCCCCCCGCCGCCCGACCGCCTCGCCACCCCGCCACCGCCGCCCATTCACCCGTCCGTGTCACGCCCGGCGGATCGTCGTACCGGCGCCCCCGGCCGGTACGGACCGTGCCGCCCCGCACCCTTGACCGCCCGCCGGGACACCGCTTGGCCGATGCCTCCGCCGCTCTGACGGATCATCAATTCCATTCCACGGAGGACAAGTTGATCGCATCTCGCCGACCCGGCCGCCACGCGGTCGCCATCGCCGCCGCCCTGGCCGCCGGCGGCGCCCTCATCGGCGCCGCCGCCCCGACCGCCACCGCGGAGGCCCCCTCGGCGGCCACCCGCCTCAAGCCCTTCACGCTCACCAGCCCGGACTTCCGCGACGGCGGCAAGCTGCCGGCCTGGACGGAGTTCGGCGGGCCGGGCTCCGAGGGCGCCCCCTGCCAGGGCAGGAACCTCGCCCCCCGGCTGGACTGGCGCAACGCCCCCGCCGGGACGCTCGGCTACGCCCTGCTGGTCAACGACCCGGACGCCCCGCTCGCCGGCGGCTGGCACCACTGGGTGCTCTACGACATCCCCGGCACCGCGACCCGCGTCGACGGCCACGGCACCCTCCAGTACACCCAGGGCGCCAACAGCTTCGACACCAACGGCATGCCGGTGGTCGGCTGGGGCGGCCCCTGCCCGCCCGCCACCGGCCAGCCCCACCACTACGTCTTCACCCTCTACGCGCTCTCCACCCCCGCCCTCCCGTCCGCGGGGCTGACCTACGAGCAGGTCACCGCAGCCATCCAGCCGTACGTCCTCGGGGCCACCAGCATCGTCGGCACCTTCAAACTGCCCTGACCGGCCCGGACGGCCGGGGAGACCGCCCCCGGCCGTCCGCCGCCCGTCCCGCCTCAGCGCGCGTCCCCGCCACCCCTACCGCCCTTACCGCTCGTCCCGCCAGGACCGCCAGAGCGCCGAGTACGGCCCGCCGGAGGCCACCAGCTCCGGGTGCGACCCGTACTCGGTGATCCGGCCCTGCTCGACCACCGCGATCACGTCCGCGTCGTGCGCGGTGTGCAGCCGGTGCGCGATCGCCACCACCGTGCGCCCGGCCAGCACCCGGGACAGCGAGCGCTCCAGGTGCCGGGCCGCTCGCGGGTCGAGCAGCGAGGTGGCCTCGTCCAGCACCAGGGTGTGCGGGTCGGCCAGCACCAGCCGGGCCAGCGCCAGCTGCTGGGCCTGGGCGGGCGTCAGCGCGGTGCCGCCGGAGCCGACCTCGGTGTCCAGGCCGTCCGGCAGGGCGTCCGCCCACTCCTCGGCGTCGACCGCGGCGAGCGCGGCGCGCAGCTCGGCGTCGTCGGCGTCCGCCCGGGCCAGGTGCAGGTTGTCCCGCAGGGTGCCGACGAAGACGTGGTGCTCCTGGTTGACCAGCGCGACCTCGGTGCGCACCCGCTCGGCCGGCATCCGCGACAGCTGCGCCCCGCCGAGCGTGATCCGGCCCCGGCCCGGCGCGTAGATGCCCGCCAGCAGCCGGCCCAGCGTGGACTTCCCGGCCCCCGACGGCCCGACCAGCGCGACCCGGCTGCCCGGCTCGACGTCCAGCGTGATGTCGCGCAGCACGTCGGCCCCTTCGCGGTAGCCGAAGCTGACCTGCCTGGCCTCGACCCGGCGCCCGTCCGGGCGCAGCGCCTCGTCGGTCTCCGGTGCGGTGACCTCGCGGACGCCGACCAGCCGGGCCAGCGAGGTCTGCCCGATCTGCAGCTCGTCGTACCAGCGCAGCAGCCGGGAGACCGGGTGCACCAGGGCCTGGGTGTACAGCACCCCGGTGGTCAGCCGGCCCGGGCTGACCCAGCCGTGCAGGGCGAACAGGCCGCCCAGCACCAGCGTGCCGAGCACGGCCAGCGCGTAGGTGCCGTCCACGGTGGGGAACCAGACGCTGCGCAGCCAGAGGGTGTACCGCTCCCAGGAGATCCACTCGCGGATCTTCCGGTCCGTCAGTTCCACCCGGCGCTCGCCCAGCCGCAGCGACTCGACCGTCCGCCCGGCGTCGACCGTCTCGGCGAGCGCGGTGTTGACCGCCGCGTACCCGGCCGACTCGTTGCGGTAGGACTGCGGGGCCCGCCGGAAGTACCACCGGGAGGTGAGGAACAGCAGCGGCAGGCCGAGCACGGCGGTGGCGGCCAGCAGCGGGGACGTCACCACCAGGGCGCTCAGCACCAGCGCCACCGAGACCACGGCGACCACCAGTTCGGGCACCGCGTCGCGCACCGAGCGGGCCAGCCGGTCGATGTCCGTGGTGCCCCGGGAGACCAGGTCTCCGGTGCCGGCCCGCTCCAGCACGCCCAGCGGCAGCGCCACCGAGCGGACCAGGAAGTCCTCCCGCAGGTCGGCCAGCACCTCCTCGCCGAGCACGCTGCCGCGCAGCAGCGACAGCCCGGTGAACACCGACTGCACCACCAGCGCGGCCAGGTACCACCCGATCGCGGCGGCGATCCGCCCGCCGCCGCCGGTCGACAGCGACTCCACCAGCGACCCGAGCACGGCCGGCCCCACCAGCCCCGCCACCGTCGCCGTCCCGTGCAGGGCCACCACCCCCGCCAGCCCGCCGCGGTGGCGCCGCAGCAGCATCCGCCCGTACGCCCGCACGGCCGCGGCGGAGCCGACCGGCAGCGTGGTGGCGGGCCCCTGCTCGTGGATCTCCGGGGCTTTCACAGCGCCCTCCTTCGGTTTCGGCGGACGCGCGGGCGCCCGGTCGGGCGGGCATGCGGACGCCCGGTGGTGTGCGGGTGCGGACGCCCGGTCACTGCGCACCCCCCGCCGGCCCCGAACCCACCGGGGCCCCCGCCGGCTCCGGGGCGCCCGCGTCCGGAACGCCCGTGTCCGGGAAGCCCGTCGGCGCGTTCTCGTCCCGGGTGACGACGGCCCGGTAGCGCGGGTCGCCGGCCATCAGCTCGCGGTGGGTGCCGGTCGCGGCGACCCGGCCCCGCTGGAGCAGCAGGACGGTGTCCGCCCGGTCGAGCAGCAGCGGGCTGGTGGCGAAGACCACCGTGGTGCGCCCGGAGCGCAGTTCGCGCAGGCCCGCGGCGATCCGCGACTCGGTGTGGGCGTCGACCGCGCTGGTCGGCTCGTCCAGCACCAGCACCGGCGGGTCGGCCACCAGCGAGCGGGCCAGGGCGAGGCGCTGGCGCTGGCCGCCGGAGAGCGAGCGGCCGCGTTCGGTGATCCGGGCCGCCATCGGGTCGCCCCCGCATTCGGGCGAGCCGTCGACGAGTGCGTCCAGCGCGTCCTGCGCGCGGGCGGCGGCCAGGGCCTCGGCGGGTTCGACCCGGCCGGAGCGGGGGACGTCGAGCAGTTCGGCGAGCGTGCCGGAGAGCAGCACCGGCTCCTTGTCGTGGACCAGCACCGCGGCCCGGGCGACGGCCGGCGGCACCCCGTCCAGTTCGACCCCGCCGAGCCGGACAGAGGGTTCGGCGGCCCGCCCCTCGGCGCGCACCGGCCACCCGCCGAGCCGGGCCGCCAGCTCGCCCGCCGCGTCCGGATCCCCGCAGACCACGGCGGTCAGCCGCCCGGCCCGGGCGGTCAGGCCGCTGACCGGGTCGTGCAGGTCCGACCGGGCGGCCCGGCGGCGCAGTTCGGCCCCGGCCGCGGCGTCCGGCGGGGCGTCGTCCGCCGCCTCGCCGTCCCTGGCCAGCGAGAGCACCTTCACGACCCGCCCGGCGGAGACCCGGGCGACGCTCCAGGCGTGCGCGGCCTCGCCGATGACCCGCAGCGGGGCGGCCAGGAAGGCGGTGGCGCCGTAGACGGCGATCAGCTCGCCGACGCCGATCGACCCGTCGGTGGCGAGCCGGGCGCCGTACCAGGTGACCCCGATGACGAACAGGCCGGGCAGCAGCACCTCCTGGGCCTGCATCACCGCCCAGGTGCGGGCGGTGCGGACGGCGGCGGCGCGCACCCGCTGGGAGGCGGCCCGGTACCGGCGCAGGAACAGCTCCTCGCCGCCGATGCCGCGCAGCACCCGCAGCCCGGCCACCGTGTCGGCGGCCAGCTCGGAGGCCTTGCCGCCGAGCGCCCGCTGCTCGGTGTAGCGCCGTTCGAACGGGCCGAGCAGCGGCCACACCGCGGCGGCCAGCACGGGCACCCCGAGCAGCACGGCCAGGCCGAGGCCCGGCTGCCGCCACAGCACCACGGCGCTGACGCCGAGCCAGGCCAGCACCGCGCCGTACAGCCGGGCGGTGAGCTCGACGTACCAGCCGATCTTCTCGACGTCGCCGCTGGAGACGGCGACGATCTCGCCGGTGGCGATCCGCCGGCTCAACCCGCCGCCGAGCGAGGAGGCCTGACGGGCGACCAGCTGGCGGATCTGGGAGGCGGCGTGGAGCCAGTTCCACACCACCTGGCGGTGCACCAGCACCGTCATCGCGGTCTGCAGGGCGGACAGCACCAGGGCGAGCAGGCCGGCCGCCAGCAGGCCCCGGGCGTCCCGGTCGACGACGGCCTGGACGCCGCGGCCGACCGCGACGGGCAGCGCGGCCATCGAGCCGAGCTCCAACGTGCTCCACAGCGTGGCGAGCAGCCGGCCCCGGCGCTGGGTGCGGCCGAGCCAGCGCAGGAAACCGCGCGGCGAGCTGAGGTCGGGGCTGCCCGGGTCGGGCAGCGGCAGGGGAACGAGCGGCATGGGCGCTCCGTTGGGGGGTGGGACGGGGCTGGGCAGGACGGGGGGACGGGCCCGGCCGGCGGAGTGCGGGCGGGGTCGTCCGGCCGGGCCCGGTGGGGCGCGGCGCGTCGGAGGTGCGCGGCGGAAGGGGTGGTCGGCTCGTCACATGCGGTGAGCCTGACCGCCGCGCTGTGACGCACGCAACGGGTTTTCCGGCGGATCGGCCCGATCCGGCCGCCGTCCCCGGCCGTTTTCATCCGTTCCGGGGAACTCTCGAACAACGGGAATAAGCCACTGTTCACGGCCGTTGCCACCGCTCCGGAAACAGAAGCACAACCGAAGGGCACCCCTTCCCGTGACCAGCACCCCCGCAGTCCCCCCGATCCCCTCGATCACGCTGAACAACGGCGTGCGGATCCCGCAGCTCGGCTTCGGCGTCTGGCAGGTGCCGGACGCGGAGGCCGTCCCCGCGGTGCGCACCGCGCTGGAGGCCGGCTACCGCTCGGTCGACACCGCCGAGGTCTACGAGAACGAGACGGGCACCGGCCGGGCGATCGCCGAGTCCGGCGTCGCCCGCGACGAGCTGTTCGTGACCACCAAGCTGTGGAACTCGGGCACCGTCGACTGGTCCGGCGAGCAGGGCCGCGACCGGGTGCTGCGCACCTTCGACGAGTCGCTCGGCCGCCTCGGCCTGGACGTGCTGGACCTGTACCTGATCCACTGGCCGCGCCCGATGCGCGGCAACACCTTCCTGAACATCTGGCGCGCCTTCGAGCAGCTGCACGCCGAGGGCCGGGTCCGGGCGATCGGCGTCTCCAACTTCCGCGTGCCGGACTTGGAGCTGCTGCTGAAGGAGGCCGAGGTGAAGCCGGTCCTCAACCAGATCGAGCTGCACCCGTACCTCCCGCAGGCGGAGCTGCGCGCCCTGCACGCCGAGCACGGCATCGCCACCGAGGCCTGGAGCCCGCTGGGCCAGGGCAAGGGCCTGCTGGCCGAGCCCGCCCTGCTGGCGGTCGCCGCCAAGCACGGCCGCACCGCGGCCCAGGTGGTGCTGCGCTGGCACCTGCAGTCCGGCGTGATCGCCATCCCGAAGTCGGTCACCCCCGCCCGGATCCGGGAGAACCTGGACGTCACGGGTTTCGAGCTGGACGCCGAGGACATGGCGGCCGTCGCCGGCATCGCCACCGGGCAGCGGATCGGCCCGGACCCGGCCGGCTTCGACTGGAACTGACGCTCCGTCACCGCACCTCCCCTCCCGGCCCGCTGACGCCCAGTCAGCCGGTCGGGGCCGAGACACCGGAAGGGGCCGGCACCCGAGCGGGTGCCGGCCCCTTCCGACGCGCCCCGGGCGGTGCCGCGTGACCGGCCGGGGCGTGGTGCCGATGCCACCCGAACGGTCGGGCGGCGTTTTGCAGAATCGTTACAGCCGGGCCGCCTTGGCGAGCAGTGCCAGCGCCTGCACGTGCTCGTGCGGCTCCAGCGGGGCGAGCAGCGCCTCCTGGACCTCGCGGACCCCGGCGGTGGAGCGGTGCAGCAGCTCCTGGCCGGTCGGGGAGAGCGAGAGCAGGTTGCGGCGCCCGTCCGAGGGGTCGCGGCGGCGGAGCACCAGGCCGCGCCGGACCAGCCGGCTGACCATCTCGGCCATCGTCGCCTTGTCCAGCGAGGCGAGCTCGCCGACCGTGCGCTGGTCGGCGCCCGGCTCGGTCTCCAGCGCGTCCAGCACCGCGTACTGAGGAGCCGTCAGCTCGGTGCCGACCTTCTCCGACCAGAGCTTGGTGTGGACCTGCTGGGCGACCCGGATCAGGTAGCCGATGGCCCGCTGGGCGTCCAGCGTCGGCCGGGCGTCCGCCACCACGGCGACGGCCCCCGGTTCCAGCCGGGCTATCCGGGCCATGACCCGGACGATCTCCAGCTGCTCGTCCGGGCTCAGCGGCTCGAACAGGGTCCGCTGGACCCGGACCACGCCGCCGGTCGCCTCGCGGACGGCCTGAGCGCCGTTCTGCGAGAGCGCCAGCAGCTTGCGCCGGCCGTCGGCCGGGTCCCTCCGGCGGAGCACCAGGCCCCGCCGGACCAGCCGGGCGACCATCTCGGCCATCGTCGCCTTGTCGAGCGAGGCCCGTTCGCCGACCGTGCGCTGGTCGGCTCCCGGCTCCAGTGCCAGTACCAGCAGCACCGCGAACTGCGGAGCCGTCAGCTCGGTACCGACGTATTCGGACCACAAGCGGGTGTGCACCTGCTGGGCCACGCGAATGAGGTGTCCGGGCGACTGCTGCAGTCGGCCGGGCACGCGGGTTGTCGGGATCTCCCCCAGCACCATGAAATCCGTCCCGGTGTCACGCCCGGGCGTGTGTGGGACACCCGGGCGGGGCAGTAACGGCGAGTGAGCATCCCGCTGTGAGAGAGGACGCGCCGGCCGTGCAGCCGGTGGCTGCTGGCGCACACTATACAAACGGTCGGCCTGGACCGGCAGGTAGGGGCGCAGAGTAGTCGCAGGTTCGGCAAAGTTGGCATATTTCCCCCGTATGTCGGGACCACGCCCAACCTGGTTCACCCGCTCGGCCGCTTTCCACCCTCACCCTCCGTCACCTGCGGCGCTACCCCTGGCCGGAAATCCTACTCATCGGTAAGGTTGCCGCGCTGCGCCCTGCGCAACCCATTTATTTCTCATCCACGGGTCGCCGGCCCGCGCCGGTCCCGTCGTCCGACTTCGAGAGAGACGAGTACGAAGATGACCGAGCAGAGCACCTCCGTGACCGCCGACGCCGCGGCCCGGGTGGCCGTGGTGACGGGCGCGGCCCGCGGGATCGGCGCGGCCACCGCGCTCCGGCTGGCCGCGGACGGTTACGCCGTGGCCGTGGTCGACCTGGAGGAGTCCACCGCCAAGGGCACCGCCGAGGCGATCGAGGCCGCGGGCGGCCGCGCGCTGGCCGTCGGCGCCGACGTCTCGGACGCCGAGCAGGTGCAGGCCGCGGTCGACCGGATCGCCGCCGAGCTCGGCACCCCGGTGGTGCTGGTGAACAACGCCGGCGTGCTGCGCGACAACCTGCTGTTCAAGATGTCCGAGTCGGACTGGGACACCGTGATGAACGTGCACCTCAAGGGCGCCTTCCTGATGACCCGCGCGGTGCAGAAGCACATGGTGGCGGCCGGTTTCGGACGGATCGTCAACCTGTCCTCGTCCTCCGCCCAGGGCAACCGGGGCCAGGCCAACTACTCGGCCGCCAAGGCCGGCCTGCAGGGCTTCACCAAGACCCTGGCCATCGAGCTCGGCAAGTTCGGCATCACCGCCAACGCGGTCGCCCCCGGCTTCATCGCCACCGACATGACCGCGGCCACCGCCGCCCGGGTCGGCATGGAGTTCGAGGCCTTCAAGCAGGCCGCCGCCTCCGCCATCCCGGTCCAGCGGGTCGGCGTGCCGGAGGACATCGCGCACACCATCTCCTTCCTGGCCTCCGAGGGCGCGGGCTTCGTCTCCGGCCAGGTGATCTACGTCGCGGGCGGCCCGCTCGACTGACCGGGCGGACGGGCGGGCCGGGCGGACGGCCCGGCGCCCGCTCGTGGTGCGCCGCCCCGGGCCCGGGTCCAGACTCGATGACAGACCTCCCGCCGCCGACCCCGGCGGCGGGCGCGCCCCGCCGGAGGGGCCGGCCCGGGCCCTGCGGCGCTCCACCCACGGAGGATCTTGATGACCGATTCCACGGACAGCGAGTCCACGCCGACGCCGGACGACCTGCTGCACACCGGGGCCGAAGGCCCCGTCGACCCCGAGGACCTGGTGATGGCCTCGGGCCGCACCCCGACCCCGGAGCTGGTCGAGAAGGCCAGGAAGAACCTGGAGGAGCACGGCGCGGCGGCCGTCGAGCGCCTGCTGCCCTGAGCCCGGCGACGCCCGTTCGAAACGGCGGCCGATTTCCCCGACGCGACCCGGAGGTGACCTGGGTCACGGGAAATCGGCCGCCGATTCGTTCCCGCACCGCCCTCCGGCCAATTGGAGAAACCGACCGAATGCGACCCGCCGGAGCGCCCGGCGGCGTGATTTCCCCCACTTCCCCTCCCATTCGCACCCCTTCGCGCCAGTCCTGAACTGCCGCTATGGAGAAACGGGGGACAACGCGTCACCGGCGGGTGACAGATCCCTCGAATAACCCGGGCCTCCCGGGAGCGCCCGGTAATGTCGAAGCCGTGCCAGCCAAGCCCGAATCACCCGAGCCGCAGATATCGACCGGACCGCGCACGGTTCCGGTCCGTTCCGGTCACGAATCTCCAAGCGGAGCGGCAGAATCCGTCCTCCCGCCGATCAGTCGGCGGCACGCCCTGCTCTTCGGCGTGGTCGGGCTGCTCTACCTGGTGGTGGTGCTGGCGATCCTGTGCGACTCCCCGCTGGTCGACCTGGACTGGTCACTGCAGCAGCTGCGGCCGTACAAGCAGTGGCCCGAAGCGCTGCCGTACCTGGACATCTGGGTGGTCGCGGGGCAGCGCGGCCCGACCGCGATCGCGGCCTGCCTGTGGCTGGGCTGGCGCTGCTACCGCTCCCACTCGGCGCGGCCGCTGCTGATGATGGGCTCGGCACTGCTGCTGCTGAACGCCACGGTCGGCGGGGTGAAGATCCTGACCGGCCGGCTGGGTCCGCACTACGCGCACTACGTGGGCTCGCCCGAGCTGTTCTCCGGCGGCAGCATCTTCCCCTCGGGGCACACCGCGAACGCCGTGGTCACCTGGGGCGTGCTGGCCTACCTGGCGAACCGCTGGCGGCGGACCGGAGCGGCGCTGGCCGCGCTCACCGCGGCCTCGATCGGGCTGACCACCGTCTACCTGGGCACCCACTGGATCTCGGACGTGTTCGCGGGCTGGGCGGCGGGCGCGCTGGTGCTGCTCGCCCTGCCGCTGGTCGAACCGGCCGTCGCCGCGCTGGACCGGCGGGTGCTGGCGGCCTGGCACCGGGAGGGCCGCTTCGCCCGCCCGGTCCCCGCGCCGCGGTCGCGCCCGTCGGCGGCCCGTCCGCCGTGGTCGGCCCCGGCCCGTCCGCTGCCGGTCCGCCCTCAGCCCGCCCAGGCGCGCTCCACGGCGCCGTCCCGCACCGTCAGGTTGAGCCGGTCGGAGCGGTACTCCATGGTCAGCGGCTCCTCCGGCGCCACCACCCGCACGGTGCGCCAGCCCCGCTCGACCGCCAGCGCCCGGGCGGGCTCCACCCGCAGTCCCGGGTAGTCCTCCAACCGGTCGTCCATCCGCTCCTCCACGTGCCGCCTCCCCCGTCCCCGAACAGTCCTAGGCTGGAAGGGTACGAGGGAGGTGGTCGCGCATGCGACGCGCCAGGACACCGAAGGTGTGGCTGAGCGGGACGGAGCCGGCCACCGCGCGCAGTGACCTGAAGCTGCGGTTCCTGCTCTCGGTGCTGTTTCTGCCGTTCTTCGCGCTGTGCACGGCGGGCTTCGCGGTGTGGGCCGCGCTGGCCCCCGCGGACGGCGCGCCGAGCAGCGGGACGCTGGTGGTGTTCGCGGTGGGCTGCGGGGTGCTGACCCTGGTGGCGGCGGCGGACCTGTGGGTGGTGGTGCGCCGCCGCCGCACCGAGCTGTAGCCCCCGGGGGTCAGCGCGAGCCGACCGCCTGCTTGACCAGGGTGCGGCCGAAGTCCCACATCAGGCCGCTGCCCCGGTGGGCGTCGTCCATCACCTCGGTGAAGGCGTCGACGAAGCGGTCGACCTCCTTCTCGGTGATGATCAGCGGCGGGATCAGCTTGATCACCTCCAGGTGGTCCCCGGAGACCTGGGTGAGGATCCGGTGCCGCTGCAGCAGCGGCACGACCACCATCTGCGCGAACAGGCCCTTGCGGGCGGCCTGCAGCGCCGTCCAGCCGGTGCGCAGCTTGAGCGACTTGGGGCGGCCGAACTCGATGCCGATCATCAGCCCCCGCCCGCGCACCTCGGCGAGCAGCTCGTACCGCTCGGTCAGCGCCGCCAGCCGGGCCCGGAACAGCTCGCCGACCCTGGCGGCGTTCTCCACCACGCCCTCCTGCCGCATCACGTGCAGGGTGGCCAGGCCGGCCGCCATCGCCTGGGCGTTGGAGCCGAAGCTGGCGGAGTGCACCAGGACGCGGTCCATCGAGGAGTACACCTTCTCGAAGATCCACGACTTGCCCAGCGTCGCCCCGATCGGCACGTACCCGCCGGAGAGCGCCTTGGCTGCGCACACCAGGTCGGGGCTGACGCCCTCCTCGGCCTGGTAGGCGAAGAAGGTGCCGGTGCGGCCGACGCCGGTCTGCACCTCGTCGCAGATCAGCAGCGCCTTGTGGGCGTGCAGCAGCTCCTGGGCGGCGGCCAGCCAGCCGGGCGGCGGGGCGAGCACGCCCTTGCCCTGGATCGGCTCGACGATCAGCGCCGCGACGTCGCCCTTCTTGAGCTCCTTCCGCAGCGCGTCCAGGTCGCCGAGCGGGATCGCGGTGTCGGGCAGCAGCGGGTCGAAGCCCTTGCGGAAGCCGCTCTCGCCGTTGACCGACAGCGAGCCCGTGGTGAGGCCGTGGAAGGCGTGGTCGCAGTACAGGACGCGGCGCCGGCCGGTCGCGTAGCGGGCGAACTTGAGCGCGGTCTCGACCGCCTCGGTGCCGCTGTTGCCGAAGAACACCCGGTCCAGCCCGGGGGCGCGGGCGATCAGCTGCTCGGCGAGCAGGCCCGGCAGCGGGGAGCAGTCGAACCGGGTCAGGTCGGCCGTCTCCAGGTCCATCACCTGCTGGATCGCGGCCCGGACGGCGGGGTGGTGCCGGCCGAGCGCGAAGATGCCGAACCCGGCGAGCATGTCGAGGTACTCGTTGCCCTCGGCGTCGTGGAAGTACGGGCCCCGGGCGCGTTCGTAGTACCGGTCGAAGCCGATGGTGTGCAGCATCCGGGGCAGCTGCGGGTTGAGGTAGCGGGCGTGCAGCTCGTAGCGCTCGCCGCCCCGGGCGTCGAGCAGGGCGGCGAGATCGAGCGGTTCGGCCTGGGTCACGCTGGAAGCTCTCCGTTCGGTCACTTGTGCGGACTGTCGTTTGCGGGGGCTGTCGGGGCCGTCACTTCCGGGGGAGGCGGGGCCGGTACTCCTGGGCGCCGCTGCGCGTGCCGGGCAGCAGCCGGCGGGCGTAGGCGGCGGTCTGGGCGGCGACGCCGGTGCCGGTGAGCCCGATCTCCTCGAGGATCTCGCCGCGCGAGGCGTGCGCCAGGAACTCCTGCGGGACGCCGAGGTCGCGCAGCGGGGTGTCGACCTCGGCGTCCCGCAGGGCCTGGGCGACGGCGGCGCCGACGCCGCCGGCCCGGCCGTTGTCCTCGACGGTGACCACCATCCGGTGCTCGGCGGCCAGCGCGACCAGCGCGGGGTCGACCGGCTTGACCCAGCGCGGGTCGACGACGGTGGCGGTGATGCCGTCGGCGGCCAGCAGCGCGGCGGCGTCCAGGCAGGCGGGGGCCATCGCGCCGACGGCGACCAGCAGCACGTCGGGGCTGGGTCCGGTGCGGGCCAGCACGTCGACGCCGCCGATCCGTTCGATCGCCGGGACGTCGGGGCCGAGGTTCCCCTTGGGGAAGCGCACCACGGTCGGGGCGTCCTCGACGGCGACGGCCTCCCGGAGCTGTTCGCGCAGCCGGTCGGCGTCGCGCGGGGCGGCCAGCCGCAGCCCGGGGACGACCTGCAGGATCGACATGTCCCACGTGCCGTTGTGCGAGGCCCCGTCGTTGCCGGTGACACCGGCCCGGTCGAGCACGAAGGTGACGCCCAGCCGGTGCAGCGCCACGTCCATCAGGACCTGGTCGAAGGCCCGGTTCAGGAAGGTCGCGTACACCGCGACGACCGGGTGCAGCCCGCCGGTGGCCAATCCGGCGGCGGAGGCCACCGCGTGCTGCTCGGCGATCCCGACGTCGTAGGTCCGCCCGGGGTGGGCGGCGGCGAACGGGCCGAGCCCGACGGGGTGCAGCATCGCGGCGGTGATCGCGACCAGGTCGGGGCGCTCGGCGCCGAGGGCGAGCATCTCCTGGCCGAACACGGACGTCCAGGAGGCGCCGGCGGACGGGGAGGTCGGCAGGCAGGTGTACGGGTCGATCGGGCCCACCGCGTGGAAGCGGTCGGCCTCGTCCTGCTCGGCGGGCCGGTAGCCGCGGCCCTTGACGGTCAGGCAGTGCACGATGACGGGCCCGCCGAAGTGCCGGGCCTGGCGCAGCGCCTGTTCGACGGCGGCGATGTCGTGGCCGTCGATCGGCCCGAGGTACTTCAGGCCGAGGTCCTCGAACATGCCCTGCGGGGCGAAGGCGTCCTTGAAGCCCTTCTTGGCGCCGTGCAGCGCGTCGAACAGCGGCGGGCCGACCACGGGGGTGCGCTGCAGGGCGTCCTTGCCCCAGGCGAGGAAGCGCTCGTAGCCCCTGGTGGTGCGCAGGGTGGCGAGGTGGTGGGCGAGGCCGCCGATGGTGGGCGAGTAGGAGCGCTCGTTGTCGTTGACGACGATGACCAGCGGGCGGTCCTCGGCCTCGGCGATGTTGTTGAGCGCCTCCCAGGCCATGCCGCCGGTGAGCGCGCCGTCGCCGATCACGGCGACGGTGCAGCGGTCCACGCCGAGCAGCTGGTTGGCCTTGGCGATGCCGTCGGCGTAGCCGAGCGCGGTGGAGGCGTGCGAGTTCTCGATCAGGTCGTGCTCGGACTCGGCGCGCGAGGGGTAGCCGGACAGGCCGTCCTTGGCGCGCAGCCGGCTGAAGTCCTGCCGACCGGTGAGCAGCTTGTGCACGTAGGTCTGGTGGCCGGTGTCCCACAGGACGCGGTCGTGCGGGGAGTCGAAGACCCGGTGCAGGGCGATGCTGAGTTCGACCACGCCGAGGTTGGGGCCGAGGTGGCCGCCGGTGCGGGTGACGGCGTCGATCAGGAAGTCGCGGATCTCGTCGGCGAGCAGCGGGAGCTGCTCGGGGTGCAGTCGTCTGAGGTCGGCGGGCCCGGTGATCTGGCTCAGCAGTGGCATGGCGTACCCCTCACGGCTGGTTCGGTGTGCGTGGACTGTCGGTGTCCAGCCTGCGGCCCGGTGGTCGCGGTCGCCTGTCGGCGCGGGCCGCCCGCACGGGGTGCGGGCGGCCGCTCTGACGCCGGGTCAGACCGCCTTGGGCGAGGCGAGCGTCTCGCGGGCGGCGCGGATGGACTCCTTGAGCGAGCCCATGGTGGCGAGCACGGCGGTCGGTTCGTACCCGCAGTGCGCCATGCAGTTGTCGCAGCGCGGGTCGCGGCCGCGGCCGTACTTGTCCCAGTCGGTCTTCTCGATCAGTTCGCGGTAGGTGGGGACGTAGCCGTCCGACATCAGGTAGCAGGGGCGCTGCCAGCCGAACAGCGAGTAGTTGGGGATGCCCCAGGCGGTGCACTCGAAGTCGACCTTGCCCTCGAGGAAGTCGAGGAACAGCGGGCTGTGGTTGAGCCGCCAGCGCCGCCGGTTGCCGCCGGCGAAGGCCGTGCGGAACAGCTCGCGGGTCTGCTCGACACCGAGGAAGTGCTCCTGGTCGGGGGCCTTCTCGTACGCGTAGGCCGGGGAGATCATCATCTCGTCGACCTTGAGGTCGTCGTTGAGGAAGTCCAGCACCTCGACCACGGTCTGCGCGGTGTCGGTGTTGAAGAAGGTCGAGTTGGTGGTGACCCGGAAGCCCCGCCGCTTGGCCTCCTTGATCGCCTCGACGGCCTCCGCGAACGTCCCCTCCTTGGCCACCGAGGCGTCGTGCCGCTCCTCCAGTCCGTCGATGTGGACGGCGAAGGTGAAGTACGGCGAAGGGGTGAACTTGTCGAGCTTCTTGCGCAGCAGCAGGGCGTTGGTGCACAGGAAGACGTACTTGCGGCGCGCCACCAGCTGGCGGACGATCTCGTCGATCTGCGGGTGCATCAGCGGTTCGCCGCCGGCGATGGACACCATCGGGGCGCCGCACTCCAGGACCGCGCCGACCGCTTGGGCGACCGGCATCCGCTGCTTGAGGACGCCCGCCGGGTGCTGGATCTTCCCGCAACCCTCGCACTTGAGGTTGCAGGCGAACAGCGGTTCCAGCTCGACGATGAGCGGGAACTTCTTCCGTCCCCTGATCTTCTGCTGCATGAGGTAGGTGGACACGCGGACGGTCTGGCGCAGCGGCATGGCCATGACTTAGCTCGCCTCCTGAGGGAGCGTCGAGGGCTGTGGGTTCGTCTGCTGGGCTGGCGTGGCGGCGACCTGCCGGTGCCACGCGGTGAGGGCGGGGACGGCGGCGCGCAGGGCCCGCCAGGCGCGCACCCCGGCCGGCAGGGTGCCGGGGCGGATCAGTTCCCGTTCGGGGGTGTCGACCACCACCCGCAGCACGGCTGCGGGCAGGGCCGGGGCGTACGCGGCCCGGGCGGCCAGGACGGCGGCGGCCTCCATGTCGACGGCGAGCGCGCCCCCGGCGTGCAGCCGGGCCCGTTCGGCGCCGCGCACCACGTGGTCGGCGGTGCGGTGGGTGCCCAGGTGGGCCCGGAGACCGGCCTCCTCCAGGGCGGTGGCCAGCGCGACCGCGGAGGCCAGCGGGTGGTCGCCGCCCTCGGCGTCGGTGACCCGGTCGGCGACGATCACCTCGCCGGGGCGCACGCCGGGCCCGAGCGCGGCACCGAACCCGGCGACCAGCAGCGCGCCGTAGCCGCCCGCGTCGAGCAGCGCCGCGGCCTTCCGCCCGGCGGCCCGGCGGCCCATCCCGGTGCGGGCCAGCACCGGGGGGCCGCCGGCCGCACCCGACCAGTCGCCGCCGCGCAGCGCCCAGGCCTCCGGCCCGAGCGCGCACAGCACCAGCAGCGGAGCAGTCATCCGTACACGCACCTCTCGACGATGGGCCCGCTCCGTCCGCTCATGCGCACGCGCGCCCGCTGTTGATGAACCCGCTCCGTTCACTCATTGCCCACCGGCCCGGCCGAGCGGGGCGTCGTGCACGTAGCGGCCGAGCGCGGTGACCGGGAAGACCAGGCGGTACAGGTGGTAGTTGATGGAGAAGTCCCAGGGGAATCCGGTGCCGGTGAACTGTGGTTCGTCCCACGTCCCGTCGGGGCGCTGGGTGGCGGTGAGCCAGCCGACGCCGCGCTCGACCGCCTGGGAGTCGCGCTCGCCGGCGGCGAGCAGCGCCATCAGCGCCCAGGCGGTCTGCGAGGCGGTGGACTCGCCGCGGCCGGCCCAGGTGGCCGGGTCCTCGTAGGAGCGCATGTCCTCGCCCCAGCCGCCGTCCGGGTTCTGCCGGTCGGTCAGCCAGGCGACGGCGCGGCGGACGGCGGAGTGGCCGGGGGTGAGCCCCGCGGCGATCAGCGCGGGCACCACCGAACCGGTGCCGTAGATGTAGTTGGTGCCCCAGCGGCCGAACCAGGAGCCGTCGGCCTCCTGGTGGCGCAGCAGCCAGGCGACGCCGCGCCGGGTGCGCGGGTGCCTGGCGAGGCCGGTCTCGGCGAGCATCTCCACCACGTGCGCGGTGACGTCCGCCGAGGGCGGGTCGATGACCTCGCCGAAGTCGCAGAACGGGAGCTTGTTGGGGAGCTTGCTGGTGTTGTCGGCGTCGAAGGCGCCCCAGGCGCCCTCCTTGGACTGCATGCCGAGGTTCCAGCGGACGGCCCGTTCGACGGCGCCGTTCAGCCCGGCCCGGTCGGGGTGGTCGATCCGGCGCAGCGCGAGGACCACCTCGGCGGTGTCGTCGACGTCCGGGTAGGTGTCGTTCTCGAACTCGAAGGCCCAGCCGCCGGGGGCCAGCCGGGGGCGTTTGACGGCCCAGTCGCCGCGGGTGGTGACCTCCTCGCCGAGCATCCAGCTGCCGGCCTTCACCAGCGCGGGGTGGTCGCCGGGCAGTCCGGCGTCGCGCAGCGCGATGGCGGCCAGGCAGGTGTCCCACACCGGGGACTGGCAGGCCTCCAGCCAGCGCTTGCCGTCCTCGGTGTGGACGGTGAAGGAGTCGAAGGCGGCGAGTCCGGCCTTCATCACGGGGTGGTCGAGCCGGTAGCCGAGCAGCCGCAGCGCGATCAGCGAGTAGACGGCGGGCGGCTGGATGCCGCCCCAGCAGCCGTCGGCCTCCTGCCGTTCGACGATCCAGGCGGCGGCCTGCCGCAGCGCCAAGCGGCGCAGCGGTTTGATGGCGTGCCGGTGGTAGCGGTGCATCAGCTGGTCGAGCCGCTGGAACAGGCCGTCCCAGCTGTGCGCGGGGGCGAGCGGCCGCCGGGGGTGCGGGTTCGCCGGGTCGGTGTGCAGCTCGGTGAGCTCGAACGGCGCGGGGCGGACCGGGCGGTGCGCGGAGACCACGGTGAGCGGGACGATGGTCTGCCGGGCCCACTGGCCGAAGGAGTAGATGTTCAACGGGGCCCAGCTGGGCAGGAACAGCACCTCGGGGGGCAGCTCGGGGAGCTCCTCCCAGGGCCACCAGCCGAACAGGGCGAGCCAGATCCGGGTGAACACCCGGGCCGAGGCGATGCCGCCGCGCTCGCGGACGAAGGCGGCGGCGGCCCGCATGTGCGGGGCGTCCGCGGCGTCCCCGGCGAGCCGGAGGGCCACGTACGCCTCGACGGTGGTGGAGAGTTCGGGCGGGCCGCCGTGGAAGGTGGTCCAGGTGCCGTCCTCCCGCTGCCGGGAGCGGATCCAGGCCGCGGTGGCCCGGGTCTGCTCCTCGGTGCGGATCCCGAGGAACTCCCTGAGCAGGAGGTCTTCGGCGTCCATGGTGACGTTGGTCTCCAGGTCGCCCTTCCACCAGCCGTCGGCGTGCTGGAGTGACAGCAGGTGTGCGGTGGCGCGGCTGAGCGCCGCCGCTGGTGAGGAATCGTCAGATCGTGTTACTGCAACTGAGGTTTGGGGTCCGAGCCTTCCACCCGCGGTTGCTGTCACTCTTACGTCACCTCTCTCTGACCACCACGAATTCGGCGAGTGCGACGAAGTGCTCGCGCACCTCGTCGGCCATGGGCACCTCGCCGAGGGCGGCGAGGGCGGTGTCGTACTGGCGGCGGGCCTCTTCCTGCGTCCAGGCCCGGCCGCCGGCCTTCTCGATCAGCGCGGCGCGGGCGGCGAGCACCTGCTCGCTCTCCTCGCCGCGGCCGGCCGGATCGGCCAGCTGTGCGGCCAGCTCGCGGGAGGCGGCGCCCCCCTCGGCCAGCGCGGCGCACACCGGCAGCGACTTCTTCCGCGACCGGAGGTCGCTCCAGTGCGGCTTCCCGGTCACTTCGGTGGCGCCCCAGATGCCCAGCAGGTCGTCCACCGCCTGGAACGCGAGCCCCAGGTGGTGGCCGTACCGCTGGAGCGCGTCGGACACCCGGTCGTCGGCGCCGGCCAGCACCGCGCCGATCGCCGCCGAGGCCGCCAGCAGGGCACCGGTCTTGCCGCCCTCCATGGCCAGGCACTCCTCGACCGTCACCACGTCGCGCTGCTCGAAGGAGACGTCCAGCGCCTGGCCGTCGATCAGCCGCCGGGTCGCGGTGGTGATCAGGCGGACGGCGCGGGCCGCGTCGACGGGGTCGGCCCCGCCGGTCACCGCGGCGTCCAGCAGGACCTCGGTGCCGAGGGTGGCCAGCGCGTCGCCGACCAGCACGGCCTGCGCCGGACCGAACACCGTCCACGCGGTGGCCCGGTGCCTGCGCGTCTCGTCACCGTCCATCAGGTCATCATGGAGCAGCGAGAAATTGTGCACCAGCTCGACCGACACGCCGCCGGGTACGCCCGCCTGCGCGTCCGCGCCCACCGCTTCGGCCGACAGCAGGGCCAGCGCCGGGCGCACGGCCTTGCCGCCGTCGCCAGCGGCGGGCTTGCCGTCCCGGTCGATCCAGCCGAAGTGGTAGGCGGCGACGGTGTCCATCGGTGCCGCCAAACGGGCGACGGCCGCGCGCATCGGCGGCGTGCAGAGCGTGCGTCCGCGCGCCAGCAGGTCCAGGACGGTCGGGGTGTCCTCGACCGTCGAGCCGGTGCGTGCCTCCACGTGCGTTCCCTCTCGGTACGTCCGGCCGGCCGCGGCGGGCGACCGGACGGGTGCGGTGTCAGTGGTCGGGGGGTGGGACCTCGACGTCATCGGGGCCACCGCCCGTCCCCCCGGTCGACCGGGAGCCGGCCGTGGCCGGCCAGGGCGGCGTCGGCCGCCGCGTGTCCGCTGCGCACCGCGCCCTCCATGGTCGCTGGCCAACCGGTGGCGGTCCAGGACCCGGCGAGCAGGACGCCGGGCACTTCGGTGCGCGCGCCGGGGCGCAGGGCGGCGGTGCCGGGCGCCGGGTCGAACGTCGCGGTGCGCTCCCGGGTGACGAAGAAGTCCAGCACCTCGGCGCCGCGGGCGGCGGGCAGCAGCCGCTCCAGCTCCGGCAGGTAGCGGGCGCGCAGCTCGGCGACCGGCAGGTCGATCTCGTCCTCGACCGCGGACTGCGAGACGGCCAGGTACTGGGCGCCGGGGACGGCCAGGCCGGAGTGCCGGGTGCGGTCGAAGACGAACTGCACCGGGGAGCCGAGCGCCGCGAAGAACGGGCGGCGGATCAGCGGCCGGTCGTAGACCGCGTGCACGTTGAGGATCGGGGCGGTGCCGAGCTCGGCCAGCCGGTGCTGGGCCGGGATCGCGCCGGGCGGCAGCAGGGCGGCCGCGGTGTCCTGGGCGCCGGCCAGCACCACCGTGTCGGCGGTGAGCAGTTCGCCGCCCTCCAGCCGGACGGCGTTCTGCTCGGCGGCCTTCAGCTCGGCGGCCCTGGTGCGCAGCAGCACCCGGACGCCGGCCCGCTCCAGTTCGGCCGTCGCCCGGTCGTGGTGGATCTCGCCGAGCGGGACGTTCGCCATGCCGATGTCGGCGGCGCCCGGATCGGAGAGCAGGCCGGTCTTGAAGACCATCGCGGCCAGCGCCATCGAGGTGCGGTCGGCGGTGGCGTTCAGGGTGGCCACGCCGACCAGGTCCCAGACGGCGGCCACGGTGGCCGGGGTCTGGCCGTGCCGGCGCAGCCACTCGCCGAAGGAGACGTCGTCCAGCGCCGGGTCGGCGAGGTCGAGCTTCTGCAGGGCGAGCGCGCCGCGCACCACCCGAAGCCGGTCGGCCGGGCCCAGGTGCCGGTAGGCGGCCAGGCTGCCGGCCAGGTGCAGCGGGACGGGCAGGCCGGCGCGGCGCAGCCGGCCGAGGCTGCGGGTGCCGTCGGGGGCGACGGAGAGCACCGGCACGTCCAGCCGGGGCTGGAGGTCGACCAGGGCGTTCGCGCCGAGCCGGTCGACCAGGCCGCGGTAGGAGGTGCAGCAGCGCAGGTAGACGTGCTGGCCGTTGTCGACGGTCAGTTCGCCGCGCTTGAAGGAGAAGGCCAGGCCGCCGAGCCGGGGGCGGGCCTCCAGCAGGGTGGTGCGCACGCCCGCGTCGGCCAGCCGGAGGGCGGCGGTGATGCCGGCCAGGCCGCCGCCGACGACCACGGCGGTGCGCTCGCGCTGTGCTGTCGGCGTGCTCATCGACCCTCCCGGAAGGCGGCGGACGGTGGGCACAACAACGTGCGCATGCGTCGTGATTCCCCGTTGACACAGCGTGACAGAACTGGCGCGAGAATCAAGAACGCCCTCCGGCGAGCCCGGACAGTGCCACGTACGCCTTCTCCCAGCCGGGCAGCGAGACCCGGCCGCGGAGCACCGCGTGCGGGTCGGCGGCGATCCGGCCGAGCAGGCGGTGGTAGATGCCCGCCATCGCGGCGGTGGCGGCGCGGCTGCGGCGGTCGAGCATCGGCAGCAGCCGCAGGCCCTCCTCGAAGGCGCGCTGGGCGCGTTCGGCCTCGAAGGCGACCAGGCCGGTGAAGTCGGCGCCGACCGGGAGGGCGGGGAGGGCGAAGCCCTGCTGGCAGCCGAACCGGACCAGGTCCTCGGTGGGCAGGTAGGTGCGGCCGTTCAGGGCGTCCTCGCGCAGGTCGCGCAGGATGTTGGTGAGCTGCAGGGCCAGGCCCAGGGTGTCGGCGTACTCGGCGCCGCGCTCCCACTCCTCGCAGCCGTAGACGCCCAGCGAGAGCCGGCCGATCGAGCCGGCCACGCAGCGGCAGTAGACCTTGAGGTCGTCGAAGGTGGCGTACTCGACGCCCTTGAGGTCCATCTCGACGCCGTCGACCAGTTCGTCGAAGCCGCCGAGCGGGATCGGGAAGCGGCGGGCCGCGTCCGCCAGGGCGACCTTGATCGGGTCGGTGTCGTCCTCGCCGACCGCGCCGGCCCGGACCTCGTCCAGCAGGGCGCGGGTGCGGGCCAGCGCCTCGGCCTTCTGTTCGGCGGGCAGCTCGCCGTCGCCGATGTCGTCGACCCGGCGGGCCAGCGCGTACAGCGCCGACATCGCCAGTCGCTTGGCCTCGGGCAGCAGCCGGATGCCGTAGCTGAAGTTGCGGGCCTGCAGGGCGGTGACCGCCTCGCAGTACCGGTAGGCCGCCATGACCGGCGCGGACGCCAGTGGTGATGCCCCCACGCGGGCGCTCACCTTCCCTTCGCGAAGAGTGCCGCCGCCCGGCCGGCCAGGCGGCGCTTGTCGGGCTTCGCCCGGTGCGCGAGCACGTCGAACCCGGCCGCCTCGATGGCGTCCAGGGCCGCGTACCCGCCGGCGGTGAATCCCGCCAGCAGCAGTCGGAGCCTCCCGTGAACCGTACCCACCAGCGGCGCGCCGCGGTCGAGCAGGGTCCGGGCCCGGCTCGCCTCCCAGGCGATCAGCTGGCGCACGCCGCGGGTGGCGGTGTCGGCGGCGAGGTCCCGCTCGGTGACGCCGAAGGTGGCCAGGTCCTCCTGGGGGAGGTAGATCCGGCCGCGTCCGAGGTCCTCGGCGACGTCCTGGAGGTGCTCGACGATCTGCAGCGCGGTGCAGATCGCGTCGGACAGCTCGATCCGCTCGGGGGTGGCGCGGCCGGCCAGGGCGAGCACCAGGCGGCCGACCGGGTCGGCGGACAGCGTGCAGTAGTGGCGCAGGTCGGCGTAGGCGGGGTAGCGGGTGGTGGTCTGGTCCACCCGGTTGGCCTCGATCAGGCGGCGGAACGGCTCGGGGGTGACGGCGTGCCGCTCGACCAGCGGGACCAGGGCGCGCATCAGCGGGTGCCGGGGCTCGCCGGGGTCGGCGCCCAGGACGGTGCCGTGCGGGGCCGGGTCGTCGCCGAGGGCGGCGGCGAAGGCGCGGTCGAGGTCCCGCTCCAGGCCGTCCAGCAGGGCGAGCCGGAAGCCCTCGTCGCCGGGGTCGCCCGGGACGTCCAGCAGCCGGGCGACGGCGGCCGGGTCGGCGAGGTCGCCGTCGCCGGCGTCGTCGACCAGGCGGGCGAAGCCGTAGACCGCCATCAGGTCGCCGCGCCAGGCGGCGGGCAGGAAGCCGGGGGCGACCGGGAAGTTCTCCAGGTCGGCCTTGTCCAGCGTCACCGCCGCTGTCTGGTTATCTGACTTAGTTGAATCCGACACTGCCGTCACTCCCCCGTTCTACACCGGTCCGCACCGCCACCGCGCCACGGACACGCATCCGTCGCCGGCCCTTCACCCGCCGCACGGCGCAGGGCCGGTGCCCGGGGACGCGCTCCCCGTGCACCGGCCCTGCGCCGTGCGGTCCGCCCCCGTTCAGGGGCGGTCGCCCTTCTCGTAGCGGCGGACCACCTCGTCGGTGTGCCCGTCCATGATCAGCTCGCCGTGCTCGATCCAGATCGTGCGCTCGCAGGTCTCGCGGATCGCGTTGTTGTCGTGGCTGACCAGGAAGACCGTGCCGGCCTCCTTGCGCAGCTCGTTGATCCGGGCCTTGGAGCGCTGCTGGAAGCCCTGGTCGCCGGTGGCGAGGGCCTCGTCGATCAGCAGCACGTCGTGGGTCTTGGCCGCCGCGATGGAGAACCGCAGGCGGGCGCCCATGCCGGAGGAGTACGTGCGCATCGGCAGCGAGATGAAGTCGCCCTTCTCGTTGATGCCCGAGAAGTCGACGATGCCCTGGTAGCGCCTGCGCACCTCGGCCGGGGACATGCCCATCGCCAGGCAGCCGAGCACCACGTTGCGCTCGCCGGTCAGGTCGTTCATCAGCGCCGCGTTGACGCCCAGCAGCGAGGGCTGGCCCTGGGTGTAGATGCCGCCCCGCTCGGTCGGCAGCAGGCCGGCGATGGCCGCCAGCATGGTCGACTTGCCGGAGCCGTTCGAGCCGATCAGGCCGATCGCCTCGCCCTTGTACGCGGTGAAGCTGATGCCGCGCACCGCGTGCACCTCGCGGATCGTGGGCGCCTTCTTGCGGGTGATGATCCGGCTCAGCGCCGAGGTGGCGCTGCCCTTGCCGGAACCCGCGCCGTGCACCTTGTAGACGATGTGCACGTCGTCCACCACCACGGTGGGGACCCGGGCCTGGTTGTCCACCGCGGTGGCCTCCTTGACGGTGTCGAGAGCTGCGTCAGCCACGGCCGTACTCCTCCTCGGCCTTCCAGAAGAACACGAACCCGAGCACGAAGGCGGCGACCGCCCAGGTGCCGGCCATGATCCAGATGTGGTCCGGCAGGATCAGCGCCTTGGGCGTCGCGTTCCCGCTCGCGTCCAGGTGACCGTCGTAGATGTGCTTGTTGAAGCTGTCCGGCATGAACGCGTAGCGCATCAGGTCCATGTAGACCGTCGCCGGGTTCCACGAGTACAGCGTCTGCCAGATCGGCGGCCAGTTCTGGATGTAGCCGGAGACGGAGTACATCACGCCGGAGACGTACATCCAGGTGCGCAGCAGGAACGGCATCAGCTGCGAGATGTCGGAGGTCTTGGCGCCGACCCGGGCCATCACCATGGCCAGACCGGTGTTGAACAGCGACTGCAGCAGCAGCACCGGGATGATCAGGAACCAGGTCATCGCGGGCATGATGCCGCTGATCAGCACGATCGCGACCAGCACCACCATCGAGATCAGCAGCTGCTGGAGCTGGATCACGGTGAAGGCGATCGGCAGCGAGGCGCGCGGGAAGTGCAGCGCCCGGATCAGGCCGAGGTTGTCGGAGATCGACCGGGTGCCGGCCTGGATCGCGCTCTGCGAGAACTGGAAGACGAAGACGCCGATGCACAGCCAGGCGATGTACACCGGGACGCCGTCCCGGCTCTTCATGATCACACCGAAGACCAGGTAGAACACCGCGCAGTTCAGCAGCGGGGTGAGCACCTGCCAGAGCTGACCGAGCTTCGCGGTGGTGTACTGCGCGACCAGACGGGCGGTGGCGAAGGCGCTGATGAAGCTGCGCCGGGCCCAGAGCTGGCGAACGTACTGCGGCAGGCTCGGCCGCTTGCCGCTGACGGACAACCCGTACTTGTCCGCGAGCTGCTTCGGGGTCAGACCCGCGTCGGAACCCCTTGGTGCGGAGAGGTTGACCGGGTCACTCAGTGTCGACACATTCGTCCTTCAGGGGGTCGTCATCCCCCGCCCCGGGGGGACGGGACGGGGGACCGGGGCGTACCACGGGAGCTCTGGTCTGCTCGCGGCCCGCTCGGGGGAGACCGATCGGCCGCGATCAGATGATTGGCGGTCTGCCGAGCCTGGTCAAGCGCCAGACGGTGGACCACTTCATCGGCCGGCGCGGGCCGCAGGGCTCGCTCCAGCCGGCCCGGAACCCGCCGAGCCACGCTTTCAGCCCCTCCTTGGAGGGGCGCCGGAGCACGGTCAGCAGGAACCAGGTTCCCAGGTAGAGAGGCACCAGCGGAGCCGGGAGGTTCCGCCGGGCCAGCCACACCCGGTTGCGGGCCACGTTGTGGAAGTACGCGGCGTGCCGCGCCGGGGAGGTCGCGGGGTGGTGCAGCACCACGTCCGGGCGGTAGTCGATCGACCAGCCGGCGTCCAGCGCGCGCCAGGCCAGGTCGGTCTCCTCGTGCGCGTAGAAGAACTCCGCCGGCAGCTGGCCGGCCTGCGGGAACACCGCGCTGCGCACCGCGCTGGCGCCGCCCAGGAAGGTGGTGACCCTCGAACCCTGCATCGGGTCGCTGGCGCGCAGCCGGGGCACGTGCCGGCGCTGGGTGGTGCCGGTCTCCGGGTCGGCGATCCGGAACGAGACGATGCCCAGCGACGGGTCGGCGGTGAACGCCTCGCGCAGCAGTCGCGCCGAGTCGGTGTTCGGCAGCAGGCCGTCGTCGTCCAGGAAGAGCACCGCGTCGACGTCCCGGCCGTCCGGGCCGAACAGCTCGATGCCGACGTTGCGGCCGCCCGGGATGCCCAGGTTCTCCGGCAGCTCGACGCTCCGCACGCCCTCCGGCAGGACCGGCAGCGGGGCGCCGTTGCCGACCACCGCCAGCTCGACCGGCGGGCCCTGCTGGGCGCGCACCGACTCGATCAGGGCGTTCAGCTCGGCGGGGCGGTTGCCCATCGTGATGATGACCGCGCCGAGGCGGAATTCGTCGCTCATCGCAGCCTGCTGGACAGGACGATCGACAGCAGGTGCAGGACGGTCTGCAGCATCGCGATGGCGGCCAGCACCACGACCGCGAGGCGGGTGAAGAACAGGTCGCCGCGGACCGCGTCGGCGATGCCGGCGGCCAGGATGAACAGCGAGGCCTCGACCGCGCCGACCAGGCGGTGGAACTTGAGCAGCGAGGCGGCCCGGCGGGCCTTGGCCACCGCGGTCGAGCGCGGCACCGAGGCGCTGTCCTCGACGGCGGTCAGGCCGGAGCGGGCCCGGGCCACGTCGACCAGGTCGGTCTCGGACTTGATCAGGATCGCGCCGAGCGCGGCCAGCGTGCCCAGGAAGGCCCACTGCCAGGCGGCGTGCGCGCCCTCGCGGTGGAACAGGTCGGCGGCGCGCAGGCCCAGGCCGGTCAGCAGCGCGGCCTCGGACATGTAGTGGCCGACCCGGTCCAGGTAGACGCCGGTGAGCGAGGTCTGCCGGCGCCAGCGGGCCACCTCGCCGTCCACGCAGTCCAGCAGCAGGTAGACCTGGATCAGCAGGGCGCCGAGGACCGCGCCGGCCAGGCCCGGCACCACCAGGGCGATGCCCGCCAGGACGCCGGTGAGCATCATCAGGTAGGTCAGGCCGTTGGGCGTGATCGCCGTGGCGGTCGACAGGACCCGGGTGATCCGCAGCGAGATCTTCCGCATGTAGAGGCGGCCGGCCCAGTGCTCGGCACTGCGGCGCTGCAGCATGCCCTCGGGGTGGATCACCGCCCGCAGTTCCTCGATCGACGGGCGCCGGGTGAGGTCGACCGGCGGGCGTTCAGCTGTTGACGGCTTGGACATAGTCGGCGTACGCGTCCCTGATGTCTGTGGCGGAGAGGTCGAGGTGTTCGAGGATGGTGAAGCGCCCCGGTCTGGTGTTCGGAGCGTAGTGCACCGCTTCGGTGAACTCCGCTTCGGTGAAGCCGAGCTGATCGGCGGTCACCGGCAGGCCGTGGAAGCGCAGGCGCTCCACGATCAGCCCGGACAGCTCCCGCTCGCCCCGCAGGTGGCAGGCGAAGGCGGCGCCGAGGCCGACCTGCTCACCGTGCTGGCCGGGCCGCCTGGGGTGCAGTTCGACCAGGGCGTGCGAGATCTCGTGGCAGGCCCCCGAGCTGGGCCGGGTGCTGCCCGCGATGTTCATCGCGATGCCGGACAGTACCAGGGCTTCCGCGAGCGTCGTCAGCAGGTCCGGGTCATCCAGGGTGCCCGGGTGCCGGAGCAGGTTCTCGCCGGCCGAGCGGGCCATCGCGACGGCGAGCCCGTCGACGGGCTCGCCGGTCACCGCGTGCGAGAGTTCCCAGTCCGCGCAGGCGGAGATGTTGGAGACCGCGTCGCCGATCCCGGCCGCCACGAACTGCTTCGGGGCCTTGGCGATCACGTCCAGGTCGACGATGATGCCGATCGGGCTGGGCACGCCGTAGGAGCCCCGGCCGGCGTCGTTGTCGAGGGTGGAGACCGGGGAGCAGAGGCCGTCGTGGGCCAGGTTGGTGGCGACCGCGACCACCGGCAGGCCGACCCGCGCGGCGGCGTACTTCGCCACGTCGATGATCTTGCCGCCGCCGAGGCCGACCAGCGCGTCGTAGTGCCCGCGGCGGATCTCGTCGGTCAGCCGCACCGCGCTGTCCAGGGTGCCGTCGTCGACCAGGTACCAGTCGGCACCGGGCAGCGCGGGCTCCAGGCGCTCGCGCAGCAGCGTGCCGGAGCCGCCGCTGATCGCCACCGCGATCCGGCCGCCGGCCGACAGCCGCTGGTCGGCGAGGATGCCCCCCAGCGAGTCCAGGGCGCCCGCGCGGATCTCCACGAAGACCGGCGAGGGCACCAGGCGGGTCAGTACTGGCACGCGATCTCCCGGGCCTTGGCGAGGTCCTCGTGGTTGTCGACCTCGACCCAGGAGACCTCGCCGATCGGCTGCACGTCGATGGTCAGGCCGCGGTCGACCATCTCCTGGTAGCCGTCCTCGTAGTACAGCTGCGGGTCGCGCTCGTAGACCGCCTTGAGGGCGTCGGCGAGGGCGTCGGCCGCGGACGGGTTGATCACGGTGACGCCGATGTACTCGCCGGTGGCGTCCAGCGGGTCCATCAGCTTGGTGATCCGGCGCACCCCCAGCTCGGGGTCGGCGACGACCTTCATCTCCTCGTCGGCGAGCTTCTTCACGGTGTCCAGCGCGAGCAGGATGCCGGGGGCGCGGCCCTCCTTGGCCCGGCGGTCGTTGCCGTCCAGCATGGTGCGCTGCACCGAGGCGGGGTGCACGGTGTCGCCGTTGGCGAGCAGCAGGCCCTCGGCGAACAGCTCGCGGGCGCACCACAGCGAGTAGGCGTTGTTCCACTCCTCGGCCTTGTCGTTCTCGACCAGGGTGAGCTTCACGCCGTACGTCTGCTCCAGCGCCCGCTTGCGCTCCCGCACCGCCTCCTTGCGGTAGCCGACCACGATCGCGGCCTCCCGCAGTCCGACCTCGGCGAAGTTCCCGAGGGTCAGGTCGAGCACCGTCCGCTCGCCGTCGACCGGCACCAGCGCCTTGGGCAGGGTGTCGGTGTACGGGCGGAGCCGGCGGCCGGCGCCGGCGGCCAGGACGAGGCCGATCATGCGGGACTCCAAGTGGTCTCTCGGGTACCGCGCGGCGCCGTTCCGGGTCGGACGTACCGTGCGGGGCTGGTGCGGCCGCGGCTGCGGCGCGCCGGGTGGGCGGCCGCTGCGGGCCGCCCGGTGCCACTGATGGTAGGCGACCCCGGCGACCTGCCAGAACGCGGGCCCGGGCGGTTCGGTGATCGTTCCGGGGAGCTCGGTGAACGTCTCGCGAACGGGAGCGACCGCGGGCCGAACACTTCTGCCAGTGGTTCCGTCCTCCTCCCCCCGGGTGTGCGTCGCGGCCCCGCGGCGGGCGGGCCATGCGGCAGACTTGGGCCCCGACGCCGTCGGCGGACCGGCCGGTCCGGGCCGACGTGCGTGCAGCCGACCCCAAAGGAGCGGGGCGGGCGGCCCGGGGACCACAGCGCCCGGGACGGCGGCCCCGGTCCACCACGTGCCGAAAGGGGCATTGTGCCCATGAGCCCTGCTGTCAGCCCGACCGAGGCCCTCTCGCCGGAACTCGTCTCCCCCTCCGGGGCCGCGCCGGGCGAGATCCTGCTGGAACTGGTCGACGACGACGGCGTGACCATCGGGACCGGCGAGAAGCTCTGGGCCCATCAGCAGCCGGGCCGGCTGCACCGGGCGTTCTCGGTCTTCCTGTTCGACCGCCAGGGCCGGCTGCTGCTGCAGCGCCGCGCCCTCGGCAAGTACCACTCCCCCGGCGTCTGGTCGAACACCTGCTGCGGCCACCCCTACCCGGGCGAGCAGCCCTTCCTCGCCGCCGCCCGCCGCACCGCGGAGGAGCTCGGTGCCGCGCCGGCCCTGCTCTGCGAGGCGGGCACCGTCCGCTACGACCTGCCGGACGAGGCGTCCGGGCTGATCGAGCGGGAGTGGAACCACCTCTTCGTCGGGCTGATCACCGCCGAGCTGGAGCCGGACCCGGACGAGATCGAGGACACCCGCTTCGTGACCGCGGCGGAACTGCGCGAGCTGCGGGCCGGGAAGCCGTTCTCGGTGTGGTTCGAGACCGTCTTCGAGGCGGCGCTGCCGGGGATCCGGGAGATCGCCGGGCACGACTGGTGACGTGACACCGGTGACGCGTCACCGGTGACGCGGCGGCCCGGCTCGGTAGTCCTCAGTAGTCGGGGTCGTCGTCGAGGTCGGCCTCGGCGCCCGGTCCGGCGGCGCCCGGGCCGGGCAGGGGCAGACTGGCCCAGATCACCTTGCCGCCGCCCTCGGTGCGCTCCACGTCACACTCGCCGCCGGCCTGCAGGGTGATGCTCTTGACCAGCAGCAGCCCGCGGCCGCCGGGGCGGGCGGGGTCGTTCTCCTGGGCCTTGGGGCGGTACGGGTGGCCGTCGACCACCGAGACCCGCACCCGGTCGGGGTCGATGACGAGCTCGCACACCACCTCGGGCGAGAGCACCGCCGCGTGGGTGACGGCGTTGGAGACCAGCTCGGAGACGATCAGCAGCAGGTCGTCCACCAGTTCCTGGTAGCGCTCCCCCGCCATCCCCTGGGCCAGCAGCCGGTCCCGCACGGCGTGCCTGGTGCGCGGCACGGACGCCTCGTGGGAGACCGCCGAGAAGCGCCACACGCCGGGGCCGGGCCCGGGTTCGCGGCGGCCGGGCCACCAGGTCGCGGTGTCCAAGGCCGCCTTGTCCGTCTGTTCCACTGCACGCCGCCCTTCACGCGGTGACGGGAGGCTCCGGCGCCGGGGTCCGGCCGGCGGCGGCTGTCGGGAATCGGGCGTTCCGCTCAAGGCTCCCTGGTCCACAGAGGCTAGGAGAGCACCGACCGCCGTCCCGCACCGGGACTGGAACTACGCGTGTCGTGAAGGTTCCCGACCGATTCGGTGCGTGTTGTGCGCCGTCCTGGCCGGTCGCGTCACGCCCCGGGCCCACTGTTGCCGCCAGAACGCGCGTCCGAAATCGCCCGCCGCCCCGCCCACCAGCGCAATCGTCCTCCGGGCACCCCTCCCGCCGCCCGCCTTGTCCGGTTCTGCCCGGATCCCCGGCGGCGGCCGCCCCGACCCCCGAAAACGCAGGTGAGAAGCACTCCCCGGGCCTGGTAATGTTCTCTCTGTCGCCAGGGGGCAGCCGAAAGGAAGCCCCGAGGTGAACACCCGGTCCGGGTGGCGGAATGGCAGACGCGCTAGCTTGAGGTGCTAGTGCCCTTTATCGGGCGTGGGGGTTCAAGTCCCCCCTCGGACACCAGCTGAGACCCCAGTAGATCTGGGGTCTTTCTGCGTTTCCGGGCCCCGCCGCGAGGGCCGTCCGGTCTTCGCGGGGGGCGCGGGGGCGGGGTCAGCACCAGCTGACGGGGCTGCGGTAGGCGGGTGACCGCTCCGGGCGGCGCCAGCGGGCCCGGTGGTGCGGCACCCGGTGCTGCGGGAGCCGTCCGGGCTCGGGCGGCGGGGCCGCCCGGCGGGCGGCCAGGACGGCGAGCACCGCGGCGAGCTCCTCCGCAGTCGGCGCCCCGCGGAGGATCCGGACTTCCGGCTGCCCGCTCATTGGGGCGGGTTGCCGTGCTTGCGGCTGGGCAGGTCGGCGTGCTTGGTGCGGAGCACGGCGAGCGAGGAGGCGAGGACGGCGCGGGTCTCGGCGGGGTCGATGACGTCGTCCACGAGGCCGCGTTCGGCCGCGTAGTACGGGTGCATCAGCTCGCT
>NZ_JNWZ01000071.1 GCF_000716545.1 Kitasatospora phosalacinea
GGCCGGGGCGGGGGCGGTGACGGTGGCGGGACCGGCGTCGGCGGGGGAGCGCGGGGCCGGTACGGCGGGCGCGGGGGCGGTGCCGGTTTCGCGGCCGGTCTCGGGGCCGGAGCGGGAGGCGCGGGGGGCGTCCTCGGCGCGGGGCTGCGGGGGGACGGTGGCGAGCAGGCCGGCGGCGAGCGAGAACGCGTCGGGGCGGTCGGCGTGGTGGCCGGGCAGCGGGAGTTCGCCGCCGCCGAGGTGGCCGAGGGTGTCGCCGAGGCCCCGCACCGGGCCGGTGCCCGCAGTGTCGGCGGTGTCGGTGGTGCCAGCGGTGCCAGCGGTGCCAGCGGTGCCAGCGGTGTCGGCGGCGCCGGCCGGGTCGAGGCCGTCGGCGGTGCGGATCGCGCCGCCGGCCGCGCCGTCGAGCGGTCCGCCGTCGTCACCGCCGGAACGGGCGTCGCCGGGGCGGACGAGGGTGCCGAGGGCGCGGCCGGGGTGCCGCGGGAGGTGCCCGGTGTCGGCGGCGCGGGCGTCGGCCGCGCCGAGTCCGAGGCCCAACACCTGGGCGGCGAGCATTCCGCTCGCCGCCAGTGCCCCGGGCCGTCCCCACCGGCGTCGGGAGGTGTCCGAACGTCGCGGTCGCTTCGCGTGATTGGTTCGCACACCAGGGGAGAACGAGCGGGACTCCCCGCGGTCACGCTCGTCGCTCACACTCCGTCACACTGTGCGGGGGTGCGGGAGTTCAGGCGAGCCCTCCGCGCCGGATCACCTCCGCGTACCAGCGGGCGCTGCTCTTGGGCGTGCGCTTCTGGGTGTCGTAGTCGACGTGGACGATGCCGAAGCGCTTGCTGTAGCCGTACGCCCACTCGAAGTTGTCCAGGAACGACCAGAGGTAGTAGCCCCGGACGTCGGCGCCCGCCGCGATCGCGTCGGCCACGGCCTGCAGGTGCAGTTCGACGTAGCGGACCCGCTCCGGGTCGTCGACCTCGCCGTCCGGGCCGACCACGTCCTCGAAGGCGGCGCCGTTCTCGGTGACCAGCAGCGGCAGGCCGAAGTCGTTGTGCATGCCGACCAGCGAGTCGGACAGGCCGGAGGCGTCGATCGGCCAGCCCATCGCGGTGACGTCGTCGTTGGCGAGGTGGAAGACCACGTCCTCGGAGCCCGGCCAGCAGCTGAACTCGCTGTCGCCGTGGCCGTCGTTGCGGGCCGCCTCGGCGGTCTCCACGACGGCGCCGTTGGGCGCCGAGACGACGGTCGGGTTGTAGTAGTTGAGGCCGAGCAGGTCGATCGGGCGGCCGATCTCCGCCTCGTCGCCGGGGCGCACCAGCTCGTCCCAGTCGACGATGTGGGCGGTGTCCGCCTTCAGGTCCTCGTCGTAGCCGCCCTTGAACATCGGGCCGGTCCAGACCCGGTTGCCGACCGCCTCGATCCGGCGGGCCGCCTCGCGGTCCTCCGGGGCGTCGGTGAGCGGGCGGACCAGGTGCAGGTTGAGCGAGACCGCGATCTTCGCCGAGGCGGGCAGCACCTCGCGCAGCGCGCCGACGGCCAGGCCGTGGCCGAGGTTGAGGTGGTGGGCGGCCTTGAGCGCGTCCGCCGGGTTGGTGCGGCCGGGGGCGTGGACGCCGGAGCCGTAGCCGAGGAAGGCGCTGCACCAGGGCTCGTTGAGCGTGGTCCACACCGGGATGCGGTCGCCGAGCGCGGCACCGGCCAGCGCCGCGTACTCGGCGAAGCGGTAGGCGGTCTCCCGGACCGGCCAGCCGCCGGCCTCCTCCAGGTCCTGCGGGAGGTCCCAGTGGTAGAGCGTGGCGACCGGGGAGATGCCGTGCTCCAGCAGGGTGTCGACCAGGGCGCGGTAGAAGTCGAGGCCGCGCTCGACGGCCGGGCCGCGGCCGGTGGGCTGGATCCGGGGCCAGGACAGCGAGAAGCGGTACGAGGTGAGGCCGAGGTCGGCCATCAGCCGGACGTCCTCGCGGAAGCGGTGGTAGTGGTCCACCGCCACGTCGCCGGTGTCGCCGTTCAGCACCTTGCCGGGGGTCTTGGCGAAGGCGTCCCAGATGGACGGGGTGCGCCCGTCCTCGGCGGCCGCGCCCTCGATCTGGTAGGCGGCGGTCGCCGCACCCCAGGCGAAGCCGGGCGGGAAGGCAACCCGGGGGGCCGCCACCGATGCGTGGGCGGCTGTGGTCGGATCGGTCATGGTCATACGGGAGCGCTCCCATGGCTCGGAGGTGGACGGGGCGGGGTGCCGGGGCCGACCGGTGGATCGGTCCCCGGCGGACCGGCTCTTGACGGATCAGCTCTTGACGGCGCCGGAGGTGATGCCGCCGACTATGTGCTTCCCCAGAACGGCGAAGATCAGCAGTAGCGGCAGGGTGCCGACGAGCGCGCCGGTCATGATCACGGCCTGGTTGATGTCGTGGCCGGAGCCACCGCCGAGGCCGGAGAGCGCCACCTGCACGGTGGGGTTCTGCGCGTTGAGCGCCACGAACGGCCAGAAGAAGTCGTTCCAGGACTGGACGAAGACCAGCATGCCGAGCACCGCCATGGCGGGCCGGGCGATCGGGAACACCACGTGCCAGATGACCCGCATGCTGTTCGCGCCGTCCACCCGGGCCGCCTCGATCAGCTCGAACGGCAGCGCCTCGGACAGGAACTGGCGCATGAAGAACACGCCGAAAGCCGCCACCAGGGAGGGCAGGATGACCGACTGCAGGTGGCCGCTCCACTCCAGGTCGGTGATGATCCGGTACAGCGGGATGACGCTGAGCTGCGGCGGGATGGTCATGGTGGCGACCACCAGGGTCAGCAGCGCGTTGCGGCCGCGGAAGCGCAGCTTGGCGAAGGCGAAGCCGGCCAGCGTGGAGAACAGCACCGTGGACAGCGAGACGCAGCCCGCCACGATGGTGGAGTTCAGCAGCGCGGTGCCCATGTCGGCCTGGTCCCAGGCGACCGAGATGTTGTTCCACAGCTCGCCGCCGGGCACCATCGGCGGCGGCGACAGGGCCACCCGCTCACCGGTGTTGGAGGCCGCGACGAAGGTCCAGTACAGCGGGAACAGCGAGACCAGCGCGGCGACGCCGAGCAGCACGTAGGTGATCGGGCCGGCCTTGTCGTGCTCGCCCGCCTTGCGCCGGAACAGGCCGCGCGGGCGGGCTGGTTGGGCGTGCTTCGCCTCGCGGGAGGAGGGGGTGGACAGGGTGGCGGCCATGTCAGCCTCCCAACTCGTTGCGATTGCGGTAGCGGGTGATCAGGTACTGCGCGAGGCCGATCAGCAGCAGGATCAGCAGCATCGTCCAGGCCACCGCCGAGGCGCGGCCCAACTGGCGCGACGGCCAGCCCAGCTCGTACATGTAGAGGCTGAGCGTCTGGAACTGGTGCGCGGAGCCGCCGGACACGCCGACACCGCCTCCGAACAGCATCGGCTCGCCGAACAGCTGGGTGGCGCCGATGGTGGAGACGATGATGGTGAACATGATGGTCGGCCGGATCGACGGGATGGTGATCCGGGTGAACTGCTGCCAGCGGCTGGCCCCGTCAAGGCTGGCCGCCTCGTACAGGTCCTTCGGCACCGCCTGCATCGCCGCCAGGTAGATCAGCGCGTTGTAGCCGGTCCAGCGCCAGGTGACGATGGTGGAGATGGCGATCTGCGAGGGCCAGGTCTCGGAGTACCAGTTCGGGTGGATGCCCACCACGTCCAGCGCCCAGTTGATGAAGCCGTAGTCCGGGTTGAACAGCTGCACGAACACCAGGGTCGCCGCGGCGATCGAGGTGGCGTACGGCGCGAGGATCGCGACCCGGAAGAAGCCGCGGCCGCGCATCCGGTAGTTGAGCAGGTGGGCCAGCCCGAGCGCCATCAGCAGCTGCGGGACGGTCGAGATCACACCGATGGTGAAGGTGTTGCGCAGCGCCGTCCAGAACTGGTCGTTGGACCACAGCCGGGTGTAGTTGCCGAAGCCCTTCCACTCCATCACGTCCGGCTTGAGCAGGTCGACGTAGTGCAGCGACAGCCAGCCGGTCCAGATCAGCGGGAAGAGGCCGAAGGCGGCGAAACAGAGGAAGAACGGCGCGATGAAGGCGTACGGGGAGGCCTTCAGGTCGAACCGGTACAGGCGGGAGCGCCATGAGGAGCGCGCGGCGGGCGGGGCCTCGGCGCGGACGTGGGTGGCCACTTGGGGTTTCCTTCCCGGGGGTGGCGAGGGGCGGCGGAACGGCGCCCGGCCGGGTGGGCGGACCCGGCCGGGCAGTTGGGATCGGCTACCGGCGTGCTGCCGGCCCGGATCAGTGGCTGGTCTTGTCGTCGACCAGCTTGGTCACGTTCTCCCAGGCCTTGACCGGGTCGGTGCCGTGCTCCTCGATGTCGAGGATGCCGTTGTCGGTGATGATCGTCTTGACGTTGCCGTCCTGCTCACCGATCGGGACCGGCTTGATCGAGGTGGCGGACGCGGCGAAGATCTGGCCGGTCGGGGCGTTGTTGAAGTACTCGAGCTTGGCGCCCTGGACGGCCGGCTGCTGCAGGCCGCCGACGGTGGAGGGCAGGTTGCCGACCTTGGTGAAGACCTTGGCCTGCTGCTCCGGAGCGGTCAGCCAGGCGGCCAGCTCGGCGGCCTCCTTGACGTGCTTGCCGGCCTTCGGGACGGTCAGGAAGGCGCCGCCCCAGTTGGAGGCGACCGGCGCGGCCGCGACGTCCCACTTGCCCTTGCCGGCCTCGCCGCCGTACTTGCTCAGGGAGGAGGTCATCCAGGAGGGGCAGACCACGGCGGCGAACTTGGCGTTCGCGACGGCCGCGTTCCACGGGTCCTGGAACTGGCGCAGGCCGGCGCTGATCTTCGCCTTCGAGGCGGAGACCGCGAGGTCCCAGGCGGTCTTCACGCCGGGGCTGGTCTTGTAGACGAGCTTGCCGGAGGCGTCCGAGTACTGCTGCGGCTGGGCCGACAGCACGGCGTTGAACAGGCCGGAGGCCGAGTCGGTGAAGAAGGTCCCGGACGGGGCGTGCTCCTGGTACTTCTGGCCGGCCGCGACGAACTTCGCCCAGTCACCCGCCCACAGCTTGCCGACCTCCTCGCGGTCGGTCGGCAGGCCGGCCTGCTGGAACAGGTCGGTGCGGTAGCAGATCGCCATCGGGCCGATGTCCGTGCCCAGGCCGATCATCGAGCCGGACGGGGTGGTGGCCTGCTTCGACTTCCAGTCCAGCCAGTTGCTCGGGTTGATGCCCTCGGTCTTGCCGAGGTCCACGAACTTGTCGCCCAGGGTGTTGGTGGCCTGCGCGATGTAGCCGACCTCGACCGCCTGGATGTCGGCCAGGCCGCTGCCCGAGCCCAGGTGGGTGGTCAGCGCGTCCCAGTACTTCTGGCCGTCCTGGACGGTCTGGTACTTGATGGTGATGTTCGGGTGCGCGGCCATGTACTCGTCGTACAGGCCGGCCTCCACGTAACCGAAGGTGCCGAAGTCACCGATGTTGAGGGTGATCTTCCCGTTGGCGTCGCTCGAACCGCCCTTGTCGGAGCTCGACGAGCAGGCCGTGAGCAGCAGGGTGGAGGCGGCGAGGACCGCGGTGGCGGCGACAACGGCTCTGCGGGGGCGGGAGGTGGTGCGCATGGGGACGAACTCCTTTGTCCGGGTGGTTGGTCCGGGTCGGTCCGGGTCGTTCCGGCTCCTCCCCGGTGGTGTTCCGGGTGCCTGCCGGTGGTCTTCCGCGGGTCTTGCCGGGCTGGAAACGAGAGCTTCGTGGGTGTTCTTGGTGCGCTGAATCTTGGCTACAGTGTGGGAGCGCTCCCACAGCTGGCATGCCGGAAGGTTGCTGTGTCGCGGGGGTGAGTGTCAAGACGTGGTGACATAAACGTTGCCGTAGCGTTTCCGGCTTCGTTACCACCGCCGTTGACGTCCTCGGGCTGCCCTCCGACACCTTCCGGTCCGCCCCGGATGGTCGGAAACGCCGCGGGACCGGCCACAATGAACAGTCCGTACGGGCCCGGGGCGGCCCCGCGGATCCGTCCGCCCGCCCCGCCCGCCCCGTCCGTCCGTTCCATCCGTCCCAGAGACCGAAAGGTGTAGCGATGAGCCCGACCGCACAGCGCCCCGACGCGCTCCACCCGGGCGCCGGCGGCAGAGCCACCGCGCGCCCCACCCTGGAGGAGGTGGCCGCGCTGGCAGGCGTCGGCCGCGGCACCGTCTCCCGGGTCATCAACGGCTCCCCGCGGGTCAGCGCCAAGGCCCGCGAAGCCGTCCAGGCCGCCATCGCCGAACTCGGCTACGTGCCCAACCGGGCCGCCCGGACCCTGGTCACCTCGCGCACCGACTCGATCGCGCTGGTCGTCCCCGAGGCCGAGACCAGGCTCTTCTCCGAGCCGTACTTCTCCGACATCATCAGCGGCGTCTCGGCCGAACTCGCCGAGACGGACATGCAGCTGCTGCTGATCCTGGTCCGCAACCAGCGCGAGCGCGACCGGCTCTCGGCCTACCTGACCGCCCAGCGCGTCGACGGCGTCCTGGTCGTCTCGGTGCACCGCGACGACCCGCTGCCCGGGCTGCTGGAGAGCCTGGAGATCCCCTCCGTGCTGGCCGGCCGGCGCGGAGACCTCGAACCGCTCAGCTACGTCCACGCCGACAACGCCGGCGGCGCCCGGATGGCCGTGCGCCACCTGCTCCGGCGCGGCTGCTCCCAGGTCGCCACCCTCACCGGCCCGCTCGACATGGAGGTCGCCCAGGCCCGCCTCGGCGGCTACCGCCGGGCCCTGGAGGAGGCCGGCCACGCCTACGACGAGGCTCTGGTCGGACTGGCCGACTTCACCGAGGAGGGCGGCCGGGTCGCGATGCGCGAACTCCTCGCCCGCAGGCCCGAGTTGGACGGCGTGTTCTGCGCCTCCGACGTGATGGCGGCCGGCGCGATGCAGGTGCTGCGGGCCGCCGGGCGGCGGATCCCCGACGATGTCGCGGTGATCGGCTTCGACGACTCGATCGTCGCTCGGCACACCGACCCGCCGATGACCAGCGTCCGCCAGCCGATCGAGGAGATGGGCCGCACCATGGCCCGGCTGCTGCTCGACGAGATCCACGAGCGCGGCCGGGCCCGGCGGCAGGTGGTGCTGGCGACCGAGCTGATCGTCCGCGACTCCGCCTGACGGCGGGAGGGGCGGAACGGGACGGCTCGGCGGGCGGGCGGAGGAGCCCCCGGGGTGCGGCTGGAGGCGGCCGGGGTGCGGCCGGAGGGTGGCCGGGGTGCGGCCGGGGATGCTCGCGTCCGGCCCGGGCCCTCGGGCCGGAAGTGTGCCGGGCCCGGCACGGCTGTGCGGGGGCGCGCCGGGCCGGGACTTCGCGGTGGCCTTCGGGAGTGGGCTTTCGGGGCGGGGCTCTGTGGCGGGTTCTGGTAGCGGGTTCTCGCGGCGGGTCCGCGGGGTGGATCTTCGGGTCGGATCTTCGGGCTGGATCTTCTGTGCGGGCGCCCGGACCCGCCGGTCGTCGGGCCCGCCGGTGGCCTAGTCCGCTCAGGAGTTGGGGCGCAGCGTCCAGACGATCTCCAGGACGCCCGTGACGGCGCCGTCCTCGCGGGTGATCTCCACGGTGACCGGGAACTCGGGCCGCTTGCCCTCGTCCAGTTCGGCGATCACCTCGGCGACCGGCCGGCCGAGCGTCGCGGTCGCGGTCACCACGCCGCGGGCGAGCTTCTTGAACGAGATCTCGCCGACCGTCGGCAGCGGCACCGCGCGGCCCAGCTGGTCGCCGAACGCCGCCAGCACGATCGCCCCGCTGGCGGACTCGGCCAGCGTGAACATCGCCCCCGCGTGCGGCCCGCCCACGTGGTTGCGGTACTCGGGCAGGTCGGGCAGCCGCAGCACGGCCCGCTCCGCGGTGGTCTCCAGGTACTCCAGCTGCAGCGTCTTCACCATCGGGACGGTGGAGGTGAGCAGCTCGCCGATCGCAGTAGTGGTCATGCCGCGATGTTACTAGTGGGTAGCTTCGTCGTCCATGGGCCGTCGCCCGCCGTCGCCGACCGCGCCCCCTTCCCGGTCTCCTCGGCCGCGCGTCCCGGTCGGGTGGTTCGGCCGTACTCTCCGATCCTCCCGGCTCGCCCGGTCGTCGGAGCGGTGGTGCGGGAACGCCGACGGAGACGGTGGCGGGAGCGGTGGTGCGGGAACGCCGACGGAAACGGTGGCGGGAGCGGTAGCCGCCGGGCGGGGGAATCCGCTCCCGGGTCTTCCCCACTCCGCCGGTCGGCGCGACGCCCCTGGTGGGGGCCGCCGCGGGGCGGGCGCGCGGGAGTTCGGCGCGCGGTGCGCGGAAAAGCGGCGGGGGAAAGTGCGGGGACGATCGGACCGGCCCGCGCGCACGCGTCCCAACTCGTCACCGCGACAGGCGATCCGGAGAATTCCGGGGGAACGGCGAAGGCCCGGTCGGTTCCTCGACCGGGCCTTCGCGCTCTGGGGTGAGTGACGGGACTCGAACCCGCGGCCACCTGGACCACAACCAGGTGCTCTACCAACTGAGCTACACCCACCATCTGTCAGGTGCTTTCCCGCTTCCGCGTTCCCGCTCCGACAGGAAGAACTCTACAGGATGCCGAGGGGTGCTCGCGCCAGGGTTTTCCCGATCGCCCGGACCGGACCGCTGGTCAGGTGGTGGGCAGCTGGTGGCGGGCGGCGATCTCCCGGGCGGTGTCGGTGTCCGGGCCGGGCGCCGGGACGAACACCGCCTCGCGGTAGTAGCGGAGCTCGGCGATCGACTCGCGGATGTCGGCCAGCGCGCGGTGGCTGCCGCCCTTCTGCGGGCTGTTGTAGTAGGCGCGCGGGTACCAGCGGCGGGCCAGCTCCTTGATCGAGGAGACGTCCACGATCCGGTAGTGCAGGTGCCCCTCCAGCTCCGGCATGTCCCGGGACAGGAAGCCGCGGTCGGTGGCCACCGAGTTCCCGCACAGCGGGGTCTTGCCGGCCTCCGGCGCGTGCTTCCGGACGTACGCCAGCACCCGTTCCTGCGCCTCGGCCATGGTCAGGCCGCCCGCGAGCTCGTCGAGCAGGCCCGAGGCGGTGTGCATCTGCCGCACCACCTCGGGCATGGTCTCCAGCGCCTCGGCGGGCGGGCGGATGATCACATCCACGCCTTCGCCGAGCACGTTCAGCTCGGAGTCGGTCACCAGGGCGGCGACCTCGATCAGGGCGTCCCGATCGAGGTCGAGGCCGGTCATCTCACAGTCGATCCATACCAGACGGTCATTCACGCACTCACCCTACGGCGCGATCCCGCGCCCCCGACACCGCACGCGCCCCGTCCGGGCCGAACTCCGCCGTGCCGCGCGCCCCGCGCTCCGGCTCGGCCTCGGGGCGGAGCGCCCCCCGCCGGTCCCGGGC
The DNA here is from genome assembly GCF_000716545.1 of Kitasatospora phosalacinea. Taxonomy (GTDB): domain Bacteria; phylum Actinomycetota; class Actinomycetes; order Streptomycetales; family Streptomycetaceae; genus Kitasatospora; species Kitasatospora phosalacinea. The sequence continues at coordinate 9,318 of NZ_JNWZ01000071.1, forward strand.
GCTGGGCTGCTTGCCGTCCGCGTCCTCCGCGATGGCGTGTTCCACCGGACGGTCCGGACGCTCGCCCGGACCGGACCCGCGCCCGCCCGGGTACGCCGCGCTCGGCCGCACCGGCTGCCCCGGCGAGGGCTGCGCGTGCGCGTGCGCGGGCGGCGGCCCCTGCGGGGTGCCCGAGTGGGCGCCGGGGTGGGCGCCCGGGTGGGCGTTCCCGCCCGGGTGCGGAGCCCCGTGCTGGCCGTGCTGCCCCGGCTGGCCGTGCTGGCCGCCCGGTGCGGCCTGGCCGGCGGCGCGGCCCGCGTACCGGGGGTCGCCCGGGCGCTCCGACCCGGACCGGCCGAAGGCGCCCGGCGGCGGACCGGCCTGCGGCGGCACCAGCGGACGCGGACGCTGCCGTCCCGCCGCGGCCCCGCCGGGCCCGTTCGCCCCGCCGGACGCGCCGGTACCGCCCGGCGCCTGCTGACCGTGCGTCACCGGCCCGTGGGCGGTCGCTCCGTGGGACGGCGCCTGCGGGTACCCGGCCTGGCCCGCGCCGCGCTCGGCCGGGACCCCGTTCGGCGACTGCGCCGCCTGACCGCCGACCGCCGGACGCCTGGCCCGGAAGGTGGTCCGGTACGCGGCCGGGGAGACCCCGAGCTGCCGCCGGAAGTGCCCGCGCAGCGCCACCGGCGAGCGGAAGCCGCAGCGGCGGGCGACGTCGTCCACCGACAGGTCCGAGGTCTCCAGCAGCCGCTGCGCCTGCAGCACCCGCTGGGTGATCAGCCACTGCAGCGGCGCGCTGCCGGTCAGGGTGCGGAAACGGCGGTCGAAGGTGCGCCGCGACATGTAGGCGCGGGCCGCCAGCACCTCCACGTCGAACTGCTGGTTGAGGTTCTCCAACGCCCAGGTGACCACCTCGGCCAGCGGGTCGTTGCCGATCTCCTCCGGTAAAGACTGATCGATGTACTGGGCCTGGCCTCCGCCACCGCGGCGGTTCGGCACCACCAGCCGACGGGCCAGCGCGTTGGCGGCCTCGGCGCCGTGGTCGCTGCGGACCACGTGCAGGCACAGGTCGATCCCGGCCGCGGTGCCCGCGGAGGTGAGCACGTCGCCGTCGTCCACGAACAGCTCGCGCGGGTCGACGTGGACCCGCGGGTAGCGCTTGGCCAGCGTCGGCGCGTACATCCAGTGCGTGGTCGCCGGACGGCCGTCCAGCAGCCCGGCGGCGGCCAGCACGAAGGCGCCGGTGCACAGGCCGATGATCCGGGCGCCCTCGTGGTGGGCCTTGCGCAGCGCGGCGATCGCCTCGACCGGCGGCGGCTGCGAGATCGACCGCCAGGCCGGCACCACGATGGTGCCCGCCCGGGACAGCGCCTCCAGCCCGTACGGGGCGGTCAGCGTCAGCCCGCCGGTCGTGGTCAGTGGGCCCTCCTCGCCGGCGCACACCAGCAGCCGGTAGCGGGGGACCCCGGCGTCCTGCCGGTCCACGCCGAAGACCGAGAGCGGGATCGAACTCTCGAAGATCGGTGCTCCGCTGAACAGCAGCACCGCCACCGTCTCGCGGCGGCGTCGGCCCGCCAGCTTGCGCGGGGAGGAGAGCGCGCCCGGAACGGCGGCCGAGAGCACGTCCGTCGCCGCGCCCACGCCCCCGTGGGCGCCCGGGGCGAGGCTGCCGTGGCCCGCGACCGTCGTCGACGCCGCCTGGGCCGCCGGGTGCTGACCACCAGTCATCGACCCCGGACCACCCTGGAGCTGACCGCCGCCCGGACCGCCGGCCGGTGAACCGGCCGCCGTGCCACCGAATTTGCCGAGTCTCGCCGTGCCACCGGGATAGGACGACGGCTGGCGGCCGCTTTCAGGACCCGCCTCGCTCCTGCTCACCCTGCTCAAGGCGCTCCAGCCCCCTCGGTGGTGTGGTGGTCTCGGCTGCCGCTCTGCGAGCCAAGATCGAATCTACTTGGTGGACCGTTGCCGTTGTGACAAGTTCACCATCCGACGCTATGTCGACATGGCAATTTGGCGTGAAGCATTCGATCACGAAGCGTGGCACCCGTCGACCCCGCTGTGAAGGGGGCGCGAACAAGCGTGGCCGGTTGTCGCACGACCTGCCGGTGATTCGCCCGTCGACGGTGCACCCACCGCCCGCTGTGTGCTGCGGATTTGCCCGAACGGCAGGGGAGCGGCGCAAGTTGGCTGAAAACCTACGGTTCGAATCGGGGGCGTGAAACCACCCTCCACGCGCCACAGCGCACACCTGAGCCATGATCCCCGCGCCCCGTCAGCCCCCCGGCTCAACCCGAACCGGCCACTCCTGAACGCCCCCCACCTCACGATCCGTCACTTCGACCTCGGTGTTCCACTTCCGCCACAACAGCACCAGCCACCCCACCGGCCCCGACCATCCCGCCGATCCACCTGCCCCCGGCCGTCCCGCGCCGCCGGCCCGGCTGCCGCACATTCGTCCGAATCCGATCGCTCGTCCGGGGCGGTCGGGGCGGCCGGCGAGGCGGTGTCGGGGCAATTGTCGGGGTGCTCTTCGGAGCCGGAAGGCGGGCCCGGGTGGGCTCGCGGAGATTCAGCGGGCCGGGCTGTCGGCAAGGGCGGCCGACGGGGCACGGCCGGGGCCGCCAGTGGGCCGTCGGCGACTTGCCGGTGGGGCGCGGATCTGCGGGCGGGGGCGGGAGGCCCGCCGAGCCCCACCTCCGCGCCCGGCGCCCGGCCGTTGGTCGAACCCGCCGGGTGCGTCAGGCCGTTGAACCGGCGCACCACGGGGCGGGCATCGCACGGTGGGCCGGTGCACCGCCCGGTGCGGCGACCGCTCCGGGCACGGGTCGCCCCCGCCCAGGGCGAACGCCAGCCGCACCACCGTGAGCGGCAGCGCCCTTCGCGGACGGCCGACCGACTCGCGCAGGCCCGCCCTCCGCGCGTGGCATGGACGCCGCGTACACCCCCGCGCCGGGTGCGGTGCCGACGCGTCCCCTTCCACCCCACGGCGGGCCGGCCCGGCCTCTGACCGCAACCAGATTCGTGCTCGTTCGGACGGACTGCGGCACCCCGCCCTGACCGCCTCCCGAACGCCTCCCGGCCGGCACCGCCGAGACGTCCACCGCCACGTCCGAGCCCTCCGCCGGGCACCACTTCGCCCCCCGGAACCCCGCAGCCTGCTGCGCGTCCCGCGCCGGGCCCCGACGGCCGACCTGTCCGGTCGTTCCCGCCACCAGCGCGCCGCCCACCCCCGTCGCACGGCCGTGCCAGCCGCGCCGCGCCCGTCCTCTCCGAGCCCGGCGCTCCCCTCTCCACCGTCTGCCTTCCCGCTGCCGCCGGCTTGGCCCCTGGCGCCCGCCGTCGCACCCCCGAACTGCACCGTGAAGAACTCGCCCACCTGGCCGGGCCTTCGGCGACTCCGGCGCGCAACTCGGACAGCGTCGAGCCTCCGGCCCTCCCGCAACTGCTCGCCACCAACCACCCGGCTACCACGGCTCGTTGGGGCACGTCCGCCCCGGACCGCTACTGGCCCTCGCCCGCGCCGCCCGCGACGCCCCGCGCATCACCGAATCTGCGGCAACTCCAGTGTGCCGGATCCGAGTTGGAAACCCGATGGGAGCGGTACGTGATCTCCGTGCGCCGCAACGGGCAGAAGGCCGCCCTGCGCCCCGTCGTCAGCCGCTTGGCACTTGGGTGCGAAGTGCTCGTGCCCATCGACCAGAGCCGGCTGTCCCTGGTGCACACCGCCCCGCCGGGCAGCGGGGCTATAGGTCGACTCGACCCCCTGGGCATCCTCGGTGTCGGGATGGGCGCCGTCGTCCAGCGACTCTCCGCCAACTCACGCCGCAATGAGGAGAGATGATCACCAGCCGGGAATCCGACACGTGCACGCTGTCGGCGCGGCACGGCGTGGCGCGAGGTGGGAGCGGGCGCGCGGTGGTCCGGACAGGTCAGCCCGCCGCCGCTGAGGTAGTCGGTGCGGTCGAGGCGTCGCCCCAGCGGGTTTGGGCGGTGGCAGCCGGCGCCGGGGTGGGCTCCAGCGGCGTGAGCGCTACGGCCTTCGTCAGGGGCGTCGCCAGCGAGGCCGCGGGGGTGAGTGGCTGGGCGCCGGGCTGGGCGAGCGGCGTGCCCGGAGGGAGCGGGGTCTTCGGCGCGGTCGGTGCGCTCGGCGCATTCGGGGTGAGCCGGCCGGCTGCCGGGGCCAACCGGGAGGCCGGGATGGCCAGGTGTCCACGAGAGCGCTGGATGCGGCCGGTCGCGGCTGTGGCGAACCCCCTTCCGGCGGTGGGACGTTCGGCTGCGGAGAGGATCACCCCCACCGCCTCCGGCAGGCTCGGCGCGCTGATCGTCGGACGGTAGGCCCGCTCGGCCCACGGCCGCCCGTGGTGCAGCCACGCGCTGCGCAGCCCCGTCGCGGCCGCCCCCGCGATGTCGGCCGGACCGTAGTCACCGACCATCCAGGTCTGGGTCCTCCAGTCCCCGGCCGGCCGGAATCCGCACCGCCGTGCCGCGATCTCGAAGATCAGCGGGTCCGGCTTCAGGCAGTGCGCCTCCTCCGAGATGACCCAGCCGTCCACCAGGGAGGCGAGCCCGGTCAGTCGGATCTTCTCCAGCTGGGGGAGCGTCCCGCCGTTGCTGACGATCCCCAGCGTCCACCCCGCCTCGCGCGCCTTCCGGAGTGCCTCGACGTGTGAATCCGGGCACTGGATACGCGAGTTGATGCCGAGCCGGTAGTGGGCGAGCATCGACTCGACCGAGCGGTCGAAGCCGTAGCGGCGCTTGGCCGCACCCAGTACCGTGCTGCGCGGCACGTAGCCGCTGCCGTCGAGCATGACCAACCAGTCGAGGTCTCCGGCGGGCAGGCCGTTCTCGGCGAGGAAGTCCTCCGCCCACGCCCGGAACGCGGCGTCCCTGGGCAGCAGGGTGTTGTCGAGGTCGAGCAGGAGCAGCGGCATGCCGAGCATGCTGCCAGCGGCCGCCGCGTATGCACGTGGCAATTGCCAAAGGCGGGGAGAATTTCCGCGAATTGGCCGAATCCGGCTGGTACGCACGCAACCTGGACCATGATCCGAAAAGGAGTCGGCGCGGTCGGGGCCTCGATCGGAGTCCCGGACGGAATCCCGATCGGGCCGCCGGGCAGGACGGGCGCTGCGGGGACGGCGGACGGGCGGTGCACGAGCGACCCCGATCCGGTGCCGCACGGGCGGCGGTGGCCGGGCAACTGCCGTGCACCGCCCACGGGCAGGGGCGATGACAGTCAGGTCACGGTGTGTCGGCGCACTGTTGCGCACATCGCGGGTCGTCGGTCAAGCTCCTGGGAACCCGCCGCGCGCGTGGGGCGCACGTCTGGGCGTGTGTTACCCCCACACGCGGTAACCCGATCGCCCGGGGGCGCCGCCGCTGGGCGGGGTCCGTTCCGAGCCGTACTCTGAAAGGCACAGGTCGCCAACGGTGGTAGTCGTTCCCGGACGCATTCCCACCGCCGCCGCTCCTGTCACCGGGGCCGGACGGTCCGCCGCCGCGTCCTCCCGCGTAGGCCCGCTTCAGTCGAAGAGTTTTGAGCCATGGCCGGTCATGAGCCTTCCGCTTCTGCCCACGGAAGCCCGTACGACGGCAGGTCCGCCGCCGAGAGCTTCGGCGCTCCGCCGCTCGTCGATCCACCGCCCCGCCCCGACGTCCGGCGCCCTGTCGTCCGGTACCCCGTCCGACTCCGGCCCGGCCGGAGCCGCGAACCGGGCCGGAGCCATGAGCCCGGCCACCAGCCGGGGTGCGGCACCCCTGAGCGTGACACCCCCGGGGACGACACCCCCGGGACGGCGGCGGACGCCGCCCTCGGACCTCGACCCGGTACTGCGGAGGACGCGATGACCGACCGATCCCGTCCCACCGTCGGCCGCCGCGACGGCGAGGGCGAACCCCAGCTCCAGGAACACGGTTCACGTGCCTGCGACCCGCAGTTCCAGCACGGCGTGGTGGTCGGCTTCGACGGTTCGCTCTCCAGCGAGCGCGCCCTGGCCTACGCCGTCGGCATGGCCCGCCGCTCCCGCTGCGGCCTGGTGATCGTCCACGTCGCCAACCGGCTCCCCGCCACCGTCTGGGCCGGCTGCGAACCGCCCGTCTTCGTGGACCTCCCGGACCAGCGCACCGAGATCCTGGGCCTCGAACTCGCCTGCGCCGACTTCCTCTCCGGCGTCCCCTGGATCCTGGTCGAACGCGGTGGGGACATCTGCCACGAGATCGAGGAGGTCGGCCGCGAGTACGCCGCCGACGCGATCGTGGTCGGCAGCACCCACGGCCTGCTCGGCAAGATCTTCGGCTCGGTCTCCGGCCGGCTCGCCCGCCGCGCCAACCGCCCGGTGATCGTCATCCCCTGACCGGGCTGATCCGAGGCCGCCCGGGACAGCCCGGGGGGCCGGGGTAGTCCGATCTGGCCTGCCCCGGGACGTGTGCCTCCCCGTCCGGGCCCGAGCCAGGTCCGCGGTGACCTGGCGGTATGGGCCGATCGAGTCGTTCCCGGCCGCTCCGGTGCGCCGTACCGGTGGCAGATCGATTCTTTGATCGATCATGCCAAGGTGACCAATCGTCATATCGACGTACTGACCGCCGGGCGGCGCGTCGCAGCGGCCGCACTCCGCCGCCCCCTGCCCGTCGCGCTCGGGGTCGCGCTGCTGGCTCCAGCCGTCCTCGGCGCCTGGACGCCGGGACCGGGCACCACGAGGGGCGGTGAGGTGCGCAACGAGCTGCGGCTGAGCGTCAGCACCAACACCAGCGCCGACACCGCGGTACGGCTCCGCGCGGGGGAGCCGGCCACGCGCACGTACCACCTGAGCAACCACGCCGAGTACCCGCTCGGCGGCGTCCTGCTGAACGACCCTCAACTGCCCGGCGGACGGCTCTCCTGCGGCTCCGACCGGAGCATCCCGCCCGGCGGGGCCATCGACTGCACCGCCACCTTCACCGCCGCCCCCGGCCCGCAGTCCGCCCGGGTTTCGGCGGTCGCCGACGCGCCGAACCACCTGCCGCAGTCGCACGCCGACGCCCCCACCGGCTACCTGGGCATCACCGCGGGCATCCGGCTCGCCCGGGTGGGTGCACCCGCCGGCACGGGCCTGTCCCGCCGGTCCGCGCCCCGGGCGGTTCCGACCGGCGTCCCCGTGCCTTCCGAGCCCGCTGCTGCCCCTGGAACCCCCGGGATTCCCGGAGCCCCCGGGGCCGGGTTCGTAGCCGCATCCGCCCCTGAACCTGCGGCCGAGTCCGCCGTGGACGCACCCGCACGGTCGACGGTCCGGGCCTTGGCCGCCGTGGGCGGAACCGTTGAACTCCAGTACCGCCTGGAGGCGTTCGGCGATGTCCCGATCACCGCTGCCTCGATCACCGAAGGGCTGCCCGGTCTGGGTGCGGTGAACTGCGCGGGCCCCGACGGCGGGCACACCCTCACCCCCGGACAGGCCGTCGACTGCCACGCGACCGGCACCGCTCGCCCAGGACGCCAGACCGGTACGGCCCGCGCGGACGGCTTGGCCGACGACGCGACCGTCGGCCCGGACGGCAGCCGCCAGGGCCCCCGCCGGGTCTCCGCGGAGGCCGAGGGCGTCTACGACGGCCTGCAGCCGATTCCGCCCAGCCCGGAGCCGGCCGAACCCACGACCGCCGGAGCCGGCACCGGTTCGGGCACGGGCGCCGGTTCCACGTCCGGTTTCGCTCCCGGCTCCGGGCCTGGAGCCGGATCGGGAGCCGGAGCGGGACCGGGCAGCGCCACGGGTACTGGTACCGGGCCGGGGGCCGGTACCGGGCCGGGGACCGCCGGTGCGGCGGGCACCGGCGGTGCCGGCGGTGTGGGAGGTACCGGCGGCGCCGGTGGTGCCGGAGGTGTGGGCACGCCTCCGGGATTCTCGGGGGACGCCCTTCCCCCGGGGCTGTTCCCGGTGGCCGTCCCCGCCGGTTCCCAGCCGGCGGCCGCCGCGCTCGGACCGCAGCCCGGCAACGCGGCGCAGGCGCAGCCCGGCAACGCGGCGCAGGCGCAGCCCGTAGCTGGGGCCGCTGCCCTGGCGGGGCAGATGCTCGGGCCGTTCCTCCCCGGGCGGGCACCCGCACTGCTCCCGGGCGGAACCGCCGTCGCCCTGCCCGCCTCACCCTTCGCCGCCCCTGGTTCGGTGGGCCCGGCAACTCCGTTCGCCGGGAACCCCGGTGGTGCCGCTGCGGGCAGTCAGGGCACGGCCGGGCCCGCGCCCGGCTCCTCGTCCGGCTCCTCGCCCGGACCGGGACGGACGCCCGGCCAGGGAGCGAGCCCCACCGTGGGCTCGCAGCAGCCGGGGGCCGGCGCAGGCCGGTCTCCGGGCTCGCAGAAACAGGACCAGTACGCGACGGAGGACTGGCCCCCCGGCGAGGAGGACGACCCGTGGGACAGCGACGAAGTGATGATGCTCCTGCTGGCGATCCTCCTTCCGGTGCTGTGCGTGCTGGCGGCGGCGTTCACCGTCCGGAACCGGGGACGGCGTTGACGGTGGCGGCGGTGCCGAGGATGAGGACGGGGCGCGGCGTGCCCCGCCAGGGCCCCGGAGGAACGGCTGCCGTGTTCGCGGTCACGGCTGTGTTCGGCGGGGCACCTGCGGGCGTCAGTGGTCCGAGGGCCGTTGATGGTGCAACTGTTGTCGAGTCAAGGACCGAGTCGGAGCGTGCTCCAGTGATCGGCGGTCCGGCGGGAGCCCCGACCGGCTCGCCGGCCGCGCCGCAGCCGGGCAGCGCGACAGACAGCACGGGCAGCGCGGACGACACCATCGGCACGGGCCGCGCGGGTGCGGGCAGGGTAGGGCCGCGATGCTGACCGTCGTCCTGGCCGCCCTGTCGGGTGCGGTGCTGGCGCTGGTGATCGGCCTGCTGCTGGGACGGACCAAGCGGGCGCGCGAAGGGTCGACGACGCCGCAGGCGATGTCCTTCGCCGGGTCGGCGATCCTCGGCTTCTTCGCGCTCTTCCTGGGGTTCAGCATCGCCGGCACCTGGCAGCAGCTGAACTCGGCTCGCCAGCACACCTATGAGGAGTCGCGGGCCCTCACGGAGGCGTACTGGACCGCGGGCGGCCTGCCCAGCGCCGACCGGCCCGTGGTGCGGGAGCGGCTGCGGGCCTACACCAGGGTGGTGATCGACGAGGAGTGGGCCACCATGCAGCACGGCACCGGAAGCCAGGTCGCCTGGCAGGCGGTCGACCAGGTGCGGGCCGCCGTCGACCAGGCCGCGGTGCACAGCCAGGTCGAGGCGAGTGCTCGGACCGATGTGCTGCGGAGCCTTTCCGAGGTCAACGCCAAGCGGAACGCGCGGCTGGGTGATCTCCGTGCGTCGGTGCCCGTCCTGGCGATCGGCGGCCTGCTGGTGGGGGCGGTGTTCGTGTTGGCCACCCCCTCGGTGATCGGGCTGACGTCCAACCCGCGGAACCTGGTGCTGATGTGTTTCGTAGGCGCCTCCGTGGCGTTCGGGGTGAGCATGGTGGCGGTGATGAGCGGCCCGTTCTCCGGCGCGGTACGCGTCCAACCGGCGGCGTTCCAACTGGCGCTGGAGCGCTACGACCAGATCGACGGCGACGCGGGGGCGTCGGCCCCGCCCCTGTTCCGGCCCTGACCGGCGCGGTTCAGGAGGTCATGCCGAGCTCGCGGGCGATGAGCATCCGCTGGACCTCCGAGGTGCCCTCGCCGATCTCCAGGATCTTGCAGTCGCGCCAGAACCGGGCGACCGGGTACTCGTTCATGAATCCGTAGCCGCCGTGGATCTGGGTCGCTTCCCGGGCGTTGTCGACCGCGGCCTCGGAGGCGTACAGCTTGGCGATGGCTGCCTCCTTCTTGAAGGGCTCGGAGTGCAGCAGCCGGGAGGCGGCGTCCCGCCAGGCCAGGCGGGAGGTGTGTGCGCGCGTCTCCATGTCGGCGAGCTTGAACTGGATGACCTGGTTGGCGCCGATCGGCCGGCCGAAGGCGCGGCGCGTGGCGGCGTACGAGAGCGACTGGTCGACGCACCCCTGGGCCAGGCCGGTGGCCAGGGCCGCGATGGCGATGCGGCCCTCGTCGAGGATGCGCAGGAACTGGGCGTAACCGCGGCCTTGGCGTCCGAGGAGGTTGGCTGCGGGTACCCGGCAGTCGGTGAAGGACAGTTCGCGGGTGTCGGAGGCGTTCCACCCGACCTTCGAGTACTTCTTCGACACCTGGAACCCGGGAGTCCCAGTGGGAACGATGATGGACGAGATTTCCCTGGTGGGCGAGTGATTTGACGATCCATCACTCGAACGTGTGATCGGTTCGGTCAGTGCGGTGACGGTCACCAGCCCGGTGACGTCGGTGCCGGAGTTGGTGATGAAGCACTTGCTGCCGTTGATCACCCACTCGTCGGTGGCCTCGTCGTAGCGCGCGGTGGTCCGGGTCGCCCCGGCGTCCGTGCCGCCCTCGGGCTCGGTCAGGCCGAAGGCGCCGAGCATCTCGCCGGAGGTCAGCTTCGGCAGCCACTCGCGCTTCTGCTCCTCGGTGCCGAACAGGTGGATGGGCATCGCGCCGAGCGAGACCGCCGCCTCCAGGGTGATCGCCACCGAGGAGTCGACCCGGGCCAGCTCCTCCAGGGCCAGGCAGAGCGCGAAGTAGTCGCCCCCCATGCCGCCGTACTCCTCCGGGAAGGGCAGCCCGAACAGGCCCATCCGCCCCATCTCCCGGATGATTTCGTACGGGAATTCGTTCTGCTCGTAGTATTCGCCGATCTTCGGCGCAACCACGTCGTTGGCGAACTCCGCCACGGTGCGGCGGAGTTCCTCGTACTCATTGCTCAAGCGGTGGTCGAGCACGGCTGATCCTCCCGGGATCGCGGCCTGGTGGGCCTGGTGAGGGTGGGGAGTCGGGGTGTCGGGAATCAGGCCGTCGGCCCGAGCAGGGCGCGGACGGTCCTCGACGGGCTGGGGCGACCGAGGTGACGGGCCATCCAGCCGCTGGTCGCGGCGAGCGCGGCGAGGTCCACGCCGGTCTCCACGCCCAGGCCGTTCAGCATCCAGACGAGGTCCTCGGTGGCCAGGTTGCCCGTCGCGCTCTTGGCGTACGGGCAGCCGCCGAGGCCGCCGGCCGACGCGTCCACCACGGTCACGCCGGAGCGCAGAGCCGCCAGCGTGTTGGCGAGGGCCTGCCCGTAGGTGTCGTGGAAGTGCACCGCCAGCCGTTCGACCGGAGCACCGGAACGAGTGAACGCGTCGAGCAGCAAGTTGACGTGGCCGGGGGTGGCGACGCCGATCGTGTCGCCGAGGCTCAGCTCGGCGCAGCCCATCTCCAGCAGCGCCAGGCCGTGGCGGACCACCTGCTCGACCGGGACCGGGCCCTCCCAGGGATCCCCGAAGCACATCGACAGGTAGCCGCGGACCGGGACCCCGGCCGCCGTGGCGCGTTCGACCACCGGGCGGAACATCGCCATCGCCTCGTCCGCCGAGCGGTTGAGGTTGCGCCTGGCGAAGGTCTCGGTGGCGCTGGCGAACACCGCGACCTCGTTGGCGTGATGGGCCAGCGCCCGGTCCAACCCGCGCTCGTTGGGCACCAGTACGGGCAGCCGCAGACCCGGGTGGCGGCCGGGCAGGCCGGCCAGCCGAGGCATCAGCTCCTCGGCGTCCGCCAACTGCGGCACCCACTTGGGGTGGACGAAGCTGGTGGCCTCGACGGTGCGCAGTCCGGCGGCGGCGAGCCGGGCGACGAACTCGGCCTTCACCTCGACGGGGACGAGGGCGCTCTCGTTCTGCAGTCCGTCGCGCGCGCCGACCTCGTGGACGCGGACCCGGGCGGGCAGGGCGGGGTCACGCACCGGCTGGGGCAGGCCGAGGTCCAGGACGGTCGGCTCGGCCGCCGCGGAGGGCGTGGTCGGTTCGGGCGGAGTGGCGTTCACCGGACCGCCTCCGGGAAGAGCTCGGCGGGGACGGGCGGGGTCTCGGCCGCTTCGGCCGCCTCGACCGTCACCAGGGGGGCGTCCATCGCGACGGCCGCACCGGCGGACACCCGCAGGTCGCCGACGGTGCCGTCGTGCGGCGCGGAGATGACGTGCTCCATCTTCATGGCCTCCAGCACCAACAGGGCCTGGCCCCGGCGGACGTGCTCGCCGGGTTCGACCTTGACCACGGTGACGGTGCCGGGCATCGGTGCGGTGAGGGTGCCGTGGTGGACGGTGCCGGCCGCGGCGCGCTCCGCGATTGCATCGAACGGGTGAACGGGCCAGGCGTCCCCGTCGACGCCGAGCCAGCGGGTGACCCCGTCCGGAGTGTGCTCCGAAGCGACCGTGAAAGTGGCCTGCAGGCCGTCAACCGCAAGGCGCAGCAGGTTCCCGGAGCGGCTCGCGCGGGCCCTCCGGGCGGGGGCGCCGTCCAGCCGAACCTCCCAGTCGGGAGCGGTCGCGGCGGGAAAATCGATGGCGCCCTCGATTTCACCACTGGTAATCATTCGACAGCTCACGGTGACCGGTTCGCGGCCGGGCAGTCGGAGCCGGTGCGTGGTCCACGCGGCCTCGCCACCGAGCCGCCAGCCCGAAGGGAGGGAGAAGGGGTCGGTCCAGCCGTCGGAGGCGTCGGCGCGGCCGAGTTCGAGCTGCCGCAGCAGTGCGGCGGCGAAGTAGAGCAGGTCGATCGACTCGGGACGGGTGTACGGGGAGCTCAGCAGGGAGGCGTCCTGTTGAGCGCTGCGTTCCACCAGGCCGGTGTCGAGCAGGCCTGCCGTCACCTCGGGCTGCGCCAGCAGCCGGCGCAGGTAGCCGGTGTTGGTGGTGACGCCCAGGATGCGGGTCTCGGCGAGTGCGGCCCGCAGCCGACGGATCGCGGTCGGGCGGTCGGGCCCGTACGCGATCACCTTGGCGAGCATCGGGTCGTACAGGCTGCCGACCCGGTCGCCGGGTGCGATTCCGGAGTCCACCCGGACGCCCTCCCCGGAGGGCTCGTCCAGCAGCAGTACCTCGCCGCCGGTGGGCAGGAAGTCCCGTTCCGGGTCCTCGGCGCAGATCCGGGCCTCGATCGCGTGGCCCAGGAAGGAGACGTCCGACTGGGTGAACGGCAGTGCCTCGCCCGCGGCGACGCGCAACTGCCACTCGACCAGGTCCAGCCGCTGCGGGCCGTCGGGCCCGTCCACGGCGACGGCCAGTTCGGTGACGGGGTGTTCCACCTGGAGGCGGGTGTTCATCTCCATGAAGAAGAAGTCGAGCACGTCGTCCGCGTCCGGCCCCGCGGGGCTGCCGCCGGGGACGATGAACTCGACCGTGCCGGCACCGGTGTAGCCGCAGGCCTCGGCGGCGCGCACCGCGGCCGCGCCCATCGCGGCGCGGGTCCGAGGGTTCAACAGGACGGAAGGAGCCTCTTCGATGAGCTTCTGATGGCGGCGCTGCAGACTGCACTCGCGCTCGCCGAGGTGGACGGTCCGGCCGTGGGTGTCGGCCAGGACCTGGACCTCGATGTGCCGGGGCTGGTCGACCCAGCGCTCCAGCAACAGGGTGTCGTCGCCGAACGCGGTGCGGGCCACCCGCCGGGCCGCGGCGAGCTCGGCGGGCAGCTCGGCCGGGTCGCGGACCAGCCGCATGCCCTTGCCGCCGCCGCCGGCCGAGGGCTTGAGCAGCACCGGGTAGCCGATCCGGGCCGCCGCCTCGATCAGCTGCTCGTCGCTGGGCGAGCCGTCCTCGCTGCCGGGGACGACGGGCACCCCGGCGGCCCGGACGGCCTCCTTGGCGTTGATCTTGTCGCCCATCAGCTCCACCGCGCCCGGCGGCGGGCCGATGAAGACCAGCCCGGCCCGGGTGCAGGCCTCGGCGAACGCGGAGTTCTCGGCCAGGAACCCGTAGCCGGGGTGGACGGCCTGCGCACCGGTCCGGCGGGCGGCGTCCAGGATCAGGTCGGAGCGCAGGTACGTTTCGGCGGCCGAGCTGTCGCTCCGGTCGGCGGGCCCGAGCCGGACCGCGAGGTCGGCGGCCCGCACGTGCGGAGCGTCGGCGTCCGCGTCGCTGTGCACGGCGACCGACCGCACGCCCAGTCGCCGGAGGGTGCGGATCACCCGCAGCGCGATCTCGCCGCGGTTGGCGACGAGCACGGTGTCGAACATGAGAGGTGTTCCTCCGTCACGAAGGGAACGGTGGGCGGGTTGACGGTGTGTCACTGGCGGTGGCCGGGCCGGCCGGACGTCACATCCGGAAGACTCCGAACGGTCGCGGTTCGGCGAGCGGGGCATTGGCGCAGGCGGTGAGCGCCAGCCCGAGCACCGTGCGGGTCTGCAGCGGGTCGATCACGCCGTCGTCCCAGAGCCTGGCGGTGGCGTAGTACGCGTTGCCCTGGTGCTCGTACTGCTCGCGGACGGGGCGCTTGAACTCGTCCTCGTCCTCGGTGCTCCAGGGCTCACCCCGGGCCTCCAGCTGGTCGCGGCGGACGGTGGCCAGCACCGAGGCCGCCTGCTCCCCGCCCATCACGGAGATCTTCGCGTTCGGCCACATCCACAGGAAGCGAGGTGAGTAGGCCCGCCCGCACATCGAGTAGTTGCCCGCTCCGTACGAGCCGCCGATCACCACCGTCAGCTTGGGCACCCGGGTGCAGGCCACCGCGGTGACCATCTTGGCGCCGTGCTTGGCGATGCCGCCGGCCTCGTACTGGCGGCCCACCATGAACCCGGTGATGTTCTGCAGGAAGAGGAGGGGGATGCCGCGCTGGTCGCACAGCTCGACGAAGTGCGCGCCCTTGAGCGCGGACTCGGCGAACAGGACGCCGTTGTTGGCGACGATGCCGACCGGGTGGCCGTGGATCCGGGCGAAGCCGGTCACCAGGGTGGTGCCGTACTCGGCCTTGAACTCGGCGAACCGGCTGCCGTCCACCAGCCGGGCGATCACCTCGCGCACGTCGTAGGGGGTGCGCGGGTCCACCGGCACCACGCCGTACAGCCCGGCCGGGTCGACCGCGGGCGGCTCGACCGGGGCGAGCGGCCACGGCCTGGCGGCGCGCGGCCCGAGCCCGGCCACGATGGTGCGGACGATGGAGAGCGCGTGCGCGTCGTCCTCCGCGAGGTGGTCGGTCACGCCCGAGGTGCGGGAGTGGAGGTCGCCGCCGCCCAGCTCCTCGGCGGTCACCACCTCGCCGGTGGCGGCCTTCACCAGCGGGGGGCCGCCCAGGAAGATGGTGCCCTGGTTGCGGACGATCACCGCCTCGTCGCTCATCGCCGGGACGTACGCGCCGCCCGCGGTGCAGGAGCCCATCACCGCCGCGATCTGCGGGATCCCGGCGGCGGACAGGCGCGCCTGGTTGTAGAAGATCCGACCGAAGTGGTCGCGGTCGGGGAACACCTCGTCCTGCATCGGCAGGAACGCCCCGCCGGAGTCCACCAGGTAGACGCAGGGCAGCCGGTTCTCCAGGGCCACCTCCTGCGCGCGCAGGTGCTTCTTCACCGTCATCGGGTAGTACGTGCCGCCCTTGACCGTGGCGTCGTTCGCCACCACCAGGACCTCGCGCCCGGCGACCCGGCCGATGCCGGCGATCACCCCGGCGGCCGGGGCGGAGCCGCCGTACAGTCCGTCGGCGGCCAGCGGAGCCAGTTCGAGGAACGGCGAGCCGGGGTCCAGCAGGGTGTCCACCCGTTCCCGGGGGAGGAGCTTGCCGCGGGCGACGTGCTTGGCGCGCGCCCTCTCACCCCCGCCGAGCGCCGCCGCCGCGAGCTTGCCGCGCAGCTCGGCCACCAGCTCCCGGTGGGCCCGGGCGTTGGCCAGTCCGTCCGGGGAGGACGGGTCGGCCACGCCCTCCAGCCGGGGGGCCGGTGCGTCGGAGGCGCGGAACGGTGGAGCGTCCGGGGCCGCGTCCCGTGACGGGACGGTGGACCACGGAGAGGTCTGTGCCGAAGAGGGGACCATCCCAAGAGCTCCCTTGCCCTCGGATTCGGATCGGGGCAGGCCGAAGGGCGAGCCGGCGAGCCCGTGTTAATGAGCGTTAACTCTGTGGCCAGGTTAACCATCGATAACCCGACTGTCTACGATGGGCAGCATGCCCAACCGCGCCCCCGCCCCCGCGCTCCCACGCCGTGACCAGATCCGGAAAGAGGCCGCCAGGCTGTTCGCGGCCCGCGGGTTCCTGGGGGTCGGCGTCGACGAGATCGGCAAGGCGGTCGGCATCAGCGGCCCCGGCCTGTACCGCCACTTCGCGGGCAAGGACGCGATGCTCGCCGACCTCCTGGTCGGCATCAGCGAGCGCCTGCTGGAGGAGGGCCGCCGCCGCGAGGGCGAGGCCGCCGGGCCGCGCGCCGCACTGGACTCCCTGATCGACGGGCACATCGACTTCGCCCTGGACGACCGGGACTTGATCATCCTCCACGACCGCGAGCTGCTCCACCTCAAGGAGGCGGACCGCCGCCGGGTGCGCCGGCTCCAGCGTGGCTACGTCGAGCTGTGGGTCGCGGTGGTGCGCGAGGCGTTCCCGCCGCTGGCCGCGCCCGGGGCGGAACCGGTCGCCCGCGCCGCCGTGCACGCGGTGTTCGGCCTGCTCAACTCCACCCCGCACAGTGCCGCGCCGCAGCAGCCCCAGAGCGCCCCGGGCGCCCCGGCCGACGCGGGCTCCGAGCGACCCGGGCTGGCCCGCGGCAGCATGGCGGCCCTGCTGCGCGCACTGGCCCAGGGGGCGTTCGCGGCGGCCGCCGCCGAGGTGGAGCGGCCCCGCCCCGCCGCGTGACCTGCGGTGGCGGCGTCCGGCGACCGGCTGGGGTAAGGCCGGCTACACCCTCCGCCTAGGTCGATCGGCTGATCCAGGTCTAGCCGATCGCAGGAGGCGCACCACCGTGCGGCGCGGGCAACCTGTAGACGGGAAGGAAGCTCGACCCGAGGTCGTTCAGCCTCCCGTGCGCCATCAATCCCGATGGACGCCCAACCGGCCGAATGGTTAGCATCACTAAATATGCCCGAGACTCATGGTTTCCCAGAGCGAAGTTGGCTCCGCCGGCTCGGCGGCTACTGCTGGCGGTACCGTCGCAACCTGTTGCTGTCCTTCGGGGCGTCCCTGGTGGGCATGGCGGTCACCACGATCGTCCCGCTCATCACCAAGCTGATCATCGACGACGTGATCACCGAGCACAGCCGCCCGCTCACCCCGTGGGCGGTGCTGCTGCTGGTCGCGGCGGCGGTGGTGTTCCTCTGCACCCAAGTCCGGCGCTACTACGGCGGCCAGCTCGCGCTGGACGTCCAGCACGACATGCGCGCCGACCTGTTCCGATCTCTGACCAGGCTCGACGGCCACCGGCAGGACAGGCTGGACACCGGCCAGGTGGTCGGCCGGGCCACCTCCGACCTGCAACTGGTCAACGGCCTGCTGTCGATGCTGCCGATGATGACGGGCTACGCCCTGATGTTCGGCATGTCGCTGGTGGTCATGCTCTGGCTGTCCCCGCCGCTCACCCTGATCGCCCTGGTGATGGGCCCCGCCCTGTGGTGGCTCGCCACGCGCAGCCGCAAGCGCCTGTTCCCCGCCACCTGGGCCGCCCAGCAGCAGGCCGCCGAGGTCGCGGGAGTGGTGGACGCCGCGATCGGCGGCGTCCGGGTGGTCAAGGGCTTCGGCCAGGAAGCACAGGAGCGAGGCAAGCTGGAGCACGCCTCGCGCGAATTGTTCGCCGCCCGGCTGCGCTCGATCAAGCTGAACGCCCGCTACACCCCGGCGATGCAGGCCGTCCCCGCACTCGGGCAGGTCGCGGTGCTCGCCGTCGGCGGCTGGCTGGCCGTCCGGGGAGACGTCACGCTCGGCACCTTCGTCGCCTTCTCCACCTACCTGGCGCAGATGACCGGCCCGGTCCGGATGCTCGCCATGGTGATCACCGTCGGCCAGCAGGCCCGCGCCGGGGTCGAGCGCGTCATGCAGCTGATCGACCAGCGCCCGCTGGTCTCCGAGCCGGCCGACGCCCGTCCGCTCGACCCGGCCGCCGCACCGCCCGGCACCCCCGCGCTGGAGCTCGACCGGGTCGACTTCCACTACCGCGCCGAGGAGCACCCCGAGCCCGGCATCGCCCCCGACGGCGTCCCGGTGCTGGAGGGCCTCAGCCTGCGGCTCGCCCAGGGGGAGACGCTGGCCCTGGTCGGCGCGTCCGGCTCCGGCAAGTCCACCGTCGCCCAGCTCGTGCCCCGCTTCTACGACCCCACCTCCGGAACGGTCCGGCTGTTCGGGCAGGACATCCGCGAGGCCACCCTCGACTCGGTGCGCGCCGCCATCGGCATCGTGCCCGAGGAGAGCTTCCTGTTCTCCGAGAGCGTCCGCACGAACATCGCCTACGGGCACCCGGACGCCACCGACGAGCAGATCGAGGCCGCCGCCCGGATCGCCCAGGCCGACGGCTTCGTCCGGGAACTGCCTGACGGCTACGACACCAAGGTCGGCGAGCAGGGCCTCACCCTCTCCGGCGGCCAGCGCCAGCGCATCGCGCTCGCCCGGGCCGTCCTCACCGACCCGCGCATCCTGCTGCTCGACGACGCCACCTCCGCGGTGGACCCGCAGATCGAGGCGGAGATCCACGACGCGCTGCACAGCGTGATGGCCGGCCGCACCACCCTGCTGATCGCCCACCGCCGCTCCACCCTGCAGCTCGCCGACCGGATCGCCGTGCTGGACGCGGGCCGGCTGATCGACCTCGGCACGCACGAGGAGCTCACCGCCCGATGTCCGCGCTACCGGTCACTGATCACCGACCCGGACGCCCTGGCGGCCCCGGCCCCGGCCCAGGCCCCGACCGATGAGGAGGCGGCCGCCCCGGCCGCCGACACCGTCGTCGCCCCGGCCGCCGAGAAGCCGGGAGCGGACGCCGAACTGCTCGCCAAGGTCGCCGCCCTGCCGCCCGCGACCGACACGCCCGACATCCCGGTCGAACGCGCCGAGGCCGCCGACCCCCGGTTCAGCCTGGCCCGGCTGCTCGCCCCGTTCCGAGGCCCCCTGCTGCTCGCCCTCCTCCTGGTCGCGCTGGACACCGCCGCAGGGCTCACCCTGCCGGTCCTGATCCGGCACGGCATCGACGACGGCGTCAGCAAGGCGGCGCTCGGCGGCGTCGCGGTCGCCGCCCTGCTGGCGCTCGCCGTCGTCCTGCTCGACTGGCTGGTCCAGGCCACCGAGAGCAAGGTCTCCGGCCGCACCGGCGAACGCGTCCTCTACACGCTGCGACTGAAGATCTTCGCGCACCTCAACCGGCTCGGCCTCGACTACTACGAGCGGGAACTGACCGGCCGGATCATGACCCGGATGACCACCGACGTCGACTCCATCTCGTCGTTCCTGCAGACCGGCGTGGTCACCGCCGTGGTCAGCGTCCTCACCTTCTTCGGCATCTTCGTCGCACTGATCGTGATCGACCCCGGCCTCGCCCTGGTGGTCTTCGCGGTGCTCCCGCCGCTGATCATCGCCACGCTGGTGTTCCGCCGGAAGTCCGCCCGGCAGTACCAGGTCTCCCGGGACCTGATCAGCACCGTCAACGCGGACCTGCAGGAGAACGTCGCCGGCATGCGGATCGTCCAGGCCTTCCGCCGGCAGGACGCCAACACCGAGCGGTTCGTCGAGCGCGGCCTCGCCTACCGGCACGCCAGGGCCAAGGCGCAGTTCTACATCTCGCTGTACTTCCCGTTCGTGCAGTTCCTCTCCAGCGTCGCCTCCGCCCTGGTCCTGATCGCCGGAGTCTCCCGGGTCGACGACGGCACCCTCACCATCGGCGCCCTGGTCGCCTACCTGCTGTACATCGACCTGTTCTTCGCACCGGTCAACCAGCTCTCGCAGATCTTCGACGGTTACCAGCAGGCCGCCGTCGGCCTCGGCCGGATCCGCGACCTGATGCGCACCCCCACCAGCACCCCCCAGGCCGAGCACCCCGTCCCGGTCGGCACGCTGCGCGGCGAAGTCGACTTCCGGAACGTCAGCTTCGCCTACAACGGCGGCGGGGAGGGCAACCCCGACGTGCTCTCCGGCATCGACCTGCACATCCCACCCGGCCAGACCGTCGCCCTCGTCGGCGAGACCGGAGCGGGCAAGTCCACCCTGGTCAAGCTGGTCGCCCGGTTCTACGACGCCACCGGCGGCACCCTGCAGGTGGACGGCACCGACCTCACCCGCTACGACCTGGACGGGTACCGGCACCGGCTCGGCGTCGTCCCGCAGGAGGCGTACCTCTTCGCGGGGACGGTCCGGGACGCCATCGCCTACGGCCGTCCCGACGCGAGCGACGCCGAAGTAGAAGCGGCGGCCAAGGCGGTTGGCGCCCACGACATGATCACCCGGCTGACCGACGGGTACCGGCACCGGGTCGCACCCCGGGGCCGCAACCTCTCGGCCGGTCAGCGCCAGCTCATCGCGCTCGCCAGGGCAGAACTGGTCGACCCCGACATCCTGCTGCTCGACGAGGCCACCGCCGCGCTCGACCTCGCCACCGAGGCCGCCGTCAACCACGCCGCCGACCGGCTCAGCGGCGGACGCACCACCCTGGTCATCGCCCACCGGCTCACCACCGCCGAGCGGGCCGACCGGATCGTCGTCCTCGACCACGGCCGGGTAGTGGAGGACGGCACCCACGCCGAACTGCTCGACCGCGACGGCGCCTACGCCAAGCTGTGGAGCGCCTTCATCGCGGAAGGGCACCCGACACCGGCCCTGGGCTGAGCCGGGCCCGGCTGGGCCCGGCTGATCGGAGGGCTGGAGTCCGGTCAGCCGGGGAGTCCGGAGCCGGCCAGCCGGCCGCGTTCGGTCTTGGCGGCAAAGGCCGTTCGATCACAGCGCTGTCCCGGCCGGGACGCAACCGGACTGCTCACCGGTTGCGACTCGGCCACTGGCCACTGGCCACTGGCTACTGGCCACCGGCCACCAGCTCCGGCGGCACGCCCGGTACCCAGAACGGGCGACCGACGGAGGGGAAGGGAGTGCCCGTCCCGGCCGGCAGCCTCGGCTACCCGGGAAAGGGTGCGCCGCTCGCCGCCCTGCCGGCGGCCGGCGCCGGGCCGTTGGTCCGTCCGCCCGACCGGGCGGGCTCCGCCGTCCGGTCGCCCCGCGCCGTGATCGGCCGCCCCGCCAGGCACCGGACCACCGCCCGGTGTTCGGCCCGGAGGGCCGTCCCATCCGCCCGGACTACGCCTCCAGCAACGTCCGGAACAGTGCTTCTACGTCCACCCCGGAGGGCAGTTCGCTGACCTGGCCGTCCCCGACCTCCACCACCCGCCACCGCCCGGCGTCGGCCAGGCGGGCCAGGTCGGTGGTGACGAAGCGGCACCCCAAGCGCCGGACCAGCGGGCGCACCTCGGACAGGTCGGGGTCCACCCGGTTCGCCGGGCTGTCGGGGTGCGGGCCGACCAGTACCGGTTCGCCGTCCAGCCACCAGACCCTGGCCTCCTCGGCCCGCCCGTCCGCGGCCCGGACGAACGGCTCGAAGCGGCGCAGCACCAGCCCGCCCGCCAGGAACTCGCCCTGCAGCTCGGCGAAGCGCGACACCACCCGTTCCAGCGCGTCGAGGTCGGCCAGGTCCGGCACGTAGCAGGCCTCGACCCACTCGTGCTTGCGGGACTTCACGTAGTCCTTCACCACCGCCGGCCCCCGCCCGCCGAGTTCCGCGGCTGCCGCGGCCAGCGCACGCCGGTCCCAGCCCGTACCGGGCAGCCAGCTGCTGGCCGGCGTCACCGACTCGAACGTCCGGTACCAGCCGGGCAGTTCATGGGCGGTCGCGTACGCGTCCGGTCCGGCCAGCAGCGGTCGGCCGCGAGCCGCCAGGGCCTCGGCGAGCTCCGCGTACCGGGCGGTGGGGATCATCCAGCCCCGGTACCAGAGCGGGCCGGGCCCGGTCGGGATCCGGCGGACGGCGGACTCGACGTCCCCGGCGAGCAGTGCGTCGTGATCGAGCAGGGCGTGGCCGCCGCCCACCGCCCGGACCGCCCCCGCCTCCCAGGCGAAGTGCGGGTCCACCCGGCGGGGGAGGAGCGGGTCTGACGGAAGGATGACGGCGGCCTCGACCATGCGGCTCAGATTAGATCCACCGATCGGTGGAGAGCCCGGAAATCCCTTGCCCGCACCGGTGGATCCGCCCGAAAACCCGATCGACACCCTGTCGCGGACTCTGCCAGGGTGAACGTGTGCGATGGATCATGCGAGGTCGGAGGCCCGAAGTCGAGCGGCGTCCCCGCCGGGCGGCGCGGACGCTGGTGCTCTCACCGGAGGGCGAGGTGTTCCTGTTCCGTTCGGACAACTCCGAGGTCGGGGTCCACTGGAACGCTCCGGGCGGCGGCCTGGAAGCCGGTGAGTCCCCGATCGAGGGCGCCCTGCGGGAGCTGCACGAGGAGACCGGCTGGACCGACCTCCAACCGGGCCCGCTCGTCTGCACCTGGGAGCACGACTTCACCTGGCACGGCACCCCGGTCCGCCAGCACGAGCACATCTTCCTGACCCACGGCCCGCGGCGTGAGCCGGGAGACGTGGCAGCGGTCCACCTCGTCGACGGCATCCTCGGCTGGCGCTGGTGGACGCGGGCCGAGCTCGCCGCACCGGACGCCGACCCGACCTGGCCGCCGAACCTGTCCGCCCTGCTCGCCGGCCTCCGCGGCGCGCCGTCCGGCCCGATCGAACCGGTCCACCTCGGCTACGTGCCCAACACCGCACCTTCGAGAGGCGATTGACCCCCACCCGCCCATCCCTCAGACCACCGGACCGGCTCAGCGGACCGGACGCCGACCCCGCCGCCGTCCACGAGCCGTCGGCAGCTCGGCCCGCCAATCACGCAACCCCAACTCCCGGTCGTGCACCGCCTCCGGGTTGATCACCACCGACAGCAGGGCGGAGCGCAACTCCTCCTGTCCCAACCCGGTCGAACGCTGCAACTGCTCGGTGGGAACCGACACCGCTATGGCCGGCCGCCAGTCCGGCAGCACCACCTGGCAGGTGCCGGAACCGAACCGCAGCAGCTGCGCCGATACCCGGCGCTCCGGGGTCCGCCCGCCCGGACCGACACCCTCGGCCAACCCGGGCGACCCGCCGATCAGGACCCCCATCGGCACACCCGCCGGATCCACCGGCCCCGTCCCGCCTCCGCCTTCGGCCGCCTCCGCCCCCGCCCGGTGCCCGCCCGGTGCGGCGGCCACCGCCCGCACCTGGCTCAACCGCCGCGACGGCGCGGGCCGCCGCTGCGGACGCACCCGTCCCGCCGGCTCGCCGACACCCCAGACACCCGACGACCACTCGACCGCCCCGAGAACACCCGTACCCGCACTCGCACCCGCGTCCGCAGCAGTGCCAGCACCAGCCCCCGGCACCGGGATCTCGTCGCCGACCCTCCCCGGTGCGTCCGTGGCACTGCCGCCCGGGGCGCCGTCACCTGCCGAACCCGCTTCCACCGCAGGGAGGTTGGCGCCCGCGTGGGGTCGGTCCGACGCGTTCTGGTCGAGCGAGGTCATGACTGTGCCCCTCCGGATTCCGAGCTCGCCCGATCCTGCACCACCGGTGCGTGCCGGGCCAAGGGACGTACGCACGCAGTCGGTGGTTCCCTGCCGTGGGACAAACCCCTTGCGGGCCCGGAGCCCGGAGCCCCGAGCCCGGAGCCCGGAGCCCAGAGCCCGGAGTCAGGATCGACGGCATGTCTCTCACGTCATGCCCGTGCTGGTGGCCGTCCTAGGACGGCTCCCCACGCATGACTCCAGGGCCGTCCGCAAGGGCGGCCCCGGCGCGATCGTCTCGGACGGCCCCCAGGACGCGCACCCCGGTGGACGGCCGACGACCGCGACCGAGGAGCACCTCACCATGACCACCGTCGCCACCGAAGCCACCGGCTGTCCCGTCGACCGGCCCGCCGACCCCCCCAGCCGCCGAGAGCGCGAGCCCCCTGGTGGCCGCCACCGCCGTCGGACACCACCGCATCCTGACCGGCGACCGTCCCACCGGGCCGCTGCACCTCGGCCACTACTTCGGGACGCTCCGGAACCGCGTCGAACTCCATTCCCCGAGGCTTGAGTTGGTGATCGTGATCCCGGACTACCAGGCGACCACCGACCGGGACCGCGCCGACCGCCCCGCCGAGCACGCGGAGAACCTGGTCCTCGACTACCTGGCCGCAGGCGTCGACCCGGAGCGCGCCACGATCTTCACCCACAGCGCCGTTCCTGCCCTCAATCAGCCGGTGTTGCCCTTCCTCAGCCTGATCAGCGTCGCCGAACTCTCCCGCGACCCCACCGTCAAGGACGAGATCGCCCGCTCCCGGCAGTCCGCCGTCAGCGGGTTGATGTTCACCTACCCCGTCCACCAGGCCGCCGACATCCTGTCCCGCAAGGCCGACCTCGTTCCGGTCGGCCAGGACCAGCTACCGCACCTGGAAGTCACCCGCACCGTCACCCGCCGCTTCAACGACCGCTACACCCCCCCTCTTCTCCGACCCGCAGGCACTGCTCTCCCGCGCCCCCCTGCTGCTCGGCACCGACGCGGGCAAGATGAGCAAGAGCCGGGGCAACGCCATCGCCCTCGGCGTCGACGAGGACGAGACCGCCCGACTGCTCCGCGGCGCCGTCACCGACCCCGCCCGCCGCATCCGCCACGACTCCGAGAACCGCCCCGGCGTCTCCAGCCCTCTGCTGCTCACCGCGCTCCGCCAGGACCACGACCCGCACACCGTCGCCGAGGAGATCGGCGACGGCGGAGCCGCCCTCCTCAAGCGCACCGCCGCCGAGGCGGTCAACGTGTACCTCCGCCCACTGCGGGCCCGTGGCGCCGAACTCGCCGCCGACCGCAGCGCGCTGCGCGAAGTCCTGCACACCGGCAACGCCCGGCCAACGCCGTCGCCGACCGGACCCTCGGCGAAGTGCGCGCCGCCATGGGCACCTTCTGTGACACCGACCCGGGGCCACCGCCCCGGGGCACCCGCCCTGCGGCCCGAGGGATGCCCCAGCCCGACGGCGCGACCGCGCCCCCGCGGGGATGGGCCGCTCCCGGACGGGGGATACCGTCAGCAGACGGAAGAGCGGAGCAGCGCCCGGCCCCACCGTCCCGGCACGTCGGCCTCCGCCCCGTCACACCCCGTTCCGCCCCCGCTCAGCCCTCGCTCGCGCTCCCCGAAGGAGTATCGGATGTCCCTGCGCCCGCTCCGCCCCGGCGACCGGGTCGCCCTCGCCGCCACCAGCGGTGCCATCGACCCCGCCCGACTCGCCCTCGGCATCGACATCCTCCGCTCCTGGGGCCTGGACGTGACCGTCCTCCCGCACCTCCACGACACCCACCCCACGCTGCCGCACCTGGCCGGCACCGACGCCGACCGCGCCGCGGACCTGCAGGCCGCCTGGCTCGACCCCGGCATCGCCGCCGTCCTCTGTGCCCGCGGCGGCTTCGGCGCCCACCGGATGGTCGACCTCCTCGACTGGGACGCGATGCGCGCCGCCGAACCGAAACCGCTCGTCGGCTTCAGTGACGTCACCGTCCTGCACGAAGCCTTCGCCCAGCGGCTCGGCATCCCCACCTTCTACGGCCCGATGCCCGGAACCACCGTGTTCAGCACCGACCCCGCCACCGCCGAACACCTGCGCCGCACCCTCTTCGACCCCGCCGGCACCATCGTCCTCACCGGCCCCGACGCCACCGCCCTCGTCCCCGGGCGGGCACACGGCGTCCTGACGGGGGGCTGCGCCTCCCTGCTCGCGGCCGACCGCGGCACCCCCGGCGCGCGCCCGTCCTTCGCCGGCGGCCTGCTACTGCTGGAGGACGTCAACGAGCAGCCCTACCAGCTCGACCGGATCCTCACCCAGCTCCGCCGCAGCGGGGCCCTGGACGGAGTGGCCGGAGTGGTCCTCGGCTCCTGGGACGGCTGCGGTCCGCTCGACGGCGTGCGCGCCGTGATGCTCGACCACCTCGGCGGACTCGGCGTCCCCGTCCTGTGGGAACTCGGCTTCGGCCACTGCCCGTCCTCGATCACCGTCCCGCTCGGCGTCCCCGCCACCCTCGACGCCGACGCCGGCACGCTCACCCTGGACACACCTGTTCTCAGTGGTCCTACCGGCGCGTAGGGTGCGAGCCATGCACGTCGAAGGCACCCCTACCTCCACCACTCCCTCCGCCGAGCAGTCCGCCGCCGTCGCGGAACAGGTGGTGGCCCGAACCCTCGACCTGCTCCGGGGCACCGGGCGGACCGTCCTCGGCCTGACCGGACCGCCCGCCGCCGGCAAGTCCACCCTCGCGCGACTCCTCGCCGACGAGATCAACCGCCGCGAGGGCCCGGACACCGCCGCCCACCTCCCCCTCGACGGCTTCCACCTCTCCAACGTCCAGCTCGACCGTCTCGGCCTGCGCCCCCGCAAGGGCGCCCCCGAGACCTTCGACGCCCACGGCTACCTCGCCCTCCTCCAGCGCGTCGCCTCCGACCGCTTCCACGACATCTACGCCCCCGACTTCGACCGCACCCTCGACGAACCGGTCGCCGCCCGCCACCTCATCCGTCCCAGCACCCGGCTCGTCATCACCGAGGGCAACTACCTCGCCGCCCCCACCTCCCCGTGGACGGACGCCCGGGCCCTGCTGCGCGAACTCTGGTACGTCGAAGCGGACGAGAGCACCCGTGACGCCCGCCTGCTGGCCCGCCACACCGCCGGCGGCCAGGAGCAGGCGGCCGCCCGCCGACGCATCGACGGCAACGACCGCCCCAACGCCGCCTACGTGACGGCCACCCGCGCGGCCTGCGACCGGGTCGTCCACGCGGGCGAGTTTGCGTCCTTCGGCTGATCGGCGTAGTGTTGACTGGTCGCTCGGCAGGGAGCACCGGACACGCATCTGTGTGGACGGTCCCGGGGCGGCCAATCCCCTGAGAAACCAGTTCGATGAT
>NZ_JNWZ01000072.1 GCF_000716545.1 Kitasatospora phosalacinea
CACGGCGACCTGGTCCGCAACAACCCCGACCAGACCATGACCATCGACCCCTGCAACCTGCAACTGCTCTACCAGGGCAAGTCCCCCACCGCGTCCGGCACCTACGACCAGCTCCCCTGGCGTCCGGGTGTCCTGACCCTGCAGCACTGACCGCTCCGACCGCGGCGGGCGCCTCCTGACGGGCGTCCGCCGCACGGAGAAGGGCCCCGGCCGGTCGGCCGGGGCCCTTCTCCGTGCGGCGGCGGGATCAGTCGCGCGGGGTGAGGTGGAGGATGATGTACTCGTACGCCTGGGAGTTCGGCGAGGGGTTGATGTAGGGGTCGCCCTCGTTCGGCCAGCCCGTGAAGTCGGTGTCGTTGTACTCGTACCAGGCCGCGCCGTAGAACACCGGGACGGCGGGGACGTCGTCCGACATGATCTGCTGGAGGGTGTTCAGCGCGGTCTTCTCGGCCTCGGCGTCGCCCGCGTTCTGGAACGCCTTGACGGCGTCGCGGACCTTCGGGGAGTCGTACTTGCTGAAGTCGCCCGCCGCGACCTGGCCGGTCTCGGCGCCCATGCCCGGGTCGAGAACGTACTGCAGGCGCTGGAACGGGGTGCCGCCCTGGCCCCAGTGGATGGCCGCCTCGTAGTTGCCGGTGGTGATCGCGGTGTTCCAGCTGTTGAAGTCGAAGGCGCCGTTGGTGCTGACGTCGAAGCCGAGCGCGTTCAGGTCCTTGGCCATCGCCTGCGCGGTGCACCAGTAGTCGGAGAACGAGTTCGGGTCGATGATGGTGAACTTGATGGTGTGGCCGTCGCGGGTCCACTTGCCGCCGCTGTCCTTGGTCCAGCCCGCCGCGCCGAGCAGCGAGTCGACCTTGGCCGCGTCGGCCTCCGGCTTGAGGTCGTTCGCCAGCGCCGGGTTGACCATCGCCTGGTCGGCCGGCAGCAGCAGCCCGCCGGAGGAGGTGGCGGGAAGGGCGTAGTCGGTCTCGCACTGGCCCGCGTACGCGCGGCGGTTGAGGCCGGCGCTGATCGCCTTGCGGACCGCGGGGTCGGCGAGCGCGGGGGAGGTGGCGCTCTTGTTGTTGAGCATCAGGGAGACCGTGTTGGAGGCCGGGAAGTACGGCGCCGCGGCCTGGAACAGGTGGTGGTGCTGCGGGTCCTTGCCGACGAAGGTGTTCTGGACGTTGGTGATGTTGTTGCCGGTGAGGTCGATCTCGCCGTTGTTGAGCGCCAGGGTGGCGGCGTCGTTGGTGGCGTAGGCGGGGAAGGAGACGTGCTGCACCTTCGGCTTCTCGCGGAAGGCCGGGTTGACCTTGAAGGTGATGTTCTGCGCGGTGAACTTGTCCACCAGGTACGGGCCGGTGCCGATCGCCTGGTCGGCCTTGATGACCGCGGTGCCCGGGTTGCTGATCGTGGACCAGACGTGCTTGGGCACGATCAGCTGGTTGCCGATGCCGATGAAGTTGGCCTTCTGCGGGCCGTCGAAGGTCAGCACCACGGTGGTGGCGTCCGGGGTGGTGATGTCGCTGGGCAGCGGCGCGCCGCCGGTGTTGGTGGCCGGGTTGGCCTTCAGCATCTCGAAGGTGAACTTCACGTCCTCGGAGGTGAAGGGCTTGCCGTCGCTGAAGGTGATGCCGGACTGCAGCGCCAGGGTGAGCGTCCGGTTGCCGTTCGACCACTCGAAGGACTTGGCGAGCCACGGGATCGGCGGCTGGTCGGCCTTGAGGGTGTTGAACTGGAAGAGCGGCTCGAAGACCAGCGAGCGGGCGTTCTGGGCGGAGATGAAGGAGTTTCCGTCGAAGGGGTTGTAGTTCTCGGTGAACGACGGCATCGGGGCCGACTCGACCACCAGGGTCCGGTCGGCGCCGGCGTCGGTGGACTTCGAACCGCCGGAGTCGGTGCAGGCGGTGGCGCCGAGGCCGACGACGGCGGCCAGGGCGACGGCTCTGAGAGCGGTGGAACGGCGCATGGCAGGGTGCTCCTGGGGTGGGGTGTTCGGGTGGGTTCCGGGTGGTGCGTGAGGGTCGTTCAGGCGGACGCGGTGCCCGCTGCCCGCTCGGGGTCGAGCAGCCAGCAGGCGGCGACCTGGTCGCCCGCGGCGGGCCGCACCGGCGGCGCGGTCTCGGCGCACACCGGCATCGCGAGCGGGCAGCGCGGGTGGAAGCGGCAGCCGCTCGGCGGGTCGATCAGGCTGGGCGGTGCGCCGCGCCCGCGCAGCACCACCGGTTCGCGGCGCCGGGGGTCGGGGGCGGCGCTCAGCAGCAGCCGGGTGTACGGGTGCGCGGGGCTGTCGGTGACCTGGACGGCCGGGCCGGACTCGACGATCTGCCCGGCGTACATCACCACGACGGTGTCGGCGAGGTAGCGGGCCGAGGCGATGTCGTGGGTGACGTACAGGATGGCGAGCCGCTCGCGTTCGCGCAGTTCGTCGAGCAGGTTGAGCACGCCGAGGCGGATCGAGACGTCGAGCATGGAGACCGGCTCGTCGGCGAGCAGCACCCGGGGTCGTACGGCGAGGCCGCGGGCGATGGCGACCCGCTGGCGCTGGCCGCCAGACAGCTCGTGCGGGAACTTGTCGAGGTAGCGTTCGGCCGGGGTGAGGCTGACGCGTTCGAGCAGCTGCGCGGCGCGGGCGTCGAGTTCGCTCCCGCGCAGGCCCTGGTGCAGCTTGAGCGGGCGCCGCAGGTGGTAGCGGATGCTGTGCACGGCGTTCAGCGAGGAGAACGGGTCCTGCAGCACCAGGTGCACCTGGCCGGCGTAGGCGCGCCGGGCCCGCGCGGAGCCGCCCACCGGCTCGCCGTCCAGCAGCAGTTCGCCCGAGGTCGGGGCGGTCAGCCGGGTCAGCAGCCGCGACAGGGTGGACTTGCCGGAGCCGGACTCGCCGACCACGGCGGTGACCGTGCCCTCCGGCAGGGCCAGCGAGACGTCCTCGACGGCGCGCACGACCCGGCCGCGCCGCAGTCCCCCGTGGACCGGGAAGTGCTTGGTGAGGCCGCGGGCCTCCAGTGCGGGGGTGCCCGGGCGCTTCGGGCCGTGCACCACCCGGGTGGTGTCGGTGCTGGTCACGGGGTGCTCCCAAGGACTCGGGCGAGCGGCGCCGGGACGTGCTCGCCGCCGGTGTGCAGCCAGCAGGCGGCCGAGCGGGCCGCGGGCGCGCCGTCGGGTTCGGCGGGTTCGGCGGGTTCGGTGAGCCGGGGGACGTCGTGCGCGCAGCGGGCCAGCGCGAACGGGCAGCGCGGGTGGAAGGCGCAGCCGGCGGGCAGTGCGGTGAGCGCGGGCGGGGAGCCCGGGATGCCCTCCATCCGCACCCGTTCGCCGTGCAGGGCCGGGAAGGAGTTCAGCAGCCCCAGCGTGTACGGGTGCCGCGGGCTGTGGAACAGCCTCTGGGCGTCGGCGAGTTCGACGATCCGCCCGGCGTACATGATGGCGATGGTGTCGGCCAGTTCGATCAGCAGCGACAGGTCGTGGGTGATGAACACGATCGCGAAGCCGAGGCGGTCCTTGAGCTGCATCAGCTCGTCGAGGATCTCCCGCTGCGTCACCACGTCCAGCGCGGTGGTGGGTTCGTCCATGATGACGACCCGGGGTTCCAGCGCCAGCGCCATCGCGATCATCACGCGCTGGCGCATGCCGCCGGACAGTTCGTGCGGGTAGCTGCGCAGCCGTTCCTCGCCGATGCCGACCAGGCGCAGCAGCTCCACGGCGCGCTCCCGCCGTTCGGCGGCGCCCAGTCGGGCCCGGTGGGCGCGGAGCGCGTCGGTGAGCTGGGCGTCGATCCGGGCCACCGGGTTCAGCGCGTGCATCGCGCTCTGGAACACCACCGAGATCTGGTCCCAGCGCACCCGGCGCAGCGTGGCGGCGTCCGCCTCCAGCAGGTCGAGGACGCCGTCCGGGCCGTGGAAGCGCACCTCGCCGCCGGTGATCACGCCGGGGGCGCGCAGCAGCCTGGTGACGGCGTAGGCCAGGGTGGACTTCCCGGAGCCGGACTCGCCGGCCAGGCCGAGGACCTCGCCGCGGCGCAGGGTCAGGGTGGCGTCGGTGACGGCGCGCACGCCGCCCGGGCCGACGCCGTAGTCGACGCACAGGTCGCGGACTTCGAGGACGGGCTCGCCGGTCACGGCTGCGCCTCCTTCAGCGGGACGGGGTTCGACGGCGCGGCCGCGGGGCCGGGCGCCGCGGACTTCAGCACGGGGGTGAGGCCGAGGCGGAAGACCACCCCGCGGGCCCGGCCGGTGCGGGCCGAGGTCAGCCTGGGGTTGATCACCTCGTCGATCCCGAAGTTGACCAGGGCCAGGGCGATCCCGACCAGCGCGACGGCCAGCGCCGGCGGCAGGTACCACCACCAGTAGCCGTTGACGGCGGCGCCCGAGGACTGGGCCTCGTTGAGCACGGTGCCCCAGGTCACCGAGGCGGGGCTGATCACGCCCAGCCAGGCCAGCGCGGTGTACGTGCCGATGCCGTAGATGACGGTGAAGATGAACGCCGACGCCAGGATCGGCAGCAGGTTCGGCACCACCTCGAACAGGATGATCCGCCAGGTGCGTTCGCCGATCACCCGGGCCGCCTCGACGTAGTCGGCCGCGCGCAGCGCCAGGGTCTGCGCGCGCAGCACGCGCGCGCCCCAGGCCCAGGCGGTGAGGGCGATCACCGAGCCGATCAGCAGCGGATCGCTGGTCTCCGAGGGCGGCAGCGGCTTCATGATCACCATCAGGATCAGCAGGCCGGGGAGCGCCAGGAAGATGTTGGCCAGCGCGGAGAGCAGGTCGTCCACCAGGCCGCCGACGAAACCGGCGGTGACGCCGACCACGACGGACAGCGCGCAGGCGAACAGCCCGGCGAGGAAGGAGATCAGCAGGGTGTCCCGGCCGCCGGTCAGCAGCCGCGAGAACAGGTCGTGCTGCTGCTGGTCGGTGCCGAGCCAGAACCGGCCCGAGGGGGCGAGCGGCAGACCGCTGGTGCGGTCGGCCTGCCAGTCGGCGGAGTGCGGCGCGATCAGCGGGCCGACCACGGCCAGCAGCAGGAGCACCAGCAGCAGGGCCGAACCGGCGAGCACTTTCGGGGAGCGGAGGGCGCGCATCGCTCAGGCCTCCTTGCGGGCACGGGGGTCGAGGGCGACGTAGGCGAGGTCCGCGACCAGGTTCACGGCCAGCACGGTGAAGACGACGACCAGCAGGATCCCCTGGAGCAGCGGGTAGTCGCCGGTGAGGATGGCCTGGTAGATCTGCCAGCCGACGCCCGGGTAGGTGAAGACGATCTCGGTGACCAGTGAGCCGGTCACCACCAGGCTGATCGACAGGGCGAAGTTGGAGATGGTCGGCAGGATCGCGTTGCGCGCCGCCACCGCGGCCACCCGCCACTGCGGGAGCCCCTTCGCGGCGGCGACCAGGACGTAGTCCTCGTCCATCGTGGTGATCATCATGTTGCGCATGCCGATCACCCAGCCGGCCAGCGAGGCCAGCACCACGGTCAGCGCCGGCAGCGTGCCGTGCTCGATCACGCTGGTGACGAACGGTCCGTTCCACCCCGGCGTCAGGTGGGCGTGCCGGCCGATGTCGTAGCCGTTCTGGTAGGGGAAGAAGCCGCCGAAGTAGCCGAGGGTCATCATCACCAGGAAGGCCAGGATGAAGTACGGCACCGACTGGAAGAAGGTCGCGGCGGGCAGCAGGCCGTCCAGCAGCCCGTTGCGCTTCCAGCCGACGACGATCCCGGCCAGCGTGCCGACCACGAAGGCCAGCGCGGTCGCCGTGCCGACCAGGCCCAGCGTCCACGGCAGGGTGCTGCCCAGGATGGAGGAGACCGGCGCGGACTGCGAGGTGGACAGGCCCAGGTCTCCGTGGAGCAGGCCGGACAGGTAGGTCAGGTACTGGCTCGGCAGGCTGTGGTCGGCGCCGGTGCCGTACTGCGCCTCCAGCGCCCGGATCGCCGCCGGGTCGAGGTTGGCGCCGCGCAGCTTGGCCAGCGCGTTCTGCAGGGCGCTGCCGGGCAGCAGCCGGGCCAGGAAGAAGTTCAGGGTCACCGCGGCGAAGCCGGCCAGCAGGTAGAAGCCGAGGCGGCGCAGTAGCGTCCGCATGCCGATGCTCCCTTCGGGGTCCTCGGGCGCCTCTGGCGCGTGGGTGGTCGGTGCGGCCCGACGGCCGCGGGACGGGTGGGGCGGAGCACGGTCACAGCGAGCGCGGGACGGCGCCCGTGCGGCACGCCCGGCCGTACCAGTACGCGCTGTTCTTCGGGGTGCGCCGCTGGGTGGGGAAGTCGACGTGCACCATGCCGAAGCGCTTCGCGTAGCCGTACGCCCACTCGAAGTTGTCCAGCAGCGACCACAGGAAGTAGCCCGCCACCGGTACGCCCGCCTCGATCGCCTGGTGCACCGCGGTCAGGTGCTGGTGGACGAAGGCGATCCGCTCCCGGTCGTTCACCACGCCCTCGGGGGTGACGTAGTCCTCGCAGGCCATGCCGTTCTCGGTGATGATCACGGGCAGGCCGGGGCGCTCCAGGTGGATCCGGTCGAGCAGGTCGCGCAGTCCGGTCGGGTCGATGCTCCAGTTCATCGCGGTCAGCTCGCCGGGCGGCTGGTGGAAGGCCACGTGCTCGGCGCCGGGCCAGGGCGAGTGGTCGCTGCGGCCGTGGCAGTCGTCGCGGGAGGCGCCGCTGCCGGAGACCACCGCCGGGGAGTAGTAGTTCAGGCCGAGCTGGTCGATCGGCGCGCCGATCGCCGCCAGGTCGCCGGGGCGCACCAGCCGCTCCCAGTCGACCAGGTGCGCGGTGTCCTGGTAGAGGTCCGCGTCGTAGCGGCCGCGCAGCACCGGGCTCAGGAAGATCCGGTTGCCGACCGCGTCGATCCGGCGCACCGCCTCCTGGTCCTCGGGGCTGTCGGTGAGCGGCCGCACCTGGTGCAGGTTGAGCGAGACGGACAGTTCGGCGGTGCCGGGCAGCGCGGCGCGCAGCGCGGCCGCGCCCCGGCCGTGCGCCAGGTTCAGGTGGTGGGCAGCCTTGAGCGCGTCGGCCGGGTCGGTGCGGCCCGGGGCGTGCACGCCGGAGCCGTAGCCGAGGAAGGCCGAGCACCACGGCTCGTTCAGCGTGGTCCAGTGCCGCACCCGGTCGCCGAGGGCGCCGGCCACCAGGGAGGCGTACTCGCCGAAGCGCTCCGCGGTCTCCCGGACCGTCCAGCCGCCGGCGTCCTCCAGGTGCTGCGGCAGGTCCCAGTGGTAGAGCGTGGCCAGCGGGGTGATGCCGGCCGCCAGCAGTTCGTCCACCAGCGCGCGGTAGAAGTCGAGCCCGCGCTCGACGGCCGGGCCCCGGCCGGTCGGCTGCACCCGGGGCCAGGCCACCGAGAAGCGGTACGCGGTCAGCCCGAGGTCCTTCATCAGCGCGACGTCCTCGCGCCAGCGGTGGTAGTGGTCGACCGCCAGGTCGCCGGTGTCGCCGCGGTTCACCTTGCCCGGCGTGTGGCTGAAGGTGTCCCAGATCGACGGGGTCCGGCCGTCCTCGGTGGCCGCGCCCTCGATCTGGTAGGCCGAGGTGGCGGTGCCCCAGAGGAAGTCCGGCGGGAAGTGGAGGAAGTCGTCGGGCTGGGCCTCGACGGCCCTGCGGTCCTGGACCTCGGTCATTGCGGGAGCGCTCCCATGCGTTCGAATCGGAAGCCGCCGCGGGGTCTGAACGATGCGCGCGGCGGGCAGGTAGGAAGGAGAGTCTTGCTGGAAGCTGGAAGCGCTTCCAGGGTGGTGCCGGAAGTTTCTGGCTCGTCAGGTGCGTGTGTCAAGAGTTTGAACAGCCGATACCGGAATGAAACTGGAAGCGCTTCCAGTCGTGACCGGAGCCACCCGCCGGGCGGCGCGGCATACCGGGGCGTCGGACGGCGCGGCGGGGCCGGGCCGCCGGGCGCGGACGGTCGGGCCGCCGGGCGCGGGGCGGCCGGATCACCGGGTGCGGGGGTGGGTCAGACCCCCGTCGGCACCGTCGGCACCGTCGGCACTATCGGCCCCGCCGACGCGTCCGGGGCGGACTCGCGCACGGTCAGGCGGGTCGGCAGGATCAGCGGGCTGGGGTCGTGCCCCTCGATGGCGCCCACCAGCATCCTGGCCATCTCCCGCCCCAGCGACCGCACCGGCTGGTGCACGGTGGTGAGCGGCGGGGCGGTGTGCCGGGCGCTGGCCAGGTCGTTGAAGCCGATCACCGCGACGTCCTCGGGCACCCGCAGTCCGCGCGTGCGCAGCGTGCGCAGCGCGCCGATGGCCATCGCGTCGGAGGCGGTGAACAGCGCGTCCGGCGCGGGGTGGGCCGCGAGCAGCCGCTCCATCGCCGCGGCCCCGCCGTCCTCGGTGAAGTCGCCGGCCTCGATGCCGAGCAGCGGGACCCCGGCCAGGGCCAGGCCCTCGGTGAAGCCCTGCTCGCGGGCGACGGCGACCTGGGTGTCCACCTGACCGGTGATCATGACGGGCCGGCGGCGCCCGGTCCGGACGAAGTGCTCGGCCGCGAGCCGGGCGCCGCCCCGGTTGTCGGCGTCCACGTACCAGCGCGGCTCGCCGGTGAGCGGCAGGCCGCCGAACACCACCGGGAGGTCGGTCTGTTCGGCGAGCCGGCCGAGCGGGTCGTCGCCGCGCAGCGCCATCAGCATCACGCCGTCGGCGCGGCGCGAGCGCAGCAGCCGCTCCAGCCGGTCGCGCCCGCGCGGGGTGTTGGCCAGCAGCAGGATCAGCTCCAGGTCGGTCTGCTCCAGTGCGGCGCTCACGCCGACGATCACCTCGGCGAAGAAGGGGTCCGCGAACAGGCCCGGCTCGTCGCTGGAGACCGCCAGCACCACCGCGCCGACCCGGCGGGTGGCCAGTGCCTGCGCGGTCGGGTTGGGGACGAAGCCGAGTTCGCGCACCGCGCGTTCGACCGCCTCCCGCTTGGCCCGGCTGACGTGCGGGGCGTTGTTGATCACCCGGGACGCCGCCGTGCGCGAGACGCCGGCGCGCTGGGCCACCTCGTCGAGAGTGGGCATGCGCTTGGGTGACGGCTCCATGGAAACGGCTGCTCCTCGGGCTGCGGGGCGTCGGACAGGGGTCATGATTCCACGGCAACCGCAGGCCACGGAGCCCGCGGAGAGCGGAACCCGCCACGGTCCGGCCATGGAAACTGGTAGCGCTTCCAGCGTACTCCCGCCACCGAAGGGTGACAGGGGTCGAAGCGGGGACGGCGGACACCCCTGGTGCAGGAAGTATTGACACAGCTCTCCCCCGGGCCCAATCATCCCAATCACGCGATTCGATTCGCGCGAAACTGGAAGCGCTTCCACTTCTCCGCCCCCACCCACCGGAGGAAGAACCATGCGCAAGTCCACCCGAGCGTCAGCCGCGCTGCTGGCCGGCCTGCTCACCGCCGGCCTCGCCCTGGTCGACGCCGGCCCGGCGTACGCGGCCAACCCCACCACCATGACCAGCGGTTTCTACGTCGACCCGGACAACTCCGCGCTGCGCTGGGCCAACGCCAACCCCGGCGACGGCCGCGCCGCGGCGATCCGCTCCGCCATCGCCAACACCCCCTCGGCCCGCTGGTTCGGCAACTGGAGCGGCGACATCGGCGCGGCCACCGGCGCCTACGTCGGCCGCGCCGACGCCTACGACAAACTGCCCGTCCTGGTCGCCTACAACATCCCCAACCGGGACGTCTGCGGCGGCCAGTCCGGCGGCGGCGCGGGCAGCCGGGCCGCGTACGACACCTGGATCGCCGCCTTCGCCAGCGGCATCGGCAACCGCCCGGCGGTGGTCATCCTCGAACCCGACGCGCTCGGCGACCAGAGCTGCCTGACGCCCGCCCAGGTCTCCGACCGCAACGCCATGCTGAAGAACGCCATCGCGCAGTTCAACGCCAAGGCCCCCAACACCTGGGTGTACCTCGACGCCGGCAACCCCGGCTGGATCAGCGCCTCCACCATGGCGCAGCACCTCGCCGCCGCCGGGGTCGGCGGGGCCCACGGGTTCTCGCTGAACGTCTCCAACTACTTCACCACCGGCGAGAACACCTCCTACGGCAACGCCGTCAACAGCGCGCTCGGCGCGTACGGCTACACCAAGCCGTTCGTGGTCGACACCAGCCGCAACGGCAACGGCTCCAACGGCCAGTGGTGCAACCCGGCCGGGCGCCGGATCGGCACGCCCACCCGGACCGGCGGCGGCGCCGAGATGCTGCTGTGGATCAAGGAGCCGGGCGAGTCCGACGGCAACTGCGGCGTCGGGGCGGGCTCCTCGGCGGGGCAGTTCCTGCCGGAGGTCGCCTACAAGATGATCTACGGCTACTGACGCCGCGCCGGAAGCCCACCGCGCCACCGCGCCACCGGTCGGGCCCGGGGAACCGCTCCCCGGGCCCGCCACCCCCGACACCCGCCCCATCGAAGGAACACCGTGCGCACTCCCCTGCACCGCGCCGCCCTCCCGGCGAGCGCCCTCGCACTGCTGATCGCCGGCGCCGTCCCGGCCGCCGCCGCCGAGCCCCGGCCCGCCCCGGCGTCCCACACGCTCGCTCCGGGCACCCGGTTCTACGTCGACCCCGACAGCGACGCGGCCCGCCAGGCGCTCACCGACCTGAAGCACCACGACCCCGCCGGCGCCAGGGACATGGCGAAGCTGGCCAGTTGGCCCGAGGCCGCGTGGTTCACCGGCGGCACCCCGGCCGAGGTCGAGTCCCAGGTCCGGGACCTGGTGCGCCGCGCCGAGCGCGCCAAGGCGGTGCCCGTGCTGGTGGCGTACGACATCCCGCTGCGGGACTGCTCCCAGTACTCCGCCGGTGGCGCCCGGTCGGACGCCGACTACCGGGCCTGGATCGACGCCTTCGCCCGGGGGCTGGGCCGCAGCAAGGCCGTGGTCGTGCTGGAGCCCGACGGGCTGGCCAACCTCCCGGCCGACTGCGCCCCCGGCGCGGACCCGACCGGCGAGCAGACCGCCGGCCGGCTCGCCGACCTCAACCACGCGGTCGACGCGCTGGAGCGGCAGCCGAACAGCGTGGTCTACCTGGACGCGGGCAACAGCCACTGGCAGAGCGTCGGCACCGCGGCGCAGCGCCTGATCGACGCGGGCGTCGACCGCGCCCAGGGCTTCTCGCTGAACGTCTCCAACTACTTCGCCACCGACCGGTCCACCCGCTACGGCACCTGGGTCTCGCAGTGCGTGTGGTTCGCCACCAAGGGCCCGGACTGGGCCAGGGGCCACGCCGACTGGTGCGCGAGCCAGTACTACTCCCCCGCGGCGCCGAACGACGGGCAGCCGGGCGGCGCGGTCGACGTGGAGGACCCGTCCACCTGGCACTGGACCGACCAGTGGTTCCAGCAGAACGTCGGCAGCCCGTCCGCCGGTGAGCTCGCCCACTTCGTCGTCGACACCAGCCGCAACGGCCGTGGCGACTGGAAGCCCCCGGCGGGCAAGTACAGCGGCGATCCGCAGACCTGGTGCAACGCCCCCGGCAGCGGGATCGGCGACCGTCCGACCGCGGACACCGGCGTGCCGCTCGCCGACGCCTTCCTGTGGATCAAGACCGTGGGCCAGTCCGACGGCCAGTGCAACCGCGGCGTCCCGGGCGGCACCGTCGACCCCGAGTACGGCGTCGTCGACCCGGCCGCCGGCGCGTGGTGGCCCGAGCAGGCCGGGTCCCTGGTGCGCAACGCCAGTCCGGCGCTGACCTTCAACCCCGCCCGGCACTGACCGGCCCCGTTGCACGGCCGGTCGCCGCCCCTTCCCGCCCGGAGGGACGGCGACCGGCCGTATCCCTTCGCGGGCCCGTGCCCGCCGCCCGGCGGCCTACCGCCCGCAGAGCCGGGCGGGCGTTTCCGGCGGCCGGGCGAGCACCTCGGAGAACGCCGGCCCGGCGGCACCGATCAGCACGGTGTCGTCGCCCAGCTCGCCGACCCGCAGGCGCAGCCGTTCCCGGACGGCGGCCGGCGCGTTGGTGTTGATCCGGCTGCGGACCTGGGCCGGCGCCGAGCCGGCCCCGACCCGGTGCAGGGCGGCGCGCGGTGACGTCCCCCAGGTCGGCGGCGGGTCCCGGTCCGTGGGCTCACCCTCAGGAGCGCGGACCGGGAGCCGCCGGAGGTGCGCCGAAGGACAGGCGGCACCGACACCCGAATGTTAGCGCTCACAAAAAGCCTGTCAAGATTCCCGTGGGTCGGCCGGGCTCAGTGCCGCTGCCGGAACGGGGCGAGGGTGGCGCGCACGAGGTCGGCGGCGCCCCAGTCGGGGTCGAACTGGGCGATCACGGCCAGGTGCTGGCGCAGTTGGAGGATCGGCGCGCGTGCGCGCCAGTCGCGGTCGAGCCCGGTCAGTTCGGTGTAGCGCTCGAAGAACACGTGCGCCTCGGGCGGCGGCGCCGTCGTCCACAGGTGGGCCAGATCGACCTCGGCCCACGTGTACGACACTGCCGGGTCGATCAGCGCGGGCCGCCCGTCGGAGGCGGCCATGACGTTCGACGCCCACAGGTCGCCGTGCGTCAGGCAGGCGGGCCCGGCCGGCAGCAGTTCGGGCAGCCGGTCGCACAGCCGCTCCAGCGCCGCCCGGTCCGCGGCGTCGAGCGCCTCCCGGACGCGGCGTTCGCCGAGCCAGCGCAGCAGGCGGTGCCGGGCGAAGAACTCGAAGCCGTCGTCGTGCCAGGTGTTGACCTGCCGGCGGCGGCCCAGCCAGTTGTCCCGGTGCCAGCCGAACCGGGGGTGCCGCGTGGTGGTGTGCAGGCGGGCGAGCTCGTGCGCGAGCCGCTCCCAGAAGGGCTCGGAGGCCGGGCGGGGTCGCAGCACCGACAGCACGAGCACGTCGCGGTCCGCGAGGACGACCTCGGGGGTGGCGAGGCCGCCCGCCTCGCGCAGCGCGGTGAGCCCTTCGGCCTCCGCGGCGAAGGCGCCGTCCGGCGGCGGCCCGCCGAACGCCTTGACGAACACCGACGTGCCGTCGGCGCGGCGCGCGAGTCCGGCGACCGCGGCGAGTCCCCCGGCGACCGGCTCGACCGCGACGACGTCGGTCAGTCCGGCCGCGTGCAGGCGTTCGCGCAGGAAGGGCATCGGGTCCGTCACGGGTGTGCTCCTGTCGTGGTCGGCGTCGACGGCGGTGGCTCCGGGCCCGGACGTCGGCGGGGCGGACGCCCGGCACGGCGGCAGTGGCCCGGACGCACCGGTCGGACGGCGGGGCTTCGAGCGCGACCGCGGGGGCGTCGGGCTACCGGTTCGGCCCCGCTCCCGCCGCGCCGGCTCCCGGCGCACCCGCGCCGGGCCCGCCCGCTCCCGTCGCGTCCGAGAACAGCGCGGCCGCGCTGCCCACGCCCGCACCGGGCCGCCGTCCGCCCGCCGTGCTCGCCCTGACCACCAGCTCCGGCCGGACGCTCACGTGGGCGAGCGGGGCGGCCGGCTCGTCGATCAGCCGCAGCAGCATGCCGATCCCCTCCCGGCCGACGGCGGTGAAGTCCTGCCGGACGGTGGTCAGCGGCGGCGTGAGGTAGGCGCCCTCGGGGAGGTCGTCGAAGCCCGCCACCGCGACGTCCTGCGGGATCCGCACCCCGGCCTCGTGCAGCGCGTGGACGACCCCGAGGGCCATGTGGTCGTTGGCGGCGAACACCGCCGTCGGCCGGGAGCGGGCCCCGCGGCGGAAGACCTCCGCCACCTTCCGGCCGGCCGCGTGGCCCGAGGCGGGGCTCCAGTCGCCCGGCAGGTGCGGGGGCACCGGCAGCCCGGCCGCCTCCAGCGCGGTGCGCCAGCCCTGGAGGCGGCCCTCCGCCTCGATCCACTCGCCGGGCCCGGCCACGTGCCAGATCCGGGTGTGGCCCAGCGACAGCAGGTGCTCGGTGACCGCCCGTGCCCCGGCGAACTGGTCGACTGCCACGCCCGGCAGGTCGAGGTCGTGGCCGCCCTCCACCGTCACGATCGGGAACGGCTGGGGCAGCCGGGCCAGCGCCGCCACGGCGTGCCGGTGCGGCGTCATCACCACCACGCCGTCCACCCCCCAACTGCCCAGCCGCTCCAGGGCCTTGCCCAGGGCGTGCTCGGTCAGCTCCTCCAGGCCGACCGACGCCACCAGGTAGTCCTCCCGCCGCGCCGCCCGTTCCAGGCCCGCCAGGATGCTGGCCGGACCGAACAGCGTCGTGTTGGCCGCCACCACCCCGATCGTCCGGCTGCGCCGGGTCACCAGCGTCCGGGCCGCCGAGTTCGGCCGGTAGCCCAGTTCGGCGATCGCCTGCAGCACCCGCTCCTTGGTGGCCCCGCGCACGTTGGGGTGGTCGCTGAGCACCCGGGAGACCGTCTGGTGGGACACCCCGGCGACCTGGGCGACGTCTGCCATCGTCGGCGGTCGCCGCTCACCGGTCTCTGCCATGGTTCTCCCGTCCCGCCCGGCCCAGGCCGGGCCAA
Source organism: Kitasatospora phosalacinea (assembly GCF_000716545.1). Taxonomy (GTDB): domain Bacteria; phylum Actinomycetota; class Actinomycetes; order Streptomycetales; family Streptomycetaceae; genus Kitasatospora; species Kitasatospora phosalacinea. The sequence goes on from NZ_JNWZ01000072.1 coordinate 14,336, forward strand.
CTAACCCGGCGTCCACCCTACTGGCCCTCCGCGCCGGGTGTCCCGCGCCTTCCCGGCGGACGTCTGACGGTGCGCCGGGAACCGGCGGCGCCCGGCCCGGAACGCGGCCGCCGGCCGGACGGGGTGCGTCCGGCCGGCGGTCGGGGCCCGGCGGCTGGCAGCGGCCCGGGCGTGCTGCCCGGGCCGCCGGGCGGGCCCTACGGGCGGTCGGTGACCGCCAGGGCGGCGCACTGGCCGGTCGCGCCCCGGGAGGTGTGGTTCACCGCTCCGCCGTCGACGGGCGCGGGGTCGTTCCCGGTGCAGTCCAGGACGCCGTCGACGCCGTTGCCGGAGACCAGCGGCGCGCTCCCGGTGTTCCGGGCGAGGTTCAGCGACCTGGCGAAGGCGTTGCCGACCAGGCTGATCCGGCCGGTGGTGCCGGAGAGCGTCGCGTTCCCCTCGAAGGTGCTGTCCTCGGCCACCACGGTGTTCCCCCGGTGGACGTTCAGCGGCCCGCGGACGGTGCTGTCGACCACGACCAGGACGGCCGTGTCGTCGACCACCGTGACGGTGCCGACCTCCGCGCCCTTCACGCAGGTCGTCCCGCCGGAGACGACCAGGGCGCTGCGGCTCCGCCCGGTGACGGTGCGGGTGCACTTCGGCACCACGTCCACGGTCGCGGTGCCGGTGGCACTGCGGTTGCCCGCCCGGTCGGTGGCCCGGTAGGCCAGGGTGTGCCGGCCCGGCGCGCCGACGGCGACGGTGCCGGTGTACGGCCGCCAGTCCCCGCCGTCCGGGGCGTACTCCAGCGCGCCGGGGCCGGAGCCGGTGTCCGCGCCGGTCAGGGTGAGGGCCGCGGAGCCCTCGTACAGGTGGCCCAGGGTGGGTTCGGACAGGTGCGCGGCGACGGTCGGGGCGGTGGAGTCCCGCTTCACCGCGAGGCGGGCCTCCTCGCTGGTGTTGCCGGCGCTGTCGGTCGCCCGGTAGCCGAACGCGGTGCTGCCCTCGGGCAGTTGGACCGGGGTGTGGTAGGGCTGCCAGACGCCTTCGCCGAGGCGGTACTCGATGCCGGCGACCCCGGAGTCGTCGGTGGCGGACAGCTCGACGGCCACCGGGCCGGTGAACCAGCCGTCCTGTCCGTCGGGCGCGGCGGGGGTGGTGCGCGCCGTGACGGCGGGGGCGGTGCGGTCGAAGCCGAAGCGCCAGTCGTCGACGTCGAACAGTTCGCCGGTGCCGGGGCCCTGGGCGACGAAGAAGACGTCGTGCACGCCGGTCACCCGGGTGGTGAGGTCGGTGCGGACCTCGGTCCAGGCGCCGGTGGACGAGGCGGGCACGGTCAGCGTGCCGACGGGGGTGCCGGAGGCGTCCGGACCGTCGAGGCGGACCTGGATCCGGCCGCCGGCCTTCGGCAGCACGTCGGCGGCCAGGGTGGTGGCGCCGTCCGGGCCGAAGTCGACGCCGGCCAGCGAGGTCCACTCGCCGTCGTGGACGTTGGTGAGCTTCTGCTCGCCGGTGGTGTCGGTGCCGGTCGGCAGCACCCGGATGCCGGACGAGGGCGCGTAGGCGTCCTGGATGCCGGAGTCCCAGGCGATCGTCTCGGCCTCGATCCGCCGGTGCGCGTCGAGCGTCCCCTGCTGGGACGGGCCGCGGTAGGTGCCGGTGATCGGCGCGATGGCGCCGTCGGCGTTGACCGTCACCTTGTCGATGTGGGTGGACCGGTAGCCGTGGGGCTTGTCGAGGGAGCCGCCGGCGACCAGCGCCGACTGCACCGTCTGGGTGTGGTAGGTGATGTAGGTCTGGCCCTTGAACTCGAACATCGCGTGGTGGTTGTTGCCGCCCGCGCCGAAGAAGGAGCCGGGGTTGTCGAGGATCTGGCCCTGGTAGGTGAAGGGGCCCATCGGGCTGTCGGACACCATGTAGGCGATGTTGCCGTAGCCGATGGTGTGGCCGTCGATGGTGCTGGAGTGGCTGAAGTTGGTGCAGTAGCTGTAGTAGTACTTGCCGTTGATCTTGTTGATCCCGGAGTCCTCGAACACCGCGGGCGCGTCGATGGTCGCGGCCGCGCCGACCGTGCTGGTCATGTCGTCGCCCAGCTTGATCACCCGGGTGCTCCTCGGGTGGTCGGTCCCGCCGTTGGGCACGCCGCCGCCGAAGTAGAGGTACGCGGAGCCGTCGTCGTCGACCAGGACCGCCGGGTCGAACATCCACACCACGCCGGCGGTTCCGGGCGTCGCGCCGCTCACCAGCGGCTTGCCGATCGGGTCGGTCCACGGGCCGACGGGCGAGTCGGAGGTCAGGACGCCGATGCCGCCGCCGCTGTTGGCGAAGTAGAGGAAGAACTTCTCCTTCCCGTCGACCGTCCGGTGCGCGGCGGCCGGGGCCCAGGAGTTGGAGGCCCACGTCGCGGCACCCGGCGCGCCCGCGACCTTGACCTGGCCCTCGTTGGTCCAGTTGACCAGGTCGGCGGAGGAGATGACGGTGAGCGTCTTGATCTGCCCGTAGCCGTTGTCCTTGATGTTGCCCGCGTCGTCGTACTCGTAGGACTGCGTGACGCCGCCGTTCGCGTCGTAGGCCGATCCGTCCGAGGTCATGTACTCGTACACGCGCCCGTCGTAGACCATCGCCCACGGGTCGGCCCCGTACTGGTAGTCCATCAGGGGGTTGGCGTTGCCGACGGTCTTGGCCGGCGCGGCGTGGCCGGCCGGGTGGGCCGCCGAGGAGTCCGCCTCCGTCAGGGAGACGTCGTCGGCCTCGAAGTCCATGAGGTTGGCGTGGGGGGCGCTCGCCGGGTCCTGGACCCAGGGCGTCTCCAGGAAGAGCTGCGCGGTGCTGACGTCCTGTCCGGCCGGGACGGTGAACGTGCCGCGGACGAGCCCCCACTGGCCGCGGGGCACCGTCACCGTGCCGAGGTTGGTGTAGGTGGCGCCGCCGTAGTGCATGGTGGCGAAGAACTGCTTGGCCGCCGGGGCCGCGGGGTCGTCGTACTTCACCCGGGCCGTGACGGTGTAGCTCCGGCCGGCCTTCACCTTGCCGGAGACGTCCTGCATCGGTCCGGAGCCGGTGGTCCTGCGGCCGGTGACGAGCACGGCGGCGGATCCGGAGTAGGCGTCGGCGGTGATCGACAGCGCCGCGCCGTCGGTGGGGTTCCCGTGGTTGGCCGACCAGTTGGCGAGGCCGCTCTCGAAGCCGCCGTTGACGACGAGTTCCGGGGCGGCCGCCTGGGCGGGCACCGCCGCGGCGACCAGGCCGGGGGTCAGCAGGGCGGCGGCCGTCGCGATCGCCGCGGTTCTCCGCCGGGTGGCCCTGAGCCAGCGTCTGTACATGGACATCCTTGGGTGGAGGGATCGGCCCCCCATGTTGTTAGCGCTAACAAAACCTGTCAAGCCTCGTAACAGGACGCCCGGGCCGCAGACTTCGAAATGTTTCGGTGTTATCCCCCCGTAATCTGCCGCAACTTTCGGATACTTTTCGGAAACAAGTTATTGACGGCCGCTCCGCGGCGAGCACATACTCTCCAGCATTCGAACCGCCCCTGCCGACCGCCTCACGCCCGGTCACACCGGTCCACCCACCCGCGACCGGGCCGCAGGAGCCGCGGCGATCCCCACCTGACGTGCCTTCACTTCGCCCACTCCCACCCGGGTGCCCCCGGCGACGACAGACAGGAAGTCCCCACGATGACGAGAAAGACCCGCCGCACGGCGGCCGCCGCGATCGCCCTGGGCATCACGCTCGCCGTCACCGGCTGCGCCGGCGGCAGCGACGGGAGCGGCGGCTCGTCCGACGGCAAGGTCACGCTGACCTTCTGGGAGAACGCGCAGCCCGGAGCGGGCGCCGAGTACTGGAAGAGCGCCGTGGCGGCGTACGAGTCGCTGCACCCGAACGTCAAGATCAACATCCAGACGATCCAGAACGAGGACCTCGACGGGAAGCTGCAGACCGCGCTCAACTCCGGTTCCGCGCCGGACATCTTCCTGCAGCGCGGCGGCGGCAAGATGCAGGCCATGGTCCAGGCCGGCCAGGTCCAGGCGCTGGACCTCACCGACGCCGACCGGGCGAACGCGGGCGCGGCGGCCATCGCCGGGTACTCGATCGACGGCAAGGTCTACGCGATGCCGGTCGACACCCAGCCCGAGGGCATCTACTACAGCAAGGACCTGTTCAAGCAGGCCGGCATCACCGCTCCGCCCACCACCATGGACGAACTCCGGGCCGCCGTCGACAAGTTGAAGGCGATCAACGTCGCGCCGATCGCGGTGGGCGCCAAGGACGCCTGGCCGGCCGCGCACTGGTACTACAACTTCGCCCTGCGCGAGTGCAGCCAGGACACCCTGAAGAAGGCCGCCCAGTCGCTGAAGTTCAGCGACCCGTGCTGGACCAAGGCGGGCGAGGACCTCGCCTCGTTCCTGGGGACCAACCCCTTCCAGCAGGGCTTCCTGACGACCTCCTCGCAGCAGGGCGCCGGCTCGTCCGCGGGCATGATCGCCAACCACAAGGCGGGCATGGAGCTCATGGGCAACTGGGACCCGGGAGTGATCGCCAGCCTGACCGCCGACCAGAAGCCGCTCCCCGACCTGGGCTGGTTCCCCTTCCCCGCCGTGCCCGGCGGCCAGGGCGACCCGGCCGCCATCATGGGCGGCCTCGACGGGTTCTCGCTGTCCAAGAAGGCGCCGAAGGAGGCCCTCGGCTTCCTGCAGTTCCTGGTCACCCCGGAGCAGCAGAAGGCGTACGCCAAGGCGTTCGTCGCCATCCCGGTGAACAAGGAGGCCCAGGCCGGCATCACCGACGACTACAACGTCTCGGCGCTGCAGGCGTTCAACAAGGCCCCCTACTCGGTGCTGTTCCTCGACACCGAGTACGGCCAGAACATCGGCAACGCCATGAACACCTCCGTGGTGAACCTGTTCGCCGGCAAGGGCGGCGCGGCGGACATCGCCAAGGACACCAACGCCGCCGCCGCGAAGGGCTGAGTAAGCACACGATGAGCAAAACCCTGGGTACTGAGCCGGTCGACGGCCCCCAGTCGCAGGGCACGCCCGGAGTCGGCGGCGCGGCCTCGTCCGCGCCGCCGGCCCCGTCGGCGGCGGCCGCCCGCCGCCGCGGCCGTGCCAAACTGCGGTTCGAGATCGCGCTCCTGTCCGGACCGGCGGTCATCGTGTTCCTGGCGTTCGTGATCTTCCCGGTGGCGCTCGCCGCGTTCTACGGTTTCTACCGCTGGCACGGCTACGGGGCGCCCACCGACTGGGTCGGTCTGAAGAACTACCAGCTGATCCTCACCGATCCGGCGTTCCAGCAGGTCCTGTGGCACACCGGCGTGATCCTGGTGCTCTCCCTGCTCGTCCAGGGTCCGCTGGCGATCGCCCTCGCGCTCCTGCTCAACCAGAAGATCCGCGGCCGCTCGGTCATCCGCGTCCTGATCTTCGTGCCCTACGTCGTCTCCGAGGTCATCGTCGGCACCGGCTGGAGCCTGATGCTCCAGAGCAACGGCGCCGTCAACGACCTGCTGCGGCACCTCGGTCTGGGTTTCCTGCAGGCCGACTGGCTCTCCGACCCGAAGCTGGCCATCTGGACGCTGCTGGGCATCATCTCGTGGAAGTACATCGGCTTCGCGGTGATCCTGATGCTCGCGGGCCTGCAGTCGATCCCCGAGGAGCTCTCCGAGGCCGCCCAGCTCGACGGCGCCTCCTACTGGCAGATCCAGCGCCGCATCACGCTGCCGCTGCTGGGGCCGACGATCCGCATCTGGGCGTTCCTGTCCGTCATCGGCTCGCTGCAGCTGTTCGACCTCGTCTACATCATCTGGGGCCCGTACGTGGCGGGCACCGCGGGCACCTCGACCATGGCGATCTACATGGTCGCCCAGGGCCGCAACGCGGGCAACTACGGCTACGGGAGCGCGATCGCGGTCGTGATGTTCCTGATCTCGCTCGTCGTCGCACTGCTCTACCAGCGCTTCCTCCTGCGCCGCGACCTGCAGGGTGCCATCACCGAAGGAGCCTCCTGATGAGCGCGACGACCGCCGACAAGCCGCAGAGGTGGGGCAACCCCTTCGCCTACTTCGTGGCCCTGCTCTTCATCGGGGTCTGCGTCATGCCCGTGCTGTACATCGTGCTCGGCGGGTTCCGCACCAACTCGCAGATCAGCACGAGCCCGGCCGGTCTGCCGCAACCGTGGGTGGTCGCCAACTACCTGAACGTCCTGAAGTCGGTGACGTTCTGGGGCGAGTTCGCCAACTCCGTCGTCGTGGCGCTCGCCAGCACCATCGGCACCGTGGTCCTCGGCCTGATGGTGAGCTTCGTGCTCGCCCGCTACGACTTCAAGCTCAAGGGGGCGATGTACTCCCTGTTCGCCGCCGGCCTGATGTTCCCGATGGTCATCGCGATCACCCCGCTCTACATCGTCGTCAAGGACCTCGGCCTGGTCGACAACCTGCTCGGCGTGATCATCCCGCAGATCGCCTTCGGCCTGCCGACCACGGTCATCATCCTGGTGCCGTTCCTGCGGGCCATCCCGAAGGAGATCGAGGAGGCCGCCTCGATCGACGGCACGAGCCGGCTCGGGTTCTTCTTCCGGATGGTGATCCCGCTGTCGCGCCCCGGCGTGGTGACGGTCGGCATCCTCGGGTTCATCGGCAGCTGGAACAACTACGTGCTGCCGCTGTACATCCTGAACTCGCAGGCGAACTTCACCCTGCCGCTGGGCGTCCAGGCGTTCTCCTCGCAGTACTCCGTGGACACCGCGAAGGTCCTCGCCTTCACCTCGCTCGCCATGCTGCCCGCGATGGGCTTCTTCGCCGCCTTCCAGAAGAAGATCGTCGGCGGCCTCACCGGTGCCGTGAAGGGCTGACCCCCCGCCCCGCACCGACCCGCTGAAAGGACCCTCACTTGCCCCGCGCCCACATCGAACTCGACCGACGGGCCGTCATCGCCCCCGTCCGGCGCCGCACCTTCGGCTCGTTCGTCGAGCACCTCGGCCGCTGCGTGTACACCGGGCTGTACGAGCCGGGCCACCCGACCGCGAACGAGGACGGGTTCCGGATGGACGTCGTCGAACTCGTCCGGGAACTCGGCACCACGACCGTCCGCTACCCCGGCGGGAACTTCGTCTCCGGCTTCCGCTGGGAGGACTCGGTCGGCCCGCGCGCGAACCGCCCGGTGCGGCGCGACCTCTCCTGGCACTCGCTGGAGTCGAACCAGGTCGGCCTCGACGAGTTCGCCAGGTGGCTCAAGCTCACCGACTCCGAGCTGATGCTGGCGGTCAACGTCGCCACCCGCGGCATCCTGCCCGCCCTGGACCTGCTCGAGTACGCCAACCACCCGTCCGGCACGGCCCTCTCCGACCTGCGCGTCGCCAACGGCACCCCGGAGCCGCACAACGTGCGGATGTGGTGCCTCGGCAACGAGATGGACGGGCCGTGGCAGACCGGCTTCATGACGGCCGACGACTACGGCAAGATCGCCGCCCGCACCGCCGCCGCGATGAAGGCCGCCGACAAGGACCTCGAACTCGTCGTCTGCGGCTCCTCCGGATCCGGCATGCCGACGTTCGGCGACTGGGAGCGCACGGTCCTGGAGCACAGCTACGACTACGTCGACTACGTCTCCTGCCACGCCTACTACCAGGTGCACGACGGCGACCTCGGCTCCTTCCTCGCCTCCTCGGTCGACATGGAGTTCTTCATCGACACCGTGCTCGCCACCGCCGACCACGTCGGGCACAAGCGGCAGTCGAAGAAGCGGATCGACATCTCCTTCGACGAGTGGAACGTCTGGTACCTCGAGGAGCACAAGGCGTCCGAGGACGTCAACGACGAGTGGCGGCACGCCCCCCGGCAGCTGGAGGACAAGTACACGGTGGCGGACGCCGTCGTCGTGGGCAACCTGCTGATGACGCTCCTCAAGCGCGGCGACCGCGTCACCTCGGCCTCGCTGGCCCAGCTCGTCAACGTGATCGCGCCGATCATGACCGAGCCCGGCGGCCCGGCCTGGCGGCAGACCACCTTCTATCCGTTCTCGATCACCAGCCGGCTCGCCTCCGGCGAGGTGATCCGGCCGGTGATCGACGCCCCGACGTACCTGACGGCACGGCACGGCGAGGCGTCCGTGATCGACGCCGTCGCGACCGTCGACGAGGACCGGGCCGCGGTCTTCCTCGTCAACCGCGACCTGGCGGAGCCGGCCCGGATCACCGTCGACGTCCGCGGCCTCCCGGTGTCCCGCGTCGTCGAGGCGCTCACGCTCGCCGACCCCGACCCGTACGCGAAGAACACCTTCGAGGAGCAGCTCCGGGTGACGCCGTCCGCGAACCCGAGCGCGACCCTCGCCGACGGCGTGCTCAGCGTCGAACTGCCGCCGGTGTCGTGGACCGCGATCGCCCTCGGCTGAACGACGGCACGCAGCAGCTCTTCGAAAGGACCGCCCCGTGCGGACGTACGACAACCCCGTGATCAGCGGGTTCCACCCGGACCCGAGCGTGTGCCGGGTCGGTGACGACTACTACCTGGTGTGCTCCAGCTTCGAGTACTTCCCCGGGCTGCCGGTCTTCCACAGCAGGGACCTGGTGCACTGGCGGCAGATCGGCAACGTGCTCGACCGCCCCGGGCAGCTGCCGCTGCCGCTGCCCGGCAGCACCGCCTCGCGCGGCCTCTACGCGCCGACGATCCGTCACCACGACGGCCGCTTCTGGGTGATCGACACCAACGTCACCGAGGGCGGCAACTTCATCGTGACCGCGGAGCGGCCCGAGGGCCCCTGGTCGGACCCGGTGTGGATCGACCTGCCCGGGATCGACCCGGACCTCGCCTGGGAGGAGGACGGCACCTGCTGGGCCGCCTTCACCTCCCCCGGCATCCAGCTCGCCCGGATCGACCCGGTCGGGGGCCGGGTGCTGGAGGGGCCCTTCCCCACCTGGTCGGGCACCGGCCTCAAGTGGCCCGAGGCGCCGCACCTCTACCGGATCGGCGACTGGTGGTACCTGCTGATCGCCGAAGGGGGCACCGAACGCGGCCACGCCGTCTCCGTCGCCCGCGCCCGTTCCCCGCGCGGCCCCTGGGAGGGCGCGCCGGCCAACCCCGTGCTGTCCCACAGCGGCACCGACCGGCCCGTCCAGAGCACCGGCCACGGCGACCTGGTCACCGCGCCCGACGGCACCTGGTGGATGGTGCTGCTCGGCACCCGGCCGCGCGGCTTCTCGCCCAACTTCCACGTGCTCGGCCGGGAGACCTTCCTCACCCCCGTGGAGTGGGACGAGGACGGCTGGCCCGTCGTCGCGCCCGTGGCCGAGCGCCACCCCGCACCCGGCGGCGCCTGGCACCCGTTCCCCGGGCCGCCCGTCCGCGACGACTTCGACGCACCCGCGCTCGCGCCGCACTGGATCTCCCCGCACGCGCGCCCCGACGGCTCCTGGTCGCTGACCGGGCGCCCCGGCTGGCTCTGCCTCACCGCCACCGGCCCCACCCTCGACCGGCCCGGCCACACCTTCGTCGGCCGCCGCCAGCAGCACCACGACTGCCGCGTCTCGGCCCGGCTCGACCCCGGCACCGGACGGGGCGGCCTGAGCGTGCGGATGGACGAGGCGCACCACTACGACCTGGAGGCCGGCGCGGGCGAGGTCCGCGTGGTCGCCCGGATCGGCCCGCTGCGCCGGACGCTGGCCCGCCGCCCGGTACCGCCGGGGCCGCTCACCCTCACCGTGACGGTCCGCACCACCGACCTGGTGCCCCCGTCCCCCGAGCTCGCCGGCACCGAGCCCTTCGGCCCCGACACCATCGCCTGCTGGCTCGGCGACCCCGACGCCCCGGGCGCGGAGCCGCTCGCCGAACTGGAGGGACGCTACCTCTCCACCGAGGTCGCCGCCGGTTTCACCGGCCGCGTCATCGGCATGTACGCCACCGAGGGCACCGTCGCCTTCGACTGGTTCGACTACCTCGCTGCGGCGCACTAGCCTCCGGCGAGCCGCCCGGCGGCGGGCGGGTCAGTGCCCGGCAGCGGGCGGCTCGCCGTTCTCGAACCGCAGGACCTGCTCGCGCAGCAGCCGCTTGGCCCGCGGCAGGAAGGCGCTGCTGGGACCGCCGACGTGCGGGGTGATCAGCACGCCGGGGGCGTGCCAGAGCGGGTGGTCGGCGGGCAGCGGCTCCGGGTCGGTGACGTCGAGCGCCGCCCGCAGCCGCCCCGCGGAGAGCTCCGCGAGGAGCGCCCCGGTGTCGACGACGGGCCCGCGGGCGACGTTGACCAGCAGGGCGCCGTCCTTCATCCGGGACAGGAAGCCGGCGTCGACCAGGTGCCGACTCTCCGGGGTCAGCGGCGTCAGCAGCACGACGACGTCCGCGTCCGGGAGCAGGTCCGGCAGCTCCCGCACGCCGTGCACCCGCTCCTCGGGGCGGGCCCGGCGGGCGACCTTGACGACCTCGCACTCGAAGGGCTCCAGGCGGGCGGCGAGCGCGCGGCCGATCGAGCCGTACCCGAGGATGAGCACCGTCCGGTCGGCGAGGGACTGGTGGAACTCCAGGTTCCACCGGCCCTGGTCCTGGAGCCGGGTGAAGTGCGGGATGCCGCGCAGCGAGGCGAGGGCCAGCGTCACCGCCAGCTCGGCGGTGCTGGCGTCGTGCAGCCCGTGCGCGTTGCGGGCGACGACACCGGCCGGCACGTGCGGCAGCACGTCGTCCATCCCGGCCGTGAGCGTCTGGACCACCTTCAGCGACGGCAGGCGCCCGATCAGCGGGAGCGCGGCGGCGTGCCGCAGGTAGGGCAGGCAGAAGAACTCCACCCCGCGCAGCGCCTCGTCCGGCGGCACCGGGCCTTCCCCGTCCCACACGAGGGCGTCGATGCCGGCGGGCAGGCCGCCGATCACGTCGGGGGCGTACGGGAGGAGGTAGCGAGCGCTCATGCCCCGACCTTAGCCACCCGACCGGCCGCGCCAGCGTCCGGGCCGCGCCGTTCGAACCTCGCCGCCCGGGCCGCGCCGCTCGGGTCGCGCCGCCCCGTCCGGTTGTCGGCGCGACGGCGGGTCAGACCTCCAGCTCCAGCCAGCCCAGGTCGTTGATCTCGGCGGTCAGGCCCTCCGCGCGGCGGCCCCGGTCCTTGAAGTAGTGCTCCTGGAGCCCGGCGGCCAGGATGCGCTGCTGCTCGGCCTCCGGGGCCCCGGCGTCGCGGGCGGCGTAGAGCTCGCGGGCGACGTCGCCGGGCAGGTGCTGGGTGATCAGCCGCTCGCGCGGGTCGTCGGTGGAACCGCCCGCCGCGCTGTACCCGAACCTGGCCTGGATGTGCAGCATGAAGCCCTGCTCCTCGGCCCGGCGGCGGACCCGGCGGCGCACGCCGGGCTGCCAGGTGGCCCGCACCCGCTCCTCGATCCGGCGGGCGGCGTCCGGCTTGGGGGCGATGGTGCCCTTGAGCCAGCGCTGCACGGTGCGCTGGGAGACCCCGAGCTCGGCGGCGACCGCCCGGGTGGAGCCCTTGGCGCGCTTGACCAGGTACCGGACCCGGGCGGGCACGGTGCGCGGGATCGGCCTGGTCCGCTCGACCCGTTCGAGTCCTTCGTCGATCTCCCCCACGGGGCGTCACTTCCTCACTGCTGCGCCGGGACGGTCCGGCCCGGACGGTCCGGCCCGGACGGTTTGACTGGGACGGTTCGGCCGGGTCGGCTCGGCCGGGACGGCTCACTCGTCGGCGGAGACCAGGCCGCCGGTCTTGATGTGGCGGGCCGGGTTGGCGCCGTCGGCGAGCAGTTCGCGGATCTCGGCGAGCGGCCGGCTGCCCTCGAACTTGACGTGCCCGGGCGAGACGCCGAGCCGCAGCGCGCCGCTCAGGCCGCCGTCGGGGCGGCGCAGCACGTCCAGCGCGGACGGCCCGGGGGCGGCGAAGACCGCGCAGTCGGAGAGCACGGCGAACGGCGGGGTGCCGAGTTCGGCGTGCAGCCGGACGAGTTTGCGGTGCAGGTTGACGGTGGCGGTGTCGATCACCAGGGCGCGCACCAGCGGGTCCCAGGTCGGGCGGTCGAGTGCGGCCCAGCGCTGGCCGGGGCGGTAGCCGAGGCCGCGCGGGCGTTCGCGGAACTTGCCGATGGTGCCCTTGGCGGTCTGCTTGACGGCGCCGAGCACGGCCAGTTCGGCCGGGTCGCCCTCGCCGAGCGCGGCCATCGCCGCCAGGAAGGCCGCCGGGTCCCGGTCGGCGAGGTCGAGCGGGACGCCGAGCGCGGCCATGGTGTCGACGTACGCCTGCCGCAACCGCTTGTGCCACGGGCCGAGGTAGGGCCCCGACTCGTGGCGCAGCCAGCCCTCGCTGGGGTGGACGTCGGCGCCGAGCTCGACGGCGTACGCGAGTTTGGCGGTGCTGTACCAGGCGGGGCCGGTCGGGGCGCTGCCGTCGGCGGTGAACGGGTTGGGCAGCAGCGGGTCGAGGACGAGGCCGCTGAGGTCGGCGCGCCAACTGCCGGGGACCTTCTTGTCGAAGACCGGGTCCAGCTCGTGGACGGGCTCGGAGAGCGGGACGTTGAGCCGTCCGGCGGCGGCGAGGAAGGCCGTGTTGACGTCGAGTCCGACCGCGAACGGCGCGGCCTCCTCCTCGTCGGTGAGCGGGCGGTGCCAGTCCCAGGCCTCGGTGACCAGGACGGCGTCGTCCTCGCGTTCGGCGGCCAGCGGGTGCTCGTCGGGGACCTCGGGCGGCGCGGCGTCGAACGCCCGGGCCCGGGAGCCCTCCACCGGCCCTGACGTCCAGCCGCTGCCGGTGCGCACCGGCCGGGTCGGCGGGCGCAGCGCGGTGACGAGCTCCAGCCCGGAGACGGCGGTGGAGCCGCGCGGGGTGTGCACCCGGCGGGCGTACGTGCCGAGCAGGCGGGCGAGTTCGGGCGCGGCGAGCCCGTCGGGGACCTTCCAGCCGCCGCCGTCCAGCGCGCCCCAGGGCAGCACGCACAGCTGCACGCACTGCCGGCGGCCGGCCTCGGGTTCGCGGTAGATCCGGGCCCAGGGGCCGAAGCCGCGCCGGGTGAGTTGCCAGCCGTCCTTGGCCAGCGCCTTGACCTGCTTGTGGGTGTCGGGCAGCCGGCCGAGCCGGGCGACGTACTGGGTCTTCTCGTCGCGCCCGGCGGGCGGCAGGCCGAGTTCGGTGGCGGCGGCGTCGGTCAGCACCACCAGCGGGTCGCCGTCCTTGCCGTACCGGTGCAGCCGGGCCGATCCGAGCCGCGCCGTCAGCGCCCACTCCAGCAGCCCGGCCAGGCCGCGTCCGGTCGGCCGCTCCCCGGGCAGCTCCGCGCCGTCCGCGCCGTACGCCACCAGCCCGAGCCCGTCCGGCGCCACCTCCACCACGGCCAGCGGCCCGGCCGGGAAGCGCGCGGCGGCGGCCTGCTCCCAGTCCTCCGCCCCGGCGGCCGGCCTGCGCGCCTTCCCGGCCACCGGCCTGGCCCTGCGGGCAGGCGCCGGCGGCGCGTCCGGCGCGGGCGCGAGCGTGGGAACGGACGCGGGAACGGGCGCGGGCGTGGCAAGGGGCGCGGGAACGGGCGTGGCTGCGGCTGTGGGAACAGGCGCGGGTACGGCCGCGGGAACGGACGTGGGCGCGGGTGGCCGGCAGAAGCCGCCGAGGTGCATCGGCCTGCCCTGCGCGCGGTACACCGACGGCTGCCCGCACTGCACGCACGGCGCGGCGGCGGCCATCACCAGCGAACCGTCCGGGTGCTGATCGAGCATCACGGCCTGCTGCGGCGCCGCCACGGGCTCCGCCACCACCACCGTTCCCGGCTGCGGCTGCGGCTCCGGCTCCGGCTCCGGCCCCGGCTCCGGCGCTGCGGAAGGCGGCTCTTCCTCCGGTCCGAGCTGCGCGGCGATGCCCTCCAGCAGGCGCGCGTACGCGGCGCGGCCCTCGCCCTGCGGGTCGCGGCGTCCCTGCTCCCAGGCGGTGAGCGTGCTGGCGCTGATGCCCAGCGCCTGCGCGGTCTCGGCCTTGCCCAGCCCGTACCGCACCCGCAGGCGCTCGCGCTCGGCCGGTTCGGGGAGCGGGACGGCCCGCCGGGGGCCGGATCCGAGCAGGGCGCCGATGGCGTCCGGAGTGCCGGTCACCTCACGCCTCCTTCGCCCGCGGAGCGCCGGTCGAACCGGCTCCGCTCCCGTGCCGCGCTGCCGGGCGGGGGCCACACATCGTGCCGCTGCACCTCTTCTTGCATCCTGCCGAACGGTCGAACTCCCGCCCAACATAGACATGCCCCGAGCAGCGGCACAAGCAAGCCCGCCCCGAGCCGCCGTTCCCGGCTACGCCCCGACCTCGGCGACCCGCACGGGGAACGGTTCGGGCTCCGGCTCGACCAGGTCTCCGCTTCCCTCCAGGTCGTCCCACGGCACCGAACCCGGACTCCCGTCGGCCAGGTGCCCATCGATGATCGGCTTCAGATCGGTCACCGGGTAGTACGGACCGCCGAACGGCAGCCTCTCCCGGTCCACCGAACCGGTGGGGCGACGCAGTTGGCCGGCCTGCCGGTCGTGCCAGACGTAGAAGGCGGCGGGCCCGCCGTAGGGCAGTTCCGCGATGCGGCGCCGGATTCCGTCGGCGGTGTCCCGGAACGCTGCCACCACCTCGGTGGCGGACGGGGCCGGTCCGCTGCCCGGACCGATCAGCCAGGTGTCGACCCGCAGTTCCTCCGTCCGGTGAGAGGGATCGAGTACGAGTGCTTCGTCCGCCACTTCGGCGATCCAGGTCGGCATCACCTCGCAAGCACGTCCCGCCAGCGGACAGGCGAACGGTCCGACCGGCGCCGAGCCGGGCGCTCGCCTGTTCGTCGGGTGAAAGCGGCAGTTCAGATGTGACACTTCAACGCCATGTCGTGACGCTGAGTACGGAAAGCCGCCGCCCGGGTGACGGCCCGTCATGAAAGGCGGTCCTCCGCGTACCCGGTCCGTCGGGGTCTCGTTGGGTGGGGCATGGAAAAGATGATCACTTGCGCGGCGGCCGGGCTCTTGCTCCTGACCGCCGCGGCGGGCCCCGCGAACGCGGCCGGCACCCAACGCTCCGACGCCCAACGCTCCGACACCCACCTGGTGTTCGGACGCGGCGTCGCGGCCTGCCCGAGCGACGCGTTCTGCCTCTACGAGCACGAGGACTACAACGAACGGCAGACCGGCCGGATCCGGGTGTTCCGACAGGAGAAGCGCGGCGCCACCACTCCCCGGCTGGACCTGGCCCGCACCGGGACGTTCGGGTTCGGGCGCTCGGCGGTGGCCAACGACAAGGGCTTCGCCACCATCCGGCTCTCCCCCAACACCTGCTCCACGGTGCACAACCCGGCCCGCGACTGGGAGTACCTGATCTTCCTCCCGGACAGCGGCTACCCGGAGCGCACCGCCCGCGTCCCCGACCTGGGCCGGGCGAAGGGCATCCACCACACCGCGCGGGAGGTGGACGGGCAGGGCCGCCAGGTGGTCTCCGGACGCACCCTCGATCTGAACGACCGGGCCCGCTGCCTGCTCTTCGACGAGTCCACCCCTGGACTGTGAAGCCCCGCCAACGGCCCCCGCCTGACCCTGCCGGGCCCGGTCGCCAGGCGGGTCTCGGCCCACCCCGGCTCGGCACGGCCCCGCCCCTGCCCTGTCGTCGGGCCCTTCCCTCACTGCCCGGGGTGGTCGACGAACACGTAGGTCTCCCGGTCGAGTTCGGTGACCTCCACGCAGAACGCGGCCGGCACCCGGACGTACCCGCGCAGCAGGTCGGTCACCCGGGCCGTGAGCGCGCCCCTGGCCCCGGCACTGCGGCCGGCCAGGACCTTGATCTCCACCATCACCACGGCGTCCGTCGACGCGCCGTCACCGACCAGGTGCCGCGCGGCCGGACGCACCAGCGTCTTGCAGTCGTCCAGCCGGGCGTCGATGACCTCGGGAATCAGCTGGTGCACCTCCTTCGCGAAGCCCAGCACGTCGAACTCCAGGCCCGGCGAGTGGTCAATCAGGATCTGCGGCACGACGGTCGCCCTCCCCGGACGGCGGGCCGCACCGGGGCCTTCCCGGGTCGCCGCGTCCGTGATCCAGAACATAGTCCCGCGACGACACCACCGGCGGGCATACTGGCGCAATGCCCGACCGCCGCCAGCCCGATGCCGTCGAGCCCCCGGACCCGTTCGAGGGGCTCGTCCTGGACGAGGATTTCGTCCGCTCCGCGACCGTGAGCGAACCGTCCGCCCGGGCCCGGATGCTCGCCGAGCGCTGGCGCCGCGAACCCCCGGTCGACCCCGGCGGCCGCCGCTGGTCCATGGACGGCCCGGCCGCTTCCCGCCGCTCCGGCCGGGGCCGTTCCGCCGGGCGCCCCGGACGCTTCTCCCGGCTCCGCGGGCCGCGCCGCCGCCGGGACGGCGAACCGCTCGGCGCCCGGTTCCGCACCCTCAGCCGGGGCGAGCGCTGGACCGCCGTGCTCGGCACGCTGATCGTCCTGCTGGTGGTCGGCGGGCTGCTGTTCGGCCCGAACCGGGCGCACACCCCGCAGATCGCGTCCCCCGGCGCCCAGCCGGGCAGCCCGCGCCCCGCCGGCGACCGGACGCTTCCGGGCGGCGGCACGTTCGCCGGCAGCGAGTGCGGGCAGCACGGCTACCACCGTTTCCCGGCCGCCGCCGACCCGCTTCCTGGCGGGGAGTCCACCGGGCCCTGGCTGCGCTTCGACTCCTACGGCTACCGGCCTGCGGAGGCCGGGCTGCCCGACCAGCCCGGTGAATTCGCGTTCGACCTGCGGCTCGGCTCCGGTTCGGACGTCGCGCTGGCACTCGCCGCACCGCTGGGCGGTTCGGGCGTGGCGGTCGAGATCGAGGGGCCGGACGGCGTGGTGGCCGCCGCGTACGGGCTGCCCGCCACGGTGCGGGGCGCCGACCACACCCCCGACGGCCAGGGCTGGCTGGTCACCGAGGACGGCGCGTCCGCCCACGTGGTGCTGCCGGCCGCCGCCCTCTGCCCGGGCGTCGACGCACAGGCGCTGGCCGCCGGCCTGATGCCGCGGACCGACGGCGGCAACACGGTCACCGGGCCCGCGCCCTACACCCTCACGGTGTCGGTGGCCGACTCCGAGGTCGCCGAGGTGCGCCGCACCGCGGGCTCGAAGCTCCACGGCGAGGTGCTGGCAACCACCAACCAACCGCCGCAGCAGACCGCGAAGCCGGTCTGACCGGAGCACCGACCTGACCGGAGCACCGGTCCGGCTGTGAACCTGGCCCGCCCAGGGAGGAGCCTCGGCCGCGCAGCGGGGGCCGCCCGCCCGGCGGAGGCGAGGATGACCCCACCCCGGAGCCACCCGCCGCCTCCGCGGTGGGTGACCTGCGGTTTTCCTAGCGTTGACGGTGTCCCGGAACGAGCCTCACCGGGGCGCCGTCTCCCAGGAAGGCCTCACCATGTCGCCCCGCCTGCGCCGTTCCGCCTCCGGTCGCCGCCTCCTTCGCCGACCGCGCGGTCTTCCTGGCCGACGGTGCCCTGGTCCGCGAGATCCGCTTCCCCGGCCCGCGCGCCTTCGCGCTGTCCAGTTGTCAAGGACCCGATCGCCGGTGGTGGAGTTCCCGGTGGGCGGCGGGCCGGGCGCCAGGGTCATCCCGTCATGGTCGGCCGAGCAGCTGGGTGCCGGCGGTGCTCGCCGTCCGGGTGGTGAAGAAATCGGTGAACCCGTTCACGAACTCCTCCTCGGTGATCTGGCCGTCCCCGTCGGTGTCCAGTTGCCGGAAGCCGTGGGTCAGTTCGGCCGGGTGCACGCGGGAGCCGCCGAACAGGGTGCGGTACTCCTCCGCGTCCAGCAGGCCGCTGTGGTCGAGGTCGGCGGCTCTGAACATGGCGCGGACCGCGACGTGCAGGCCCTGGGCGAGATAGGTCGGGTCGCGGTCGATGCCGGCGAGCATCGCGGTGACGAACTCCTCGCAGGAGATCTCCCCGTTCCCGCCGGTGTCCGCGGTGGCCAGCAGGTGGTGCCACCAGGCGTCGAAGGCCGCGTAGACGGCGGACTCGCCGGCCTGGTCCAGTTCCAGGGGCCAGCAGACGTTGTGCGCCATCGCCTCGAAGTCGGCGGAGGTCAGCCGCCCGTCCCCGGTCTGGTCCATCACCTGGCGGTAGAACGCGGCGATCCGCCCCGGCCGGTTGTCCCGGCGTGGTCGGACGGGCCGGACCGGACGCGGCGCCCCGGCCCGTTGCGGCCGGGCCCGGTCGCCGCTGGGCAGGGTGCGGTAGCGCAGCCGGTCGGGCAGTTGCGCCGCGACCACCCGGGCTCCGTGGTGGACGGCCCAGGAGAGCGCGGCCGCGCCCCGGCTGCGTGGCAGACCGAACTTGGCGCGGAACTCCGGTGGCAGGTCGGCCAGCGTGAGCGTGGTCAGGAAGCGGGCGACGAGTCCGCGCAGCAGCGGCCAGGCGGGGCGCAACCGGCCGAGGCGGCGCGGGGCCGGTGCGCGGGTCAGGACGGTGTACAGCATGTCCTGGGCCGTTTCGGTGAGTTCCAGGGTGTCCCTGATGGTGGCGTCGATGTACGCGGGGACGTCGGCGGCGGTGGGCGGGAACAGCTCGTCGGGGAGTTCGAAGGCCGCGCAGACCTGGCGGAACTCCCGGTAGAGTCGGTCCAGTTGGGCGGGTGTCAGCGGGCGCCCGGAGAGGGCCCGCAGGGCGGTCATCGCCTCGTACAAGGTCACCAGCACCCAGACCCGGACGGCCGGGTCGAGCGCGGTGTAGGGGCGGCCCCGGCTGTCGGTCCCGGTGATCCGGCGGTGGCTGCGTTCGAGCCGTTGGATCTCCCGGCGCAGTGCCTCCTGGTCGGAGAAGAACAGGCGGCGGCCGCTGTCCATGGTGTGCTCGATGCGGCGCCACGGGTGGCTGCGGTAGGTGGAGAGTTGGCCGACTCCGGCGGCGACCGCCGGGTGCGCGTTCTGCAGGACCAGCAGCCGCCAGGCGACCAGTACGATCCGCTGCTCGCCCAGGGTGCGGCGCAGCATCGAGCCCGCTCCGGCCGCTGCGGCGGCCGCCCCGGCCCGGCCCCGGCTCCCGGTGGCGCCGCCGCCCGTGCTGGTGGTTCCCGTCATGGTTCGCTCCCCCCTGGGCACTTCGGGCCCGGTAGTCCGACCTGCGCCGCGTGCTGCCTTTCGTCTCGTCGGCAACCCTAGGGGCCGCTGTGGCGGGAACCCTGGCCTACGGAGGTCAAACCACCCCGTGGAGCGAATCTTCGTGCGATTCTTCACTCGCCCGAGCGGAGCGCGGTCAAGCACAATTGACGCCTCGTCAGCAGTCGTGCCGCAGGCCGCGCCGGGAACCGTTCCGGAGGTCGCGCCGGGAACCGCGGCGGGGCTCTCGCCGAACGCGGGGGGACCGCCCGGCCGCGGGGCCGGTCAGTCCCACCAGAACGACCACCGCTCCGCCCCGATCAGCCCGGCGGCGTACTCGGTGAGCGTGCCCGCGCCCTGGAAGATGTTGTCGGGGCAGAACGCCAGGTGCTCGGCGGCGATCCGGAGCGCGCCGCGCTCGTCGCCGGGCGGCGCGGCCACGCTCAACTCCAGGTCCGCGAAGCCGACCTGGACCAGCCGGGTGCCGTAGCGGCGCTCCCAATCCAGCAGGACGGCGGACACCTTGGCGATGTCGTCCTCGTGGTTGACCGGGCCGGACCACCCGCAGGCGGTGAGCGCCCCGGCCCCGCTGCCGGCGGCGACCAGTCCGATCCGCAGCCGCGCGTCGCGCGCGAGCAGTTCGCGGGCGAGCGCCCGGGCCGCCCCGTCGGGGTCGCCGACCCGCTCGGCGGCGGGCGCGGTGCCGGGCCAGCCGTCGAGGAACGGCGCGATGGAGCTCCCGAGTTCGGAGGCCTCCTCCGGGTCGAGCGGCTCGCCGTCGGAGTCCACCACCGTGGAGTACTCCCAGCCGGTGCGCAGCAGTGCGGCCGGGTCGTACCAGTCGGGTTCGCTGGCGGAGGCGGTGCTGAGCTCGCCCGTCCCCCACGGCCTGAACTCCTCGTCCTCCGCCCGCAGCGGCGCGAGCAGCAGTGGCCACAGCCCGGTGCGCGGGTGCGCGCGGTGGAGTTCCTCCCACAGCCCGAGCGGTGCGGGCCCGTCGCTCAGCCAGAGCACGGGGGCGGTGTCCTCTCCGCCGTCGAGGGGGCTGATCAGCCGCCCGGCCGGCAGCAGCCCGGCCACGGCGCTCGGGTCGCCGCCTGGCAGGAGACGGCGCAGATCGTGCTCGGCATCGGTCATGCGAACACGCTAGCGACCACCGCCGACGATCCCCGCCACCGCACCGCCGCACCGAACCCCCGCACCCCCGCACCCCAGTACCGAACCCCCGCACCCCCGCACCGCACCAGTACCGCACGGCCCGCCCACTACCGCGACCGCCGCCTCCCCGGGCGCCGCAGCCGCCCGCTCAGCGCCCTTCCGCCGCACCCCGCTGCGCCGCCGCGCCCAGCGACCGGTGTTCGAGGCCGAGTCGCCGGTAGAGCCCGATCGCCGGTCCGTTCCAGGCGTCCACCATCAGTGCGGCGTGCGTCGAACGTCCGAGGATCCCGGCGAGCACCAGCCGGCAGGCGGCGGCCGCGTGCCCGCGTCCGCGCCCGTGCGCGGGATCGCTGACGACACCCGCGAGCAGGCCGACGCTCGGGGCGGGCCAGGCGTCGGCGGCGACGGCGGTGAGCCGCCCCTCCTCGTCGCGGACGCCCGCCCAGGCCCGGACGCCCGGCCGGTGCGGGTGGGCGTGCGAGGCCGGGAAGTGCCGGTCGATCAGCTCCGCCGCCTCGTCCAGTTCGCCGGGCGCGAGCCAGCGCGCGACCGGCCGCCCGCCGTCGCCCCGGTGGGCACCGGCCCCGTCGAGGCCGCCGAGCGGCGGCAGGCCGGTCGCGGTGCGCTGCATCCACCCGAAGCTTCCGAGCGGTTCCAGGCCGTCCCGGTGGGCGCAGAGTTCGGCGAGCAGCCCGGCGTCGCCGAACGGGCGGTAGCCCGGGCCGACGAGGGCCAGCACCTCGTCCAGCAGCGGCAGCAGGTCCGCGAGGGGGCCGCGGACGGCGATCCGGTCGCGGCCGGAGAGGGCGGGGGTGGTGACGGCGACGGCCCGGCCGCGGGTCCAGGTGCGGGCGCCGCCGGCGAGTCCCTGGGCGGCCCAGACGAGCACGCTGTCATCGTCGGTGGCGGCGCGGAGTCGTTCCTCCGTGGTCAGTTCGAGCACGCACCCATTCTGTGTCCGGCCCCGTCCGCCGCCGCGCCCGGGGTCACCGCCCGGCCCCGGCCGGGGTTGACGTACAGTCAGTGACCACCGTCCGCAGCACGGTTCGAGGGCTTCGGGGGTGGACGCGGCGCCGGTATTTCATTACGGTCTGGCGTCAAACCTATATTCGGACGATCACTCGAACGAATGAGTCTGACCGGAAGAAGGAGCCTCGATGGCCTCCCACCGCCGCCCCAAGCAGCCGAGTCGCGCCCGGGTGGTCGTCCTCACGGGCGCCGCCGCGACCGCGGTCGCCCTCTCGGCCCAGGTCGGCGCGCAGGCGGCGCCCGCCCAGCCGTCCAAGGACGAGGTGAAGGCCCAGGTCGACAAGCTGTCCGAGGAGATGGAGCAGGCCACCGAGAAGTACAACGGCGCCAAGGAGCGGGCCGACCAGCTGCGCCAGCAGGCCGGGCAGCTGCAGGACCAGGTGGCCCGCAGCCAGGAGCAGCTGACCGAGCTGGCCTCGGGGCTCGCGGTGGTCGCCGCGGACGAGTACCGGCAGGGCGGCGTCGACCCGTCGATGCAGCTGATCCTCTCCGCCGACCCGGACCAGTACCTGGCCAAGGCGTCCTCCTTCGACCAGGCCGCCATCCAAGCTCGCCGAGTCGCGCCGGCTGCTCAACCAGCTCAGCGCCGCCGACCGCGCCGCGATCCTGGCCGACAACGAGGGCACCGCCTCGCGCGGCTCCGACCGGGTGGACCTCGGCTCCCTGCCGAAGGCGGGCAGCGCCGCCGCCCAGGCCGCCGTGGAGATCGCGCTCGCCCAGCGGGGCAAGCCGTACGTCTGGGGCGCCCAGGGGCCGAACAGCTTCGACTGCTCCGGGCTGATGGTGTACGCGTACGCACAGGCCGGCGTGCACCTGCCGCGCACCTCGCAGGAGCAGGCCGGCGCCGGCAGCAGCGTGGGCCGCGACTGGCACAACGCCCAGCCGGGCGACCTGGTGATCTACAACGTGCACGGCGCCCAGGACCACGTCGGCATGTACATCGGCAACGGCACGGTGGTGCACGCACCGAAGCCCGGGGCGCCGGTCCGCACCATGGCGGTCGACGCCCTGACCATCAGCACCATCCGCCGGATCTGACCCGGGCGCCCGCGCCCGGCGGCCGCTCAGCCCCGGCCGCTCAGCCTCGGCCGGCCGCGCGCCGCTCGGGCAGCTGCCCGGCCACGATCGACGCCAGCGCCAGCGCGAAGCCCAGCAGTTGCACCGGCCCGAGGGTCTGCCCCAGCAGCAGCGCACCCAGCACCGCCGCGACCAGCGGCGACAGCAGGCCCAGCACCGCGACGCTGGTGACCGGGAGCCGGCCGATGCCCTGGAACCAGAGCGCGTACGTGAGCAGCCCGCCGATCAGGCCGAGCCACAGGTAACCGAGCGCGGCCCGGCCGTCGACCGCGGGGGCCGCACCCTCGAACAGGAAGGTGGCGGGCAGCAGGAACAGTCCGCCGGCGGTGAGCTGCCAGCCCGTCAGCGCGAGCGGGCCGACGCCCTCGGGGCGCCCCCAGCGCTTGGTGAGCGTGACGCCGAGGCCCATGGTGGCGGCGCCGCCCAGCCCGGCGGCCACCCCGACGGCGTCCAGCGCCGCGGCCGGGCCGATCACCACCAGCCCGACGCCGAGCACCCCCACCAGCGCCCAGCCGAGCCGCCTGGCCGACAGCCGCTGCCGGAGCACCGGAACGGCGAGCAGCGCGACGACCATCGGCTGGGCCGCGCCGAGGGTGGCGGCCACGCCGCCGGGGAGGCGTTCGGCGGCGGTGAACAGCAGCGGCAGGAACAGGCCGATGTTCAGCACGCCGAGCACGGCGGCCTTGCCCCACCAACTGCCGCGCGGCAGCGTCCGGGTGAGGGCGAGTGCGATCAGTCCGGCGGGCAGGGCGCGCAGCAGGGCGGCGAACATCGGGTGGCCGGGGGGCAGCAGTTCGGTGGTGACCACGTAGGTGGTGCCCCACACCATCGGGGCCAGCGCGGTGAGCGCGGTGCGGCGCAGGGTGCCGGATCCGGTGTCCGCGCCGCTGCCGTTCCGGGGCGGACCGGCGTGCGGGGCAGGGGTGTCGAGCGGGCTGGGGGTCGAGGTGGTGCCGATGTTCGCTCTCATGTCCAGCAGTCTGACCCCGGCCCGATCGATGAGTCCAACACATGTTTGTCAGCTCATTGATCTCGATTCAAGATGGATCCCATGGAACTCCAGCAGTTGCGCTACGTCCTCGCGGTCGCCGAGACACTGAGCTTCACCCGGGCCGCCGAGCGCTGCCTGGTCGTGCAGTCGGCGCTCAGCCACCAGATCGCCCGGCTCGAACAGGAGCTGGGCGCCCGTCTGTTCGAACGCACCAGCCGCAAGGTCCGGCTGACCGACGCCGGGGAGGCGTTCCTGCCGGCCGCCCGGCAGTGCCTGGAGGCGGCCGAGCGGGCGGCCGCCGAGGTCGCGGCGGCGGTCGGCGAGGTGCGCGGGCGGCTCGCGGTCGGGCTGATCTCGACCGTCACCGCGGTGGACATCCCGGCCGGGCTGCGCGAGTTCCGCGGCCGGCACCCCCGGGTGCGGATCAGCCTTCGGGTGGGCGCCAGCAAGGACCTGGTCGAGCAGGTCCGCCAGGGGGCCCTGGACGTCGCCTTCCTCGGGCTACCCACCACCTTCCGGCCCGAGGGCGTCACGGCCCGCGAACTCGCCCGCGGCCGGCTGGTGGCCGCCGTCTCCCCGGACCACCCGCTGGCCGCCCGGGAGCGGGTGCCGCTGCGCGAGCTGGCCGCCGAGCCCTTCGTCGACCTCCCGGCGGGCAGCGCGGGCCGGGCCCAGACCGACCTGGCGTTCGCCGCCGCCGGGCTGGTGCGCGACGTGGCCTTCGAGGTGGACGAGGCCTCCTACATCCCGCGCCTGGTCGGACCGGGCCTGGCGGTGGCCATGCTGCCCGCCGCGTACGTCCCGCAGTTGGCCGGCATCGCGGTCGTCGAGGTCACCGACGCGCCGACCCGGATCGAGACGGTGGTCTGGCCGCGCACCGGGCCCACCCCGGCGACCGCGGCGTTCCTCGCCCTGCTCGGCATCCCGGGCGAAGCCGGCTGAACCGGGCCGCCCGATCAGTAATTCACATGACACTACGATCAGATGATGACCCGTCAGGTCTCCGGTGCGTTGCGCCCCGTGTCCTCCCGTTTCCGCTTCCGCGATCCGCTGGCGGGCCGTTCACGGCCTGTGCTTACCTGACGCCGTGACCGTCCGGCGGCGCCGCCGCGCCGCCGGCACGGAGGGCACCCCGGGCCGTCCGGCCCGTCGACGGTGCCCCTCCCCGCCCTCCCGCGCCCGAGCGACGGCTCCGCCGTGCCCGCCCGCGCCCGTGACCCGTACAGGAGCAGCATGTCCGAGCAGAGCCCCGAGGCCGTTCCCGGCTGGTCGTTCGAGACCCGGCAGATCCACGCGGGCGCGCAGCCCGACCCGGCGACCGGGGCGCGGGCGGTGCCGATCTACCAGACCACCTCCTTCGCCTTCCGGGACACCGCGCACGCCGCCGACCTGTTCTCGCTCGCCGAGCCGGGCAACATCTACACCCGCATCCACAATCCGACCACCGACGTGCTGGAGCAGCGCCTGGCCTCGCTGGAGGGCGGCGTGGCGGCGGTCGCGCTGGCCTCCGGTCAGGCGGCCGAGACGCTGGCGCTGCTGACGGTGGCCCAGGCGGGCGACCACCTGGTCTCCTCGGCCTCGCTGTACGGCGGCACCTACAACCTGCTGCGGCACACGCTGCCCAGGTTCGGCATCGAGGTGAGCTTCGTCGAGGACCCGGACGACCCGGAGGCGTGGCGGTCGGCGATCCGGCCGAACACCAAGGCGCTGTTCGCGGAGTCGCTGGGTAACCCGCGCGGCAACGTGCTGGACGTGCGCGGCGTCGCGGACGTCGCGCACGCCGCCGGGGTCCCGCTGATCGTCGACAACACGGTGCCGACCCCGTACCTGCTGCGGCCGCTGGAGCACGGCGCGGACGTCGTGGTGCACTCGGCGACCAAGTTCCTCGGCGGGCACGGCACCACCATCGGCGGCGTGGTCGTGGACGGCGGGAGCTTCGACTTCGGCGCCCACCCGGAGCGCTTCCCCGGTTTCAACGAGCCCGACCCGAGCTACCACGGCCTGCGCTTCTGGGACGCCCTCGGCCCGGGCGCGTTCGCCGCCAAGCTGCGGGTGCAACTGCTGCGCGACCTCGGCCCCGCGCTCTCCCCGCACTCGGCCTTCCTGCTGCTCCAGGGCGTGGAGACGCTGTCGCTGCGGCTGGAGCGGCACACCGCGAACGCCCTGGAACTGGCCCGCTGGCTGGAGCAGCGCGACGAGGTCGCGGCCGTCCACTACCCGGGCCTGCCGTCCAGCCGCTGGTACGCGGCGGCCCAGCGCTACCTGCCGCGCGGCGCGGGCGCGGTGCTCTCCTTCGAGCTGCGCGACGGCGTCGAGGCGGGCCGGCGGTTCGTGGACGGGCTGGAGCTGTTCAGCCACCTCGCCAACATCGGGGACGTGCGCAGCCTGGTGATCCACCCGGCCTCGACCACCCACAGCCAGCTGGACGCCGAGCAGTTGACG
Organism: Kitasatospora phosalacinea; assembly: GCF_000716545.1. Classification (GTDB taxonomy): domain Bacteria; phylum Actinomycetota; class Actinomycetes; order Streptomycetales; family Streptomycetaceae; genus Kitasatospora; species Kitasatospora phosalacinea. Next base: position 40,032 of record NZ_JNWZ01000072.1, read on the forward strand.
GCCACCGGGACGGCGCCGGGCCTGGTGCGGCTGTCGGTCGGTCTGGAGAGCGTCACGGACCTGCGGGCCGACCTGGAGGCGGGTTTCCGTTCGGCGAAGGGCGCGTCCTGAACGGCCTGGCTCAGCACGCCGTCCCACCGGCCTCCGGGGCCTGGCGGGACGGCGACCCGGTCGGCGGGCGGCGCTGGTTCGCGCTGCCCGGGCCGCTCGCCCTGGAGGCGGGCGGCACCCTGCCCGGGGCCCGGCTGGCGTACCAGACCTGGGGATCGCCGCGCCCGGACGGCTCCAACGCGGTGCTGGTGCTGCACGCGCTGACCGGGGACAGCCACCTCACCGGGCCGGCCGGACCCGGGCACCCGACGCCGGGCTGGTGGACGGAGCTGGTCGGACCGGGGCGGCCGCTGGACACCGACCGCTGGTTCGTGGTCGCGCCGAACGTGCTCGGCGGCTGCCAGGGCTCCACCGGCCCGGCCTCGACCGCACCGGACGGGCGGCCGTGGGGCAGCAGGTTCCCGTTCCTCACCCAGCGCGACCAGGTCGCCGCCGAGGTGCGCCTCGCGGACGCCCTCGGGATCGGCCGCTGGGCGCTGGTGGTCGGCGGGTCGATGGGCGGGATGCGCGCCCTGGAGTGGGCGGTGGCGCACCCGGAACGGGTCGGGGCGCTGCTGGTGCTGGCCACCGCGGCGGCCGCCTCGGCCGAGCAGATCGCGCACGCCTCCGCGCAGTTGCACGCGATCCGCGCGGACCCGGGGTGGCACGGCGGCGACTACCACCACCTGCCGCCGGGCCGCGGCCCGCACCGGGGCCTGGGCCTGGCCCGCCGCCTGGCCCAGATCACCTACCGCAGCGAGAGCGAGCTCGCCGCCCGCTTCGGCCGCGCCCCGCAGTCCGGCGAACACCCGTGGCGCGGCGGGCGGTTCGCCGTCGAGTCGTACCTGGACCACCACGCCGCGAAACTCGCCCACCGCTTCGACGCGGGGAGTTACGTCGTCCTCAACCAGGCCATGAACGCGCACGACCTCGGCCGGGGCCGGGGCGGCACCGCCGCGGCGCTGCGCCGGGCCGCCGTTCCGGCGCTGGTCGCCGCGGTCGACTCGGACCGGCTGTACCCGCCCGCCCAGCAGGCCGAACTGGCGGCGCTGCTGCCGGACGCCGACGCGCCGCGGGTGCTCTCCTCGCCGTACGGCCACGACGGGTTCCTGCTGGAGACCGGTCAGGTGGCGCCGCTGCTCGCCGAACTGCTGCCGGCCGTCCGCCGCTGACCCGGCCCTCCGGCCCTTTCGGTCCTGCTCTTCCGGCCGCTCGCTCAGGCGATCGAGGCGGCCACGATCGCGGCGGCGGCCAGGTTGCAACTGGCCGAGACCCACACCGCCGGGTGCGGCTCGGTGGAGACCAGGATCGCGCCGAGCCGCCCGGGCGTGAGCAGGTCCAGCAGCCAGAACGCGAGCGCCATCAGCAGCAGGCCCAGGGCGCCGAAGCAGAGCGTGGACAGCAGGCCCTTGCCGAAGTCCTCGTAGGTGTACCGGATCGCGGTGTACACGATGCCGCCGACGCCGAGCAGCGCCGAACTGAGCAGCACGGCCGCGTTGCGGTTGCCCTCGGCCCAGATCAGCCGGCCCAGCTTGCCGGGGGTGAGGACGTCGATCAGCAGGTAGCCGAGCAGCAGCAGCACCAGGCCGACCAGGCCGTAGACGGCGGCCGCGCCGAGGCCGTGGAGTATGTCGTTCATCTGCGGGGGCTCCCCGGGGGTCGGGCGGCCGGGAGCCGCGCCGTGGTCAAGGATCGGCAAAAGATATCCCATGCCCCTGGCGTCCCGTCAGTTTCCGGGGCACCTCCCCCGCCCTCCGGCGGCACGCGTACGATGATCCGCCATGACACCGCCGCCCTCCTCCTCCGCCGGACCGGACCGGTCGATACCCGGTGCCCGCCGCCGCTCGGGCTTCGTCGCCCTGGGAATGGTCGGCACCCTCGCGCTGACCCTCTCCGGCTGCTCCTCGTCCACCAGGACGCCCAGCCGCTGCGTCGACCCGAACACGCTCAAGGTCCTCGACTCGCACTCCTGCTCGGCCGGCGGTTCGGGCGCGGGCCAGTGGTACTACTGCGGCTCCGGCACCGCCACCGCCAGCGGCGGCACCTTCAGCAAGTCCGCCGCCAAGCGCGGCGGCTTCGGCTGCCCCAAGGGGAGCAGCAGCGGCTCGGGCGGGGGCTGATCCGGGTGCGCCGCCACACCATCGCCCCGCGCCCCGACTGGCTGGCCACCGTCGAGTCCCAGGGCCTCGTGTACGCGATGTGCTCCGACCCGTGCAACCAGGGCGGCCCGCACGCCTACTGGGACGAGAGCGCCTACTACGAGTTCTCGCTGCCCGAGGTCGAGGCCCTGGAGGAGGTCGTCGAGGAACTCCACGAGCTCTCCCTGGCCGCCGCCGACCACGTGGTGCGCACCGGCCGCTTCGCCGACTTCGGCATCACCGACCCGCGCCTGGCCGCCGTCGTCGCCGAGTCCTGGCGCCGCCGCGACGAGCAGCCCAGCGTGTACGGCCGCTTCGACCTCGCCTACGACGGCACCGGCCCGGCCAAGCTCTTCGAGTACAACGCCGACACCCCCACCTCGCTGATCGAGGCCGCCGGGCCGCAGTGGTTCTGGATGGAGGAGCGCTTCCCCGAGGCCGACCAGTGGAACTCGCTGCACGAGCGGCTGGTCGAGTCCTGGGCGAGCCAGAAGCACCTCCTGCCGCCCGGGCCCGTCCACTTCGCCCACTCCCGCGGCGACACCGAGGGCGAGGACTGGCTCACCACCCTCTACCTGCAGGAGTGCGCCGAGCAGGCCGGCCTGCGGACCGTGGGCATCGCGATGGAGGACATCGGCTGGGACGAGCTGTCCGGCCGCTTCGTCGACCTCGAACACCGCTTCATCCGCTCCGCGTTCAAGCTCTACCCCTGGGAGTGGCTGGTGGACGACGAGTTCGCCGACCACCTGCTGGACGTCATCGACCTCGGCGGCGGCACCGGCTCCACCCTGTGGATCGAGCCCGCCTGGAAGATGCTGCTCTCCAACAAGGCCCTGCTCGCCGTCCTGTGGGAGCTCAACCCCGGCCACCCCAACCTGCTGCCCGCCTACCTCGACGGCCCGCGCGAGCTCGCCGATCCGGACGGCCCGGGGTACGCGGCCAAGCCGCTGCTCGGCCGGGAGGGCGCCGGCATCCGCATCGTCGAGCCCGACGGCAACCAGACCCGGCTGGCCGACTGGGCCGGCGACCCCGACCGCTACGGCGCCGAGGGCTACTGCTACCAGCAGTACCACCCGCTGCCCGACTTCGACGGCAACCGTCCCGTCCTGGGCACCTGGGTCGTCGACGACGAGTCCGCCGGCCTGGGCATCCGCGAGACGGACGACAGCCCCATCACCCACCAGGGCGCGCGCTTCCTCCCCCACCTGATCCGCTGAGCCCCGTTCCCCCTCCTCAGCCCTCGCAGGCCGCGGGGCGGCCCCCGTACGACCGCTGTGCGGGGATCCGCACCGCCGGGCCGCCCGCCGCCGGCGCCGGGTACCGGGGGGTGATCCGCGCCAGCGAGGCCAGCCGGGCGCGGCTGGTCTGCCGCTCCACCGTCCCCCGATAACGGGTCCGGCGGCCGGTGGACACGTCCGGGGCGGTGAAGTGCTCGGCGGCGTAGCGGCGGAAGAGTTCACGGCGGGTCATCGAAACCTCCTGGGCGGCTGTCATCGGGGACGCTCCAAGCAAAACCCGCCCCCCGGGGCCGAACAATGCGTATCTTCTACCCAACCTCCGCCCCGAACCCTGGGTACCCGCGCCCGCGCCGCGTCCGACCACTGACCACCCGTCAGCCGGGGGCGGCCGCCCCGCACCGCCCGCACCGCCCCGCGCGCCACCCGTGGCCATGGCCCTTCCCGCTCCGGGCGCTTCCTCCCGCTCAGCCCCCGCTCTCGGCCAGCGCCTCCGCCACGCCCTTCCGCCCCACTCCCAGCTTCCGCAGCACGCTGGCCACGTGGTGCTCGACCGTGCGCGGTGACAGGAACAGGGCTTGGGCGATGTCCTGGTTGCTGACGCCCTGCCCCACCAGTTCCGCGACCTGCCGCTCGCGCGGCGAGAGCGCCTCGCCGTAGCCGCGCCGCCCGGGCGAGGCCGTCCGCCCCAGGCCCGAGTCCCGCCGGACGTGCTGGCAGCGGGCGGCGTCGGAGGCCGCCCCGAGCGTGTCGTAGGCGGCTTCGGCGGCGGCCAGCCGCTCGGCCGCGGTCTGCGGTTCGCGGTCGGCGAGCGCCCGCGCCAGCCGTTCCTCCGCCTTCGCGGCCTCGTAGGGGCGGCCGATGCTCCGCCAGGCGTCCCGGGCCCGGCGGTAGGACTCGACCGCCCCGCCCGGGTCCGTCCCCTCCAGCAGGACGCCCCGCGCCTGGTGCAGCCCCGCGTGCGCGGCGGGTGCGTCCACCCCGTCGAGCGCCTCCGCCGCCTCCTCGGTGAGGTGCCGGGCCGCACCCTCGTCACCCACGCCCCGGGCGACCTCCACGGCGATCGGCAGCACCTCCCCGCTGCGGGCCCACGCCCCGGCCTGGCGCAGGACCGCGACGGCGGGCCCCAGCACGACGGCGGCGGCCTCCGCGCCGTGCTCCGCCAACTCCACCCCGCCCAGCCCGGCGGCGGCCCGGATCGCCGCGGTGACCTGCGACTCCCGTTCCCCGTACCTGGCGGCGGACTCGAACTCGGCCCGGGCGACCGCCAGTCGGCCCCGCGAGGCGGCGATCCGGCCGAACAGCATGGCGCGTTCGCCCTTGGCCATCGCCACGTCCGGGTACTCGGCGCAGAGCGCCTCGAACCGCTCCTCCAGCCCCCGCCAGCGCCCGGCCAGGCCGTCGAGGCGCAGCAGGGCGATCCGGCTGTAGCACTCCAGGTAGGAGACCGCGGCCTGCCGGGCCAGGGCGCGGCTCTCGGCGAGCAGCCGTCCGGCCCGTTGGTCGTGGCCGGTCTCCAAGGAGATGTCGCCGACGTTGAACAGGGCCCGGGTGGTCTGCCGGACGAGTTCGGGGCTGGAGGCGTCGCGCGGCAGCCGGTCGAGTTCGGGCCACAGCCCGGGGTCGCCCTGGCGGGCTCGGAAGGTGAGCCGGGTGGCGCGGTAGGCGGCGGCCACCTCTTCGTCGGGCTCGGCCTCCAGCGCGGCGGCGGCCCTGGCCATCCGCTCCCAGGCCGCGGAGCCCTCGCCGTCGCGTTCGTTCATCGCGAGCGCGACCAGGGCCCGGGCGGCGCGGGCCGGCCGGGCGGCGATGAGCTCGTCGGCGGCCTGTTCGATCAGCGCGAAGCCGTCGCGGTCGCCGCCCTGGACGGCGATCCGCAGTCCGAGGGTCAGCCGGACCTCGCCGCGGTCGGCGACCGGCAGCCGGGGGTCGGCGATGATGCCGGCCAGCACGTCGGTGCTGGCGGCGTCGTAGGCGGCGTTCGCGGCGAGGCCGGCCAGCGCCCGGGCGGCCCGGCCCCGGCGCTCGGGGGTGAGGTCGGCCTCGGCGAGCAGTTCGCGCAGCAGCGAGCCGGCGGCCGCGGTGTCGCCCTGCTGCACGGCCTGCTCGGCGGCGGCTTCGGCGGCCCGCGACCAGGCGTCCCGGTCGCCGAGGGCGCGGGTGTGCGCGGCGATCCGGACGAGCGGCTGCGGCTCCATGGTGCGCAGCGCCTCAATGGCCCGGCGGTGGAGCGCGGAGCGGATCGGGCCCGGTATCCGCCGGTACGCCACCTGCCGGGCCGGTTCCCGGCGGAACGCGTACCTGGCCGGGGCGGGCTCGTCCAGCACGGCCGCGCGCAGGGCCTCCACCAGGCCGGGGGAGACCTGTTCGGCGGGCAGCCCGGAGACCTCGGCGATCAGTTCCTCACCGGCCGGCTCGTCCAGCACGGCGGCGGCCTCCGTGACCCGGCGGGCGTGTTCGCCGAGGCCCGCCAGCCGTTCGGTGACCGCCTCGCGCAGGCCGCGGGCCGGCTCCGCGCCGGTCAGGGCCGCGACGGGGTCGGTCCGCCGACCGGCCTCGGGCAGGGCCGCCAGGTCCTCGAGGATCGTGGCCGGGAGCCCGCCCGACCGTTCGTGCAACAGGGCGGCGAGCGCGGCCGCGGTACCGGCCGCACCACCGGGCCCGGGGGCCCCGGCGGGGCCGACCGCGCTGCCGCCGAGCGCGGCGCGGGCCAGTTCCAGCACCTCCGCCTGCTCCAGGGGGCCGACCCGGAGCGACCCGCCGGAGACTCCCGGCGGGCAGCGGTAGGCCGTTCCCAGCACGGGCGCGCCGTCCGGCAGTTCCTCCGGCCGGTAGGTCACCACCAGCGAGAGGCCCGGGTGCGGGTCCCTGGCCAGCAGCAGCAAGAGCTCCCGGGTCGCCCGATCGGCCCACTGCGCGTCCTCGACCAGCAGCACCGCCTCGCCCAGCACGTCGAACAGCGCCTCGAACAGGGCCCGCAGGCCCCGGGTCAGCCGGTGGCCCTCGTCGCCCGCCGCACCGGGGGCGTCCTCCGGCAGCAGGTCGGCCAGGTCCGGCAGCCTGCTCCGGAGCGCCCCGGTGCTCGGCGGCAGCCGGGCGGCCTCCGCCAGCGCCGGACGGCTGCGCCGCAGCGCGTCCAGCAGCGGGCCGTAGGGGGTCGGCTCGGCCACCGGGTGGCACCGGCCGGTCAGCACCCGCTCCCCCGGTATTCCGGACTCGATCAGTGCCCGCCCGACCAGCGCGGACTTCCCGGCCCCGGCCTCGCCCTCCACCAGCACCACGGACGGTGCGGCCCGGAGCGCCCGGACCAGCCACGCCACTTCGCGCCGCCGTCCGACGAAACCCGGCACTCCGCCGTCCTGCCTCATCACCGCACGCCTCGCCCGCACATCCGGTCCGACCGCACAGACCGGCGAGAGCGCGTACGTTCCATGGGCCCCATCATGCCGTGCCGCCCTGCCGCCCCGGATAGCCGCGCTCCGCCCCGGCCCGGCCCGCCCCGCTCCGCCCTCACCCTCCCCCACTCCCGCGATCCGTCCGCTCCGCCGTCTCCCGCGTCTCCCGCGATCCGGGCCGCGCCCGGCCGGCACCCGGTCACCGGGCGTGTCCGCCATCTCCATCACCGTTACCACCTCGCTGTCCTTCCGATCCGTCCGGCACCTCCCGGCCCATCTCCGCTGACGCGTTCTCGGCCGCCGGCCGCCGGCCGCCGCCTGCCGGACCCGGACATCGTCCGCTCCGTAACGCCCCTCCCGGCCGACCGGCGGTCGACCCGCTGCCGGGCCCCCCACCTGCGAGGCAGCCTGTTTCCCGTCCTTCCGCGCCTCTTCCGGAGGCCGTTCGCCCCGGTACCGGGCCCGGGTCCTCGCCGCCGCGCCGTGTTGCGGGCGGGGTGGCTCCCTGGCGAGCATGAAGAAACTGCGTGCGACCTCACCCCGAGTGACGAGGACAGGTGCTGTCATGACCGACTGGGACGACCAGGACCCGGAGCCCGCGGAGGATGACGGCGTCCTCGAACCTGCCGATTCCCTGCTCACCGATCGGCTGGACGACGACCCGCTCGACACCGGGGTCATCCCGCCGGACGGCTACCAGGGCGCCACCGCGTACGGCACCACCCCCGAAGAAGCCGAGCGCGGCGAGTCCCTGGACCAGCTGCTGGCGGAGGAGGAACCCGACGACAGCCCCGAGGCGGTCGACGACCGCTGGGCCGACGGACCTTCGCCCCGGGCCGGCCGCCTGGTCGAGGACGGTATCGACACCGAGGGCACCGACGTCGGCCCGGACGCCGGCGCCGCGACCGCGGAGGAGGCCGCCGTGCACCTGGTGTACCCGGACGAGGACGCCGAGGCCGAGTTCGACGACGCCGAGCCGGACGAGCCGCTGCGCAAGGCGGTCCGGTTCACCGTGCTCGACGACCTGGCCGACCGCGTGCCCGACGACGACTACCGCTGAGCCCCGGCCCGGCACGCCGGGCTCTCCGTTCTCAGTCGCGCACCTCCACCTCCAGGTCGGCCACCAGCAGCCGGGGCCCGCTCTCGTCGGCCTCGACCACCACGGCCCCGTCCGGTGCCCACGCGGCGCTGCCCCCGCAGCCCGTCCACGGCCCGGCGGGGCCGACGTGGTTGGCGAGCACCACGTACATCCCCGTGGCCTTCGCGATCGCCGGATGGACGGCACCGCGCTCCTCGCGTCCGCCTCCCGTCCCGTACAGCGAGCTCGCGAGGTGGACCCGGCAGCCCTGGGCGGCGTTCCGCGCGGGCACCTCGGGGAAGTGGTTGTCGAAGCAGGTGCCCAGCGAGTAGCCGATGCCGTCCGCCCAGAAACGGCCGCCACCGCTGCCCGGTTCGAACACCTCCCGCTCGTTCTCGTACAGGTGCTCCTTCGCGTACACCGCCACCACGGCGCCGTCCGGCGCGTATACGGTGCTGACGATCTGCGGCCGGCCTCCCGGCCCCGCCGCGGCCCCGTTGACCACCAGGGTGATCCCCGTGGCGCGCAGCGGGTCGAGGCGCGCGTCCTCCGCTTCGGTCCACAGCGTCCGGTCCGCGCCGATCAGCCCAGGCGCGTACCCGGTGAGCGCCAGCTCCGGACAGACCATCACCGTGCTGCCGGCCTCCCTCGCCTCCGACGCCAAGTCGGCGATCCGCCGCACGTTGGCCCTCACGTCTCCCTCGACGCACCCGAACTGGGCCGCCGCCACCCGCACCCGCACCCGCCCGCTCCCTTCTCCGCCGCTCCGACCGCCCGAACGCTACCGGCCGCACCTGCGCCACACTGCTCCCCGTCCGGCTTTCGCCCGATACCTGTAACGGCCCGGCCCACTGGACTGCGCCACCGGGCGTCACCGTCCTCACCACCGACCCCGGATCGTGACCGCCGCCCTCCAGACCGACCGGCTGCCGGCCAGGGCTGTTGCAAAGTCCCAGTGAGCGCATGAGTCCGCAGGTCATAGCGGGGTGAGAAGCGGGGGTCGACCCGTCACGTACGCATCGAAGCTCCGGT
>NZ_JNWZ01000073.1 GCF_000716545.1 Kitasatospora phosalacinea
ACCCCGCCCTCCCCGGCCCCGCCCTGCCAGGACCCGCCGTCCCGGGCCTCCGCCACAGCTGACCGCCCGCACCGCCGCAGCCCGCCGCGTCCCGCGCCCGCGCTCCCCTCCGCCCCGCGCCCCGCTGACATGTGACCGGCGAGTAGGCATACTCTGCGAGTCGGTCCCGCCCCGGGCCGGCCCTGCCCCGACGCACCTGTGGAGCGCACCGTGACGACCTTCGCCTCGCTCGCCGATCTGACCGCCGCGGTCGGCACCGAACTCGGCACCAGCGAGTGGCACACCGTCGACCAGGACCGGGTGAACCTGTTCGCCGAGGCGACCGGCGACCACCAGTGGATCCACGTCGACCCGGAGCGCGCCAAGCAGACGCCGTTCGGCGGGACGATCGTGCACGGCTACCTGACGCTCTCGCTGCTGCCGGTGCTGGCGAAGGAGTGCTACGCCGTGGAGGGCGTCGCGATGGCGCTGAACTACGGCTCGGACAAGGTGCGCTTCCCGGCCCCGCTGCCGGTGGGCACGGCGGTGCGGGCGACGGCGGTGCTGGTCTCGGCGGAGGAGGTGCCGGGCGGCGTGCAGGCGGTGGTCCGGTTCACCATCGCCAGCGAGGCGAGCGCCAAGCCGCACTGCGTCGCGGAGACGATCACCCGCTTCTACCCGGCCGCCTGAACCCCGGCCCCCTTCGGCAGACCGACGACGGACCGTCCCGCACCCGGGGGCGGTCCGTTTCCGCTGCCCGCGCGGGCCACCGTCGCCCCCGTTCCGGCGCGCCACCCTCCACCTGCCGCGTTCCTCCGCTTTGTGCCGGTAATGTCCCGGCCCGAGGTGCGCCGTCCGGCGCCGGGGGCTCCCCCGCCGCCGCTGTGCCGCGCTCCGGCCCGCCGATGCCGCGGGGCGCGCCGCGTCCCGCCGTCCCGGCGTGCCGCCGTCCGGGTGTTCGACCGTGGAGGTGCCGTGTCCCGCCCCGTCTCCTGGCTGTTCCGTGCCGGCGAGTTGGTCGCCGAAGCCGGGCTCGCGCTGCGCGACGCCAGGCGCTCGTACCGGACGCTGCCCCGGGAGGCCTGGCAGCGGATGCGCACGGACGCGTTCGGCGCGGACCCGTCGGGCTGGCGCCTGCACCGGGTCCGCAACTCGCCGCACTTCGTGGACGGGTCGTTCCGCAACCCGGTGGCGACCCGCCGGCTCGCGTACGCGCACACCCCGCTGGCGTTGATGCGCACCAAGCTCGCGGTCGATCCCAACCGCCGTGCCCCGGCCGCCGCGGTCCCGGTGCACCGGCTGCTCCCGGTGGAGCTGGCCACGCCGCCCGAGTCCGGCCTGCGGCTGACCTGGATGGGCCACGCCACCGTGCTGGCCGAGCTGGACGGGGTGCGGGTGCTGTTCGACCCGGTGTGGAGCGAGCGCTGCTCGCCGTTCGACTGGATCGGTCCCAAGCGCCTGCACCCGGTGCCGCTGCCGCTGGCCGAGCTCGGTCCGGTGGACGTGGTGGTGATCTCCCACGACCACTACGACCACCTGGACATGACGACGGTGCGGACGCTGGCCGCCGGCGACGCGGTGTTCGCGGTGCCGCTGGGCATCGGCGCGCACCTGGAGCACTGGGGCGTCTCGCCGCGCCGCATCGTCGACCTGGACTGGTGGGAGACCGCCGAGCTGGACGGCCTGCGGCTGACCGCCACCCCGGCCCGGCACTACTGTTCGCGCGGGCCCCGGCCGAGCGGCAAGTTCCTGTGGTCGTCCTGGGTGGTGGAGGGCAAGCGGCAGCGGATCTTCCACAGCGGCGACAGCGGCTACTTCCCGGGCTTCGCCGACATCGGCCACCGCTTCGGGCCGTTCGACGCGACGATGATGCAGGTCGGCGCGTACTCCGAGCACTGGCCCGAGGTCCACCTGACGCCCGAGGAGGCCGTGCAGGCCCACCGCGACCTGCGCGGCGACGTGCTGCTGCCGATCCACTGGGGCACCTTCGACCTGGCCCCGCACCCGTGGGAGGAGCCCGCCGAGCGGACCGTCGCCGCCGCCCGGGACGCGGACGTCACGCTCGCGCTGCCCCGCCCCGGCCGGCCCTTCGAGCCCGCGGCCCCGCCCACCGCCAAGCCCTGGTGGCGGGCCGTCGCCGCACCCCCCTCCGGCGCGGACCTGCTCCTCCCGCCCGGCCTCACCGCCGTCCCGGACAGCCCCGCCGCCCTCACCACCGCCCCGCCCCGGCCCGACGCCCCCCTCGCCGAGGCCCGCCCGACCGCCGACCACTCCCCGGGGCAGGACGGCGAGGTCCCGCAGTTCTGAGCCCGTCCGGGCGCGCCTGCCCCGCGCCGGGTCCGCGTTCCGGATCGCCGTCACCGGGGCCGTGTCGTGCTCCGCTCCGCTCCGTTCCTCGCCGCCCGCCGTCCGCCGTCCCGCGGGTGGACGGTAAGCCGCCGAGTACGGCAAGCCGGGTTCCGGGGCGCCGCGCCGACCTCCTCCCTCGACGGCCCCCGTCCGGCGCCTCGCCCGCGTGTGACCGGTGCCACAATCCCCGCCCATTGCAACGTGTTCTAGCATGAGCCGGGTGATCGCCCCCGCCGCCCCGCCCCCCGCTCCCTCCCCCGGGCCGCGCTCCTTCGCGGAGCTGCTCGGCATCGAGGAGTTGGAGGAGAACCTGTTCCGGGGACGCTGCCACGCGGGCGCCCCGCTGCGCGCGTTCGGCGGCCAGGTCGCGGCCCAGGCCCTGACCTCGGCCGGGCGCACGGTGGAGCCGGCCCGCCGAGTGCACAGCCTGCACGGGTACTTCCTGCGCCCCGGCGACCCGCGCTGCCCGATCCTCTACCAGGTGGACCGGGCCCGGGACGGCTTCTCGTACGCGACCCGGCGGGTGTCCGCGGTGCAGCGCGGCGAGGTGATCTTCACCATGTCGGCGTCGTTCAAGCACCCGGAGGCGGCGGACGACCGGCAGCGCACGATGCCGCCGGTGCCGGGCCCGGAGGAGCTGCCGGACCCGTACCTGGCCTGGGAGCGGGACGCCCCGGAGGAGTTCGCCAACGCGGCGGTCTTCCGCGCGCTGCGGATGCGCTTCGTCCCGGCGGACGCACCCGGCCTGCCGCCGGAACTGCCGGGCGTCCCGCAGCAGTTCGTCTGGCTGCGGACGGACCACCCGCTGCCGGGGGACGATCCGCTGCTCCAGGTCTGCGCACTGACCTACCTGTCCGACCTGACGCTGGCCTCGACCGCGGCGCTGCACCTGCAACCGCACCGGGTGCACCGGGTGGAGGAGCCCCGGGTGGCGCTGGCCTCGCTGGACCACGCGATGTGGTTCCACCGCCCGTTCCGCGCCGACGAGTGGCTGCTGTTCGCCCAGCGCAGCCCGTCGGCGTCGGACGGCCGGGGGCTGGCGATGGGCGAGTTCTACGACCGGGACGGGGTGCTGGTGGCCTCGGCCGTGCAGGAGACGCTGCTGCGCGAACTGCGCCCGCAGCCCTCCCGGACGGGCTGACGGGCCGACGGGCTACCGAGCCCTTGCCACCCACTGGTGCGCTGTCCTTGTCACCCACTGGTGCGCTGTCCTTGTCACCCACTGGTGATCTGCCGCGTCATACCGCCGCGAGTGGCCGCCCCGTATCATGGTTCGGGTGACCAAGGTTGACCTGTCACCTCGTCCGGTGGAGGCGATGTCCCCCCGTCAGCTCGAACGCCGCGGCTCCCTCCTGTCCGCCGCCCTGGCCCTGGTGACCGAGATCGGCGTGGAACGGCTCCAGATGAAACAGGTGTCGGAGCGTTCTGGCGTGGCCCTCGGTACCGCGTACCGGTACTTCTCGTCGAAGGACCACCTGCTCGCCGCCGCGATAGCGGACTGGCACCGACTGCTGCTCGCCGACCTGGTCGGCGAGGTGGGGGCGGGGCGCGGCGCCTCGCCGACCGAGCGGGCGGTGCGGTTCGTGCGGCGGGGGATGCGGGCGTACCAGCGGCAGCCGGAGCTGGCCCGGCTGCGGGTGGCGGTGGCGACGTCGACGGACCCGTTCGCCAGTGAGGCGTTGCAGGGCCTGGCCCGGGCGGACCGGGCGGCGTTGGGGGCCGTGATGCCGGAGGTCCCGCCGGCCTCGGGGGACTTGGTGCGGCACATGGTGGGGCACGCCTGGCAGGGCGAGTTGACGGCCTGGGTGACGGGCCGCACGACGCTGGACGACGCCCGCACCCGGCTGGAGGACATGGTCCGGCTGGTGCTGACACCGTACGAGCCGCCGCCACCGCTGCCCGTCTGAGCCGCCGCCGCGACCGCCGGCCCGGTCCGCCGGCCGCCGCGTCCCGGCGTGCCGCGCCGATCCGAGGTCCGCTCCGTGGACATAGTTCCTGCTATGTCCACTCCTGTTGAACCCCCGACGGACCGTCAGCCCCCCGCGCCGGACGAGGACGCCTTCCCGCTGGACCGGGTGGTGTTCGGGGTCGGCGCGGTCGCCGTGCTGGCGGTGGTGGCCTGGGGCGTGTTCGCGGAGGACTCGCTGGGCCGGGTCTCGGACTCGGCGCTGGCCTGGGTGCTGCACGACTTCGGCTGGCTGTTCGTGGTCGCCGCGGACGTGTTCCTGCTGCTCGCGGTGGTGCTGGCGGCCGGCCGCTTCGGCCGGATCCCGCTGGGCCGGGACGGCGAGCAGCCGGAGTTCTCCACGATGGCCTGGATCGCGATGATGTTCTCCGCCGGCATGGGCATCGGCCTGCTGTTCTACGGCGTCGGCGAGCCGCTGCAGTTGTACGCGCAGCCCCAGCCGGGCTCCGGCGTCGTGGCGCAGAGCCCGGCGGCGGCGCAGCGGGCGCTGGAGTTCTCGCTGTTCCACTGGACGCTGCACCCGTGGGCGATCTACGCGGTGAGCGGCCTGGCACTGGCGTACACCACCTTCCGCAAGGGCCGGGGCAACCGGATTTCCGCGGCGTTCGTGCCGCTGATCGGCGAGCGCGGGGCGAACGGCTGGCAGGGCCGGCTGGTCGACCTGCTGGCGCTGTTCGCGACCGTCTTCGGTTCGGCGACCAGCCTGGGCCTGGGCGCGATCCAGGTGGCGGGCGGTCTGGGCTACGTCACCGACGTCCGGGCCACCGAGGGCGTCGAGCTGGTGGTGATCGCGGCGTTGGGCAGCGCGTTCGTGCTGTCGGCGATGTCGGGCGTGCACCGGGGCGTGAAGTGGCTGTCGACCACCAGCGTGGTGCTGGCCTGCCTGCTGATGGTGTTCGTGTTCGTGGTCGGCCCGACGGTCTTCGTGCTGGACGCGCTGCCCTCGACGGTCGGCGGCTACCTGTCCGACCTGGCGGTGTTCGCCACCCAGACCGGGGCGTTCACGGACGAGGACTGGCTGGGCTCCTGGACGATCTTCTACTGGGCGTGGTGGCTGTCCTGGGCGCCGTTCGTCGGCACCTTCATCGCCCGGATCTCCCGGGGCCGCACGGTGCGCCAGTTCCTGGTGGGCGTGCTGCTGGTGCCCAGCGGGGCGACGGCGGTGTGGTTCGTGGTGATGGGCGGTTCGGCGATCCGGCTGCAGGCGACCGGCGCGGCCGACCTGGTGGCGACCATCCCGCAGGGCGCGGACGCCGGGCTGTTCGAGATGCTGAAGTCGCTGCCGCTGGGCGCGGTGACCAGCGTGGTCGCGGTGCTGCTGGTGATGCTGTACTTCGTCACCTCCGCCGACTCGGCGTCCCTGGTGCTCGGTTCGCTATCCTCCGGCGGCGCCCTGCACCCGCGCACCTGGCTGGTGGTGGTGTGGGGCGTGCTGATGGCGGGCGTGGCCGCGGCGCTGCTGCTGGCGGGCGGGCTGACGGCGCTGCAGAACGCCACCGTCCTGGTGGCGCTGCCGTTCGTGCTGGTCATGCTGGGACTGTGCGTGGCCCTGGTGCGCGAACTGCGCACCGACCCGGCGGCGGGGCGCCCGCGCTCCCACCCCGCGCACGGGCTGCGGGACGCGGTCGGAGCGAGCGTCGGCGAGGATTACCCCGAGCGGTCTCGCCCGCAGGAGTGAACCGGCCGCCGGGCCGCCCACCGGTGCGGCCCGGCGCCCCCGGCGGCGTCCGGTCGGGGTGGCAACTCCCGCTCCTCTGGCCCGAGTTCGCCATGGAAACGGCCGCCCGGGCCGCTACGCGCGTCGCCGATCAGCCGTTCGACCTGCGCGGATGCGGGAGCGGAGGTTCCGACGCCGAGATCCCTTCCAGACTTCACCCGCGTTTCGCGACCGCGTAACACCTCCCTGTCAGGCTCTCTGCCATGAACGCCCGCACTCTCCCGTCGGCCCAGGATCCGCGCTTCCCGCTGCCCCGCCGCCACCGCCGCCTGCTCGCCTGCGCCGCCGTCGCGGCCTCCGTCGCGCTGGGCTCGCTCGGCGTCGGCGCCACGGTGGAGACCGTCCGCCACCAGAGCGAGTCGGCTCGGGCGGTCGGCCAGGGCGGCCGCTGAGCCGGGCGGGTGGTGGGCGCCGGGCCTCCGGCCGATACTGAGGGTGACCGGCTCGAAGGGAGACCCGCCATGGAGACCGGCACCGTCAAGTGGTTCGACCCCCGCCACGGCTACGGCTACATCGCCCCGGACACCGGCGGCCCCGACGTCGCCGTCTACTACGACTCGGTCCTCGCCGACACCGACGAGCACCGCTTCCTGCACCAGGGCCAGCGCGTCCGGTACGACGGGACGGTCCAGGAGTTCCGTCCGGTCGCCGAACGCGTCCACCCGCTCACCTACTGAAACCCGGCGCTGAACCCGGCACTGAAAACCCGGCGCTGGACCCGGGCAGGGCCTACACGCCCTGCCGGTCCCGTTCCCGCCCCGGCGCGGGGACGGTCGCCGGGCGGGAGTGCCGACCGCTGCCCGCGGGGGGCTCGGGTTCGGCGCGGGGGGCGTAGCGGGCGGCGGGGGCGCGCAGCAGCCAGGTGCGTCCGGCGGGGGCGGCGAGGCCCATCCGGTGCAGCAGGTCGAGCGCGTCGCGGCGGAAGGCGGCGAGGTCGGCGAGGTAGCCGGCGTCCCAGCCGGCGCTCATGCCGTAGTCGTCGGTGATGTCGCCGAGGGTGCCGTCGATCAGTGCGTCGGGGACCAGGACGGCGGGCGGCGGGGTGTCGGTGCCGACCGGACGCAGGTCCTCGACCAGGCGTTCGGCGAGCAGCAGCGCGGCCTGGGCGAGGGTGCCGGGGCCCGGCAGGGCGAGGTCGGTGAGTTCGTCGGCGGGGTCGAGCAGGGCGACGCCCTCGGCGCGGATCTCGGCGGTGAGGCCGAGCAGTTCGGCGAACCGCTCCGTCTCGGCGGGGGCGGCGGCGAGCAGGTGGGCGCGTTCGGCGGGCGCGAGGTCGTGGTGGAGCACGACGGGCGTCTCGGCGAGCAGTCGGCGGACCGTCACCTCCGGTCCGGCGGCGGGCAGCGGGGGCGCGGTGAGCAGGTCGGCGGCGAGCGCGGCGGGCGGCCGCCAGTCGTCGAGCAGGGCGCGGACGGCGGGCGGGGCGGCGGCGGGCGGGACGGCGCCGGCCAGGGCGCGGGCGAGCGCGGCGTACCCGGCGGGGTCGAGGCCGGGCAGCGGGCGGCCGGGCAGCGGGCCCTTGTGCAGGCGGGCGTGGGCGGGGCCGAGGGTGAGCCGGTAGCCGAGCAGGGCGCGGAAGCGTTCGGCGAGCACCTCGGCGTGACGGCGGATCAGGGCGAGTCCGGCGCCGTGCGGTCCGTCGGCGGTGACCAGCGGGTGGGCCATCAGCAGCCGGGCGGCGGTGCGCACTTCGCCGGCGGCGTCCGGGCGTTCGGGTTTGCGGTGCCGGCCGCCGCCGGTGGGGCGGGTGCCGGCCTGGACGGGCGCTTCCCGGCGTATCCGGCGGTAGCCGAGCGGTCGGAACAGCGGCGAGGTGCTGTGGTGGACGGTGGGGCCGTGCCACCAGCTGGTGCCGGGCGCCGGTTCGGCCTGCCGGGGCGCCCCGCCGAGGTGCCTGGCCCCGTACGCGCCGAACACCGCGCTGGCCAGCAGGTCCGCCTCGGCGGGTTCGGCGGCGGCGAACCGGGCGGCCAACTCCTCGGCGGCCGCGACGACTTCGGCGCCCGGACGGTCCTGCGGGCGTGCCTGCGAGCGCGTCCGCGGGCGCGCCTGGTCGGCGAGCCGTCCGGCTCCGCCCGTGCGCCCCGTCCCCGATCCGCCGGCCGCCGCAGCGACTTCGACGGCTGCTCGCTGCCGCTCCATGTCGTGCCAAGCCTAGACGCCGAACCGGGCAGTACGCGCCGGTAACAACCTCTTCCGCAGGTCGCCGCGGTCCCCTAGGGTTCCGGGCATGCCACACCTGCCCGATGTCGTGCTCTGGTCGATACCGGCCTTCGTGCTGCTCACCGTCCTGGAGCTGGTCTCGTACCGGTTCCATCCGGACGAGGACGAACAGGGGTACGCCGCGAAGGACACCGCGACCAGCCTGACCATGGGCCTGGGTTCGCTGCTGTTCGACGCGGGCTGGAAGATCCCGATCGTGGCGGTCTACTCGTTCCTGTACGAGCTGACGCCGCTGCGGGTGCCGGTGCTGTGGTGGACGGTGCCGCTGATGCTGCTCGCCCAGGACTTCTTCTACTACTGGTCGCACCGCGGCCACCACGTGGTGCGGATCCTGTGGGCCTGCCACGTGGTGCACCACTCCAGCCGGCACTACAACCTGTCCACCGCGCTGCGCCAGCCCTGGACTTCGGCCACCAGTTGGGTGTTCTTCGTGCCGATGGTCCTGGCGGGCGTGCACCCGGCGGCGCTGGCGTTCTGCTCCTCGGCGAACCTGGTGTACCAGTTCTGGATCCATACCGAGCGGATCGGCCGGCTGCCCCGCCCGGTCGAGTACCTGTTCAACACGCCCTCGCACCACCGGGTCCACCACGCCTCCCAGGGCGGCTACCTGGACCGCAACTTCGGCGGCATCCTGATCGTCTTCGACCGGCTGTTCGGCTCGTTCGCGGCCGAGGCCGAGCGCCCGGTGTACGGACTGACCAAGAACATCGGCACCTTCAACCCCCTGCGGGTCGCCACCCACGAATACGCCTCGATCGCCCGGGACATACGGGGAGCGAGCACCTGGGGCGACCGGCTGCGGCACCTGACGAAGGGGCCCGGCTGGCACCCCGCGCCCCGCACCGAGACCACCGCCGCCACCGGACCGGAGAGTGCCGCCGCATGACTTCCCTCCGCGACCCGCGCACCGCGCGGGCCCTGCTGATCGCCTTCACCGTCGTCGCGGCCGCGCACCTGCTGGCGATCGTCTTCGGGATCAAGCCCCTGCAGTACGGCACCAAGCCGCTGCTGATGCCGCTGCTGGCGGGCTGGGTGTGGGCCCTCGCGAAGCCCGGCACGCCGAAACTGCTCGTCCCCGCGCTGCTGTTCGGGGCGGGCGGGGACATCCTGCTGGAGATCGGCGGGGCGGTGGCGTTCCTGGCCGGGATGGGCTCGTTCGCGGCCGGCCACGCCTGCTACGTGACGATGTTCGTCAAGCTGGGCGCGTTCGCCGACCGCCGCCGGGCGCTGCTCCTCGCGGGCTGCTACGCGGTGCTCTGGGCCGCGCTGATCGTGCTGCTCTGGCCCGACCTGGACGCGGGGATGCGCGTCCCGGTGGCGCTGTACAGCCTGCTGCTGGCCTCCACCGCGGTGACCGCCTCGCAGGTCAACGTGCGGGCGGGGCTGGGCGGGGCGCTGTTCCTGTTCTCCGACACCCTGATCGCCACCGACCTGGCGGACTGGCGGCACCTGCCCGCGCACGGCTTCCTGATCATGGCGACGTACCTGGCCGGCCAGTACCTGCTGACGGTCGGCACCCTGGAGCGCACCGGCGGCGTGGAGCGCAGCGACGGCGCCGAGCGCGGCCGCGGCGTGGAGCGCGCCGCCTCCTGAGCGTGCGGGAGGGCGGGACGCGAAAGGGCGGCACCCTCGCGGGTGCCGCCCTTCCTCGTGCCGTCGGCCGCGTGGGACGCGCGGCCTGCCCGGTACGGTGGGCGCGTACCGGACGGCTGCTCAGGAGGCCCGGCCGGTGGCCGCGCCTCGGCGGCGCAGCAGCCAGAACCCGCCGATGCCGGAGCCCACCAGCGCGGCGCCGACGGCCAGTCGGGTGCCGTCCATGCCGACCGAGCCGCCCAGGCCGGTCTCCACCCCGCCGTGCGGGATCTGGGCGCCCTCCCAGACGCCGGCCCCGGCGGCCGCGCCGCTGGTGGCGCCGCTGGTGGCGCCGCTCACGCCGGCGGCCGCGATGGCCACCGCACCGACGAAGCCGTCCCCGTTGGGGCACTTGCCGTCGATGCCCCAGGACGAGTCGGTGGTGGTGCGCTTGGCGGCGGCCGCGGCCATCTCCTGTTCGGAGATGACGGTGGCGCTGCCCGAGTACTTGCCGTCGGGGCCGACTCGGAGCGTGGTGGAGCCGCCGGCGAAGGCCAGTGAGGTCGCGGTGACTGTCTTCTCCGTGCTGCTCGCGCACGTGACACTGACCGAGACCGACTGCCCGGGCTGGGCCTGCGCGGGAGAGACCCAGGCGGGCTCGCTGCCCTTCGCGGACGCGGGGGCGGTGCCGGCCAGGCCGAGCAGGACGGTGGTGCCGAGCAGTGCGGCGGCGGCGGTGCGCGTCGGGCGCATGCCGTACCTCCAGGGGATCGGGGTTGGAACAGCGGCTCCGTGTTCGTGCCGCTACTCCCGGTTGCCGCCCACGCTAGGCAGTGCCGCCCGACCCGGCGAACTCGCAAGGCCGTTCGGGTCCGATCGATGGTCCGGACCCGAACGACGTACGGCCCGCCGGAGCACGGCGCCGGTCCCGCCCCGCCCCTCCTCGCCCCTCCTCACCCCGCCCCGCCCCGGCGGGCCCCAGGCGCGGGGCCCGCCGCCGGAGCGCCGGAAGGGCCCGCCCGTCGCGGGCGCGCCCTCCGGTCCGGCCTCCCCCCGGGAGGGGCTACTCGTTGCGGGCGGTCTCCGGCCCGGTGATCCGGCGCAGCAGCGGCAGGGTGGCGCCGATGACGGCCAGCGCCCCGGCCAGCCCGCCCGCGACCGCCAGGTAGTAGCCGGTGCCGAGCGAGTGCAGCGTGTACTGGAGCTGGGAGCGCAGGAACAGGTCGGCGGCCAGCAGTCCGGTGCCGATCGCCACCGCCGAGACCGCCAGCAGCGGCACCGCGGACTCCATCAGCACCACCCGCCGCAGCATCGCCAGCGGCACCCCGCTGAGCCGCAGCAGGCTGAACGGCCGCTTGCGCTCGCCGAGCGCGGCGGCCACGCTGACCGCCAGGCTGCAGCCCGCGATCGGGAAGGTCGCCAGGATGACCACCTTCGCCAGTTGCTGGAAGCCCTGCAGTTCGGCGCCGGACTCCTTCCGCCCCTCGGCCAGGGTGTGGGACTGCCGGTTCGTCGGGTAGGCGGCGTCCACCATCGTCCGGGCGCGCTCGACGGCGGCCCGCGAGCCGTCGGTGGCGACCACCACGCTCACCACCGGCAGGGCCGCCACCTGCTCGGCGGTGTAGGGCGCGGGGGGCCACGCGGTGTCGGAGTAGTCGCGGAAGCCCGCCAGCACGGACGGCAGGTAGGCGGTGGCCGCTCCCGGCTCGCAGTGGCCGAACACCCCGACGGCGTCGAGGTCCGGGCAGGCCACCACCTCGGAGGCCTCGGTCTCGTCCCCGGCGCGGACCGGCACCACCCGATCGAGCGGGTGCACCAGCATCGTGCCGCGCACGCCGGGGACGGCCAGCAGGCCGGCGGTCAGCCCGGGCGGCGCGGGCGGGCCGGCGCTGCGGTCCAGGCCCTCGGGGGTGCGGCCCTCGCTGAGGCTGTTGGTCAGCACGTTGTCGAACTGCGGGCCGCCCTCGACCCGGCCGCGCTCGTCGGTCATGGTGGTGATGATCCCGATCGTCGCGGTCATCACCAGCAGGGCCAGCACCAGCCCGCTGACCGCCCGGAACCCGGCGGTGGGGTTGTCGGCGAGCCGGCGGGCCGCGATCAGCGTGGCCGGGCGCTGGGTGCGCCGGGCCAGCAGGGCGGCGGCCCGGCCGGTCAGCCAGGGGCCGGAGAGCACGATGCCGATCATGATCAGACCGAACGCGGAGAGGTACCCCCGCACCTGGCCCGGGATCGACTCCGGGTGCCGGACCAGCAGGAACACCAGCTCGGCGAGCCCGGCCAGCAGCGGCGCCACCCGCCAGGCCCGGGGCGGCTTCGGGGTGACCCGGCGGCTGACCCCGAGCGGGGAGATCCGCACCCGGCGCAGCGCGATCCGGGCGGCGACGACGGCCGCCAGCGGCACGCCCAGGCCGACGACCGCGATCTGCGGGAACGTCAGGGCGAGGTCGGAGGGGTAGAAGCGGTACCCGGTCAGCCCCATCCCGGCGACCCGGCCGCGCAGCGCGAGGTAGGGCAGGAAGCCGAGCAGCACGCCCGCCGCGGCCGCGAGCGCGGACTCGACGGCGGAGACCGCCGCCACCTGCCGCGGCGTCGCGCCGACCAGCCGCATCGCGGCGAAGCGGCGCTCGCGCTGGGTGGCGCTCAGCCGGGTGGCCGTGCCGATCAGGATCAGCAGCGGGAAGACCAGCGCGCCGGTGACGACGGTCAGGATCAGCGTGACGCCGCTGGACTGGATGCCGATCGGGCAGTCGTCGCAGCGGTCGGGCGGGGTGGTGACGATCCGGGTGACCCGCACCGCGCCGTGGATCGCCGACAGCTCCTGCGGGGTCCGGCCGACCAACGCGACCAGGCTGTCGGGGCCGGGCAGCGCGTCCTTGCCGAGGATGCCGATCCGGTGGCCGCCGAAACGGTCGGCGAGCTGTTCCGGGGGCACCGCGTCGGCCAGCTTCGCCAGTGCGGGCGACAGGTAGTACTCGCCGTCGGCGGGCAGCCGGTCCACCCCGGGCGGGAGCACGCCGGTCGGGCCGGTGGGGGCGAGGTCGACGCGTCCGATCTGCTGCCCCTGGAAGCTGTCGCGCCGGATCATCCACCACAGCGGCGCGTTGCCGTCCGAGGTCGTCCCCGCCGCCTCCCGATCGGCGGGGGCGGTCTCGGCGTCGGCGACGAAGCCGGTGTTGGTCCAGGCGTAGCGGCCGTTCTGGGTGTGCACGGCGTTGACGGCCGCGAGGGTGGTGAGCAGCAGTCCGACGCCGACGGCGACGGCGGCGGCGGCGGTGACCAGCAGGCGCAGCAGCGCTTCGCGGCCGCCGCTGACGGCGAGGCGCAGGCCGAGGCGGATCATCCGGCGACCCGTCCGCTCAGCGAGGTGGCGCGGCCGTCCCGGACGATGGCCTCGCGGTCGGCGTAGGCGGCGATCCTGGCCTCGTGGGTGACCAGGACGACGGTGGTGCCCTGGGCGCGGGCGGAGTCGACCAGCAGGTCCATCACGTGTTCGCCGGTGAGCGAGTCGAGCGCGCCGGTGGGTTCGTCGGCGAACAGCACGCGCGGTTCGGCGACCAGGCCGCGGGCCAGGGCGACGCGCTGGGCCTGGCCGCCGGAGAGCTCGCCGGAGCGGCGCCCCTCCAGCCCGTCCAGGCCGAGCCTGGGGAACCAGGCGCGGGCCCGGGCCAGCGCGTCGGCGCGCTTGGCGCCGCCGAGCAGCAGCGGCAGGGCGACGTTCTCCTCGGCGCTCAGCTCCGGGACGAGCTGGCCGAACTGGAAGACGAAGCCGAAGCTGTCGCGGCGCAGGGCGCTGCGCTGCTGCTCGCCGAGGCGGTCGATCCGGCGGCCGTCGAAGTGGATCTCGCCGCCGTCGGGGGCGAGGATGCCGGCCAGGCAGTGCAGCAGGGTGGACTTGCCGGAACCGGAGGGGCCCATCACGGCGAGGATCTCGCCGGCGTCAACGGCCAGGTCGGCGCCGCGCAGGGCGGGGGTCTCGCCGAAGGAGAGGGTGACGGCGCGGGCCTCGATCAGGGGTGCGGTCATCGCTTGGCCACCTCCGCGGCGAGGGCGTCGAGCCGGGCGGCGGTGAGGTCGATCCAGCGCAGGTCGGACTCCAGGTGGAACAGGCCGTGGTCGGCGAGCAGGGCGTCGACCAGGCTGCCGGAGCGCTTGACCTCGGTGAGTTCGCGCATCCGCTTCAGGTGGGCGGCGCGCTGGGTGTCGAGGTAGCGCTCGGCGTCGCGGCCGAGCATCAGGGCGAGCACGACCTTGCTGAACAGCACGGTCTGCAGGTGGGGTTCGGCGGCGACCGGCTCGCTCAGCCAGTCCTCGAACTCGGTGGCCCCCGCCTCGGTGATCACGTACCGCTTGCGGTCCGGCCCGTCGCCGGCCTCGGGGTCGCCGACCACCACCTTCCCGTCCCGGGCGAGCCGCCCGAGGGTCGCGTAGACCTGGCCGAAGGGCAGCGGTTTCCCGCGCCCGAAGAAGGCGTCGTAGTCGCGCTTGAGGTCGTAGCCGTGGCTGGGCTCGCGTTCGAGGAGCCCGAGCAGGGTGAGTGGAACGCTCATGGCGGGAGCGTACGCCGCGCGTACACTCCGCGTCTATACACTCGGAGAATACTGACGCGCGGATCTTCGCCGGCCACCCTCTGCCTGCGAGTTTTCACCCGCAGGGGGGCACGATGCGGTTCGGACCGCTGGAACACATCACGACGAAGACGGACACACCGCTCGGCGAACTGCTGCTGCACCGGCGGAAACCGGAGAGGGACGCCTTCGGCCTGCCGACGATCAACGGCCCGGAGGACTGGTCGTTGAACCTGGCCGGCCGGCCGCTGGCCGGACTGCTGGAGGACGGGCGGACGGTGGCCCGCACCCGCTCCGGCGAGTGGAGCACGAGGAGGCCGACCCGCTGCGGGTGCTCGCCCTGGCGGTGTACGCCTGGGCGGCCCTGGACCGCGTCAACACCAACCCGGTGCTGCGGAACGTGCTGCCGGCGCTCCTCGGCGCGCCGGTCTCCTGAGAGACCTCACAGGTCGAGGTCGACCACCACCGGCGCGTGGTCCGACGTCCCCTTGCCCTTGCGGGCCTCGCGGTCCACGTAGCTGTCGGTGACGGCTTCCGCGAACGGCTTGTTGGCGTACGTCAGGTCGATCCGCATGCCGCGGTTCTTCGGGAAGGCCAGCGCCCGGTAGTCCCAGAAGGTGTACGGGCGGTCGTACTTGAGGGCGCGGGGGACGACGTCCCGCAGGCCGGTCTCCTGGAGGGCGGTGAGGGTGGCGCGCTCGGGGGCGGTGACGTGGGTGAGGCCCTCGAAGGCGGCGACGTCGAAGACGTCCTCGTCGGCGGGGGCGACGTTGAAGTCGCCGAGGACCGCGAACGGGCGCTCGCCCGCCGCGTCCTCGCGGACGGCGTCGCGCAGCGCGGCCATCCACTCCAGCTTGTAGCGATAGTGCGCGTGGTCGACCTCGCGGCCGTTGGGCACGTACACCGACCAGACCCGGACGGGGCCGCAGGTCGCGGCGACGGCGCGCGGCTCGACCACCGGCAGCAGCGCGTCCTCGGCGAGGTAGCCGGGCTGGTGGGGCAGGTCGCGGACCACGTCCTCCAGGCCGATCTTCGAGAGCACGGCGACGCCGTTCCACCGGCCGTCGCCGTGCGCGGCGGACTCGTACCCCAGCTCGGCGACCGCCTCGGCGGGGAAGGCGTCGGTGGCGCACTTGAGCTCCTGCAGGCACAGCACGTCCGGCTCGGCGGACTCCAGCCACTCCAGCAGCTTGGGCAGCCGGGCGGTGACGGAGTTGATGTTCCAGGTGGCGATGCGGACGGTCACGGCGGCCTTCCCTCGGCGGTGCGGACGGACGGGGCCCCGGCGCGCGGGCCGGGCACCCCGTCCGAACATACCGCCCGGCGCCGACAGCGCCCGGCAGCTGACGGCGGCTCAGCGGCGGTCGGGCACCACCACCCCCGCCGCGCCGCCGCCGCGCCGGACGGGTTCGGCGGCGGCCAGCCAGCGGCCGTCCGGGAGCCGTTCGACGCCGGTGGCGGCGCCGATCTCCGGGGTGGCGGCGAACACGTGGCCCAGCGCCTGGAGCTCCGCCGCCTCGGGCGAGGCCAGGAAGGCCGGTTCGGCCTGGGTGGCGGCGGTGTTGCGCTGGCTGGCCCGGGGCGCGGCGATGGCCTGTTCCAGCGTCAGCCCGCGGTCGACCCGGCCGGTCAGCACCTGGAGGACGGTGGTGATGATGGTCGCCCCGCCGGGCGAGCCGAGCGCCAGGTAGGGCCGGCCGTCCTTGAGCACGATGGTCGGCGAGATCGAGGAGCGCGGCCGCTTGCCCGGACCGGGCAGGTTCGGGTCGGGGACGCCGGGGGTGAGCGGCGCGAAGTCGAAGTCGGTCAGCTCGTTGTTGAGCAGGAAGCCCCGGCCGGGGACGGTGATGCCGCTGCCGCCGGTCTGCTCGATGGTCAGCGTGTAGGAGACCACGTTCCCCCAGCGGTCGGCGACCGTCAGGTGGGTGGTGCTCTGCCCCTCGTACGGTTCGGCGGCCGGCTGCCCGCTGTCCGCGCAGGCCGCCGGGTGGTACGGGTCGCCGGGGGCGAGCGGGCTGGTCAGGGCGTGCGCCGGGTCGATCAGGCAGGCCCGGGCGGCGGCGTAGCCGGGGTCGAGGAGCTGCCGGGTCGGCACCTGGACGGCGGCCGGGTCGCCCACCCAGCGGTTGCGGTCGGCGAACGCGATCCGGCTGGCCTCCAGGTACCGGTGGTCGTACTGGACGGGGTCGGCGAGGTCGGCGCGGCTGCTGCGGGCCAGGATGTTCAGCGCTTCGCCGACCGTCGTCCCGCCGGAGGAGGACGGCGCGATGCCGTACACGTCCAGGCCCCGGTAGGTCACTCGGGTCGGATCCTGTTCGCGGACCCGGTAGGCGGCCAGGTCGGCGGCGTCGACCCGGCCGGGGCGGGCGTTGCGGCCGGAGGCGGGGTCGACGGGCGGGTGCTGGAGGGTGCGCACGACGTCGGCGCCGATCGGGCCCCGGTAGAGCGCGTCGGTGCCCTGGCGGCCGAGCTGGCGGTAGGTGGCGGCCAGGTCGGGGTTGCGGAGGACGGAGCCGACGGCCGGGAGCTGCCCGCCGGGCAGGAACAGGGCGCGGCTGGCCGGGAAGTCCTGGAACCTGGCCTGGTTGGCGGCGGTCTGGTCGCGGAAGGTCTGGTCGACGGTGAAGCCGCGCTCGGCGATCCGCTCGGCCGGGCGCAGCACCTCGTCCAGGCCGCGGGTGCCCCAGCGGCGCAGGGCCCGCTCCCAGGTCGCGGCGGTGCCGGGGACGCCGACGGACAGGCCGCTGGTGACCGCGTCGTTGAAGGGCAGCGGGGTGCCGTTCTCCAGGAACAGCGAGCTGTCGGCGCTCCGGGAGGCGGTCTCCCGGCCGTCGATGGTCTCGACCCTGCCGGTGCGGGCGTCGTAGTGGACGAAGTACCCGCCGCCGCCGATGCCCGCCGAGTAGGGCTCGGTGACGCCGAGCGCGGCGGCGGTGGCGACGGCGGCGTCCACCGCGTTGCCGCCGTGCTTCAGCACCTCCAGGCCGGCGGCGGTGGCGTCGGCGTCCACGCTGGCCACCGCGCCGCCCCAGCCGACCGCGACCGGCTGCTTGCCCGGCGGAGCCTGGCCCGACTGCCCCGCCGCCGCGGGGGCGGGAGCGCCCAGCAGCGCGGCGGCGGTGACGAGCGCGAGGAGCGGGACGGGACGGGTACGGGCGCGCATGCGGCCTCCCTGGGTCGGCGTCGGTCTCCCGTTCTCCCACAACCGACGTGCACCGGACAACAGGCGTGTCGGCCATCCGGGGCGCGTTCACGCGGCATTGACGCCGCGTCAACGTCCCGTGCCGCGCCGCCGGTCGGCGCGGCACGGGCCTCCGGGGTCAGGTCAGCGTCGCCCGGCGGCGCTTGACGGTGCGGAAGCGGCGGGCCACCTGCCGGGCCAGGTCCGCGGCGCCGACCAGTCCGGCCTCGTTGCCGAGGTCGGCGTGGACGATGTCGGCCTCGGGGCGGAAGCCGCGGCCGGTGAGGGTGCGGCGGAAGGCGTCCCGGGCGGGGCCGAGCAGCAGGTCGCCGGCCTCGCTGACGCCGCCGCCGATCACGAAGCGGCCGGGGTCGAGCGCGGCGGCCAGGTTGGCGATGCCGACGCCGAGCCAGCGGCCGACCTCGTAGAGCAGTTCGACGGCGACGGCGTCGCCGTCCCGGGCCGCCTCGGTGACCAGCGGGCCGGTGATGCCCAGCGGGGTGCCGCCGGCCCGGGCCAGCAGCGGCTGCACCACCGGGGACTCCTCGGCGGCCAGTCCGCGGGCCTCGCGCACCAGTGCGTTGCCGGAGGAGTACTGCTCCCAGCAGCCCCGGTTGCCGCACGGGCAGCGGTGGCCGCCCGGCACCACCTGCATGTGGCCGAACTCGCCCGCCAGGCCGTGCTTGCCCCGGTCGACGTGGCCCTCGCGGACCTGCGCGCCGCCGATCCCGGTGCCCAGGGTGATCATCACCATGTGGTCCTCGCCGCGCCCGGCGCCGAACCGCCACTCGGCCCAGGCCGCCGCGTTGGCGTCGTTCTCCACCACCACCGGGAAGCGCAGCCGGGAGCTCAGCGCCTGCTGCAACGGCTCTCCGCGCCAGTTCAGGTGCGGGGCGAAGAGCACGGTGGA
The DNA here is from genome assembly GCF_000716545.1 of Kitasatospora phosalacinea. Lineage (GTDB taxonomy): Bacteria > Actinomycetota > Actinomycetes > Streptomycetales > Streptomycetaceae > Kitasatospora > Kitasatospora phosalacinea. The sequence goes on from NZ_JNWZ01000073.1 coordinate 18,463, forward strand.
ACGCGCGGCGTCCACCCAGCCGGCCGCGCCGACGCCGACGGCGTGCACGTCGTGCTTGTCGGCGAGTTGGAGGACCAGGTCGACGATGACGTCCTCGACCACCTTGGGGCTCTTGCTCTTGTCGGGGGTCTCGGTGCGCAGCCGTTCCACCACGTTGCCGTCGCCGTCGACCACGCCCGCGACGACCTTGGTGCCGCCGATGTCCACCCCGATGGTGGGGAGCCTCAGCAGCCCCGCGGGCAGGGTGCGCCGACGGCGCTCGGCGCGCGGGCCGAGGCCCAGCAGGTTGGGCAGGACGGGGCGGACGGGGCCGCTGGCACGGGTCACGGAACGAATGCTCCTCGGTTCGGTAAAGGTTGCGGTCCGGGGTCGGAGGGCCGTGGACGAACTGGCAGACTGAGCGCTGGAAACCCAGCGGATTCTCACGAAAAAGTGATGTTCCTCTCAGGTTTCCGCGAGTGTCGACAGCAACTGATCGAGTGTGTGACGCAGTCTGACAAGTGTGATGCGTGAACCGGGGGACCTTGCCCCGGACGGCCGGACGACCCGATTCGAGAGACTTACATGCAGCTGACAGGCACCCCGTTCCTCCTCCTCACGATCGTCCTGGTGCCGGTCTCGATCGTGGTGGCGCTCCTCCTGTGGGGGAGGGTCCGCGGGCCGAAGCCCTTCCAGGCGCTGTCCAGGATCGTGATGCTGCTGTTCTGTCAGATCACGGCCGTCCTCATGGTGTTCGTCCTGGTGAACAACGCCAACCTGATCTACGGCAGCTGGGACGACCTGTTCGGCACCGGCAACCACGTCCGCGCGGTGCCCAACCTGCAGACCGGGCCGGACGGCGGGGGCGCCGGTGGCCCCGGGAACGACGCCCAGCACCAGAAGGTGATCCAGCAGTTCAAGCCGGTCAACGACTCCAAGGTGCCCGGCGACGTGCAGACCACCGACCTCAAGGGCCAGATCTCCGGCGTGGACGGCGAGGTGCTGGTCTGGCTGCCCCCGCAGTACAACGACCCGGCCTACAAGGACAGGACCTTCCCCGTGGTGGAACTGCTGCCGGGCTGGCCGGGCTCCTCCAAGACCTGGTTCGGCACCCTGAAGGTGTCCGAGCAGCTGAAGCCGATGATGCAGAGCGGGAAGGTCGCCCCGTTCATCCTGGTCTCCCCGCGCACCACCCTGCTGGACGACAGCACCGACACCGGCTGCGCCGACGTTCCCGGCAAGGTCAACGCGGACACCTGGCTCGCCCGCGACGTCCCCCGGATGGTCCTCGACAACTTCCGCGCCGACCCCTCCGCCGACCGCTGGGCCGTGGCCGGCTACTCCGCCGGCGGCCACTGCGCCGCGAAGCTCGCCCTGGAGCACCCCGACCGCTACCGCGCCGGCGTCAGCCTGTCCGGCTACAACGACCCGGCCGTCGAGGACAAGTCGCTGACCGCGAAGGACCCGCACCTGCGCGAGATCTCCAACCCGCTCAACATCCTCAAGTCCGCCAAGACCCCGCCGAGGACCTCGCTCTACATCAGCGGCAACAAGGGCGACGGCCTGGAAGCCGGCGAGGCCCTGAAGGCCGCCGCCAAGCCCCCCACCGCGGTCACCGTCCAGGAGACCGACGGCGCCCACAGCAGCGACGTGTGGAAGCCCATGATCCCGGGCGTCTTCACCTGGCTGACCGGCGTCATCCCCGTCCAGCACTGACCCTCCCCCGCGGGCCCGGCCGCCACCCGGCGGCCGGGCCCGGGCGGGTCAGGGCTTCGGCAGGGTGTCGACGTAGTCGGTGCCGGCGGCGTAGAAGCCGTCCACCGCCTTCTGGACGTCGACCTGGGACACCGCCTCGTCGGCCTTGTGGTAGAACCAGTTGACCTTCATGTCCCAGGTGCGGCCCGTCCCGAGGGAGGGCAGCAGGTCGATGAACCAGTTGCTGAAGTGGACGTCGAGCTTCTCGCGGGCGACGTACTTGCCGGAGCTGGTGAACAGGTCCTTGCCGTCCAGCGAGTAGGTCACCTTCCCGTCCACCGCGGTGATCATCATCAGGTGCCAGCCCTGCAGGTGCTGCTTGAGGGCGTGGGTGACCCGGTCCGGCGGGTCGGCCTTGAACCAGCTGGTGGTGTCGAGCTGCGGGCCGGTGGAGCCCCAACCGCCGTTGGCCATGTACTCGTAGTCGAGCTCGCTGTAGTTCGCCGAGGAGTCCTCGGGCGAGATCGGGAAGAAGGTCTGGACGACGTGGTCGCCGTTGCGGCCGCTGCCGGGCTTGTCGCTGAGGTAGACCCGGGCGGCGTACGTCCCGTTGAGGAACCGGGCGCCGGTGGTCTGCACCTCGACCTGCTTGGTGCCCTGCTTGGTGCCGTCGGTGGACGAGCGCAGCCGCAGGACCCGGCCGCCCTGGGCGTCGGCGTCGGTGGGGAAGGAGGCTCCGGTGGCGCTCCAGGTGTCCTTCACCCCGGGGCCGCCCGCGCCGTCGCGGGCCTCCCAGCCGTGGTCGGCGAAGGCGGGGTCGTCGGGCCCGGTGTAGTGGAAGGAGTCGAACAGCGTTCCGGGCGGGCCGGTCGGGGTCGGCGAGGCGCTCGCGGCCGCGCCGCCCTTCGCGCCCGCTCCCCCGGTGGCCGCGCCGTCCCCGGCTCCGGCTCCGCCGCCGCTGGAGCAGGCGGCGAGCAGCGACAGCAGGGCCGGCACGGCGAGTACGCTCCACGCGCGGCGACGGGGCATGCGGCGGGGCTGGCTCACACGGGCTCCTTGCGGCGTAGCGGCGGCGCCTGGACGCGCCCCTGGGCACCGGGGCGGCAGCTGATCCGCACGAGGCGGTCATCCTAACGGGGGGTGCGAGCGACACCGCCCCGACCCCGCCCGGATTCCGACGGACGCCTGACAGGCATACGCCAAGCTCAACGGTCCGCAGTCGTCCGCCTACAGTTATGCCCCCACGGGCATCTCAATCCGATTACAACACCGCGCCATATCCCGCCAAAAACGGGCATCCGCCCTGATTCGCTCCTGGCGGGTGGTCTAGCGTTCGACCTACGCTCCCGCGGTCTACGTACCCTGCACTGAGAGGCGCTGCAAGGTGCGCTCTGTCATGACCCCCCGTGAAGGCGGACCGGCGCGCCCGGGGGAACCCGGCGCCTCCGCTGACGACTTCGACGCACACGACGATGACGACGGTTTCGAGGAACCGGTCCCCGAGCCGGTGTTCGTCGACCAGTCGGGCCTCCGCGGCCGCCTGCTGCGGGGCATGGGCTGGCCGGTCTCCCTGGTGGGCGCGGTCCTGGCGGTCGCCATGGGCGGCAGCCTGATCGGCATGCAGGCGGACGCCCCGGCGCTGGTGGTGCCCGCACAGCCCGCGCAGGCGCCGTCCGCCCCCGCGGTCCCCTCTCCTTCTCCCTCCGCCCCCGCGGCGCCCTCGCCCTCGCCCTCGCCGTCCGCCACCGGAACGGCCGGACGCTCCACCGCGCCCGGCACGAAGGGCCCGGCCGGCAGCACGAAGCCGAGCGGCGCGCGGTCCGGTTCGAAATCCCCCACCGGGGTCCACGCATCGACGCCCTCGGGCCAGTCGGCCGCGCACTCCTGACGACCCGCCGTTCCCGCACCTCCGCACCTCCGCACCACCCATCTCCAGGAGCGCCATTGTCCCGCCACCAGCGCCGTCGGCAGTCCCTGCTCAGGCCGCGACGACTGGCTGCGCCGCCGTTGCGCTTCTTCATGCCGCTGTCCCTGCTGGCGTGCCTGCTCGCGCTGCTGGTGCTGCGCGGCCTGGCCACCAACGAGGTGTTCCACGACACCCGGATCGCCCAGTCCGTGGACAAGACGACGGTGCCCGAGTCGCTGCTCAAGGGCGGCCCGGTCATCGACGCGCGCGGTGACAAGAAGGCGAACCCGGTGAGCTACCGGATACCCGACAAGACCGTGGTGCTGAGCTTCGACGACGGCCCCTCGCCGGAGTGGACCCCGAAGGTCCTGAAGGTGCTCGCGGCCCACGGCATCCGCGCGGACTTCTTCGTGACGGGCTCGATGACCACCCGCAACCCGGAGCTGATCCGGCAGATCGTCGCAGGCGGCCACGAGATCGGCCTGCACACCTTCACCCACCCGGACCTGGTGTACCAGTCGCACACCCGGATCAGCTGGGAACTCGCTCAGACCCAGCTGGCGCTGGCCGGCGTCGCGGGCGTCCACAGCTCGCTGTTCCGGCCGCCCTACTCCTCGGACGCCTCGGCGATGGACGACTGGAACTACCCGGTCATCAAGTACGTGGGCGCACACGGCTACCTGACCGCGTTCATCGACCGCGACACCGACGACTGGAAGCGCCCCGGCGTGGCGGAGATCGTCAAGGCCGCGATGCCCACCACGCCCGGCGCGGGCGAGCTGATCCTGCTGCACGACGCGGGCGGTGACCGGTCGGAGACCGTCGAGGCGCTGGAGCAGATCATCGTCAAGCTCCAGGGGGAGGGCTACCGCTTCACCACCATCTCCGACGCGCTCGGCGCCTCCAGCGCCATGGTGCCGGTGCACGGCTTCCAACTGTGGGCGGGCAAGGGGTTCATCTGGGCCACCCACGTGTCGGTGGTGACCCTGCCGCTGCTGGTCGGGCTGCTCGCCCTGGTCGGCTTCCTGAACTTCGGCCGGTTCGCGCTGATGATCGTGCTCGCCCCGGTGCACGCCCGCCGCTCCAAACGACAGGGGGCCTGGGGACCACCCGTCACCGAGCCGGTGACCGTCCTCGTCCCGGCCTACAACGAGCGGGAGTGCATCGCCAACACGCTCAACTCGCTGGCCGCCAGCGACTACCCGATCGAGGTCATCGTCATCGACGACGGCTCCACGGACGGCACCGCGGACATCGTCGAGGAGATGGACCTGCCGTTCGTCCGGCTGATCCGCAAGGTCAACGGCGGCAAGCCGAGCGCGCTGAACGCCGGTGTGGCGGCCGCCTCGTACGACATCGTCGTGATGATGGACGGCGACACCGTCTTCGAACCGTCCACCGTCCGCGAGCTGGTCCAGCCCTTCGGCGACCCGGGGATCGGGGCGGTCGCGGGCAACGCGAAGGTCGGCAACCGGGACAGCCTGATCGGCGCCTGGCAGCACATCGAGTACGTCCTCGGCCACAACCTGGACCGCCGGATGTACGACGTGCTCAACGTCATCCCGACCATCCCCGGCGCGGTCGGCGCCTTCCGCCGGGAGGCCCTGCAGGCCGTCGGCGGGATGAGCGACGACACCCTGGCCGAGGACACCGACATCACCATGGCGGTGCTCTGCGAGGGCTGGCGGATCGTCTACGCCGAGCGCGCCCGCGCCTGGACCGAGGCGCCCGCCAGCCTGCAGCAGCTGTGGTCGCAGCGCTACCGCTGGAGCTACGGCTCCATGCAGGCGATGTGGAAGCACCGTCGCGCGGTGGTCTCCCGCGGGCCGGCCGGCCGTTTCGGCCGGATCGGGCTGCCGCTGGTCGTGCTGTTCGGCGTGGTCGCCCCGCTGCTGGCCCCGCTGGTCGACCTCTTCCTGCTGTACGGCGTCCTGTTCGCGGACACCCCGATCACCCTCGCCAGCTGGGGCGGCTTCATCCTGCTCCAGTCCGTGCTGTCCTGGTACGCCTTCCGGCTCGACCGCGAGAAGCCCTGGCACCTGATCAGCCTGCCGCTCCAGCAGGTGGTCTACCGGCAGCTGATGTACATCGTCCTCTTGCAGTCCACGATCACCGCGTTCACCGGTGGCAGGCTGCGCTGGCAGAAGCTCCGGCGCACCGGCGAGGTCTCCGCCGCGCCGGTGGAGGTGTGACATGACTTCACCCACCGGACAGCGCGGGCGCCACGAGGAGACCGTCCCGCTGCGCGTCCCCGAGAACTTCGCGCGCCACGAGGACACCATGGCGCTGCGCATCCCCGCGCAGTGGCGCAGGGACCACGACACGGACCCGGCCCCGGGGCCGGAGACGCAGCAGGAGGAGCAGCGGGCTCCCGCGCCGCCCAGGGGCGGCCGGGACCGCTACCTGGACCTGCTGCGCGCGCTGGCGCTGGTCCGCGTGGTGCTCTACCACAACTTCGGCTGGTTCTGGCTGCCGCTGCTGTTCCCGTCGATGGGCGTGATGTTCGCGCTGGCGGGGTCGCTGATGGCCCGTTCGCTGAGCCGTCCCGCCCTCGGCGTGGTCCGCGGGCGGATGCGCCGCCTGCTGCCGCCGATGTGGCTGTTCGGCGGCATCGTGATCACCCTGCAGGTCCTCGACGGCGGCGGCCCGGACGCGGACGGCCACCCCACCTGGTGGTGGGCGAAGCTGGCGTTCTGGCTCCTGCCGCTCAGCACTCCCCCGTACGCGGAGGACGGGCTGCACGGCCTGCACCTGCACCTGGAGTCCGGTTGGGCCACCCAGCTCGTGGTACCGCTGTGGTACCTGCGGGCCTACCTCTGGTACGTGCTGCTCTCGCCGCTGATGCTGCGGGCGCTGCGGCGCTTCCCGGTGGTGACGCTGCTGGCCCCGCTGGCGCTGGTGATCGCGATGAACGGGTTCTTCGTCGAGCACGACTTCGTCTACCAGCGGGTCTGGGAGACCGTCAACGACTTCGCCACCTTCGGCTCCTGCTGGATCCTCGGCATGGCGCACCAGGAGGGGATGCTCAGGCGGCTCCCGCAGTACGTCCTGCCCTCGCTGGCGCCGCTGGTCATGGTGGCGGGCTTCTGGTACCTGCAGAGCAGGCCGGTCGACCCGACGCAGCCGACCGACATCGAGGCGTGGCCGATCGCCCAGGCCGTCTGGTCCTTCGGTTTCGTCGCGCTGCTGCTGCACCTCAGCCCGTCCTGGGAGCGGTGGCCGGCCCCGCTGGAACGCTGGAACGGGCTGGTCAGCCTGCTCAACTCGCGGGCCGTCAGCGTCTACCTGTGGCACGTGACGGCGCTGGTGGCCGCCGTCCCGCTGATCGACCACCTGTGGGACGTCGACTTCTTCTACGAGCACCTGAAGTGGCTGCTGACCAGTCAGTGGTTCACCCTCGTGGTGGGCGTCCCGCTGCTCGCCCTGCTGGTGCTGGCCTTCGGCTGGGTCGAGGACGTGGCCGCCAAGCGCTCGCCGCGGCTGTTCCCGTACCCGCGCCGCAAGCGGGGCAAGCGCCGGGTCGCCGTCTGAGGCACCGCCCGCCGCGCGTTCCGCTCCCGGCTCAGGCGAGTTCCAGGGCGAGGTAGAAGTCGACGCGGTCCTCGAGTCGGGAGAGGTCGCGGCCGGTGAGTTCCTCGATCCGGCCGATGCGGTAGCGCAGCGTGTTGACGTGGACGTGGAGCTGGGCGGCGCAGCGGGTCCAGGAGCCGTCGGAGCGGAGGAAGGCTTCGAGGGTGCGGACCAGGTCGGCCTGGTGTTCGAGGTCGTAGGCGATGACCTTGTCGAGGAGGCGGCTGCGGAAGGCGCGGCGGACCTCGTCGGGGACGGCGGCGAGCAGCAGGACGTGGGAGGCGAGTTCCTCGGGGCCGGCGACGCAGACCCGGCCGACCCGGGCGGCGGCGATCCGGCGGGCGTGCCGGGCCTCTTCGAGGGCGCCGCGCAGGCCGCCGGACTCGGCGGCGGGGGCGCAGACGCCGACGGTGATCCGGCCCTCGGAGCCGAGGCCGGCTTCGAGCGGGGCGAGCAGGGCGCGGACGGCGTCGGCGGGGACGGCGGTGTCGAGGGCGGGCAGGGCGACGACGGCGCCGGTGGGGCCGAGGGCGGCGACCAGGGCGCGGTCGGTGGCGGCGGCGAGCGCCTCCTCGAGGACGGGGCGCAGCGCGCCGTCGGGCAGCCCGGTGGCGTCGGCGGAGAGCACGAGCCACTGCGGCTGGTCGCCGGCGGTCTCGGTGGAGCCCTCGTAGCGGGTGGCCATGGTGGTGGAGGCGTGCAGGGCGCGGCCGATCTCGGCGGGGTCGGCGTCGCGCTGGAGCAGGGCGAGGACCTCGTCGGCGATCCGGCGGCGCAGCCGGCGGCCCTCGTCGCGGCGGGTGCGTTCGGCGGCGACCAGGCGGGCCAGGTTCTCGGCGAGCTGCTGGCGCTTGGGCGTCCACTCGGTGACGTCGCCGGCGACGACGAGGATCCAGTCGGCGAGGAAGGTGTCGGCGTCCGCTTCGGCGGCGGCGGGCAGCAGCGAGTAGGGGCCGGTGGCGAGGCGGACCCGGTGCGGGGGGCGGCGGCGCTGGCGCTGGGCGGCGAGGTGGGCGCGGGCGAGCTGGTCGCGGTCGGCGGCCGGCAGGCGGTCGGCGGGGCCGGCGACGACGCGCCCGGTGGGGGTGAGCACCCAGCAGTCGAGGTCGAGGTCGCCGCCGAGCAGGTCGAGGACGGCGTCGAGGCCGCCGGCGCCGGCGGCGGAGACCAGCAGGCGGTGCCGGTCGACCAGGGCGGCGAGGTCGGCGGCGCGGTCGGCGGAGACCTGGCGTCCGACGTACTCGGTGACCGCGCCGAAGGCGACGTCGTCGGGGACGGCGAGCAGCGGCAGGCGGTGGCGGCGGCAGGCTTCGGCGAGGTCGGCGGGGACGGGGCCGACCTCGACCTCGCCGGCGCCGAGGGCGGCGGCGCCGGCGGTGGCGATGGTGCGCACGAAGCGTTCGGAGTCGACGGGGGCGGTGCGCCAGAGCATGCCGGTGAGGACGAGTTCGCCGCCGTGCAGGTAGCGGCCGGGGTCCTGGAGGTCGGTGGTCATCACTCCGGTGACCTGCCGGTCGAGCTCGTCCTCGCCGGCGAGCAGCCGCAGTCGGGGGGCTCCGGGGGCGAGCAGGTCGCGGACGCGCATGGGCAGCCCTTCTTGGTCTGTGAGGGTGGGACCGCGGGGTGGAACGGCCCAGTGTGCCCGACCTGAGCTGGAGGATCGTCCACCTTAGAGGAACGTACAGGACGGTGGTGCGGGTCACCGCCGGGCCTCATGCCATCAGTGACTGCCAGTGGCCCCCGTCACAGCGGTTCACTTGCCAACACGCCGCCGGGCTGCACCGCGGTGCCGAGGGCCCCCGGGCCCCCGGCACCGGCAAGGGCGCAGGTGCCCGCGTCCGTCGGCGACGACTTGAGGAGTAACCCGCATGGAGTTCCTTCGGCCCGCGACCTGGGACGAGGCACTCGCGGCGAAGGCCGAGCACCCCACCGCGCTGCCGATCTCGGGCGGCACGGACGTCATGGTCGAGATGAACTTCGACGTGCACCGGCCATCCGCGATCCTCGACCTGAACCGCATCACCGAGCTCGCCGAGTGGAGCGGCGACGGCGAGACCGTCCGGCTGGGCGCGGCGGTGCCGTACGCCCGGATCATCGAGGAGCTGTCGGGTCCGCTGCCGGGCCTGGCGCTGGCGGCGCACACGGTGGGTTCGCCGCAGATCCGCAACCGCGGCAGTGTCGGCGGCAACCTGGGCGCGGCCTCGCCGGCCGGCGACTCGCACCCGGCGCTGCTGGCCGCGGGCCGGGACGTGTTCGTGGAGGCGGAGTCGGTGCGCGGGTCGCGGCTGATCCCGATCGACGAGTTCTACCTCGGGGTGAAGCGCAACGGCCTGGAGCCGGACGAGTTGATCCGCGCGGTGCGGATCCCGGTCGCGGACGGCCCGCAGCAGTTCTCGAAGATCGGCACCCGCAACGCGATGGTGATCGCGGTCTGCGCGTTCGGCTTCGCGCTGCACCCGAAGGACGGCACGGTCGGCACCGGCATCGGCTCGGCCGCGCCGACGCCGCGCCGGGCGGTGGAGGCCGAGGAGTACCTGCGGGGCGTGCTCGCCGAGCGCGGCCTGTGGGAGTCGGGCGAGCTGCTGGGCCCGGAGGTGGTGCGGCGCTTCGGCGAGCTGGTGAAGGCCGCGGCCTCCCCGATCGACGACGTCCGGGGCACCGCCGCGTACCGGCGGCACGCGCTGGCCGTGATGGCCCGGCGCACCCTGACGTGGTGTTGGAACGACTATCGCAAGCAGATCAGGAGCGCGGCATGAGGGTCACGTTCAGCGCGAACGGCAAGCCGGTGGAGGCCGACGACGTGTGGGAGGGCGAGTCCCTGCTGTACGTCCTGCGCGAGCGGGTCGGCCTGCCCGGGTCCAAGAACGCCTGCGAGCAGGGCGAGTGCGGCTCGTGCACGGTCTACCTGGACGGGGTGCCGGTGTGCTCCTGCCTGGTGGCGGCGGGCCAGGTGCAGGGCCGCGAGGTGCGCACCGTGGAGGGCCTGGGCGGCGAGGACGGCGAACTGGGCCTGGTCCAGCAGGCGTTCGTGGACGCGGGCGCCGTGCAGTGCGGCTTCTGCACCCCGGGGCTGCTGGTGCAGACCGACGCCCTGCTGGCCTCCGACCCGCAGCCGTCCGACACGGACATCCGCGAGGCGCTGTCCGGCAACCTGTGCCGCTGCACCGGCTACGAGAAGATCATGGACGCGGTGCGGCTGGCCTCGGCCCGCACGTGCTCGGCGGAGGTGCGGAAGTGACGTCGCGGACGATCCAGGGCCAGAAGAACCTGCAGAAGATCAACCAGGCGTCCAAGGACGGCATCGGCGGCTCCCCGCTGCGCCCGGACGGCGCGCTGAAGGTGAGGGGCGAGTTCGCCTACTCCTCCGACATGTGGCACGAGGACATGCTCTGGGGCACGGCGCTGCGCTCGCCCCACCCGCGCGCCAACATCCTGGGCGTCGACGTCTCGGAGGCGCTCAAGGTCCCGGGCGTGTACGCGGTGCTCACCCACGAGGACATCCCCGGCGAGAAGTACTACGGCCTGGAGATCGCCGACCAGCCGGCCCTGGCGATCGACAAGGTCCGCTACCACGGCGAGGCGATCGCCCTGGTCGCGGCCGACCACCCGGAGACGGCCCGCCGCGCGGTGAAGAAGATCAAGGTCGAGTACGAGGTGCTGACCCCGATCACCACCGAGGAGCAGTGCCTCGACCCGGAGACCCACGGCTACGTGCACGAGCCGCACGAGTACAAGTCGCACGCCTACGGCAACGTCTGCCACGAACAGAAGCTGGTCTCCGGCCTGGGCGTGACCGACGAGGTGCGGGCGCTGGCGGACGTGATCGTGTCCGGCGAGTACGAGGTCGGCATGCAGGACCAGGCGTTCCTGGGCCCGGAGTCCGGCCTGGCGGTGCCCGCCGAGGACGGCGGCGTCGACCTGTACATCGCCACCCAGTGGCTGCACGTGGACCGCCAGCAGATGGCGCCCGTCCTGGACCTGCCGCTGGAGAAGGTCCGGCTCACGCTGGCCGGGGTGGGCGGGGCGTTCGGCGGCCGCGAGGACCTGTCGATGCAGATCCACGCCTGCCTGCTGGCGCTGCACACCGGCAAGCCCGTCAAGATCGTGTACGCCCGCGACGAGTCGTTCTTCGGGCACGTGCACCGCCACCCGGCGAGGATGCGCTACGAGCACGGCGCGACCCGCGACGGCAAGCTGGTCTTCGCCGACTGCCGGATCGTGCTGGACGGCGGCGCGTACGCCTCCGCCTCCCCCGCCGTGGTCGGCAACGCCGCCTCGCTGGGCCACGGCCCGTACGTCATCCCGAACGTGCGGATGCACGCGATCGCGCTGTACTCCAACAACCCGTCCTGCGGGGCGATGCGCGGCTTCGGCGCGGTGCAGGCCGCGTTCGGCTACGAGTCGCAGATGGACAGGCTGGCCGAGGCGCTCGGCATGGACCCGGTGGAGCTGCGGCAGCTGAACGCCGTCACCCAGGGCGACTTCATGCCGACCGGGCAGGAGATCGACGCGCCCGCGCCGGTCGCCGAGCTGCTCCAGCGGGTCAAGGACATGCCGCTGCCGCCGCCGCTGGACCTGGAGCACCCGGACGTGCGGACCCTGCCGGGCGCGCTGTCGAACACCTCGCACGGCGAGGGCATCGTGCGCGGCGTCGGCTACTCGGTGGGCATCAAGAACGTCGGCTTCTCCGAGGGCTTCGACGACTACTCGACGGCCCGGGTCCGGCTGGAGGTGATCGGCGGCGAGCCGGTGGCCATGGTGCACACCGCGATGGCCGAGGTCGGCCAGGGCGGCGTCACCGTGCACGCCCAGATCGCCCGCACCGAGCTGGGCGTCGAGCAGGTCACCATCCACCCGGCCAACACCGAGGTCGGCTCGGCCGGCTCCACCTCCGCCTCCCGGCAGACGTACATGACCGGCGGCGCGGTGAAGCTCGCCGCCGAGGCGGTGCGGCACGAGCTGCTGGAGCGCGGGCGCCACCGCTACGGCTGGACGCAGACCGACCTGTCGCTGGTGGGCGGCAAGGTGGTCTCGGCCTCGGCGGGCGTGCTGATCTCCATGGTCGACCTGCTCGGGGACGACGCCGTCGAGCAGACCCGCGAACACCACCACCGGCCCACCGTCCCGTTCGACAAGGAGACCGGGCAGGGCTTCGGCCACGTCCAGTACACCTTCTGCGCCAACCGCGCGGTGGTCGACGTGGACGTGGAGCTGGGCCTGGTCAAGGTGGTCGAGCTGACGGCCGTGCAGGACGTCGGCAAGGCGCTCAACCCGCTCTCGGTGGTCGGCCAGATCCAGGGCGGCTGCACCCAGGCGCTGGGCCTCGCGGTGATGGAGGAGATCGTGGTCAAGGACGGCAAGGTGCGCAACGCCTCCTTCACCGACTACCTGATCCCGACCATCCTGGACACCCCGCCGATCCCGGTGCAGATCCTCGAACTGCCCGACCCGAACGCCCCGTACGGGCTGCGCGGCGTCGGCGAGGCGCCCACCGTCTCCGCCACCCCGTCGATCGTCGCCGCGATCCGCCAGGCCACCGGCAAGGCGCTCACCCGCATCCCGGTGCGGCCGGAGCACCTGACCGACACGCTCTGACGGCCGGTCGAGAACGTCCCCGGGGACGACGTCACGGTCCTCCCCGTCGCTCCCCGGGGTCCTGCCGTCCAGCCACGCCGGGCCGGCGGCCGCACCACCCCCACCCGTGAGTCGAACCAGTCCCCCTGCGTACCCCACCTGACGGGCATTCAGGTCGGCTCGCCCACCCCAACCCCCTATGAACCTTGGGAGTGGACATGACCCGGACCTCCACGGAGCCCGGCCCCACCGAAGACGCGGCCCCCACCGCGCCCGAAACACCACCGCGCGGCGCCCTCGACGCCTACTTCAAGATCTCCGCGCGCGGCTCCACCCTGGGCAACGAGATCCGCGGCGGTCTCACCACCTTCATGGCGATGGCCTACATCGTCCTGCTCAACCCGATCATCCTGAGCGGCGCGGACGTCACCGGCGCCAAGCTGGGCCACGCCCAGCTGACCACCGCCACCGCGCTGGCCGCCGCCGTCACCACGATCCTGATGGGCGTGGTCGGCAACGTGCCGCTGGCGGTCGCGGCCGGCCTGTCCGTCTCGGGCGCGATATCCGCGCTGGTGGCGCCGCACACCACCTGGGCGCAGGCGATGGGCCTGTGCGTGATCTACGGCCTGCTGATCGTGCTGCTGGTGGTCTCCGGCCTGCGCGAGAAGATCATGAACGGGATCCCGCTGCCGCTCAAGCACGCCATCACCATCGGCATCGGCCTGTTCGTGGCGATCATCGGCTTCCACAAGGCCGGGTTCGTGCACACCGGCGGCCCCACCCCGCTCTCGCTCGGCCCGTCCGGCGAGCTGCGGGGCTGGCCGGTGCTGATCTTCGCCCTCACCCTGCTGACCGTCTTCGTGCTGCTGGCCCGGAACGTCCGGGGCGCGATCCTGATCGGCATCGCGGCGGGCACCGCGGTCGCGCTGGTCGTCAACGAGGCGGCCGGGCTGACCGCGGAGGACTGGGGCGGCTCGGCGCCGAGCTGGCCCGGCTCGCCGGTCTCCGCACCGGACTTCGGGCTGTTCGGGCACGTCGACCTGTTCGGCGCGTTCGGCTCGCACGGGCTGGGCGCGATCAGCGCCTCGGTGGCGGTGTTCACCCTGGTGCTGGCCGGGTTCTTCGACGCGATGGCCACCATCATCGGCGTCGGCACCGAGGCCGGGCTCGCCGACGCCAAGGGCCGGATGCCCGGACTGTCGAAGGCGCTGTTCGTCGACGGCGCGGGCGGCGCGATCGGCGGCCTGTCCGGCGCGTCCGGGCAGACCGTGTTCGTCGAGTCGGCGACCGGCGTCGGCGACGGCGCCCGCACCGGCCTGGCCTCCACCGTCACCGGCGGCGTGTTCGCGCTGATGCTGTTCTTCTCGCCGGTGGCCGCGGTGGTGCCGGTGCAGGTCGCCTCCGCCGCGCTGGTGGTGATCGGCTCGATGATGATGAGCCAGGCCCGGCACATCGACTGGTCGGACCGCGAGACCGCCATCCCCGCGTTCCTGACCTGCGTGCTGATGCCGTTCACGTACAGCATCACCGCGGGCGTCGCGGCCGGCGTCGTCTCGTACACCGTCATCAAGGCGGGCACCGGCAAGTGGCGCGAGCCCGGCCCGCTGATGTGGATCCTGACCGGCGTGTTCGTCGTGTACTTCGCGCTCGTCCCGATCAAGTCCTGGCTGGGCGTCCACTAGCCACTCCCCCCGCCGCCCCGCCGAACCCTCCGGCGGGGCGGCGCACCCCGTCCGTGAGTCCGTGAGGAGCAACCCCGTGCACGACATCGCCGCCCAGTTGCACACCTGGCACGCCGCCGGACGCCCCTACGCCGTGGCCACCGTGGTCGGCGTCTCCGGCTCCGCCCCGCGCGACCCGGGGGCGGCGCTGGCCGTCGACGCGGACGGCGAGGCGGTCGGCTCGGTCTCCGGCGGCTGCGTGGAGGGCGCCGTGTACGAGCTGTGCCGGGAGGCGCTGCGCACCGGCACGCCCGTCCTGGAACGCTTCGGCTACAGCGACGAGGACGCCTTCGCCGTCGGCCTGACCTGCGGCGGACTGCTCGACGTCTTCGTCCAGCCGGTCGTCCCCGGCGCCGCCCCGGGCCTGGACGCGGCGGTCGCCTTCGTCGCCTCCGGCACACCCGTCGCGGTGGCCCGGGTCGTCGACGGTCCGCCCGCCCTGCTCGGCGGCGCCCTCGCCGTCACCGCCGACGCCCACCACGGCACCCTCGCCTCCTTCCGCCTGGAGCGCGCCGCCGTCGCCGAGGCCCGCGCGATGCTCTCCGCCGGGCGCACCGGCCGGCTCGTCCTCGGCCTGGACGGGCGGCCCTGCGACCCGGACGGGGAGGGCACCGTCACCGTCTTCGTCGAGGCGTACGTGCCGCCGCCGCGGATGCTCGTCTTCGGGGCGATCGACTTCGCCTCGGCGGTGGTGCGGATCGGCAAGTTCCTCGGCTACCGCGTCACCGTCTGCGACGCCCGGCCGGTCTTCGCCACCGAGCGCCGCTTCCCCGAGGCGGACGAACTCGTCGTCGACTGGCCGCACCGCTACCTCGACACCCAGTTGGACCGGCTCGACGGCCGCAGCGTGCTGTGCGTCCTCACCCACGACGCCAAGTTCGACGTCCCGCTGCTGGAGCGCGCCCTGCGCCTGCCGGTCGGCTACGTCGGCGCGATGGGCTCCCGCCGCACCCACCTGGACCGCGACGCCCGGCTGCGCGAGGCCGGCCTCACCGAGGCCGAACGCGCCCGCCTGCACTCCCCCATCGGCCTCGACCTCGGCGCCCGCACCCCCGAGGAGACCGCCGTCTCCATCGCCGCCGAACTCGTCGCCCTGGCCCGCGGCGGCTCCTGCCTCCCGCTCTCCGCCACCGGCGGCCCGATCCACCACGATCCCGCCGCCCGGCCGTCCCCGCGGGCGGCCTAGCACCGCCGGGTGATCCACGTCACACCGGGCGCGGAACCGGCCCGCCCGCCCGGGGTGCGGCTCCGTCGGCGCCGCCATTGACGTGCACACACAGTCGACCCACCGACCGGAGCGCCAGATTCCGGTCGTGCCGTTGCCCCCGTCATGTTCGAATCCCCTGCGACGGGCATTCCACCTGGCTAGCCTGATCCCCGCTCAACCCGGAAAACCAAGGCAACCGAGTGACGGCAGGGGAAGACATGAACAGGACCACCCGCAGGATCGCCAAGGCGCTCGTCGCCGGCTCGATGGCCGCGGTGTCCCTCCTCGCCCTGGCGGGGAGCGCCTCGGCGGGCGGTACGACGGGGCTCGAACGCGGCCAGGCCCTCGTCGCCCCCAACGAGATCCTGAAGTTCGACGCGAACCGCCACCTGATCTACGTGATCGACGTGCAGGCGGACGGCAACGTCGTCGAGTACCGCTGGGACTACGTCAACCACACCCGGACCAGGGCCTGCTGGTCGACCGGCACCTGGTGGGCGGGCGACGTCCTCGCGACCTACCAGGACGACGGCAACTTCGTGGTGTACCAGCGCTACGGCTACCGGCCGATCTGGGCGTCGAACACCGTGGGCCTGCCGGGCACCTCCGTCAGCATCAACGACCAGGGCGTGGTGTACGTCGGCCTCAAGGCGATCTCCGGCCCCTGCTGACCTCCGGCCGGACGGGGGGAGCGGTTCCCGCGCAGCCCCGGCGGAGCCTCCCGCGCGCGGCGGGCGGCGTCGGCCGCTCCCTCCCGCCCCGGCCCTCACACCACCCCCGCCCCCAGC
>NZ_JNWZ01000074.1 GCF_000716545.1 Kitasatospora phosalacinea
AACAACCCCTCAACGCCCACAAGACCGGCACCATCGTCGGCCTCACCGCCGAAATCGGCGCCTCCGTCTCCAGCGGCGCCCCCCTCTGCGAGATCAAGGACGTCTGAGGGTAGAGCGGTACCCGGAAGGGCGGCGGGAGTCCACCGACTCCCGCCGCCCTTCGGGCTGTCGGGGCTACCGGGCCGCGCCGAGCACCGTCTCCTCGACGCCGCACAGGAACCGCGCCATCTGCTCGCGGTCCAGCAGCGCGCTGTCCACCACCATCCGCAGCTCGACCGCGCCCGGCACCACCACCACGTCCACCGCGACGGACACCCCGGGGCGGATCGGGAACTCGTCGGGGAAGCTCAACTCCCGCTCGCCCGAGGGCTGCCGGGTCGGGGCGTCGGCCATCAGCGCGGCCAGTGGGTCCCTGGTGTCGTTCCAGAACACCGAGTGGTCGGCCAGCTCGACGCCCGAGGACCGCAGTTCGTCGAGTTCGGAGTCCAGCCGCGGCTTGTCGTAGCCGGAGTGGCGGTAGGCGGCGAGCGCCGGGCCCCGGGCGCGGCGGACGGTCTCGGCGAAGTCGTCGGAGATCTCCGGGAGGTGGAACAGGCCCTCCTGGGCGAGCGTGGTGACGGCCTCGGCGGCCTGCTCGGTGAACCGGTTGCCGACCACCACCTGGCACAGGAAGGCGCGCCGCCCGCCGAGCCGGGCCAGTTCGGTGGCGGCGGCGGCCAGCAGCACCGTGGCGTCGCTGGTGCGCAGCCGGGCGGCGGCCACCGGGAGGGCGGCGGCCAGCGCCGGGGAGCGCAGCAGCGCGTACGGGAAGGTCCGCCGCGGGTCCGGTTCGCCCGGCGGACGGGGCAGCAGGGCGCGCGGCCCGGCGGCCAGCTTGTCCCGCCAGTGCCGGCGGGCGGCGGCGTCCCGGCGGCGGCCGCGCGGCGAGCACTGCTCGGCGGCCTCCTCCAGCGGCTGGGCGAACTTCCGTTCGGCGCGCAGGTCCCGGGCGGTGCGCCCGGCGGCCAGCAGCATCAGGTCGCGGACCATCCGGCGCATCCCCCAGCCGTCCGCGGCGGTGTGCGAGAGCACCACGACGGTCTGCCGGACCAGCCCGTCGACCAGCACCAGGCCGAGCCGCACCGGCCAGCCGCGGGCCAGGTCGAAGGGCTGCCGGGCGTACTCGCCGAGCAGGTCGGCGGCCGCCTCGGCGGCCAGTTCGGGCGTGTCCCGGTGCAGCAGCGCCACCGGCAGGGTGCCGTCGGCGTCGGCGACCTGGACCAGGTCGCCGTCCTCCTCGACCAGCCGGGTGCGCAACGCGTCGTGCAGGTGCAGCAGTTCGGTGTAGGCGCGGAGCACCGCGTCCGGCGCCATGCCGGGGTCGACGGGGGCGGCCAGCCGCAGGTTGTAGCGGGGTGCCTCGGTGCCGAGCCTGACCAGGGCGGAGTGGATGGCGCGCTGCCCCCAGGTCGCGGGGCCGCGGCCGCCGCGTGCCTCACGCACCGTCAATTCGGTTGTGCGGTCGAGTGTTTCGCTCGCTGCGTCCATGGGGGCAGACGCTACAAGCGGGCCGGTCGGGGCGGCCAGGGGTCGGCGGCGGGCGGGCCGGAACCGGTCAGTGGGGCGCCCCGGCGCGGTCGGTGGGGGCGGGCCGTCAGCGGATCCGCTCGGCGAGCCGGGCGGCGGCGGGCGACAGGGCCCCGGGCGGGGCGGGGCGGCGCTGACCGGGCAGCGGGCTGCCGGGAGCGGCCGGGCCGACGGCCGGCGCGGACGGGCCGGCGGCCCGGCGGGCGGCCTGCTGGTGCGCCCCGGTCTCGGCGGTCAGGCCGAGCGAGGCCACCGAGACCTGCACCCCGCAGTCGGCGAGCGCGTGCTGCTCGCGGGAGGTGAGGTCGTCCAGCAGGGTGCGCTCGTCGGTGACCAGCCGGGTGATCGCCTCGGTGGCGACGGTCTGGAACATGCTGTCGGTGCCGAGCTTGGTGTGGTCGGCCAGCACGATCACCTCGTTGGCGGCCTGCACCAGCGCCCGGTCGACCGAGGCGGAGAGCATGTTGGCGGTGGACAGGCCGCGTTCGGCGGTCAGGCCGCTGCCGGAGATGAACGCCTTGGTGACCCGCAGCCCGGCCAGCGACTGCTCGGCGCCGCTGCCCACCAGGGCGTAGTTGGAGCCGCGCAGGGTGCCGCCGGTCATCACCACCTCCACCCGGTTGGCGTGCGCCAGCGCCTGGGCGACCAGCAGCGAGTTGGTGACCACCGTCAGCCCCGGCACCCGGGCGAGCCGGCGGGCCAGCTCCTGGGTGGTGGTGCCGGCGCCGACCACGATGGCGTCGCCCTCCTCGACCATGTCCGCGGCGAGGTCGGCGATGGCGCTCTTCTCGGCGGTGGCGAGGTGGGTCTTCTGCGGGTAGCCCGGGTCACGGCTGAACCCGCCGGGCAGCACCGCGCCGCCGTGGCGGCGGTCGAGCAGCCCTTCGGACTCCAGCGCCCGGACGTCCCGGCGGACGGTGACTTCGGAGGTCTGGACGACGCGGGCCAGTTCACGGAGCGACACGGCTCCGTTGGCGCGCACCATCTCTAGGATCAACTGGCGACGTTCTGCTGCAAACACAGAACCGACGGTAACCCGAGTGACCGTCTGCTTTCAGGCGTTTGCACCTGGTAACGGGATTTGCTCACCTCGGAACGGCGCACGACCGTACAATGCGCGCCCCGCCGACCGGGTGAGCCGGGCAGCGCGCGCCCGGCTCGTTCCCGCGCGTCCCGTGCGCCCCCGGAGGGGCGGCGCCCCTCAGGAGCCGGCGCCCTCGCGCTTGCGGATGTGCAGCTGGCGGGCCGCCTCGGCGGTCGAGCCGGACAGCGACGGGTACACCGTGAAGGCGCTCGCCACCTGCTCCACCGTCAGGTTGTTGTCCACCGCCAGCGAGATGGAGTGGATCAGCTCGGAGGCTCGCGGGGCGACCACCACGCCGCCGACCACGATGCCGGTGCCGGGGCGGGCGAACAGCTTCACGAAGCCGTCCCGGATGCCCTGCATCTTGGCCCGCGGGTTGCCGCGCAGCGGGAGCTTCACCTCGACGGCGTCCATCTTCCCGCAGGACACGTCGGTGTGGGTGTAGCCGACGGTGGCGATCTCCGGGTCGGTGAACACGTTGGACGCCACGGTCTTCAGGTTCAGCGGCTGCACCGCGTCGCCGAGCGCGTGGTACATCGCGATCCGGCCCTGCATGGCGGCCACCGAGGCCAGCATGAAGACGCCGGTGCAGTCGCCGGCCGCGTACACGCCGGGGGCGGAGGTGCGGGAGACCCGGTCCACCTTGATCTGGCCCCAGTCATTGACCGCGACGCCGGCCTCCTCCAGGCCGAGGTCGGCGGTGTTGGGGATCGAGCCGACCGCCATCAGGCAGTGCGTGCCGGTGATCACCCGGCCGTCCGCCAGCGTCACCTCGACCAGGTCGCCCACGCGCTTGGCGCTCTCCGCCCGCGAGCGGCTCATCACGTTCATGCCGCGGCGGCGGAACACGTCCTCCAGCACCTCGGCGGCGTCCGGGTCCTCGCCGGGGAGCACCCGGTCGCGCGAGGAGACCAGCGTGACGTTCGAGCCGAGCGCCTGGTAGGCGCCGGCGAACTCGGCGCCGGTGACGCCGGAGCCGACCACGATCAGCTCGCGCGGCAGCTCCTCCAGGTCGTACACCTGCGTCCAGGCGAGGATCCGCTCGCCGTCCGGCTGGGCGTCGGGCAGCTCGCGCGGGCGGACGCCGGTGGCGATCAGCACCGCGTCGGCGCGCACCGACTCGGTGCCGCCGTCGGCCAGGTCGACCAGCACCTCGCGGGAGCCGTCGATCGCCTGGCCGCCGGCGCCGAGCCGGCCGCGGCCGCGCAGCACGGTGACCCCGGCGCGGGTGACCGCCTGGGTGATGTCGTGGGACTGGGCGATGGCGAGCCGCTTCACGCGGCGGTTGACCTTGCCGAGGTCGACGCCGACCACCCGGGCCGGGTCGGCCGGGTCCGGCGTGCCGTCGGCGACCAGGATGCCGAGTTCCTCGTAGGAGCTGTCGAAGCTGGTCATCACCTCGGCGGTGGCGATCAGCGTCTTGGACGGCACGCAGTCCGTCAGCACCGCCGATCCGCCCAGACCGTCGCGGTCGACGACGGTCACCTCCGCGCCGAGCTGGGCGGCCACGAGGGCCGCCTCGTATCCGCCAGGTCCGCCACCGATGATCACGATCCGAGTCACGTGCTCCATTGTCCCGCATGCCGGAACCGATTCCACGCCGGGGCCGTTGTTGTTGCCCCGCTCCGGTCCCGCCCCGGTCCCGCCCCCGGCCGCGCCGCCCGACCCGCCGCTAGCCGGTCTGCTGGATCGAGGCCGCCACCAGCACCCCGTTGGACACCGTGTAGGTGCCCTCGTAGGTCTTCGTGCTGCCGTCGGTCTGCACCGCGTAGATCACCGCGCGCACCTGGCCGGAGCCGAACTCGCTGCTGGTGCCGAGGTAGATCCGCGCCGTGGTGGCGTAGCCCTTCACCCAGCCGTTGTAGTCGCTGCCGCCGATGTTCTTGCCGCCCAGCGCCCAGGCCGCCGCGTAGTCGTGGTTGGTGATGTCCTCGTAGTACTGCGTGACCACGGCGGTGGCGTTGGTGAAGGTCGGGTTGCCGCCCTTCGCGGTGGTGACCGTGCCCGTCGGGTTCGGTGTGGCGGTGACCGTCTGCGGCGTGACGGTGGCCGTCGGGGTCGGGGTCGGCGTGACGGTGACCGTCGGGGTCGGCGTCGCGGTGACGGTCACCGCGCCCGGCGGGCTGGCTCCCGCCTGGCCGCCGCCGCCGTTGGACCCGCAGCCGACCGCGGTCGCCAGCAGCACCGCCGCCACGACCGGGGCACCCGCCACCACCGGTAGTTGTCGCATCAGGACGCTCCCGTCCGGCGCACACCCCGCCCCCCGACCCGGCGGGTCCGCCCGCGGGGTGAGACCTCCCTCCACGGTAGGCCCGCTCCGGGTTCGCAGCCCGGTGGACCGTTCCGCTCCCGTAGGCTGGCCCGCATGTCGCTCTACGCCGCCTACGCCACCAACCTCGACGCCCGGCAGATGTCCCGCCGCGCCCCGCACTCCCCGCTGCGCGGCACCGGCTGGCTGCCCGGCTGGCGGCTGACCTTCGGCGGCGAGCAGCTCGGCTGGGAGGGCTCGCTGGCCACCGTGGTGGAGAACGAGAAGGAGCAGGTCTTCGTCTCGCTCTACGACGTCGCCCCGATGGACGAGGACGGCCTGGACCGCTGGGAGGGCGTGCAGCTCGGCATCTACCGCAAGGTGAAGCTGCGCGCGCAGACCCTGGACGGCGAGGTCGCGGTCTGGACGTACGTGCTGAACGACTACGAGGGCGGGCTGCCCGCCGCCCGCTACCTGGGCCTGATCGCGGACGCGGCGGAGAGCGCCGGCGCCCCCGACGACTACGTGCTGGACCTGCGCCGCCGCCCCTGCTGAGGCCGCGCGCCCCGCCGGGCCGCCCCCCGCCGACCGTTGTGGGTTCCGCCGGGAACCCTTGCCGTCCCGGGGACGAATGCCGTGCTTCCCCGCAATCCGGGTAACGATCCGGCATGGCCTGGGCGTGCTGTCTACGCGCGTAGGCAGATTTGACCTATCCTCGACCGCGTGAACGCATCTCCTCAGACGGTCGCCCCCGCCGACCCCTACGCCGCCGCCCGGGCCGCCGCCGACCGGCTGCGCGAACTCACCGGCGCCGAACGCCACGACGTCGCCCTGGTGATGGGCTCCGGCTGGGTGCCGGCCGCCGACGCCCTGGGCGAGACACTCGCGGAGTTCCCGGTCACCGCCCTGCCCGGCTTCCCCGCCCCCGCGGTGGCCGGCCACGCCGGCACCGTCCGCTCGGTGCGGATCCCCGGCGGCGGCGAGCGCCGGGCCCTGGTCTTCCTCGGCCGCAACCACTACTACGAGGGCCACGGCGTGGCCACCGTGGTGCACGGCGTGCGCACCGCCGCCGCGGCCGGCTGCCGGACGATCGTGCTCACCAACGGCTGCGGCGGCCTGCGCGAGGGCTGGGTCCCCGGGCAGCCCGTGCTGATCAGCGACCACATCAACCTGACCGCGGACTCCCCGATCGTCGGCGCCAACTTCGTCGACCTCACCGACCTGTACTCCAAGCGCCTGCGCGCCCTGTGCCGCGAGATCGACCCGTCCCTCGACGAGGCCGTCTACGTGCAGTTCCGCGGCCCGCACTACGAGACCCCGGCCGAGGTCAACATGGCCCGGGTGATCGGCGGCGAACTGGTCGGCATGTCCACCACCCTGGAGGCCATCGCCGCCCGCGAGGCCGGCGCCGAGGTGCTCGGCATCTCGCTGGTCACCAACCTGGCCGCGGGCATCACCGGCGAACCGCTCAACCACGCCGAGGTGCTGGAGGCCGGCAAGGCCTCCGCCGAGCGGATGGGCGCTCTGCTGGCGAAGGTCCTGGAGCGGATCTGACACCCCGGCGGGGGCCGGACTCCCCCGCCGGGCACACCCCTCGTCCTCTCGTCCCTCGTCCTCTCGTCCTCCACACCCAGGGAGCGGGCCGCATGCCGAAGGCACCCACCAACGACCTCCTCGACCGGGCCCGCGCCTGGCTGGCCGAGGACCCCGACCCGCAGACCCGCGAGGAGCTGGCCGGGATGCTGGCCGCCGCCGAGGGGCCGGAGGCCGAGGGCGAGGAGCGGATCGCCTGGTCGCGGCTGGCCGAACGCTTCGCCGGGCGCCTGCAGTTCGGCACCGCCGGGCTGCGCGGCGAACTGGGCGCCGGGCCGACGCGGATGAACCGCGCCGTGGTGATCCGGGCCGCGGCGGGCCTGGCCGGGTACGTCCGCAAGCACCCCGAGCTGGGCGACCTGGTGGTGATCGGCTACGACGCCCGGCACAGGTCGTACGACTTCGCCCTGGACACCGCGGCCGTGGTGGTGGGGGCCGGGCTGCGCGCCGCGCTGCTGCCGCGGGCGCTGCCGACGCCCGTCCTCGCGTTCGCGATCCGGCACCTGGGCGCGGCGGCCGGCGTGGTGGTGACCGCCAGCCACAACCCGCCGCAGGACAACGGCTACAAGGTGTACCTGGGCGACGGTTCGCAGATCGTCCCGCCCGCGGACGCGGACATCGCCGCCGAGATCGACGCGCTGGGCGCGCTCGCCGACGTCCCGCGCGCGGAGGGCGGCTGGGAGGTGCTCGGCGAGGACGTGCTCGACGCCTACCTCGCCCGCGCCGTCTCCGTCCTCGACCCCACCGGCCCGCGCGAACTCACCACCATCTACACCCCGTTGCACGGCGTCGGCCGGGACGTGCTGCTCGCCGCGTTCGCCGCCGCCGGGTTCCCGGCGCCCGCCGTGGTCGCCGAACAGGCCGAGCCGGACCCGGACTTCCCCACCGTCGCGTTCCCCAACCCGGAGGAGCCCGGCGCGATGGACCTCGCCTTCGCCGCCGCCCGCACGGCCCGCCCCGACCTGGTGATCGCCAACGACCCGGACGCCGACCGCTGCGCCGTCGCCGTCCCCGACACCGCCGCCGACGGGGGCTGGCGGATGCTCCGCGGCGACGAGGTCGGCGCGCTGCTGGGCGCGGCCGTCGCCGCCAAGGGCGCGCAGGGCGTGTTCGCCACCACCATCGTCTCCTCCACCCTGCTCGGCAAGATCGCCGCCGCGGCCGGGCTGGGCTACGCCGAGACGCTGACCGGCTTCAAGTGGATCTCCCGCACCGAGGACATCCGCTACGGCTACGAGGAGGCGCTCGGCTACTGCGTCGACCCGGACGGCGTGCGCGACAAGGACGGCATCACGGCCGCCCTGCAGATCGCCGAACTCGCCGCCGGCCTGGGGCGCGACGGCCGCACCCTCACCGACCTGCTGGACGAACTCGCCCTCGCGCACGGCCTGCACGCCACCGACCAGCTCTCCGTCCGGGTCGAGGACCTCTCCGTCATCTCCGACGCGATGGCCGCCCTCCGCGAGAAGCCCCCCGTCGAACTGGCGGGCCTGACCGTCACCCGCGCCGACGACCTGTCCGCGGGCAGCCCCGACCTCCCCCCGACCGACGGCCTGCGCTACCTCCTCACCGGCCCGACCGTCACCTCGGCCCGGGTCGTGGTCCGCCCCTCCGGCACCGAGCCCAAGCTCAAGTGCTACCTGGAGGCCGTCCTCCCGGTCCCCACCCCCGCCGACCTCCCGGCCGCCCGCCTCCGCGCCCAGGCCCTGCTGGACGCCCTCAAGCGCGACTTCGCCACGGCGGCAGGGCTGGCTTAGATAAAATCCACACTTGGAATTTGTAGATGAAAGCCCCGCGACCCCTTCAGCTACCAAGGAGTCGCGGGACGATCTCATTCCGGGTTTCTTCAAATGGGAAAACGCCTATTTGATCATCGCCCCCAAGGGGGGTCGATTGAATCGAGCACTAGGCGATGGCCAAAGAATTCACCCAACGCATTAGTTCACTATTCACTGGACTGGCCATACCCTCACACTCCCTGAGGATCTCCCTCAGGATGAAGCGTATGCGCTGAAGCTGGTAGATCCGCCTGGGAGTAGTCGTCCCCACCCCGGACGTCTGGATCGACGCTATCTCGGATCTCAATCCATCTAGCGTCTCCCCTTCCCTCGCCATTGCTCCAGTGAAATCTTTCCATACCCCATCCAAGCCATGGGCTACGGCTCCGCCGGAAATCCCGGATGTGATCATTGAAATTTTGGCCAAAACCTCCCGATGGACAGTCTCCTCCCAGGGGACAACGCCACTCCTTCGCGCAGACTTGAGAGAGTTCAAGAGATTCTCTCCCCACCGCTCCATTTCCAATCCCCCTGGATCTGCAGAAGCAAACCCTGATGAGCAGGATGCAATCAGAGCGGACCACCAAAAGGGCGAGCGGGGCAACGATTCGGAAATTGATACTATTTCCGCCATCTCATCCCAGTTCAATACGGACAGCAGATGTGAGGAATCCGGAAAATCCGAATCATGCATAACGCGCTACCCCTTTGGACGCGGAACGACCATGGTCGAGATCCCGGCTCTTTCAAAAGCGGCTTCACCTATGCCCATCAACTCTTCTCCCGGATGGAAGTGGCCGCTCCAGTTGTTGATAGCTGCCATCCTGAACAGGTCGTCCACATTCCCAGATCCAGCGGCGAGGACCTTTCCGCCACGGCCGGCCAGAACAGTATGCGCCAATTCAGCCCTAGGCCATTTACCGCCGCCTCCGCCAGCGTAGGCCGGCATCACTCGCAACTCATGGCCGCCCAATGCACCCCTGACAACGGCCCACTTGAAGTCCGTTTCACCTCCAAGCGCGGCACGGAGACCATCGTAGCCCGCCCCTTCACCCAGGACCGTCGGCTCTATACCTCGGCGCTCAGCAGCCTGGATCTCCCTGGCCTGCTTCGCGTCTGACGCCGAATTATCAAGCTCACAATTGTGGACGAGGACTGGCGAGGTGCCCGCCAGAACATAGTACGTGTGCTATGCGGCCCCTCACTACCTGCATTTTCGCAGGTCAAGCCGCATTTAATGGTTCCGCTGGGGTGCGGGTTCGGCCGGGGTTGTTCGTGGTTGTTGCCGTCACCACTGCCGTCAAGGGTCTAGACCAATCTGGCGGGCCGGAGGGCTCTCGGCGGCTCGGCGGTCGGCCGCCAGGGTGCCCTCGGGCAGGTGTGGCCAGGCGCATGCGTCGGCCAGTATCGCAGTGCGGGGGCCGGGAGGGGAGAGGGTCAGTCGACGCCGGACGGCCGGGGCTTCACTCCCCGCCGGAGGCGAACACCAGCCACCCGCCGATGATCGGCTCGGCGACAGGCCTTGATGGTCGGACCCCTGGCCGGCCATCTCGAACGACCGGCCGTAGGACGGTCGTGGGCGACACCTTGCTCCACGTCGCGGGCAAGGTGTCCATAGCCCACAACTTGCTCCGGCTGGCCGGGGCTTGCGGCATTTCGGACGTCGACCTGCTCGCTCCACCGGCACCCCATGCGGGCGGCGGCCGAGTACCCGACAACGGGTCGGTCGGCGGCGCTCGGCCAGCTCAGGCGGCGGGGCACCGCCTTGAACCTCGTAGAGAAAATCTGGACGCACAGCCTCGGCCTGTGTCCCAGTGGCGGGAGCGCGCCCGCGTGAGGTGGCTGGTCAGTAGAGCTGGACGCGG
This sequence comes from Kitasatospora phosalacinea, assembly GCF_000716545.1. Taxonomy (GTDB): domain Bacteria; phylum Actinomycetota; class Actinomycetes; order Streptomycetales; family Streptomycetaceae; genus Kitasatospora; species Kitasatospora phosalacinea. The sequence continues at coordinate 10,135 of NZ_JNWZ01000074.1, forward strand.
GTGATGACGCAGTGGGGTTCGGGGGCGTCAGCGACGATGACGTACTCGGCGACGCCGAGGGAGCCTCCGGGGCCGAGTGCGATACGCCGCTGCTGGGGCCACCGCTCGGAGGCGGTGCTGCCGGGGACGAGGCCGCGCGTGGCGTTAATCCGCACGGTGGCGGAGACGATGGCGCTGAAAACCGCCCCGGTCACTGCCGGGTCCTGGAACAGGGCCTCGACCTCCGGGGAGAGGTAGCAGGGCCAGCCCTCGTCCTCGCTTCCCTCGCCGTCCTCCTCGTGCGGCTGGTCGGCGTCACTCAACGGGCAGCCCCGCCGCGCGCCGGTGCTCGATCACGGAGGCGACGCTGCGCAGGGGCAGCGTGCCGGCCAGGGCGGCGACGGTCAACTGGTCGCCGCGGGCCTGCTCGACATCGAGGACCGCCTCGCACCACCAGCGCCGCAGCACCGCCTCCGCGTCCTGCGGCGCGGCCGACAGCAACTCCCGGTAGAACTCCATCCGCCGCGCCCCGGACAGCGCCGCCGCGATCCCCTCGGCGTTGCGCGGCACCGGATCCCCGGTGTTCTCCACCTCGATCGGCTGCACCGACATCCCAGCTCCCTGCCTCTCCTACTACCCGCCCCAGTCTGCCTCCCCGGCACCCCAGGCGTCGACACACCACCACCACGCCCGGTCTTCTGGACCCGCGCCGACCCTAACCCGGTCTCATGCCCGACGCGCCGAGAACCGGAGAAGGCACCCGATCCAGCGATCACGGGTTGAAACGTCGCAGCTCAACCCCGCCGCACGCCGCCCTGTTCCAGAGCCTCGACGCGAGCGCGGAGGTCGGCGATCCGCTCGACGGCCTCGGCCAGCACCAGCTCCAGCGCCTCGACGCGCGCCGCCGCCCCGCTCCCGGGCGCGGCCTTCGCGTCCGCGTCTTCGGCATGGTCGTGGTGGGCGACGAAGGCGCCCTTGCCGGGACGGGAGACCGCCCACCCGTCCTGCTTCAGCAGAGCCATGGCCTTCTGCACGGTCAAGCTCGACGCCCCGAACTCGCGCATCAACTCAGCCTGCGTCGGCAGCGCGCCGCCCGGCTTCAGCCCGCCCGAGCGGATCTGCTCCCGCAGGGTCTCGGCGATGACCTCGAACGTCAGCAGCACTCCGCCGCCCGCCGGCCTGCGCCCCCGCCGCGTCGTCACCACGCCCGCCACCCCGCCTTCCGCTCCCATTACCAGCGAATTCCGGCCCGTCCAAACCGGGAAACCGGCCCCACACTATCCGCGTCCCGCCACCCAAAGAAAGGAATGAGGAGGGATGCACTTGAATGCGCCCGGGGAACGGTGCTACCTTCACGCACCGCCCGTGATCAACACTGCCCCCGCCGACCGGACCAGCCGTCCCCGGCCCAGTGCCCGCGCCCGCCGTGAGGCGCCCCCGTTCCCCTGTGAGCCGATCGCTTCGGCCCGCCACCCCTCATCTCCCCCCTGCTTCTGCCGGAGGCCTGTCCCGCATGCCCGCGCAGCTCCAATTCCCCTCTCCCACAACCACGTTCACCCTCGCGAACCAGGCGTCCGCCAAACCGACGCACGCTGTCACGCCCGGCGCGTCCGCGAGCAGGGATTCGGCGCTGGAACGCCGGGCGCGGCTGACCGTCCGGCTGGCGAAGCTCGCCGCCGCCGGGTACCTCTCACCCCTGGCCCGCCAGGTCGGCGGGCTCGGCGGCTGCGCCCGTCCGATCCGCCTGACCGGGCACCGCACCCGCGTCGACACCGCGACGGGCCAGGTCCTCGACCACCTCGGCGCGCGGCAGCTCCCGGCGGGCGAGCTGCTGGTCCGCTGCGGCAACCGCCGCGCGACCCGCTGCCCGGCCTGCTCGACCGTCTACCGCTACGACACCTACCAGCTCATCGCCGCCGGACTGCGCGGCGGCAAGACCGTCGCCACCCACCCCCGCGTCTTCACCACCCTCACCGCCCCCGGCTTCGGCCCCGTCCACAATCAGCCCGACACCGGCCGCTGCCACTGCGGCCATGCCCACCCCGACAGCGACCCGCTCCTCGGTACCCCTCTCGACCCCAAGCGCTACGACTACACCGGCGCGGTGCTGTGGAACGCGCACGCCCCGGCCCTTTGGGCGCGCTTCACCACCCACCTGCGCCGAGAGATCGCCAAGGCCGCCTGACTCACCCAGCGCACCCTACGGCACCACGCCACCCTCTCCTACGCCAAGGTCGCCGAGTACCAGAAACGCGGCCAGGTCCACTTCCACGCCGTCATCCGCCTCGACGGACCCACCGGTCCCAGCAGCGCCCCGCCCGCCTGGGCAACCACCGGGCTCCTCGACCACGCCGTCCGTGCCGCCGCCAGGCGCACCCGCGTCCACCACGCAGGCCAGCCGCAGCAGCCCGCCGAGAACCCGCCCAGCTCCCCGGAGATCGGCCAGGTCGGGCTGTCGGTGTTCCGGTTCGGTCGGCAGATTGACGTCCGGCCGATCCGTGGCACGGACTTCACCGAAGGCCGCCCGGTCACCGAGCGACACGTCGCCGCCTACATCGCCAAGTACGCCACCAAGGGTGCCGAGACCACCACCGGCACCCTCGACCATCGCCTCCGCTTCCTGGCCGAACTCGCGCAGTTCGACATCACCGACCATGCCCGCCGCATGATCCACACTGCCTGGCACCTCGCCACCCGTCCCCGGTACGCGCATCTCCGCCTGCGGCAGTGGGCCCACATGCTCGGCTTCCGAGGCCACTTCTCCACCCGCACCCGCCGCTATTCCACCACCCGCGCCCACCTCCGAGCCGAACGGACCGCCTGGCGAACCAGCCGGTCCGACGCGCCGGAGGCGGCCTCGGAGTCGGCCGAGCCGCAGTCCGGTCAGGTGACCGACGGCCGTCCGGTCGGTGACCGGCCCGGTCACTTCACCGACCTGACCGCCGGCCACCGATCCGGTCACGGTCAGCACCCCGGTCACTCCGCCGGTCACCGCGACAGCACCGGTCAGCGCGGGGGCTCGGGCTCAACGTTGGTGATCTCCCACTGGCAGTACGCCGGCACGGGCCTGCTGCCCGAACTCGCCCACCTCTCCGAACTCCTCGCCGATAGGCCAGCACACCGCAAGAGCTGGAACCAGATCCGGCGGCCGCAACAACCCGGTCACTGCGCTGGTCAGCCGGTCGATCACCCGATGAGGGCTGTCCGGACGGGAGCCGTCGCGTGACCGCCTCCACCGAACTCCTCACCGTCCCCCAGGTCATGGAACGCCTCCAACTCGGCCGCACTGCCGTCTACGACCTGCTCCGCACCCGGCAGCTCGCCTCCCTCACCCTCGGCCGCGCCCGCCGCATCCCCACCCACGCCCTCAACGACTTCATCCGCACCCGACTCGAACAGGAAGCCGCCGGATGACCAGACCCCGCGACGCCCCCGCCTCCCGCCGCAGCCGCGCCAACGGCGACGGCACCGTCTACCAGCGCAAGGACGACCGTTGGGAAGCCGCCGGATACGTCCTCGCACCTGGCAATACCCGCAAGCGCGTCCGCGTCTACGGCACCACCCGCAAGGAAGCACTCGCCAAGCTCACCGCCAAGGACGTACGCACCTGGCTCAACGAGCTCCGCACCGTCTGCCAGTGCTGCGCACGCGGCATCGACGCGCGGCGCAAGCCCGACGCCCAGGCCAACCGCCGCCCCCGCTGCTGCGCCATCGGCGAGTGCTGCCGCAAGTACCTCTCCCCTCTCACGCTCGCCTACATCCACTCCGGCCTAAAGTCCGCCCTGGAAGACGCCGTGCGCGAGGAGGAGATCCCGCGCAACGTCGCCCGCAACGTCCGCACCGGCACGCCCCGCCCCCGCCGCTTCGACCCCCTCACAGCCGTTGAAGCCCGTACCTTCCTCGCCGCTGCCTCTGGTCACCGGCTGCACGCACTGTTCGAACTCGCCCTCCGCACGGGACTCCGCAAGGGCGAACTCCTCGGCCTGCGCTGGGAAGATCTCGACCTGGATAACGGCACCGCAAGCATCCGCCGTACCCTCCAGCGCACCCGCACCGGCGGCCTGACGGCCCTCCCCACTAACTGATCATTTCAGAATGAGTTGGGCTTGGGGGCTTGGCATCTGAGGGGGTGGGGCGGCAGAGTGCTGCCGTGCCGGATGATCTTGTGTCTGATGACCTGTGGGAGCGGGTGGCTCCGTTGCTTCCGCCGCGTCCGCCGAGGCGCCACCGCTACCCTGGCCGGCTGCCGGCGGATGACCGGGCGGCGCTTCGCGGCATCGTGTATGTGTTGTGCAAGGGCGTGAGCTGGCAAGACGTTCCCGCGGAGCGGACCGGGTGCAGCGGCGTGACAGCCTGGCGACGACTGCGGGACTGGACCGGGGCCGGTGTGTGGCCTCGTCTGCACGAGGTCCTGCTCGCCGAACTGCGGTCGGCGGGGCTGCTGGAGATGGACGAGGCGGCTGTCGACGGCTCGCACGTGAGGGCCCTGAAAGGGGGGCTCACACCGGACCTTCGCCGGTCGACCGTGGCCGGGCGGGCAGCAAGCACCACTTGATCGTCGACCGGTGCGGGACGCCACTGGCGGTCACGCTGACCGGTGGGAACCGACACGACGTCACCCAGCTGCTGCCGCTGCTGGACGCGATCCCGCGCATCCGGGGCCTGCGCGGACGGCCACGCCATCGACCCCGCAGGCTGTTCGCCGATCGTGGCTGCGACCACGACAAGTACCGCCGCATTCTGCGGCTTCGCGGCATCACCCCGAAGATCGCCCGACGTAGTGTCGCCCACGGATCCGGACTCGGGAAGACCCGCTGGGTGGTCGAGCGGACCTTCGCCTGACTCCACCAGTTCAAACGCCTGCGGATCCGCTACGAGATACGCGCCGACCTCCACCTGGGCCTCCTCCAACTCGCCTGCAGCATCATCTGCCTGAGAAAACTGCGCACCTCATTTTGAAATGATCAGTAAGACCATCAGCTCGGAGCGCCGCATCGCCCTGCCCTCGTCCTGCCTGCGCTCTCTTCGCGCCCATCGCGAGCAGCAGGCCCAGGAGCGGGTGAAGGCCAGCAGTGGCTGGATGGACAGCAGCCACGTCTTCACCCGGCCCGACGGGCACCCGATCGAACCCGCCACCCTCACCCGTCACTTCAAGGTCCTACTCCGCCGCTCTCGCCTCCGGGCGATCCGGTTCCACGACCTGAGGCACTCGACCGCGACTCTTCTCCTTGAACAGGGCGTCGAACTCGTCGTGATCAAAGAACTCCTCGGTCACGCCCACATCGGCGTCACCGCCACCGTGCACGCCCACGTCCGGCTCCGCCTCCAGCGTGACGCCATTGACCTCCTCAGCCGCACGCTCGGCAAGCCTCCCGAGGCCACCACCGAGCCCGACGACGGCGACGACCCGCCGCTTTGTGCGGCGCCTGTCCGCTGACGTTGCCGTCAACTACTGCCGTCAACATGCCGTGAAGCCCTCCCCGGAGCTGTTCCGGGGAGGGCTTCACGGTCTCTGCAAGTCTTTTCTTCAACCTTTTGAGGACTTAAATGGAAACCCCTTGCCGGGCCAGCTTCAGGCAAGACTCACAGAATGCCTCTAATATTCATCCACGCATCGATGGATTGCTTCACATCCGCCCTTTTCGTCGCAGATGAGATCCACGGAAGAGCGGACAAAACCAGCTCGACGTCTTGCAATTCAGGGAATCCAGCACGCGCTTCATGATTCACCGAAAACTCTTGCCCGACAGGCGCATAGAAGTCATCGCCCGCCGCCAAGTAGGCCGCCTTCCTGGATTCCGATTCTTCGATTACCTGCCCATGTGAAAGCGGCATTCGGCTTAGCGCCCACGACGCGGCCTCATCCGGCGAAAGAAGGGCAGGAAGACCTCCGAGCGGCGGATTGAAGCGAAGTGCAATGGCCGCGAGCCGCAGCATCCAATATGCACCCACGGCCGGCCTGACACCTCCGCTGGTTACAGCCAAGGTGACAACCTCCACTCCGATCTCAAAGTCACGTCTGACTTGCGGTGGGTTCGCGCCCCTTACAGGACTTACGCTGGTCTCCAGCGACTCGAAGATAGCCAGCCACCACTGCGGAGAAGCCCCGTCGGGAAGCCGATCCTGGATCCAGCGTGAGATATCAGGAACTGAAATCTTACGAATCTCGCAAAGGGTGCTCTCTATTTCCACTTACGGAGCCTTCCCGCCGTAGTCTCGAATTACTGCCAGAGGAATCCTTATCCCCGCGCCGGCGAAAGAGTCAACGCCTCTGCTGATGAACGATGCAGCACACTGCGCACACGGAGGCGTGTAGTGGCCCGTAAAGTTATCGAATGATGTAACCCTACCGCCACTTCCGAATGTGATCTGCCCAGCGCCAGCAACTGGCGCCCCACCGCTGGCGATGGTGTGATGCACGCCCGGGAGATCTTGAACCATATTGAGATTTCCATGCTCTCCGACAGTCCACAGGTACCTCCCCCCACCAGAAACCGCATCCGAGAACTCGGGGGACCCGGCCGCCATCGCGGATACGCCTTCAAAATCAGCCGCCATTTGCTCAAACGGAAGCTCATCGGACTTACTGTTGGCGACCACTCCATCGCCACAATTGTGTACGAGGACCGGCGTGGCCCCTGCCAGCACATAGTACGTGTGCAGTTCGGCCACGGTAAGGTTGTGGGCGCTGGTCGGCGGAGTGCTGTAGGTCTGGCTAGCGGTGACGGTGACGAGCGTTCCGTCGGTGGTCCGGAGCTGGTGGCCGACCGCCACGTCTACGGCATCAACCCACTTGTGAACCGTTTCGTCCCAGTAGGCGTGGTGCGCGGTAGAGGTGACGACAGGGACCTCGCCCCGGGCATTGCGGTCGAGAGTGAGCTGAGTGAACTCGACATCGTTGTAGCCGATGATCGTGGCGGTGACGGGCTCGGGTCGGGTTTCACCGGTCTGTGGGTCGCTGGCCAGGACCATTTCGCCGGGCTGGAGCTGCTCGATCGGTTTGGCGTTTCCGTCAGCGAGCTGAACTAGCGTCCCCGCCGGGAAGCTGTTGAAAGGACATGAGGCGCCGCTGTCCGTCTTGGCCGCATCAGCTTCCGCGGCCTTCGCGGCATCGCCTCCTGATGCCTTCGCAGCGTCGGCTTCGGCCGCCTTGGCCGCTTGTTGTTCGGCTTCGGCAACCTCCTTCTCGGTCTTGCGGGCGACGCTGAAGGCTTCTTGGGCCTCCTTGGCGACGCGTTCGGCGCTGCGGATGGCGCTGTAGGCCTTCTCGCCCTCGCGCCAGAGCTTGAACGCCTTGATGCCGACCTTGACCGCCTTGAAGACCTTGGTCCACGGGACGAAGTTCAGGGCGGTGTTGATGCAGCCCATCACGTCGCCCTTGGTGAAGCAGTCGCGGGCGTCGTTGAAGCCGATCAGGTCGCCGACCACGTCGACGATCTTGCTGATCAGTTCCTCGCGGGCCTGCTTGGCCTTGGCGAGTGCTTCGTCGGCGGCCTGCTTCTGGCGCAGGGCCTCGTTGCTGGCGTCGTGTGCAGCCTTGCCGGCCGGGGTGGCGGAGTTGCTGGTGTTGCCTCCGGCTCCGTCGTCGCCGGCGCTGGGGGCGACGTAGATATAGGGCGTGCCCTGGCAGAGGCCGTCTTCCGTGACCCGGCAGGTGCCGTTGGGGTCGGAGCCGTCGACGGGGTTGTTGTTGGCGTAGGCGTAACCGTTCCACGACTGCGGGTCGGAGTTGTCGAAGAGCGGGTCGACGGACAGGAAGCGTGCGGTCTTCGGGTCGTACTGGCGGGCACCGAGGTTGGTGAATCCGGTGCCTTCGATGGTGCCGCCGACGAAGCCCTTGTCACCGGCCCAGGCTCCGGCCGCGGGCTGGGTGCCGCGGGCGTTGCCGAAGGGGTCGGTGGGGCGCCGGGCGACGTTCAGGGTGGCGGCGTCCATCTGGACACCGGCGGTGCCGTGCGGGTCGGACGCCTGGTAGTAGAGCTTCGTGGCACCGGCGTCGTCGGCGGTGCGGGTGATGGTCAGGCCGCCGGGGGCCGCGTAGTAGCGGGTGGCGGTGGTCTTGCCGGTGGCGGTGTCGAGGGTGAGCTCGTCCGTGCCCAGGTTGATGGTGGTCTTGCTGCCCGCTCGGCGGATCAGCTGGTTGCCGCTCCCGTCGTAGACGTAGCTGGTGTCGTTGGAGGGCGCCGCGGTGTCGTGGACCTTGGCGAGCTTGCCCTGGTTGTTCCAGGTCAGCGTCTTGGTGCCGGAGGTGTCCGTGATGGATGTGGTGTTGCCGGTCGCGTCATAGGTGGACGTGGCGACCTTGCTGGTGCCGTTCGCGCTGGTCGTGGAGGTGAGCAGCGCGTGCGGCCCGCCGGTGCCGCCGCCCGTGGCCGGGTCGGTGGTGGGGATGTTGGGGCCGGTGGCGAAGGTCTGGGTGGTCTGCTTGTCGTTGACGACCGCGCCGGTGGTGTCGTGCTGGACCAGCTTGGTGCGGTTGCCGGTCAGGTCGTAGGAGTAGGACTGCCAGTACGGAGCCGGGCCGCCGATCCGGGCGGACGCGGTGAGCGCCGTCGGCTCGGTGGCGTTGGTGCAGCCGCCGATGCCCTGCACCGAGGGGGCGGTGGCGGTGGTGGTGGTTCCCTTGTCGGTCCAGGCCGCGGCGAGCCGGCCGAGGTAGTCGTAGGTGTAGCACTGCAGGTCGGTGGCGGTGCCGTCCTGGACGGTCTTCGCCGACGTCATCGAACCGGACTTGCTGTAGGTGTAGGTGGTGAGGTCGACGTGGGTGGTGGTCGCCGTCTGCTTGTCCAGGGTGGACTGGACGACGCGGCCGGTGGCCGGGTCGTAGTCCTGGGTGGAGACGACCTGGAGACCGGCCTCACCCACCGTGGTGCGGGTGGGACGGGCGAACGCGTCGTACTTCATGTCCTGGACGTAGTAGTCCAGGCCGCTGGAGGTCCGGAAGTTGCCGTCGACGTCGTAGGAGTTGCCGACGGTCTCGGCCGCCAGGCCGCCCACCACGGGCAGCTTGGTGTTCTTGACCAGTCCGAGGACCGGCGTGTAGGTGTTCGACCAGGTGTAGGTGCCGGCCAGCTTCGCCTCACCGGTGACGGACGGGACCGTGATCGACGTCCCGGTGGGCCGGTAGCCGAGGTCGTAGCCGGCGACCGTGCTGACGTACGCGACCCTGCCGGAGCCGTTGGGGGCGTCGGCGTAGGTGGTCGTGCTGGTGGGCTTGCCCAGGGCCAGGGTGTCGTAGGTCGACTCGGTGAGCTTCTTGCTCGCGTCGGTGGTGCTGGTCCCGTCGTACGAGGCGGTCGGCCGGCCGAGCAGGTCGTAGGTGACGCTGGTCGACTTGCCGCGCGCGTCGGTGGTGGTGACGGCGTCTCCGGCCTTGTTGTAGACCGTGGTCGACGTGCCGGCGTCCGGGTCGGTCGAGCTGATCTTCTGGCCGAGCAGGTCGTAGCCGTACGTCCACCGGTGGGCCGGGGAGTTGCTGTCCTGGACCCAGGTCGGCTTGCCCGCGACGTCGTACCCGTAGGTGGTGACGTCATAGGCCCCGGTCGGGGTGCCGGACTTGTACTGCCGGACCTCGACGGTGGCACCGGTGGAGTCGGTGATCTTCGTGCTGGCGTAGCCGCCGGGCGGCGGGGTGGTGTCGGTGCGCTCGGCGCCCGGGTAGGCCACCGTGGTGCGCCACTGCTCCTGGCCGTACGAGATGAACTTGCCGGCGGTGACGCGGCCGAGGCCGTCGTACTCGTTCCAGGTCTGCTGCGGGACCTCGGAGTCCTGCGGCAGGAAGACCGTGGCGACCGGGCCGGAGTCGGCGTTGTAGTAGGACGGGGTGGACTTGATCTGCCAGCCGTGCGAGTCGTAGAACGCCTCGGAGATCAGGCGGCCGACCTGGCCCTGGGCCGGGATGGACTGGGACTGGCGTACGCGGCCGAGGCCGTCGTAGATCTGCAGGCTCTTGGCGTAGGTGCGGTCCTCGCGGATGCTCTCGCTGGTGACGACCGACGGGGAGGTCGAGCCGTTGAGTTCGTAGCTGAACTTGCGGTTCGGGGTGGTCTTCTGGCTGTCGGTGTCGTTCGGGTCGCGGCCCGGCAGCCACACCGCGGTGAGGCGGCCCAGCGCGTCGTAGGTCTCCTGCGTGACGCGGCCGTTCTCGTCGGTCGCCCTGGTGGGCAGGCCGCGGGCCGGGTCGATGACGGTGGTGGACTTCCAGCCGAGCGGGTTGGTGACCTCGACCTTGGAGGGCAGTTCACCGGTGGCGGGGGTGTACGCCGTGGTGGTGGTCGCGCCGTTCGGGTGGGCGGTGTCGGTGCGGTTGGGGTCGGTCGTGGAGACCTGGCGGCCGTAGGCGTCGTACTGCGCCTTGGACATCACCTTGTAGTTCGGGGTGTTGTTGGCCCCGTACGACTCCAGGACGCGGTTCTCGGTCTGGTCGGCCTTGTCGCCGATGGTGCCGAGCGCCTGACCGTCGTAGATGGTCAGGGCGTCCGAGATGGTGTTCGCCTGGGCGGGCGTCTGCCCGCAGGGGCCGGACAGGGTGAGCACCCGGGAGGGGAACTCGACCAGCGCCGGGTTGCTGCCGGAGGCGTACGTGACGGCGGTGCACTGGCGCTGCGAGCCGTTGGTCGAGAGGTCGCCGAGGACGTCCGTGGTCAAGACGCGTCCGGCGTGGTCCTCGTCGTAGGTGGCGGTGCGCTCGGTGGTGCGCCACTGGCCGTTGGAGAGCAGCGAACGGGTCTTCACGTCGGCCGTGTTGACGTACCGGGCCGTCACCTTGGGCAGGTTGCCGGTCTGGGTGTGGGTCGCGGTGATCTTGGAGAGCCACGGGGTGGTGAGCTCACCGCCGACGACCTTGGCGCCCGCGGCGTCCGACTCGTAGTTCTGGGTCTCCCGGACGAATCCGGCCAGTTCCTCCGCGTCGGTGATGGTCCCGCCCCAGCTGTCGGCGACCTGCCCGCCCATGCCGCGCAGGTAGGTGCTGACCGACTTGGTGCGCGGGCCGTCCGAGCCGGAGCCCGAGGTGGTGGTGACGGTCTGGTAGCCGCGGAAGTTGTCGTAGGTGCGGGTGTCGTCGTCCGCGAACTCGGAGTCGTTGCGGTGCCAGGCCGCGCCGCCGCCGTAGGAGTACTGGGTCTCCTTGGCCACGGTGGAGCTGGTGACCAGCGAGGACTCGGTGATCGAGGAGACCAGGTACTTGTGGAACCAGTCGTCGACCGGCTTGGCGTCGTAGGGCGAGCCCGGCGGCACCCACTTCACCGGCATGCAGGCCATGGTGTTCCCGGCCTCGGAGGCCGGCATGGTGCCGTTGAGCCGCGAGCACTCGACCGGCTTGTAGACGACGGTGATCCGGCCGCCGGTCTCGGTGGTGATCTCCTTCATCCGGGGGCGGTTGAACTGCGAGACCGCCGGGACCAGGCCGTCGACCCGGTTGGCCATCTGCATGGCCGTGAAGGACACGGCGGGCAGCGTGACGTCCGCCTGGCCGTTCTTGCCGGTGCGCTGGATCGAGTTGAGCCACAGGGTCGGCGAGGTGCCGTCACCGGGGTCGGAGAAGACCTGGTTGAGCGCCCAGGAGTCGACCACCCGGGCCGAATCGCCCACGTACACCGTGGTCTCGATCTTGGTCAGCCGCTTGGAGGTCCAGAACGTCGGGCCGTAGGTGGTGCAGGTGCCGGACGAGGTGCAGGCCTGGTCGAGCGGGGTGTCGGGCCACGAGGACTGGTTGGCCACCACGCGCTGGGCGTCGCTGCAGGTGATCGAGCCGGAGGCGAAGCAGCGCTCCGCCGTGGTGAAGTCGATCTTCGCCGCGGGGTTGCCGGCGCCCTTCGAGGCGATCTGGTCGGCCAGCCGCAGGCCGTACTGGATCGAGGAGACGGTGGAGTACCGGTCGTACGCGGTGCGGGTGCCGGTGCCGTTGTTCTGGCCGCCGCCGCGCGCGTAGTGGTTGGACTCCTTGGCGTACTGGTACTTGATCAGGTTGCCGTGCAGGTCGACGATGTAGTCGAGGTTCCACTGCCAGCCCATCTGGCACCAGGAGGCCAGGCCGGTCGAGGAGTTGTAGCACGGGTCGCCCGCGTGCGGGTGGTAGACCGGCACGGTGTTGACCGAGTTGCTGGCCGGGTCCGTGCCGTCGCCGCCGGGCAGGTGGTTGGCGCCGAAGTAGTACTGGGTGCCGTCCGTGGTGGTGACCTTGAAGCCCTCGCCGTTCCAGGCCCCGTTGTTCAGGCCGGTCAGCGGGGTGATCAGGGTGCCGTCGTCGCCCTGCAGGCGCAGGGCGCCGGTGGTGTCGTCCTTGACCACCGTGCCGGAGTGGCCGGCCAGGTTGAGCTGGAGCGCCTGCCCGGCCCAGCACTCGTCGCCCGACATGTCGATGCCGGACTTGATGCACGCCTTGTACGAGCGGGAGATCGAGCCGGCCGAGTAGTCCCAGCCGTCACCGACCCAGCCCGACTGCGAGTTGGTGGCCGCGGTGCGGCCGTCCACCGCCGAGGAGTCGTAGCCCAGCACCACGCTGGGGGCGGACCCGCCGACCGCGGTCGGCAGGTCGAAGGTGTACGAGTAGGTGAAGTTGCCGGAGCCGGAACCGGCGCTCCAGGCGGCGGACGGCGCGATCGGCGTCGCCGCGAAGGAGCCCGAGGAGCCGGACGAACTCGCCTGCGCGGACAGCACCATCGCGCCCGAGGACGCGGTGGCGGTCTGCTCGACGAACCCGGCCTGCACGACGCCACCGGTGGAGCCGCCGCCGAGCGACGCGCGGGTGGTGCCCGCGGCGGGCGCCTCGGGCAGTTGCACGTCGGCGGTCAGCAGGCCGGACAGCGGGTCCAGGGTGGACGGGACCGGCGTGCTGGTGCGGCACTCCGGCTTGTCGGGCGTGGTCAGCGCGCACTCGGGCAGCAGCACCAGCCGGGCCCGGTCGGACCACATCGCGTTGCCGGTCAGCGCCTTGACGTCCAGCGACACCTGGAACTTGTGGCCGCCCTTGGCGGCGCCGCCGGCCCCTTCGAGCCGGACCACCGGACCGGTCGAGCCGGCCGCCTTGGCCTTGCCCTCGTCCAGCAGGTCGACCTTGACCGAGGGCGTGCCCGCGGCCTTGTCCTGGGCGGTGCCGAGGTCGGTCAGGAAGACCGGCAGGTCGCCGGCCCTGACCTTGGCCTTGCCGCCGGCCGCCGGAGCGGCCCCGCCGCTCAGCCGGCGCGCCGCCTCCTGGTCCGCCGACACTTCGGTGACCTGGACCGTCGCGCTGCCGGCCTTCGCCGGGGCCGCGGCAGAGCGCTTCCACTCCCGGGGCACGCCGCCGGTGGTGGGCGTCCCGGTGACGCTGTCGGAGCGGCCGCCCACTGATTTCACGTCCTGCAGCGGCGTGGTCGGCGGGACCCACACCTTCGGCGCCTTCTCGGCGAACGCCGGTGGCGCACCGAGCAGTGACCCGGTCACTGCCATGAGCGTCAGCATCCCCAACGCCCGGGACCGGCCTCTCAGCCGGTACCGGCGTGGGGTGCGTTCACGCTGTACCCCCATCTGGTTCTCCCCAACTCGGTTGAAACCATGCGCAAAAGACGCCCCGTCAGGAGACAGGGCGCCCTGGAGCATGCGCAGTGGTCAACACGGAAATCTAGGGACGGGTGACCGGTCGACACCAGTGCGCGACGGCCGAATTCACCATCCCGTTATAAAGTTCGCCATCGAATCCAACCGCTTTCGGAGATACCGGACACGGAAATTAAGAAAGTGCACCTGAAACCGCCCCGGTGGAATTGGCCCGGTGATTTCCGGGTCGATTTCCGAGGCGGTGGAACCGGTCGGGGGAGCCGGTGGCGCCCCCGACCGGGCCGGTCGGGCGGTGGGTCAGACGGCCGCCCCCATGCTCCAGCGCTGCGGGTAGGTCCGGTTGCAGTCCCAGATCTGCAGCTGCGTCCCGTTGGCGATGTTGCCGTTCGGGATGTCCAGGCAGCGGCCGGACATCGGGTTGTAGAGCGAGCCGTCGGCACGGTAGAGCCACTGTTGGGCGGGGTTCCCGTCGCAGGTCCACAGCTGGATCTTGGTGCCGTTGCCGGTGGCCGCGCCGGTGACGTCGAGGCAGCGGCTGAGCACCTTGACGGTGCCGTTCGGCTGCGAGGTGGCCTGCTGGGCGGTGCTGGGGTTGCAGTCCCAGATCTGGATCGCGGTGCCGTTGGCGTCCACGATGTTGTTGGCGTCCAGGCACTTGTTGCTGCCGACACCGGTCGGCAGGTCGGCCATGATCCGGTTGGCGGTGATGCTCGGGTCGGTCGGGACGTCCAGCACCTCGACGTCGCTGACGCTGCCGTCGAACGCGGCGGAGAGCGCGCCCGCCTCCTGGGAGTTGCCGATCACCAGCGGCCCGCTGTAGCCGAACTTGCCGGCGTGGTAGCTGCTGCCGGCGAGCACCCCGTTGACGTAAAGCGACATGCCGCCGGTGACGGCGTTGTAGCTGGCGGTCAGGCGGTCCCAGCGGCCGGCCTGGTAGGCGGCGGCGCTGGTGCTGCTGTCCGCCGTCTGGTGGTAGTTCCAGCCTGCCTGGTCGGCGGTGGCCATGCCGAAGCGCCAGGTGCCGTCCTTGTCGGGCCAGAGGATGAACCCGCTGGAGGTGGCGCCCTTGGTCGACAGGACCGAACCGCTCACGCCGGCCGGCTTGGCCCAGACGCTGACGGTGAAGGACTTCGAGGTGTCGACTTTGACCTGCTGGGTCTGGCCTGCCCCGGAGGAGATCACCGAGGTGGCACCGGCCGAACCGAGGCCGCCGCCGAAGTGCGCGACGGTGGTGCTCTTGCCGTTGACCGTGTCGGTCGGGAAGGTGACCCCGCTGCCGACCGTCATCGGGTTCTTGCCGTACACGTCGGTGACGGCGGAGTTGTCGAGCTTGATCCGGTTGACGACCTTGCGGGTGTCGCCCTGGTCGCCCGGGGCGGCGGCGAAGCCGGTGACCACGGTGGAGCCGGCGGCGGCGGTGCCGGGCCACACCTTGAGGTGGTTGACGGCGTCGAGGGCCCAGAGGTCGGGCAGGCCGTCCTTGGTGGCGTCGCCGCTGGAGCCGATCTTCGGATAGGCGGCGACGGTGAACTTCTGGGTGCCGACCGTCCGGGCCTTGGTGGTCGGGTCGGCCAGGTTGGCGAAGTCCAGGAAGCCGCCGGCGTTGAGCGTGATGTCGTAGGCCCGGATGGTGCCGTCGGTCTTGTCCCGGGTCCACAGGGTGGGCTGGTTGGTGCCGGAGGCCCTGCCGGGGTTGATCAGCTCGTAGTTGTTCCAGTTGGCGGAGGAGACCTTGATCGCGGCCGCGCCGAGCTGGTTGGTGGGGTCGGTGCGGTAGAGCCACAGGTTGCCGCCCTCGACCGTGAGGACCGAGGTCTGCTTGGAGGCGGTCAGGGCGTCGTCGGCGTTGACCTTGGCGTTCGGCGAGCCGAGCGCCACCACTTGGGTCAGGCCGCTCCAGTTGGTGTTCCAGCCGGCGGGCGCCTGGCTGAGCGCGTTGCCGGCGGTGTCGAGCCAGGTGGTCGGCTTGTCCAGCGCCACTGGGGGCTGGAAGGTGCCGTCGCCGTTGTTCTGGTACAGGTACAGGTTGGAGGCCAGGGACGTGCCGCCGGTGGTCGCGTTGGTCCACACGATGGCGTCGTCGACGGCGTAGGGGGACGAGCGCAGCGCCCCGAGGTGGGTGGTGCGGACGGTCGTGGTGGCGTCGTTCTTCCAGGTGGTGCCGCCGGGCGCGAGGCCGAGCGGGGCGCCCTGGATCGCGGTCGCGTCGCTGTCCAGGCCGACGACCTGCAGGTTGCCCCGGTCATCGGGGAGCAGGACGTCGCCGCGGCCGTCCTTGTTCAGGTCACCGGGGACGCCGCTGGTGCCGGTGGCCGGGTCCCAGGGGGCGTAGAAGGTGTAGGGCAGGGGCTGGCTGTAGTTGCCGGCCACGTCCATCGCCTGCACGAACAGCGTGTTGGTGCCCCACTGGGGAGGGGCGAACGGGAAGGTGCCGGAGGCGCCCTTCACCACGCCCTCCTTGTTGGGCGTGCCGGCCGCGTCGCAGGACCAGCCGGTGACCGGGGTCGGGTCGGTGGTCCAGCGGATGCAGGCCACGCCCGAGGCGTTCAGGCCGGACGCGGGCGCCGGGTCCTGGGCCGTGAGGGTGAAGGTGCCGGCCTGCCCGGCCTTCTTGGTCGGGACGGCGCCGATCGTGCCGCTGGCCGGGAAGTCGGTGGAGGAGAGGGACACCCGCGGCGGGGTCTTGTCGACCCGGAAGTAGCACCAGGGGGTCGAGCCGGAGGTCAGCTGACCGTCCGCGGCACTCGCCGTCCAGCCGTACTGGTGGCCGTCGACCAGGTTGCCCAGCGACACGGGGGCGTCGCCGGTGCTACTGGGCCAGGCGCTCCAGTTGCCGTCGTTGTCGTCCCAGGCGTGGTAGTTGACCGTCACGGGGGCGCCGATCGGCGACCAGGTGCTGGCGTTCAGGTAGACGTACTGGTTGGCGCCGACCCAGCCGGGCGCGTACCAGGCGTAGCCGCCGCCGGGAGTCTGGCAGTCGTTGGCCTGCGTCCCGAAGGTCGGGTCGTTGACGAAGCCGGGCCGCGGCGAGGTGCGCGGGTACCAGATGGTCGGCGCGACGTCGTAGTACGTGGTGATGTGCGGGTCGGCGCCGAGGTGGTGCCGCAGCAGCTTGTCGTACTCGTTGTCGGCGGAGAAGCCGATCGTCCAGTTCTGGTACTGGCCGTTGGCCAGCGTCTGCATCCAGTCCTTGACGTTGTAGGCCATCTGCCCGGTGCCGGTGATCTCGGCGTCGGCGACCCAGGTGCAGCCGGCCATCTTGCTGCCGGTGCCGCAGGGCTGGTTGTTCCAGGTGGTGGTGCCCTGGAAGGCGGGCACGCCGTAGAGGTTGAACTTCGACGTGGTGGACGAGGAGGCGTCGACGACGTCGACGAACAGGGTCGCCCGGTTGACGGTCGCGGTGCCGCGGCTGCCGTTCCCGAACAGCTCGCTGGGCACGGACAGCTGGTAGTACGCGCGGTAGCGCCCGTAGCCGGTGCAGTCGCTGTAGCCGCAGTAGCCGACGCCCAGGGCGCTGAGCGTGTTGACGTTGGCGGTGTCCGGGTGGTTCTCCTGGACCTGCGCGTTGACCTGCCGCTTGCCGTCGACGCTGGTCTCGGGGTCCAGGTACCAGGGGCCGGTGCCCTTGCCGAAGGTGGCCGGGTCCGGGGTGAGGACCAGCTCGGCGTCCCCCGCCGAGACGCCGATGGCGGAGACCGCGGCACCCGCGCCGGGCCGCTCGGCGGTGGAGGCGTCGGCCGCGGCCTGCGCGTCGGTGGCGGCGGGCGCGGCGAACAGCGACTTCGCCTGCGCCCCGGCCGTCTTCACCAGCGGGGCCGGTGCGGGGGCGGTGGTGGAGTCCCACTGGAACGGCGTGGGCGCGTGGAAGCGCACCCGGCCCTCGGCGTCCCGGTACGAGACGTTGCCCGCCGCGTCCGCGTCGACCTTCAGGCCGCTGGTGCTCAACGGGAAGCGCAGGGACTTCAGCCGCGGGTCGGCGGCGGCCGCCGCTGTCCTGACCACGAGCACGTCGCGCCAGCCGCCGTCCGGGCGGGCCGTCACCCGCAGGTCCACGTCGGGCAGCACGGAGGCGTAGGTGGCGGTCGCCCCGTCCAGGGTCGGCGCGGGCAGCGGGAACGGCGCGGTGATCGCCATCGAGGTGCCGTCGGCGGTGGTGATCTTCGCCAGCGGGCCGCTGCCGCCGCCGGAGAGCACCAGGTCGGAGCCGGTCAGGGCGGGGGTGACGGTGCCGTCCGGGTTGCTGCGCAGGGTCGGGTCGAGCTTCTGCCAGGTGCCGTTGCGCTTGGTCCGGACGTCCTGCGCGTGGGTCTCGGAGTACACCGTCCGCCCGTCGGTGTCGGCGAAGACCTCGGTGGTCTCGTCCGTCATCGCGTCGATCCGGACCGGCTTCCCGGTCTCCGCCGCCCGCTGGAGGGCCGACCGGGCCGCCTTGGTCTGCTCGGACTCGGCCGGCGGCTGCGCCTCCTGGACCCCGGTGGTGGGGGTCGGGGCGGGCGTCGGGTCCGCGGCCCAGGCACCCGGGGAGGAGAGGGCGGTGAGGACGAGCGCCGTGGCGGCCGCCACCGTCGCCCGACCGAGCACGCTCTTCCCGTCGGACCGATTTCCCCGTCTACGGCGTCTCGGTGGGGTTATGTCGGACATGGCGTGCGCGGTCTCCCTCCCTGCTGCCCGCCCCGGTCGGACAGGCATTCGGTCGGGAACGATGCATCCTCTGTGGAGAAAAGGTCAAGGCCTTTGGCGCATTGCCCTGGAATGTCTAGAACTTCGCCAACTCCCTTTTGGGCCAGTGCAGGTGACTTCAAGTCGGCGAGAAATTGGCATTCCGTCAACTCGCGATTTCGGCCGCTGGCGGGCGAATCGGTGCGAGCCCCCCGAAACTCCCCGCCGCGGCGGACGGGCCCGCACCACACGGTGGACGGAGGACCAAGTCAGCCCACGGACCCCTCCTGGCCGCCGCCGCGGTACGCCGCCACCACGACGGTCAGCAGCCCCGGGAAGCGCTCCTCCAGGTCGGCCGCGCGCAGCGTGGTCAGCCGGCGGTTGGCCTCCTCGCGGTGGCGGATCAGGCCCGCCTCGCGCAGCACCTTGAAGTGGTGGCTGAGGGTGGAGGGCGCGACGTCCACCGGGAAGGTGCCGCAGGCGCGTTCGGGCTCCGCGCTGAGGGTCTGCACGATGGTCATCCGGGTCGGGTCGGAGAGCGCGTGCAGGACGTCCAGCAGGTCGATGTCGGCGGTGTCGGGGTACTGGGGCGCCTCGCGGCGGCGGCTGGTACGGGGCACGGGGCGCCTCCTCCTGCGATGTTCGACAGATATCGAAGTTGCGTGGTACTAATTTCGACGTTCGTAGAACATCGTATCTCGAAACACCCCGAGGGGGACCACCATGCGCGCACTCGTCATGACCGAAGCAGGCGGCGCCGAACACAGCCACGTCCTCGACCTCGAACCGCCGCGGCCCGGCCCCGGCCAGGTCGCGATCGACGTCGCCTACGCCGGGCTCAACTTCGTCGACGTGATGGCCCGCCGCGGCGACGGCGCCTACGCCGCCGACTGGCCGCACCACCCCGGCAAGGAGGTCGCCGGCACCGTCCGCGCCCTCGGCGAGGGCGTCACCGGGCCCGCCGTCGGCACCCCCGTGGTCGCCGCCACCCGGGCCGGCGGACTCGCCCAGATCGCGATCGCCGAGGCGGCCCTCACCGTCCCCGTCCCCGACGGCGTCCCGCTGCACGTCGCCGCCACCACCCCGCTCGGCCTCGCCACCACCCTGCTGCTGCTCACCGACGCCGGACGCTTCGCCCCCGGCGAGAGCGTCCTCGTCCACTCGGCGAGCGGTGGTGTCGGCACCGCCGTCGCCCGCCTGCTCCCCCTCCTCGGCGGCGGCCGCCTGCTCGGCACCGTCGGACGCCCCGAGAAGGCGGCGGCCGCCCGGCGCCACGGCTACGACGCGGTGCACGCCCGCGGCACCGACCCCGCCGACCTCGCCGCCCGCCTGCGCGCGGACAACGACGGACGCGGCATCGACCTCGTCCTCGACCCGCTGGGCACCGCCGCCCTCGACCTCGACCTCGACCTGCTCGCCCCCGGCGGCCGCATCGTCCTGTTCGGCAACGCGGGCGGCGGCACCCCGGACCCCTTGCCGCCCTTCCCCCGCCTGCTCGGCGCCAACGTCACCCTCACCGGCTTCAGCCACAGCAGCCTGCTCACCCACGCCCCCGCCAAGGTCGCCGACGCGATCCGCCGCGCCCTCGACCTGCTCGCCACCGGGGCCCTCGACACCCCGGTGACCGTCCTGCCCGACCTGGCCGCCGTCCCCGCCGCCCACGACCTGCTCGCCACCGGCCACGCCGAGGGCAAGTACGTGGTCGCGCCGGGTCAGCCGTCGTAGGCCCGCCGCGCGGCGTGCACCTCCTCGATGTGGGTCTCGGCCCAGTCCTTGGCCGCGGCGACCACCGGGAGCAGCGACCGGCCGAGCCCGGTGAGCGCGTAGTCGACCCGGACCGGCACCGCCGGGGTGACGGTCCGGGCCACCAGGCCGTCGCGCTCCAGGGAGCGCAGCGTCCGGGTGAGCATCTTCTGGCTCACCCCGGCCACGGTCCGGCTCACCTCGCTGTAGCGCAGCGGCCCGCCCGCCAGCGCGTTCAGGACCAGGCTGACCCACTTGTCACTGATCCGGTCCAGCAGTTCCCGGGCCGGGCACTGGGCCAGGTAGGCGTCGTAGCGGGCGCGTTCCTGCTCGCGGCGCTGGGCGGCGGTGAGGGTCGGCACGGGGCACTCTCCGGTGGGTTGCGCACTTCCAGGTACCTACTTCCCGATGGAGAGTAGCGCCGCCTAGCGTGGCTGTCATGAGAGCAGTGATCCTCCGTTCCTTCGGCGGCCCCGAAGTCCTGGAAGTCGCCGACGTCCCGGTGCCCGTCCCGGGGCCCGGCCAGGTGCGCGTGCGGGTGACCGCCGCCGCCGTCAACCCCGTCGACCTGCAGACCCGCTCGGGCGCGCTGACCGCCGCCGGCCTGCTGCCCGCCCGTCCGGTCACCGGCCTCGGCTGGGACGTCTCCGGCACCGTCGACGCGCTCGGCCCCGGCGTCACCGGCTTCCGGCGCGGCGAGCCCGTCATCGGCCTGTCCGACCGGCTGGGCCTGTCGCTCAAGGCGCAGGCCGAACAGGTCGTCCTCGACGCGGACGCGCTGGCCCCGCTCCCCGAGGGCCTCGACCCCGTCGCCTCGGCCGGGCTGCCGCTCGGCGCCCTCACCGCCGCCCAGGCCCTCGACCTCGCGGCCCTGCGCCCCGGCTCGACCCTCCTGGTCACCGGCGCGGCCGGGTCGGTGGGCGGCTTCGCCGTCCAACTCGCGGTCCGGGCCGGGCTGCGGGTGGTCGCCGCGGCGGGCGACGCCGACGGGGCGCTGGTGCGCGGGCTGGGCGCCGAGACCTTCGTGCCGCGCTCGGCGGACCTGGCCGCGGCCGTCCGCGAGGCCGTCCCCTCCGGGGTGGACGCCGCCCTCGACGCCGCCTCGCTCGGCCCCGTCGCCCTCGACGCGGTCCGCGGCGGCGGCACCCTGGTCGCCGTCCTCGGCACCGGCCCGGCCCCGCTGCGCGGCACCCGCGTCACCCGGGTCTGGATCCGCGCCGACGGCCCCCGCCTCGCCGCCCTCGCCACCGCCGGCCTCACCCCCCGCACGGCCGGGACGCTCCCGCTCGACCGGGTCGCCGAGGCCCACCGCCGCCTGGAGTCCGGCCCCCTGCGCGGCCGGCTGCTCCTGCTCCCCTGAGGCCGGCTCGGCCCGAGCGGGCCCGAGCGGGCCCGCTCGGGCCCGCTCCCGGTGACGACGACCCGCCGCGCGCCGCCGACCGGGCCTGGTTCCGGCGGCAGGGCGGCGGTCACCGCCTCGGCGCCCCCTGAACGTGTCGTGGAACGTGTCGTCGTTCCCCCGGCTCCTGAAGGTCCCCTCCCGCAGTCTCCCGCAGGCCCCCCGCAGTCCCCTCCCCGCAGTCCCCCTCAGTCCGCCCCTCAGGTCGCCACGATCACCGCGACCAGCGCGACCAGCCCCGCCAGGGTCGGCGCGATGATCCACCAGCACCAGGCCGTCGTGACCTCGCCGGCCGCCGAGGGCTTGTGCGCGTTGCGTTCGGCCTGGTCCTGGAGCGCGTTGACCACCGCGTCGGACCAGGCGCGGGTGGGGTCCAGCTCGTCCGGGCGGGGGGTGCGGGGGGCCCGGCCGGGGCGGGCGGGGCCGCGCAGCGCGGGGTCGCCCTCGGCGGTGGCGCGGGCCGCCCGGCGGGTGGCCTTCTTGCGCTGGCGGATCGAGACCGGGATCGCCCAGACCTGGAACTTGCGTCCGTCGGCGAAGAGTTCGACCGAGTACCCGGCCTTGAGCCCTTCGACCTTGGACCAGGGCGCGACGACCGTCCGCAGCGGGTTGCGCACGACCAGCCTCCGGTCGTTGGCGCGCACCACGGGCCGCAGGGTGTAGGCGATCACCGGGAAGACGAAGACCGGCGCGGCGGCGAGGGCGACCCACGGGGTGGCGCCGCTGCCGGTCACGACGGCGTCGACGATCAGCCAGGCGGCGACGGCGAGCATCATGGCGCCGGCGATGACGCTGGGGACCGAGCGGTAGACGCGGTCGGCGTACACGGGCTCGTCGGCGGCGGAGCCCTGGTGGGGCGTCCGGTCGGATTCGGTCATGCCGTCGATTCTGCCCCAGTGTCCGGGCCGTCCCCAATGGCGACCCGGGCACGGGACGGTCACGAATGACCGGGTCCGCCCGCCCGGCGGGCCGGGCGGTCAGTCGGTGCGCCGCCGCAGTGTCACGGCGCCGAGGGCGAGGGCGAGCAGGGCGCTTCCGGCCACCACGGCGAGGTCGGCGAGGACGCGTCCGCTCACCCCGCTCTCCCTGGTGATCCGGCCCATCGCGTCGACGGCGTACGAGAGCGGCAGCACGTCGGAGAGCCGGTGCAGCGCGGGCGCCATGTCGGCGCGGTCCACGAACAGCCCGCAGAGCAGGAGTTGGGGCAGCAGGACGGCGGGCAGGAACTGGACGGCCTGGAACTCGGTGGCGGCGAACGCGGAGACCAGCAGGCCCAGCGCCATCCCGAGCAGCCCGTCGGCAACCGCGACGGCGAACAGCATCCAGGCCGGCCCGGCGACGTCGAGGCCGAGCACGCCGATGGCGAGCGCGGAGGCGAGGGCGGCCTGGAGCAGCGCGACGGCGCCGAAGGCGAGCGCGTAGCCGAGCAGCAGGTCGAGCTTGCCGAGCGGCATGGTGAGCAGGCGTTCCAGGGTGCCGCCGGTGCGTTCGCGGAGCATCGCGACCGAGGTGACCAGGAACATCACCAGCAGCGGGAAGACGCCGAGCAGTTCGGGGCCGATCCGGTCGAAGGTGCCGGGCTGTGCGTCGTACATGTAGCGCAGCAGCACCAGCAGCAGGCAGGGCACGAACAGCAGCATGGCCACCGTCCGGGGGTCGTGCCGCAGTTGGGACAGCACCCGGGCGGCGGTGGCCAGGGTGCGGCGGGCGGCGGCGTTCATCGGGCGGCCTCCGGCGCGGTGCGGACGAGGGTGAGGAAGGCGGTCTCGACGTCGGGCGCGCCGGTGGCGGCGAGCAGCGCGGCGGGGGTGTCGTGGGCGAGCAGCCGGCCCTCGCGCATCAGCAGCAGGCGGTCGCAGCGGGTGGCCTCGTCCATGACGTGGCTGGAGACCAGCAGGGTGGCGCCGCCCGCGGCGAGCTCCCGGAACAGCCGCCACAGCTCCTGCCGCAGCACGGGGTCGAGGCCGACGGTGGGCTCGTCCAGGACGAGCAGTTCGGGGCGGCCGAGCAGCGCGGCGGCGAGCGAGACCCTGGCCCGCTGGCCGCCGGAGAGCCGGGCGGCGGGGGTGCGCCGGTGGGCGTCCAGGCCGACCTGGGCGATCACCCGGTCGGGGTCGCCGGGCGGGGCGCCCAGCACGGCGGCGAAGTAGTCGAGGTTCTCGCCGACCGTCAGGTCCCCGTACACGGAGGGGGCCTGGGTGACGTAGCCGACCCGGTCGCGCAGCGCGGCGGCCCCGGCCGGGAGCCCGAGCACGGTGACGGTGCCGGCCGCGGTCCGCTGCACCCCGACGACGCTGCGCAGCAGGGTGGTCTTGCCGCACCCGCTGGGCCCGAGCAGCCCGGTGACGGTGCCCCGCTCCACGGTGAGGTCGAGCCCGGGCAGCACGACGGTGCCGCCGCGCCGCACCACCAGCCCTTCGGCACTGATCGCGGGGCCGTCGGCCGGCCCCGCCGAAGAATTCATCATGTGATGAGTTTCCTGCCGCGCACCGGTCCCGTCAAGGCGTCCGGCCGCGGCGGGCGTGAGCTGCGTCACCCGTGTCAACCGGACGGGGCCCGCGGCTCGTAGCGGAGGTAAGTACCCGAGACACGAGGAGCCGACCGTTGACCGAGGAGGAGTTCACCGAGTTCTACCGCCACTCGGTCCACCGGCTCACCGGCCAGCTGTACGTGGTCACCGGAGACCTGCACGAGGCCCAGGACGTCGTCCAGGAGGCGTTCGTCCGGGCCTGGGGCCACCGCCGCAGCCTGGACCGCGACCGCGCCCCGGAAGCCTGGGTCCGCACCGTCGCCGGCCGGCTCGCGGTCAGCCGCTGGCGCCGCGCCCGCACCGCCGCCCGGGCCTGGCGCCGGCACGGCGACCGGGCCGAGGTGGACGGGCCGGACCCGGCCCCGGTCGACCTGGCACTCGCGCTGCGGCGCCTGTCCGAGCGCCAGCGGCTGTGCGCCGCCCTGTTCTACGTCTGCGACCTGCCGCTCGCGCAGATCGCCGAGGAGACCGGGATGGCCCCGGGCACCGTCAAGGCCCACCTGTCCCGGGCCCGGGCCGTCCTCGCCCAGCACCTGGACCACCCCTCCGAGCCCCGGGAGCACGCCGATGACCTCCACTGACGACCGGATCGCCGCCCTCCTCCGCGAGGCCGCGGGCGCGGCGGCCCGCTCCGCCACCGCCCCGCCACCCGCCCGGGTCGCCACCCGCGGCCGCCGGCGCCGCCACCTGCGCCTGGCCGCCGCCACCGCCACCGCCACCGGCTGCCTGGCCCTCGCTTTCGCCCTCGGCGCCGCCCTCACCCCCGGCCCGACCCCCGCC
>NZ_JNWZ01000075.1 GCF_000716545.1 Kitasatospora phosalacinea
CTGGGTTGATAGGCCGGATATGGAAGCCCCGTGAGGGGTGGAGTTGACCGGTACTAATAGGCCGAGGGCTTGTCCTCAGACGCTCGCGTTCACTGTGTGGTTCCCGGGTAGCGAACAGCTATCGCCGGCATGGAGCCTAATTCTTGGCTCCGCCAGGTAAGTAACACAACTTTCAACTGAAAAGTGTGTTCGCTGAATACCCGATAGGGTTTCGGTGGTCATAGCATGAGGGAAACGCCCGGTTACATTCCGAACCCGGAAGCTAAGCCTCATAGCGCCGATGGTACTGCAGGGGGGACCCTGTGGGAGAGTAGGACGCCGCCGAGGACAAGGCGGACGTTCCGGACCCTGGTGGGTCCGGAGGGCGTCCGGATCTCGCGCTGGTGTCGGTGGATCGGCAGTGGCGCCTCTCGAACTCGCAGTGTGCAGACAGGAGTCACCAGAATGTCGAACCCGCCCCAGGACCGGCCCGAGCGCCGTAACGACGGCGGCCGGGGGTACGAGCCCAGGTCGCGCGGGGGCTGGTCGAACGACCGTGGCCCGCGTCGTGACGACCGTGGCGAAAGCGGCGGCTACCGGGGTCGTGACGACCGCGGTGACCGTGGCGGCGACCGCGGGGGCTTCCGCTCGCGTGACGACCGGCCGTCGTACGGCGGCGGTGGCGGCGGTGGTTACCGCGGCAACCGTGACGACCGTCCGCAGGGCGGTAGCGGTGGCGGTGGCTACCGCTCGCGTGACGACCGGCCGTCCTACGGCGGCGGTGGTGGCGGCGGCGGTTACCGCTCGCGTGACGACCGCCCGCAGGGTGGCGACCGCGGTGGCTTCCGCCGTGACGACCGTCCCCAGGGCGGTTTCGAGCGTCGTGACGACCGCCCGCAGGGTGGCGGTTTCCGGGGCGGCCGGGACGATCGTCCGCAGGGTGGCGGTGGCTACCGTCCCCGTGAGGACCGTCCGCAGGGTGGCGGCTACCGCGACCGGGACGACCGTCCGCAGCGCAGTGGCGGGTTCGAGCGTCGCGACGACCGTCCCCAGGGTGGCGGTTTCCGGGGCAACCGCGATGACCGTCCGCAGGGCGGCGGCGGTTACCGTCCCCGGGATGACCGTCCGCAGGGCGGCGGCTACCGTCCCCGTGAGGACCGTCCGCAGGGTGGCGGCTACCGCGACCGCGATGACCGTCCGCAGCGCAGTGGCGGGTTCGAGCGTCGCGACGACCGTCCCCAGGGTGGCGGCTTCCGGGGCAACCGCGATGACCGTCCCCAGCGCAGCGGTGGTTTCGAGCGCCGTGACGACCGCCCGCAGGGTGGCGGCTTCCGGGGCGGCCGGGATGACCGTCCGCAGGGCGGCGGCTACCGTCCCCGTGAGGACCGTCCGCAGGGCGGCGGCTACCGTCCCCGTGAGGACCGTCCGCAGGGCGGCGGCTACCGTCCGCGCGAGGAGCGGTCGTTCGATGACCGTCCGCAGCGCAGTGGTGGTTTCGAGCGCCGTGACGACCGCCCGCAGGGTGGCGGTTTCCGTGGCGGCCGGGACGACCGTCCGCAGGGTGGCGGCGGCTACCGTCCCCGTGAGGACCGGCCCTCCTACGGTGGCAGCCGTGACCGGGACGACCGTCCGCAGCGCAGCGGTGGTTTCGAGCGTCGCGACGACCGCCCCCAGGGTGGCGGCTACCGCGGCACCCGGGACGACCGTCCGCAGCGCAGTGGCGGTTTCGAGCGTCGCGACGACCGTCCCCAGGGCGGCGGTTTCCGTGGCGGTCGCGACGACCGGGGCGGGTACCGGGGCAACCGGGACGACCGTGGGGACCGGGGCGGCTTCCGGGGCGGGCGGGACGACCGTCCGCGCGGGGGCGGGTACGACCGCGGTGAGCGCGGTGGGTACGACGAGCGGCGCCAGGAGCCGGTGAAGCGGCTGCCGATCCCGGACGACGTGACCGGGTTCGAGATCGACGCGGACGTCAAGCAGGACCTGAAGAGCCTGCCGAAGACGCTGGCGGACGACGTGGCGCGCAACCTGGTGATGGTGGCGCGGCTGCTCGACAGCGAGCCGGAGGAGGCCTACAACTACTCGCGGGTCGCGCTGCGGCTGGCGTCGCGGGTGGCGAGCGTGCGCGAGGCGGCCGGGTTCGCCTCGTACATGACGCAGCGGTACGCGGAGGCGCTGACCGAGTTCCGGGCGGCGAAGCGGATGACCGGGCGGGTCGACCTGTGGCCGGTGATGGCGGACTGCGAGCGCGGTCTCGGCCGGCCGGAGCGGGCGCTGGCGATGGCAGGCGAGCCCGAGGTGAAGCAGTTGGACAAGGCCGGTCAGGTCGAGATGCGGCTGGTCGCGGCGGGTGCCCGGGCGGACCTGGAGCAGTTCGACGCGGCCGTCGTGACGCTGCAGAGCCCGGAGCTGGCGTCCTCGGCGATCCACCCGTGGACGGCGCGGCTGCGCTACGCCTACGCGGACGCGCTGATCGCGGCGGGTCGGGCGGACGAGGCCCGGGAGTGGTTCGTGAAGGCCGTGGAGGCGGACACGGACGGGTCGACCAACGCGGCCGAGCGGCTGGCGGAGATCGACGGCGTGGAGTTCACCGACGCGCTGGACGAGGAGTCCGAGGACGAGGGCGCGGAGGCCGTGGAGCCGGTGCGCCGTCAGATCGACAAGGACGACGTCGGCGACGACCGGATGATCTTCGAGGACGAGGAGGACGTCGAGGAGTTCTACGACGAGGACGACCTCGAGGTCGACGAGGACTACGACGAGGACTCGTTCGAGGAGCAGCCGAAGCAGGGCTGACGAGCAGCTGAGGAAGGCCCCCGTTCCGGGTAGGAGCGGGGGCCTTTCCCGTTTCCGGGTGCGGAGCGGTCAGCCGAGTTCGAGGGAGCGCAGGACCAGTCCGGTGGCCGGCTTGGGGCCGAAGGAGGTGGACTTGCGGGGCATGGTGACGCCCTGCTCGGCGAGGCGGCGCACCACGCGTTCCTCGACGGGGTGGAGCAGGACGGCGGTGCCGCCGGTGCGGGCGGCCTCGCGGACGGCGGCCTCGGCGGAGTGCAGGTAGCCGATGTGCTCGGGGCTGTCGGGGACGTGCCAGGTGCGGTCGAGCAGGACGGCGTGCAGGACGGTGGCGTCCAGGCGGCGCCACTGCTCGGGTCGGTCGGTGCGGACGGCGTCGGTGAGGGTGGCCTCGTCGGGGCCGGTGAGTAGGTGGAAGCGGCCGTCGCCGGCGGTGAGGACGAAGGAGTTTCCGGGGGAGCGGTGGGCCTCGGCGAGGGCGTTCAGGGCCTCGGGGAGGGGGCCGGGCAGGTCGGTGACGCGCCAGGCGGCGGGGTCCAGGGCGGTGAGCGCGGCGTCGAGCGGGAGGCGCTGCAGGACGCGGTGGATGGCGCGGACCCGCAGCGGGTAGCGGTCGGTGTCGACGAGCAGGACCAGGCCGCGGTCCCAGGGGCTGCGGGGGAGGTGGCGGTGTTCGCGCTGCAGCCGCAGGTACATCTCCCAGCGGTGGTGGCCGTCGGCGATCAGGGCGCGGCAGGTGGCCAGGTCGCGGGTGACGGCGGCCAGTTCGGCGGGGTCGGTGACGGCCCACAGCCGGTGGTGGGTGCCGTCGCTGGTGGTGGTGGCGAGCAGCGGTTCGGTGGCGGCGGTGCGGTCGACGACCTCGGCGGCGCGGCCGTGGCCGCGGTAGGTGAGCAGCAGCGGTTCGAGGTTGGCGCGGGTGGTGCGCATCAGGCCGACCCGGTCGGCGACCGGCTTGGGCATGACGTCCTCGTGCGGGAGGACGACGCCCGCCTCGGGGCCGCTGACGGCGAGGGCGCCGATCAGGCCGCGCTGGAGGGTGCCGGAGGGGGTGCGCTGCTCGTAGACGTACAGGGCGGGTCGCGGATCGGCGGTCAGGACGCCCTGCCGGCGCCAGTCGCGGAGCAGGCGGGCGGCGTGCCGGTAGCGGGTGTCGCGGTCGGGGCGGTCGCCGGCGTCCTCGGGTTCGGGGCGGGGGAGGATCAGCCGGACGATGTTGTGCGGGTCCGCGGTCTCCAGGTCCAGGCGCCGTCCGGGGTCGACCACGTCGTACGGCGGGGAGGTGACCGCGGCCAGGTCACCGACCCGGTGCGGGTCGTAGCGCAGGCCGCGGAACGGGGACAGGGACAGCCCTGCGGTGGCGACGTGCCCGGGGTCTCCGGGGCCGCCCGAGGGCTCGTTGCCGGTTTCGGCACGAGGGGCGCTCATTCTGGGCATGTTAGCCGGGTAGGCCTTGTTGGGAGATCGCGTCGGAGGCGGACGTCCAGGCCGTGGGCGGGCGAGCGGGACGAGCGGGAAGCGGGGTAGCTGGGGATGGGTCACCTGGAGCACGAGGACGGCGGGAGCCGGAACGGGAACGGGGGCGGGGTGCCGGGCGGCGGGGTGTACGACTGGTACCGGCGCGGGGTGCGGCTGCTGGAGGAGAAGCACCCGGCGGCGGCGGTGCAGCTGCTGGCGCGGGCGGCGGAGGCCGAGCCCGGTTCGGGGTCGATCCGGGAGGCGCTGGCGCGGGCGCAGTTCGACGCGGGGCAGTACGGGCAGGCGCTGGAGAGCTTCCGGGCGGTGGCGGAGGCCGACCCGTCCGACGACTACGCGCAGTTCGGCTGGGGGGTGTCGGCGGCCCGGCTGGGCGACTTCGAGACCTCGGCGGAGCACCTGGCGCTGGCGGTGGCGATGCAGCCGGGCAACCGGCACTACCAGGCGGCGCTGCGGCAGACCAGGGCGACGCTGGCGGCCCGGGCGGGGGCGTACGGTCCGCTGCTGCCGGGGGCCCCCGGGTACCTGGCTCCGCCGGAGGATCCGGCCGCGCCATAGGGTGGCGGGTGTCCGGTTCGGTTCGAGGTGACGAGGGTGGAGCAGCGATGACGGAGAACGCCGCGGCGGTGCGGAGCGTGCCGGGGGCCAGTGCGGTGGCGCTGACGGAGGCGTACGACACGGCGCTGCTGGACCTGGACGGCGTGGTGTACGCCGGGCCGCACGCGATCGGGCACGCGGTGGAGTCGCTGGACCGGGCGCGGGCGGCCGGGATGCGGTTGGCGTACGTCACCAACAACGCGTCGCGGCCGCCGCGGGTGGTGGCGGAGCACCTGACGGAGCTGGGCGTGCCGGCCGAGCCGGCCGACGTGATCAACTCGGCGCAGGCGGCGGCGCGGCTGGTGGCGGAGAAGGTGCCGGCCGGGTCGCGGGTGCTGGTGATCGGCGGGGCGGGCCTGCTGGAGGCGCTGGAGGAGCGCGGGCTGGTGCCGGTGCGCTCGCTGGAGGACGACCCGGCGGCGGTGGTGCAGGGCTACGACCCGTCGGTGGGCTGGGCGGACCTGGCGGAGGCCTCGTACGCGGTGGGCCGGGGGCTGCCGTGGGTGGCCTCGAACACGGACCTGTCGATCCCGACGGCGCGCGGCATCGCCCCGGGCAACGGGACGCTGGTGGCGGCGGTGCGGGCGGCGACCGGCGCGGTGCCGGAGGTGGCGGGCAAGCCGCTGCCGCCGATGCACCGGGAGACGGTGCTGCGGACGGGCGCGAAGCGTCCGCTGGTGGTCGGCGACCGGCTGGACACCGACATCGAGGGCGCGTTCAACGGCGGGGTGGACTCGCTGCTGGTGTTCACCGGCGTCGCCACCCCCGAGCAGGTGCTCGCCGCGCCGGTCCAGCACCGTCCGACGTTCCTGGCCGAGGACCTGCGGGGCCTGCTGGAGGCGCAGCCCGAGGTGGCGGCGGCCGGCGGCGGCCGGTTCGGCTGCGGCGGCTGGACGGCGGGCGCGGACGGCGGGGTGCTGGTGCTGGACGGCGCGGGCACCCGGATCGACGCGCTGCGGGCGCTGTGCGCGGCGGCCTGGACGTGGGCGGACGCGCACGACGGCGCGGCGCCCGAGTCGGCGAAGGCCCTGGCGGGGCTGCCCGCGGCGGAGTGACGGTCGGACCGACGGGCGGGGCCGCGCGGTGCTGCCGGGGGCGGACGGCGCGGGCCCGCCGGCCGGTCGGTGTGCGGCGCGGTGCTGGTGGCGACGAAGGCGGGCTCGCCCCCGGCGGGCGGCCGGTTCAGAGCAGGGTGCGCAGGCGCAGCAGGTCGCGGAGGCTCGCGTCCAGTTTGAGGCGGCCGGTGGCCCAGGCGGTGGGGAAGGCCAGCTTGCCGTCGACCAGGGCGACCAGGTCGTCGCCGGTGGTGGTGAGCCTGATGTCGGCCTTGGTGGCGGGCGGGCCGGGGGCGTCGGTGATGCCGGTGAGCCGGCCGTCGGCGAGGCGGCCGGTGAAGGTCAGGCCGAGGTCGGTGAGGTGGCAGCTGAGGGAGCGGTCGAGGGCGGTGGCCTTGCGGATGTCGCCGCCGGCGGCCGCGAGGTTGCGGCTGAGCTGCTCCAGCGCGGTGCGGCACTCCTCGATGGTGGCCATGGGCGGCTTGCTCCTGTCGGTGGTCGTTCTGCGCCCCACGCTAGCGCAGCGCCGTACGGCGGCGGCCGGGAACGGGTAGCGTCGGTGCGGGCAGTCGGTGTGGGCAATATCGGGGCGCAGAGGAGGCGGACGGATGCTGCAGGACGCGGTGCGGGGTGTGCGGGGCGTACTGGTGGTGGCGGGCGAGCTGGTCGAGGAGGCGGGCCGCCGGGTGCTGGACACGGCCGGGGGGCTGCTCCAGAAGGGCGGTGAACTGCCGCCCGGCGTCGAGCAGTTGCGGGTGATCGCCGGGGAGGTGGTGACGGCCGGGCGGGCCGGGGTCGACCTGGTGTCCGGGGTGGCCCGGGGCGAGGTGGAGCGGGTGTTCGAGAAGGTCGGCGACCAGGTGGTGAAGGTCGGCGTGGTGCTGAGCTTCCTGGAGTCGAAGCTGCGGGAGGTCGAAGAGGAGACGCCGGCGGCGACGGCGCAGGAGCCGCCGGAGGAGGAGCCCGAGGAGCAGCCGGTGGTCCGTCCGGCGGCACGGGCCCAGGGTCTGTTCGACGCGGGCTGGGACGCGGAGCCGGAGGCCCCGGCCGGGGGCGCGGCGGCGGAGGCCCCGGCCAGGGGCCGGAAGGCGACGGCCCGCAAGGTGGTGGCCCGCAAGCAGGCGGCCGGTTCGGCGTCGGGCGTGAAGAAGGCCGCCGCCCGCAAGGGTGCGGCGGCCAAGCAGGCGACGGCGCAGCGCTCGGTGCCGCGCGAGGCGGCCGCGGCGCCGGGCGGGGAGCCGGTCGTGACGCCGCGGACGGTGGCGAAGAAGGTGGCCGCCAAGAAGTCCGCCGCGCAGCCGTCGGCCCCGGTGCGGAACCCGGCTGCCGCCTCGCCCGCCGCGCAGCCCGCCGGAGCCCCGGCCGAGGCGCTCGCGGACGCGTTGCCGGGCGCGCCGCTGCCCGCGAAGAAGACCCCCGCGAAGAAGGCCCCCGCGAAGCAGGCCCCCGCGAAGAAGGCGCCGGCCAAGAGGGCGCCTGCGCGGAAGGCGGCTCCGGTCTCGGCCGCCGAGGGCGCGGCGGTGGTGGCCGCCGCGAGCGCGCAGCCGCCCGGGGCGAAGGCGCCGGCCCGCAAGGCCGCGGCGAAGAAGGCCCCGGCCGCGAAGCGCGTTTCGGCGAAGCGCGCCTCGGCGAAGCCCGCGCCGGAGGCGGGTGGCGGCGGTGAGTGAGCAGGTCGTCCGTACGGGGGAGCCCGGGGTGGACGAGGTGTTGGCCCGGCTGGGGCCGCCGGACGGGGCGGGGGCGGAGCGGTGGGCCGAGGTGTACGAAGATGTCCATGCGCGGCTCGCCGCGACCCTCGCGGCGCTGGACCGCGGGTGAGGACACTCCGATGTGGGAGCTGACGTAGCAGTGGCAGTGGCACGACGCCGTCTGGACGCGGAGCTGGTGCGCCGCAAGCTGGCCCGTTCGCGGGAGCACGCGAGCGAGCTGATCGCGGCGGGCCGGGTGACGGTGGCCGGGGCGGTGGCGACCAAGCCCGCGACGCAGGTGGAGACCGCGGCGGCGGTGGTGGTCGCCAAGGACGACGCCGACCCGGACTACGTGTCGCGCGGCGGGCACAAGCTGGCGGGCGCGTTCGCGGCGTTCGTGCCGCAGGGCCTGGTGGTGGAGGGGCGCCGGGCGCTGGACGCGGGCGCGTCCACCGGCGGGTTCACGGACGTGCTGCTGCGCGCGGGCGCGGCGCACGTGCTGGCGGTGGACGTCGGCTACGGGCAGCTGGCCTGGTCGTTGCAGAGCGACGAGCGGGTGACGGTGATGGACCGCACCAACGTGCGGGAGCTGACGCCGGAGCTGATCGGCGGCGAGCCGGTCGACCTGGTGGTGGGCGACCTGTCGTTCATCTCGCTGGGCCTGGTGCTGCCCGCCCTGGCCCGCTGCGCGGCGCCGGACGCGGACCTGGTGCTGATGGTGAAGCCGCAGTTCGAGATCGGCAAGGAGCGCCTGGGCTCGGGCGGGGTGGTGCGCTCGCCGGAGCTGCGGGCGGAGACGATCCGGCAGGTCGCGGGGCAGGCGTGGGCGGTGGGCCTGGGCGTGCGGGCGGTGGCGGCGTCGCCGCTGCCGGGGCCGTCGGGGAACGTGGAGTACTTCCTGTGGCTGCGCCGGGACGCGCCGCCACTGGATCCGGCGGCGGCGGACCGGGCCGTGGCCGAGGGCCCCAAGTAGGGTACTTGGCAGGCGTCCGGGCGTTGCGCAGACTGGCAGGTCGTGGCCGGGCCGCGGTGACCCGGCGGGCGTAGGGAGAGGGCAGCGGGGAATGAGCGATCGTCGAACGGTCTTCCTGATCGCGCACACCGGCCGGGAGGCGGCCCTGCGCAGCGTGGAGGGCTTGGTGGACGGCCTGCTGCGGGCGGGGATCCGGATCCGGCTGCTGGAGACCGAGGCGGTGGGCCTGGACCTGCCGGACGGGGTGGAGCTGGTGCCCGGCGGGCACGGCGCGGCGGACGGCTGCGAGCTGATCCTGGTCGCGGGCGGGGACGGCACGCTGCTGCGCGGCGCCGAACTGGCCCGCGAGTCGGGGCTGCCGATGCTCGGCATCAACCTGGGCCGGGTGGGTTTCCTCGCCGAGGCCGAGCGCGACGACCTGGCGACCGTGGTCGAACGGGTGGTGGCCGCGGACTACGAGGTCGAGGAGCGGATGACCATCGACGTCCTGGTGCGCACCAACGGTGACGTGCTGCACGAGGACTGGGCGCTGAACGAGGCGTCGGTGGAGAAGGCGGCCCGGGAGCGGATGCTGGAGGTGGTCACCGAGGTGGACGGCCGCCCGGTGTCGAACTTCGGCTGCGACGGGGTGGTGCTGTCCACGCCGACGGGCTCCACCGCGTACGCGTTCTCCGGCGGCGGGCCGGTGGTGTGGCCGGAGGTGGAGGCGCTGCTGATGGTGCCGATCAGCGCGCACGCGCTGTTCGCCCGCCCGCTGGTGACCTCGCCGGACTCGGTGCTGGCGGTGGAGGTGCAGCCGAAGACCCCGCACGGGGTGCTGTGGTGCGACGGCCGCCGCTCGGTCGAACTCCCGGCCGGGGCGCGGGTGGAGGTGCGCCGGGGCAAGACGCCGGTGCGGCTGGCCCGGCTGCACCGGGCACCGTTCACGGACCGGCTGGTCGCCAAGTTCGCGCTGCCGGTGACGGGTTGGCGCGGCCGCTCGGAGAACTGACGGCCCCGCGAGGGGGGTTGACGCGCGCTCAGAGCCCGGCGGGGGCTTGGTCCCCGCCGGCGAGGCGTTCGGTGCGGGCCAGGTCGGCGGCCCCGGCGATCCGGCGCAGCGCGTCGGGGACGCGCGCGGCGGGCAGGGTGAGCGGCAGCCGCAGGTGCTCCTCGAAGGCGCCGTCGACGCCGAAGCGGGCGCCGGAGGCGATCCGCACGCCGACCCGCTCGCCGGCCCGGGCCAGGGCGGTGGCGGGCAGCCCGGGGGTGGCCGCCCACAGGGCGAGGCCGCCGGGCGGCAGGGCGAAGCGCCAGTCGGGGAAGTGCCGGGGCAGCTCGCGGGCGAACGCCTCGGCGGTGGCCCGCAGCCCCGCGTGCCGCTCGGCCCGGACGACGGGCAGGTGCTCGGTCAGCAGCCGGGCCGCGATCAGCTGCTCCAGGACGGGCGTGCCCAGGTCGTACAGCGCCCGGTCGGCGGCCAGCTTCCGCACCAGGGACGGCTGGGCGCGCAGCCAGCCGATCCGCAGGCCGGGCCAGAGGATCTTGCCGGCCGAGCCGACGGTGATCACCTGGGCGTCCCGGTCGAGCGCGGCCAGCGGCCGGGGCAGGTCGTGCTCGGCGACGTCCCAGCCGAGCTCGGCGCAGGTCTCGTCGGCGATCACGGTGGTGCCGGCCGCCCGGGCGTGCGCGAGCAGGGCACGGCGCTGCTCCTCGTCGACCAGCGCGCCGGTCGGGTTCTGGAAGTCGGGGATGACCGAGGCCAGCCGGGGCGCGGCGCCGCGCAGCACCCGCTGCCACTGGGCGAGGTCCCAGCCGGTGCGCCCGGTTCCGTCCTCGACCAGCGGGACGGGCACCAGGCGGGCGCCGGCCCGCTCCAGGGCGCGCAGCGTGTTGGCGTAGCTGGGCGCCTCGACGGCGACCCGGTCGCCGCGCGACAGCAGCGCCTGGTGGGCCAGGTGCAGGGCGCTCATCGCCCCGGTGGTGACCAGCACCTGTTCGGGGCCGGTGGGCAGGCCGCGTTCGGTGTAGCGGCGGGCGACGGCCTCGCGCAGCACCGGCAGCCCGGTCGGGTAGTTGCCGTGCCCGGCGGTGTACGCGGGCAGTTGGGCGAGGGCGTGCGCGGCGGCTTCGCCCAGCTGCTCGGGGGCGGTGGGCGCGGCCAGGCCCAGGTCGAGGACGGTGTCCCGGTCGGGGGAGACGGGGTGCAGCGCGTCGGCGGGCGGGCGGGTGCCCTCGGGCAGGGCCGTCCAGGAGCCGGCGCCGCGCCGCGAGCGCAGGTAGCCGTCCGCGCGCAGCGCCTCGTAGGCGGCGGCGACGGTGGTGCGGGAGAGGTTCAGTTCGGCGGCGAGTTCGCGTTCGGCGGGCAGCCGGGTGCCGACCGGGAGGCGGCCGTCGGCGACCAGCCGGGAGACCTGGGCGGCCAGCGCCCGGTAGGCGGGCCGGCGGCCGTCCCCGGCGGGCAGCTGGCGGGCGAGGGCGTGCGGGGTGAGCGTGCTGTGCCACTCGGACATCGCTGATCAGTCCACCTGGTTCAGATTGGCCCTTTCGGGGCGCGTTTTGGACTCCTCATAGTGGCGTGCAGTGCCGGAGAGCGGCAAGCACCACACCGAGAAGAGGTCCACCCGATGGCGGTCTCCCTGTCCCCGTCCCCGTCCTTGACCCGCACCGGGGACGCCCCGTCCCGCCGCCTGCCCCGCCGCCTCCTCCAGCTCGCCGTCGGCCTGGTGCTGTACGGCGTCTCGATGGGCCTGGTGCTGCGCTCCTCGCTCGGCGGCAACCCGTGGGACGTCTTCCACCAGGGCCTGGCCCGGCACGTCCCCCTGAGCGTCGGCACCTGGGTGACGCTGGTCGGCGCGCTGGTGCTGCTGCTGTGGATCCCGCTGCGGCAGAAGCCCGGCGTCGGCACCGTCGGCAACGTGCTCGTCCTCGGCGTGGCCATGGACGCCACCCTCTCCGCCGTCCCGCACCTGCACTCCCTCGCCGTCCGCGTCCCGCTGCTGGTCGCGGGCATCGTCCTCAACGCCCTGGCCACCGGCCTGTACATCGGCGCCCGGCTCGGCCCCGGCCCCCGCGACGGCCTGATGACCGGCCTGCACCGGCGCACCGGCCGCTCCGTCCGGCTGATCCGCACCTGCATCGAGCTGACCGTCCTGACCACCGGCATCGCCCTCGGCGGCACCTTCGGCGTCGGGACGATCGCCTACGCCCTGGTGATCGGCCCGCTGGTGCAGTTCTTCCTGCCGCGGCTCACCGTGCCCGGCGGGACGGCCCGGCACTAGGGACGGGAGCCCCGGCGGCACCGCCACTCAGGGGTGAAACGGGGGCGGTCGTCGCAAAGCGACGGTGGAACCTCGTAAGGTCGTCTCCGTGTTGGACGAGATGCGGATACGGGATCTGGGTGTCATCGACGATGCGGTGGTCGAACTGGCCCCCGGCTTCACCGCCGTCACGGGCGAGACCGGCGCGGGCAAGACCATGGTGGTGACCAGCCTGGGTCTGCTGCTCGGTGGCCGGGCCGACCCGGCGCTGGTGCGCAACGGCTCCGAACGGGCCGTGGTGGAGGGGCGGTTGACCCTCGACCCGGCCTCGCCGGTGGTGGCGCGGGCGCTGGAGGCGGGCGCGGAGCTGGACGACGGCGAGCTGCTGGTCAGCCGCACCGTCTCCGCCGAGGGCCGCTCCCGGGCGCACGTCGGCGGCCGCTCGGTGCCGGTCGGGCTGCTCGCCGAGCTCGGTGAGGACCTGATCGCCGTGCACGGCCAGACCGACCAGCAGCGCCTGCTGCGCCCGTCCCGGCAGCGCGGCGCGCTGGACCGGTACGCGGGCGAGGCCGTCGCCGAGCCGCTGGCCCGCTACCGGGAGGTGTACCGGGAGCTGCGGGAGGTCTCCGCGACGCTGGAGGAGCTGACCACCCGGGCCCGGGAGCGGGCCCAGGAGGCCGACCTGCTGCGCTTCGGGCTGGAGGAGATCGCCGCCGCCGAGCCGGTCGCCGGGGAGGACGTCGAGCTGGCGGTGGAGGCCGAGCGCCTGGGCCACGCCGACGCGCTGTCCTCCGCCGCGACGCTCGCGCACGCCGCCCTGGCCGGCGACCCCGCCGACCCGGAGGCCGTCGACGCGGGCACCCTGCTGGCCCAGGCCCGCCGCGCCGTCGACGCGGTGCGCCACCACGACGAGCGCCTGGCGTCCCTGGCCGACCGGCTCGGCGAGTGCGGCTACCTGCTCGCCGACGTGGCCGGCGACCTCGCCGGGTACGCCGACGACCTGGACGCCGACCCGGTCCGGCTGGCCGCCGTCGAGGACCGCCGCAGCGTGCTGGGCCACCTGGTGCGCAAGTACGCGGGCGTGGAGGGCACCCTCGCCGAGGTGATCGACTGGGCCGAGACCGGCTCGGCGCGGCTGCTGGAGCTCGACGGCGACGACGAGCGGATCGACGAACTCGGCTCCCGGGAGACCGAGTTGCGC
This sequence comes from Kitasatospora phosalacinea, assembly GCF_000716545.1. Classification (GTDB taxonomy): domain Bacteria; phylum Actinomycetota; class Actinomycetes; order Streptomycetales; family Streptomycetaceae; genus Kitasatospora; species Kitasatospora phosalacinea. Next base: position 13,002 of record NZ_JNWZ01000075.1, read on the forward strand.
GCCCGGCTGGCCGACCTGGCGGCCGAGGTCTCGCAGGCCAGGCACGCCGCCGCCGACAAGTTCGCCGCCGCCGTCTCCGACGAGCTCGCCGAACTCGCCATGCCGCACGCCCGGGTGACGTTCGCGATCAGCCAGGTCGACGACCTGGCCGGCATCGAGCTGGACGGCCGCAGCGTCTCCTACGGCCCGCACGGCGTCGACGAGGTCGAGGTGCTGCTCGCCCCGCACCCCGGCGCGCAGCCCCGCCCGATCGCCAAGGGCGCCTCCGGCGGCGAGCTGTCGCGCGTCATGCTGGCCGTCGAGGTGGTCTTCGCGGGCGCCGACCCCGTCCCCACCTACCTCTTCGACGAGGTCGACGCGGGCGTCGGCGGCAAGGCCGCGGTCGAGATCGGCCGCCGACTGGCCAAACTCGCCCGCAGCGCCCAGGTCGTGGTGGTCACCCACCTCCCGCAGGTCGCCGCGTTCGCCGACCGGCACCTGGTGGTGGAGAAGACCAACGACGGCACCGTCACCCGGAGCGGCGTCAAGACCCTCAACGACGAGGAGCGGGTACGCGAACTGTCCAGGATGCTCGCCGGGTTGGAGGATTCCGAGCTCGGCCGCGCGCACGCGGAGGAGCTGCTGGAGGCCGCCCGCACCGCCCGGGCCCGCTGACCCGGAAGGCGCCGGCACCGCCGCGGGCGACGCGCCAGCGGCGGTGCCGACTGTCCAAGAGGCGGACCGACCTGGCATGGTGGCGAGCGGACACCAGCTGACAACGAGTCGGAGCGAGAACAGACGTGGAGCATTCCGCCGCCCGGGCCGCCGCGGTCCCCCAGTTGCACGTGGTGCTGGTCCTGGCCGCCGCGACCGGCGGTATCGGCGCCCACGTGCGCTCCCTGACCCAGGGCCTGGTCGCGCACGGCGTCACGGTCACGGTCTGCGCGCCCGAGGGCACCGACCGGCTGTTCGGGTTCTCCGCGGCCGGCGCCAGGCTGCACACCGTCGACATCACCCCGACCTCCGGCGCCCGCAGCGACGCCACCGCGATCGGCGAGCTGCGCCGCGCCTTCACCGGCGCCGACATCGTGCACGCCCACGGCCTGCGGGCCGGCCTCCTCTCCGACCTGGCGCTGCGCACCGCCGGCCGCTTCCCTGGCCTGCGCCCCGAGACGCCGCTGGTGGTCACCTCGCACCACGCGCTGCTCACCACCGGGCTCGACCGGCGCCTGCAGCGCCTGATGGAGCGCCGGGTGGTGCGGGCCGCCGACCTGCTCCTCGGCGCCTCCTCCGACCTGGTCGCCCGGGCCCGCGAACTGGGCGCCACCGACGCCCGCCTCGGCCCGGTCGCCGCCCCGCCGATGCCGCCCGGCACCCTCGACCGGGACGCCGCCCGCAAGGCGCTGCCCGACGGCGACGACGGCCGCCCGGTGGTGCTGGCGATCGGCCGGCTCGTCCCGCAGAAGTGCTTCGGGCTGCTGCTCGACGCCGTCCCGCACTTCGCCGCGCCCGGCGCCCCCGCCCCGCGCGTCCTGCTGGCCGGGGACGGCCCCGAGCGGTCGGGCCTGCGCGAGCGGGTCGCCGCCGAGCGGCTCGCGGTCGAACTGCTCGGCCACCGCACCGACATCCCCGACCTGCTGGCCGCCGCCGACCTGGTGGTGCTCTCCTCGCGCTGGGAGGCCCGCTCGCTGGTCGCCCAGGAGGCGATGCGGGCCGGCGTCCCGGTGGTGGCCACCGCCGTCGGCGGGGTGCCCGAACTGGTCGGCGACGCCGCCGTACTGGTCCCGTTCGCCGACCCGCGGGCGCTGGGCGGCGCCGTCCGCGAGCTGCTCGCCGACCCGGCCCGGCGCGCCGCGCTCGCCGCCGCCGGCCGGGCCCAGGCCGCGACCTGGCCGGACGAGGCGGCCACCGTCGCCCAGGTGCTGTCCATCTACGACGAGCTGGCGCAGCGCCGCGGCTGAGCGGCCGTCAGCCGGAGGAGAGGTCGAGGCCGCCCGCCGCGGTCAGCCGCAGGGCGGTGTCGATCAGCGGGACGTGGCTGAACGCCTGCGGGAAGTTGCCGACCTGGCGGCGGGCCCGCGGGTCCCACTCCTCGGCGAGCAGCCCCAGGTCGTTGCGGAGCGCCAGCAGCCGTTCGAACAGCTCGCGGGCCTCGCCGACCCGGCCGATCATCGCCAGGTCGTCGGCCAGCCAGAACGAGCAGGCCAGGAACGCCCCCTCGTGCCCGGACAGGCCGTCGACGTTCGCGGAGTCGCTCCCCTCCGAGTCGTCGTGCGTCGGGTACCGCAGCACGAAGCCGTCCTCGGTGGCCAGTTCGCGCTGGATCGCCTCGATGGTGCCGATGACGCGCTTGTCGTCCGGCGGCAGGAAGCCGACCTGCGGGATCAGCAGCAGCGAGGCGTCCAGCTCCTTGCCGCCGTAGTACTGGGTGAAGGTGTTGCGCTGCGGGTCGTAGCCGCGGGCGCACACGTCGGCGTGGATCTCGGCGCGCAGCGCCGTCCAGCGCTCGGTCAGGCCCGGCGGCTGCTCCTCGGCCTGCGCCAGCAGCTTGAGGGTGCGGTCGACGGCGACCCAGGCCATCACCTTGGAGTGCACGAAGTGCCGGCGCGGCCCGCGGACCTCCCAGATGCCCTCGTCCGGGTCGCGCCAGTGGTCCTCCAGGTACTCGATCAGGCGCAGCTGCAGCTGGTGGGCGTGGTCGTGCCGGGACAGGCCGGACATGGTGGCCAGGTGCAGCGCCTCGACGACCTCGCCGTACACGTCGAGCTGGAGCTGCCCGGCGGCGCCGTTGCCGACCCGGACCGGGCGGGAGCCCTCGTAGCCGGGCAGCCAGTCGAGCTCGGACTCGGTGAGTTCGCGCTCCCCGGCGATGCCGTACATGATCTGCAGGTTCTCCGGGTCGCCGGCCACCGCGCGCAGCAGCCACTCGCGCCAGGCCCTGGCCTCCTCGCGGTAGCCGGTGCGCAGCAGCGAGGAGAGGGTGATGGCGGCGTCGCGCAGCCAGGTGTAGCGGTAGTCCCAGTTGCGCTCGCCGCCGAGGTCCTCGGGCAGCGAGGTGGTGGGGGCGGCGACGATGCCGCCGGTGGGGGCGTAGGTGAGCGCCTTGAGGGTGATCAGCGAGCGGACCACGGCCTCCCGGTAGGGGCCCTGGTAGGTGCACTGGGCGACCCAGTCGCGCCAGAACCGCTCGGTGGAGGCCAGCGCGCCCTCGGCGTCCGGCGGGGCGGGGGCCGGCTCGTGCGAGGGCTTCCAGGTCAGTCCGAAGGCGATCCGCTCGCCCGCGGCGACGGTGAAGTCCGCGTACGTGGTCAGGTCGCGCCCGTAGGTCTCGGCCCGGCCGTCCAGCCACACCGAGTCGGGCCCGGCGACGGCGACGGTGCGCTGGCCGACCTCGGGGTGCTCGACCCGGTGCACCCAGGGGACGATCCGGCCGTAGCTGAAGCGCATCCGCACCGCCGAGCGCATCCGGACGGTACCGGCCAGGCCCTCGACGATCCGGATCATCTGCGGCACGTCGGGCGTGCCGAGCAGGTGGCGCGGCGGCATGAAGTCGATCACCCGGACGGTGCCGTCCGGGGTGTCCCACTCCTGCTCCAGGACCAGCGATTCGCCCCGGTAGCGGCGCCGGTCGCAGGGCACCGCGGGCGCGGCGGCGGTGACCGGCGGGACGCGCAGCTCCCCGGTGTCCAGCAGGGCCGAACGGGGTTCGGGCGCGGCGGGCGGCGCCTCGACCGGCGTGGCCGGGCCGATCCGCCAGAAGCCGTGCTCGTCGGTGCCCAGCAGGCCCGCGAACACCGCCGGGGAGTCGAACCGGGGCAGGCACAGCCAGTCGACCGCGCCGTCCCGGCTGACCAGCGCCGCGGTCTGCATGTCCCCGATCAGTGCGTAGTCCTCGATGCGACCGGCCATGGTTCTCCGTTCCGTGCGGGCCCCGCGGCGGACGGTGCGCACAGGGTCGGGCGAGGATGTCGACGTTTGAGCAGAATACGTGGATTCGGGTGGTTCGGGCGCGGGCACGCGCCCCGGCCGCCTGCCCGCGCGCGCCGTGCGCCATGCCGGGAAACCCCGCCCGAGCAGCCCCGATGCGCCGTCCGGCCGATCCGCCGCGGGCCGGTGTACCCGGACGCGGGCGAGCAGTCGCCGGGGCACTGATACGCTGGTATCCCGTGGAACTGGTGGGAACGAGGGCCGGGAGCCCCTCCACCGGCGTCACCCTCAGACACGCGACCCACGGGAGCCCCCTCTTGGCACAGCCCCATTCCGGCAAGTCGGCCAACGGCCGTGCCGTGACGACCAAGCACCTCTTCGTCACCGGGGGTGTCGCCTCTTCGCTCGGCAAGGGCCTCACCGCCTCCAGCCTCGGCGCCCTGCTGAAGGCCCGCGGCCTGCGGGTGACGATGCAGAAGCTCGACCCGTACCTCAACGTGGACCCGGGCACGATGAACCCGTTCCAGCACGGCGAGGTCTTCGTCACCGACGACGGCGCCGAGACCGACCTCGACATCGGCCACTACGAGCGCTTCCTCGACACCAACCTGCACGGCTCGGCGAACGTCACCACCGGCCAGGTCTACTCCACGGTGATCGCCAAGGAGCGGCGCGGCGAGTACCTCGGCGACACCGTCCAGGTCATCCCGCACATCACCAACGAGATCAAGTCCCGGATCCGCCGGATGGCGACCGAGGACGTCGACGTGGTGATCACCGAGGTCGGCGGCACGGTCGGCGACATCGAGTCGCTGCCGTTCCTGGAGGCGGTGCGCCAGGTCCGCCACGAGGTCGGCCGGGACAACGTCTTCTTCGTGCACGTCTCGCTGCTGCCGTACATCGGCCCGTCCGGCGAGCTGAAGACCAAGCCCACCCAGCACTCGGTGGCCGCGCTGCGCAACATCGGCATCCAGCCCGACGCGATCGTGCTGCGCGCCGACCGCGAGGTGCCGCAGGCCATCAAGCGCAAGATCTCGCTGATGTGCGACGTCGACGAGGAGGCCGTGGTCGCCGCGATCGACGCCAAGTCGATCTACGACATCCCCAAGGTGCTGCACGGCGAGGGCCTGGACGCGTACGTGGTGCGCCGCCTGGACCTGGCGTTCCGCGACGTGGACTGGACGGTCTGGGACGACCTGCTGCGCCGCGTCCACGAGCCGCAGCACGAGGTCAAGGTCGCCCTGGTCGGCAAGTACATCGACCTGCCGGACGCCTACCTCTCGGTCACCGAGGCGCTGCGGGCCGGCGGCTTCGCCAACAACGCCCGGGTGCAGATCAAGTGGGTCGCCTCGGACGACTGCGTCACCCCCGAGGGCGCGCGGGAGCAGCTCGGCGACGTGGACGCGGTCTGCATCCCCGGCGGCTTCGGCGACCGCGGCGTGGACGGCAAGGTCGCCGCGATCACCTACGCCCGCGAGAACAAGGTGCCGCTGCTGGGCCTGTGCCTGGGCCTGCAGTGCGTGGTCATCGAGGCCGCCCGCAACCTGGCCGACCTGCCCGAGGCCAACTCCACCGAGTTCGACCCGGCCGCGAAGTACCCGGTCGTCTCGACCATGGCCGAGCAGCTGGCCATCGTCGACGGCAAGGGCGACCTGGGCGGCACCATGCGCCTGGGCCTGTACCCGGCGAAGCTCGCCGAGGGCTCCATCGTGCGCGAGGTGTACGGCGGCGAGCAGTACGTCGAGGAGCGCCACCGCCACCGCTACGAGGTCAACAACGCCTACCGCGCCGACCTGGAGAAGACCGGCCTGCAGTTCTCCGGCCTCTCCCCGAAGGGCGACCTGGTCGAGTACGTCGAGTACCCGCGCGAGGTCCACCCCTACCTGGTCGCCACCCAGGCCCACCCGGAGCTGAAGTCGCGCCCGACCCGCCCGCACCCGCTGTTCGCGGGCCTGGTCAGGGCCGCCATCGACCGCAAGGTCGGCTGACCGCCCCCCAGCAGTGCCGAAGCGCCCGTCGGGATCCTCCCGGCGGGCGCTTCGGCGTGTCGCGGGGGAGGCGTCCGGTAGATTGTGTCTATCTGACGAGAAGGGGTGGTGTTCCGGTGACCGGGATTCACGACGTGGCCGAGGAGTGGGACGCCCGGGACGGGCGCACGCCCTTCCGGGGCAAGGTGACGGGCGTGCGAAGCGAGCAGGTCAGGATGCCCGACGGCAGCTGGGCGCAGCGCGACTACCAGCTGCACCCCGGGTCGGTCGCGGTGCTCGCGCTCGACGAGGGGGGCCGCGTGCTGGCCCTGCGCCAGTACCGGCACCCCGTCCGGCACCGGCTCTGGGAGCTGCCGGCGGGGCTGCTCGACGTGCCCGGGGAGAACCCGCTGCACGCGGCGCAGCGGGAGCTCTTCGAGGAGGCCCACTGCAAGGCCGGGCAGTGGCGCGTCCTGGTCGACTTCTACACCTCGCCCGGCGGCAGCGACGAGGCCGTGCGGATCTTCCTCGCGACGGACCTGTCGGAGGCGGACGGCGACCGCTACGAGGCGCACGGCGAGGAGCTGGAGATCGAGGCGGCCTGGGTGCCGCGGGAGGAGCTGGTCCGGCTGGTCCTGGCCGGCGAACTCCACAACCCGACCCTGGTCACCGGCGTCCTGGCGCTCGGCGCGGTCCTGGCGGGCGAGGGCCCGGACGCACTGCGGCCCGCGGACGCGCAGTGGCCGGCCCGGCCGTACTGAGGAGGGCGCCCCGGGTTCGCCGTCGCACCGGCGATTGCGCCGGCGGGGTGATCGGGCCGTTGGTCATACCGGGGCGTCTCGGCTGGGCGCCGTGATCGAACTACGCTTCGCGGACAGGGCCCGGTGAGCGGGCCGGTTCGCTGGGCGACGGGTCGGGAGTGGCGCGGGTGGCGAGGAAGACGGCGGCGGTGGCCGAGGCGGCCGGGATCTTCGACGCACTGCCCGCGGGGGCCCGGCCGTTCGCCGGGCGGGGCGCGGAGCTGGCGGCGCTGACGGTCGCGGCGGGGCGGCCCGCGGAGGGCCGGGGGCGGCTGCTGGTGCTGGCCGGGCGGCCCGGCTCGGGGCGCACCGCGCTCGCGGTGCGGTGGGCCAGGTCGGTGGCCGGGGAGCACCCGGACGGGCTGCTGTACGCGCGGATGTCGGCGCCCGACGGGAGCCGGGTGGGGGCCGGGCGGGCGGCCCGGGTGCTGCTGGACCAGCTGGGGGAGCGCCCCGGCGCGGTGCTGCTGCCGGGCGCCGCGGAGGAGGACCCGGCCTGCGAGGCGCTGCGCGAGGCGCTCGGGCAGCGCAGGGCGCTGGTGCTGCTGGACGACGTCCGCGACGCCGGGCAGGTGTGGCCGCTGCTGGCGGAGAAGACCGACTCGCTGCTGCTGGCCACCACCTCGGGGCCGCTGATGGGCATCGACGGCATCGACCCGGTCATCCTCGGCGGGATGGACCACCGGGCCGCCGTGGACCTGCTGGGCGAGCTGGTCGGCGGCACCAGGGTCTCCTGCGACCCGGTCGGCGCCGCCGACCTCGCCGAGGCGTGCGCCAACCGCCCGGCCGCGCTGCGGCTGGCCGCGGGCTGGCTGCGCACCGAGCCCCGGCTGGCGGTGACCGACGCGGCGGCCCGGCTGCACGCCGCCCCGCCGCCCGCGCCCGTGCCGGTGGAGGGGCCGCGGCGGCCGGCCGACCCGGAGCGGGAGACGGTGCCGGTGGTGGAGGGCGACCCGCTGCGCGGGGCGTTCGAGCTGGCGTACCGGCGGCTGCCCGCGGCCCGGGCCAGGCTGCTGCGGCTGTGCACGCTGGCGCCGGGCCAGCAGGTCGACCTGCGCACCGCGTCCGCGCTGGTGGGCTGCCCGGCCCCGGAGGCGGGGGCCGCGCTGGCGGCGCTCGCCGAGCTGGAGCTGCTGGAGCGCGAGCCGGACGCCGCGGACGGCACCGAGCGCTACCGCGTCCCGGGCCGGCTGTACGGGCGGCTGGTGGAGCTGCGCGGGGAGCTGGACCGCCCGTCCGAGGTGGAGCTGGCCCGGGCCAGGCTGCTGGAGCGGCTGGTGCGGCTGGTCGACTCGGCGCGGCTGCTGCTCGACCCGGCGGCCGGCCCCAACCCGGACCCGCTGCCCGGACCGCTGCGGCTGCGGACCGCCGCGCACGCCGAGGGCTGGCTGCTGGGGGAGCGCGAACAGCTGCTGGCCGCGGTCGCCGACGCGGTCGGGCAGGGCGACCTGGACGGCTCGGCGGGCCGCCTGGTGACCGCCCTGCTGCGGGCGCTGCCGCTGACCGGCGAGGCCGCCCCCGCCGACCTGCACGCCCTGCACGAGTCGGTGCTGAAGGTCGCCGAGCGGCAGGGCAACCCGCGCCGGGCCGCCGCCGCGCTGCTGAACCTGGGCGACCTGCAGGCCGCCGCCGGGCGGTGGGAGCCGGCCGGCGAGCGCTACCGCCAGGCGGTCGACCTGGCCCGGCGGGCGGGCGACGAGGCCGGCTGCGCCCGGGCGCTGGAGGGCGTGGGCCACGGCCACCGGGCGCTCGGCGACCCGCTGCGTGCCGCCGACGCGTACGGGCGGGCGCTGGTGCTGCGGCAGGAGCTGGGCGACCAGCCGGCCGAGGCCCGGCTGCTGGTGCGGCTGGCCGAGGCGCACGCCGGGCTGCGGCGCTTCGAGGAGGCGCTGCGCGAGTACCGGTCGGCGGCCGCGGTGCTGCGCCGGACCGGCGACGGGCGGGGCGAGCGGGAGGTCGCGGCGCTGTCGGCGCGTCTTCAGCGGCACCTCGGCCGGGAGGGCTCGCGTCCGCTTTCGGAGTAGTGTCGTACAGGTGGAGTTCGCCCCGCAATGTGGCCTCGGAGCGCGTACAAGCCTACGAACCTGCCAATGAGTCCGAGTGATTTGGTCACTTTGGAAGGCTGACACGCCGACTTGGCTTCATTACACTCGAACTCAGTCGCGCATAGATCTATGCACCGGTCCGTCCGTTGTGCCCTTCGTGTGCGTCGCCACCGGTCTTCCCCGGTAGGTATTCCCCATGGCAAGAGGACGTGTTAGCCGTGAAGGTCGGCATCCCCCGCGAGGTCAAGAACCACGAGTACCGCGTGGCCATCACGCCCGCCGGCGTGCATGAGCTGGTCCGCAACGGACACGAGGTCGTCATCGAGGACAACGCCGGTCTCGGCTCCTCGATCCCCAACGAGGAGTACGTGGCCGCCGGTGCGGCCATCCTCCCCACCGCCGACGAGGTGTGGGCCGCGGCCGACATGATCCTCAAGGTGAAGGAGCCCATCGCCTCCGAGTACCACCGGCTGCGCAAGGGCCAGACCCTCTTCACCTACCTGCACCTGGCCGCCGACCGGGCCGGCACCGACGCGCTGGTCGCCTCCGGCACCACCGCGATCGCCTACGAGACGGTGCAGCTGCCCAACGGCGCGCTGCCGCTGCTCGCCCCGATGTCCGAGGTCGCGGGCCGGCTGGCCCCGCAGGTCGGCTCCTACCACCTGATGCGCCCGGCCGGCGGCCGCGGCGTGCTCCCCGGCGGCGTGCCCGGCACCCACCCGGCCAAGGCGGTCGTCATCGGCGGCGGCGTCTCCGGCTGGCACGCGGCCACCATCGCCATCGGCATGGGCTACGACGTGACCCTGCTCGACCGCGACATCAACAAGCTGCGCGAGGCCGACAAGGTCTTCGGCACCAAGGTCAAGGCGATCGTCTCCAACTCCTTCGAGCTGGAGAAGGCCGTGGTCGAGGCCGACCTGGTGATCGGCGCGGTGCTGATCCCGGGCGCCAAGGCCCCCAAGCTGGTCACCAACGAGCTGGTCGCCAAGATGAAGCCGGGCTCCGTGCTCGTCGACATCGCCATCGACCAGGGCGGCTGCTTCGAGGACTCGCACCCCACCACGCACGCCGAGCCGACCTTCCAGGTCCACAACTCGGTCTTCTACTGCGTGGCCAACATGCCGGGCGCCGTCCCGAACACCTCCACCTACGCGCTCACCAACGCGACCCTGCCGTACGTGGTCGAGCTGGCCAACCGCGGGTGGAAGGAGGCGCTGCGCCGCGACGCCGCGCTCGCCAAGGGCCTGAACGTGCACGAGGGCCAGATCACCTTCCCCGCCGTCGCCGAGGCCTTCGGCCTGGAGTCGGTCTCCCTGGAGAGCGTGCTCGCCTGACGCCCCCTCGCCCGCTGTCGCCCCCGGCCGTCCTTCCCCTTCGCGCCGGGGGCTTCGGCATGCCCGGAACGGCGGGCGGGCGGCCCCCGGGTGACCGGCGGCGGTCAATTCCGGTGCGGTTTGTCACCCGCTCTGTCGACAAGGACACCTGACGGGCCCTCACGGCCCGTTACCCGTGCGGAAACGTTAGGGTCGTGTCTTGACACGGGGTGGGTGGACGGCCGACACAACCGGCCCACTACCGTGGATTGTGTTGCTGCCAATGCCCGAAACGGCCTAGAGTCGCAAACCGTTGGCATGCTGCCACGCTGACGAATCGACATAGAGTCCTGGACGTCCAAGGAGGTAAGACGACTTGTGAATGAGTCGACATTTGCTCCCGGGGGTGGTCAGCCAGGACTGGCGGAGCTCTCCGCCGGGCAGCCGAACGAGGAAGCCCGGCAGGCCACGGTGGGCGCGCAGGAGGTCGGCTCGGTCGCGGTCCGCACCTTCGAGGCCCGCCAGAGCGCGGCGGCAGCCGCCACCGACTACGACGCCGACTTCGCCGCGTACGGCCTGGCCTACAGCGAGCTCGGCTACGGGCCCTACGACGACCCGGACGCCGAGTACGAGCCCGACCCCGAGTACGCCGCCACCCTGGCCCCCGACGCGGCCCGCCAGCGCCGCGAGCGGGTCGGACCGACCGGCCGCCCGCTGCCGTACTTCCCGATCCCCGCGCCGCTCGCCGAGCACGGCCCCGCGCAGATCATCGCGATGTGCAACCAGAAGGGCGGCGTCGGCAAGACCACCTCCACCATCAACCTGGGCGCGGCGCTCGCCGAGTACGGCCGCCGGGTGCTGCTGGTGGACTTCGACCCGCAGGGCGCGCTCTCGGTCGGCCTCGGCGTCAACCCGATGGAGCTCGACGTCACCGTCTACAATCTGCTCATGGAGCGGGGCCTGACGGCCGACGAGGTGCTGCTGAAGACCGCCATCCCGGGCATGGACCTGCTGCCGTCCAACATCGACCTGTCGGCCGCCGAGGTGCAGCTGGTCAGCGAGGTCGCCCGGGAGTCGGCGCTGGCCCGCGCGCTCAAGCCGCTGCTGCCCGACTACGACTACGTCATCATCGACTGCCAGCCCTCGCTGGGCCTGCTCACCGTCAACGCGCTGACCGCCGCGCACAGCGTCATCGTCCCGCTGGAGTGCGAGTTCTTCGCGCTGCGCGGCGTCGCGCTGCTCACCGAGACCATCGAGAAGGTCTGCGAGCGGCTCAACCCCGACCTGCGGCTCGACGGCATCCTGGCCACCATGTACGACTCCCGCACCGTGCACTCGCGCGAGGTGCTGGCCCGGGTCGTCGAGGCGTTCGGCGAGCACGTCTTCCACACCGTCATCGGCCGGACCGTCCGGTTCCCGGAGACCACCGTGGCCGGCGAGCCGATCACCACCTACGCCACCAACTCGGTCGGCGCCGCCGCCTACCGTCAGCTCGCCAGGGAGGTGCTCGACCGGTGCCGCCCCGCCGAGTGAGCCTTCCGGGGGCCGACGAACTCTTCCGGGCAACCGGCGGAATGGCCCTGTCGCCCTCGCTCGCGCGCAACGGCTCCGGCTCCGGCACCGCCTCCGCGAACGGCCCCGCCCCGGCGGGGCAGGAACCCCCCGGGAGCGGCGAGGGCGCCGCTCCCGCGCCGCGCACCCCCGAGGTGCCGGCCGCCAGACCGGAAGCCGCCCCGGCGGCCCCTGCGGGGCGCGCGGAGGACCCCGCAGAGGCGCGCCGGTCGGCCACGGTGCGCGGCCGCGGACGGGCCCGGCGGCCCTCCGGGCGGGAACGCCACGACGAGAAGATCACCGTGTACGTGTCCGCCGAGGAACTGATGGACCTGGAGCACGCCCGCCTGGTCCTGCGCGGCGAGCACGGCCTGGCCGTCGACCGCGGCCGGGTCGTCCGGGAGGCCATCTCGGTGGTCCTGGCGGACCTGGAGCAGCGCGGCGAGGCGTCGATCCTCGTGCGGAGGCTGCGCGGCCGCTGAGCCGTGATCTGCCAGAATGTTCCGTTATGGCGTTCCAGGTCCGGTTGGAGAACTTCGAGGGGCCGTTCGACCTGCTGCTCGGACTGATCGCCAAGCACAAGCTGGACGTCACCGAGGTGGCGCTGTCCAGGGTCACCGACGAGTTCGTCGCGCACATCAGGGCGATGGGCCCGGAGTGGGACCTGGACGCGGCCACCGAGTTCCTGGTGGTCGCGGCGACCCTGCTGGACCTCAAGGCGGCCCGGCTGCTGCCGGCCGCGGAGGTCGAGGACGAGGAGGACCTGGCGCTGCTGGAGGCGCGCGACCTGCTGTTCGCGCGGCTGCTGCAGTACCGGGCGTACAAGCGGGTCGCGGCGCTGTTCGCGGAGCGCTGGGAGGCCGAGGCGCTGCGCCGGCCGCGGACGGTCGCGCTGGAGCCGCAGCACGCGCTGCTGCTGCCCGAGGTGGTGCTGTCGATCGGCCCGGAGCGGTTCGCGCGGCTCGCCGCCAGGGCGTTCGCGCCCAAGCCGAAGCCGACGGTGTACGTGGACCACATCCACACGCCGCCGGTGAGCGTGCGCGAGCAGGCCGAGCTGGTGGCGCACCGCCTCGGCGAGCTGGGCGAGGCCACCTTCGGGCAGCTGGTCGCGGACGCGGAGAACGCGCTGGTGGTGGTGGCCAGGTTCCTGGCGCTGCTGGAGCTGTACCGGGAGAAGGCACTGGACTTCGAGCAGCCGCGGGCCCTGGAGGAGCTGGTGGTGCGCTGGACCGCCGCCTCCGGGCGGCGGGTCGAGGTGACCGACGAGTTCGACCGCCCGGCGGGCGGCGGGGAAGGCGGCAGGGCATGACCGAGCGGCCCGCGAGGAGGCCCCTGGGCCTGCCGGGCGCCCCCCGGCCCGGCGAGTGGCAGGAGTCGGCGTACCCGGACGGCGTGCGCGTCGAGCCGGTGGAGCGCGTCCTGGCGCTGCCCGGAGCACCGCCGGGAGAAGAGTCGGGCGGACAGTCGGGCGGACAGTCGGGCGAACCGACGGGCGGACAGCCGGGCGAACCGACGGGAGAACGGCCGGGCGAACCGTCGGGCGGGCTGCCGCTGCGGGCGGCGCTGGAGGCGGTGCTGATGGTCGCCGACGAGCCGGTCGCCGAGGCCAGGCTGGCCGGGGTGCTGGACGCCTCCAAGGAGGAAGTGACCGCCGTACTGCGGGAGTTGGCGGGCGAGTACACGGCGCAGGGACGCGGTTTCGAGCTGCGGCAGGTGGCCGGCGGGTGGCGGTTCTACAGCCGCGCGGAGTGTTCGGCCGCGGTCGAGCGGTTCGTCCTGGACGGGCAGCAGGCCAGGCTGACGCAGGCCGCGCTGGAGACGCTGGCGGTGGTCGCGTACCGGCAGCCGGTGTCGCGCGGGAGGGTTTCCGCGGTCCGTGGTGTGAACTGCGACGGCGTGATGCGTACCCTGGTACAGCGAGGACTGGTCGAAGAAGCCGGCACCGAGCCCGAGACCGGAGCGATCCTGTATCGGACGACGAACTACTTCCTGGAACGGATGGGGCTGCGCGGCCTGGACGAGCTGCCGGAGCTCGCGCCCTTCCTGCCCGAGGTCGACGACGTGGAAGCGGAGTCCCTGGAGGGCACGATGATCGCGCAGGCGGTCGCCGCCGCACAGGAAGGGCCGAGGCCGAACCAGGCCGACCAGACGGATATCGACGTACGGACATTTTGATGCGTAGTAGTGGCAACGGTGGCAGCGGCAGGAACAGCGGCGGCCAGGGCCGGGGCGGGCAGGGCGGCCGAGGCGGGCAGCAGGGCGGGGGCCGGGGCGGATCGTCGTCCTACGGCGGCGGCTCCGGCGGCCGCGGCGGGCAGTCCTCGCGCGGCGGCTCGGGCTCGGGCGCGGGCGCGGGCTCGTACGGCGGCGGCGGCCAGGGCCGCGGCGGCTCCGGTTCGTACGGTTCGGGCTCCGGCTCGTCGTACGGCGGCGGGCGCGGCGGGTCGGGCTCCGGCTCGTACGGGTCGCGCGGCGGCAGCAGCAGTGGCGGCAGCGGTGGCGGCGGCGCGCGGCGCGAGGAGCGCCGGCAGCCGCGTCCGGAGGAGCGCCGGTACGACCGGCCCGAGTACGGCGGCGGGCCGAACGCGACGCCCGGGCGCGGGGCGTACGACTCCCGCAAGCCCGGAGGGGCTCCCCGGCCGCGGCGCGAGGGGCAGGGCGCGCCCGGCGACCCGCGGCGCCAGCCGCAGCGCTCCCGGGAGCTGCAGGGCCGGATCGAGGACCGGGTGCTGGCCCGGCACGAGGGCCCCGGCAAGGAGGTCGGCGAGGAGGGCGAGCGTCTGCAGAAGGTGCTGGCCCGGGCCGGCATGGGCAGCCGCCGGGCCTGCGAGGAGCTGATCTCGCAGGGCCGGGTCGACGTCAACGGCGAGACGGTGCTGGAGCAGGGCCGCCGGGTCGACCCGGTGAACGACGAGATCAAGGTGGACGGCCTGACCGTCGCCACCCAGTCGTACCTGTTCTTCGCGCTCAACAAGCCGGCCGGCGTGGTCTCCACCATGGAGGACCCCGAGGGCCGGCAGTGCCTGGGCGACTACGTGACCAACCGGGAGACCCGGCTGTTCCACGTCGGCCGGCTCGACACCGAGACCGAGGGCATCATCCTGCTCACCAACCACGGCGAGCTGGCCCACCGCCTCACCCACCCCCGGTACGGCGTCACCAAGACCTACCTGGCCGCGATCCAGGGCCCGCTGCCGCGCGACCTCGGCCGGACGCTCGCCAAGGGCGTCGAGCTGGAGGACGGCTGGGCCCGCGCCGACAGCTTCAAGGTGATCTCCAACCTCGGCAAGAACTACCTGGTCGAGGTGACCCTGCACGAGGGCCGCAAGCACATCGTGCGCCGCCTGCTGGCCGAGGTCGGCTTCCCGGTGGAGAAGCTGGTGCGCACCGCGTTCGGCCCGATCACGCTGGGCGACCAGAAGTCCGGCTGGCTGCGCCGCCTGACCAACCCCGAGGTCGGCACCCTGATGCGCGAGGTCGGCCTCTAGCAGCCGACCACCGGAGCCCGTCCACCGCACCGCGGTGGACGGGCTCCGGTGCGTGTGCGCACGGGCCTGACCGGCACTTGACATGTGAGGCACACCGCACGGCCTTGCTATCGTTCCGCCCGGTGGCAGAAGATTGCCACCGAAGTTCGCCCCGGCGCGTGGCGGAAGTGCGCCACCGTGTCAGGCCACAGGGCGGCGGGGGAAGGAACCACCACCATGCTGGACGCATTCACCGTGCTGGGCCTCGGCCGGCCCGACGGCCAGGTGTACGCCGCGCTGGTCGTCGCGCCGCAGTCCACCGCCGAGGAACTGGCCGAGCACTGCGGCCTGACCCTGCAGCAGTGCCGCGAGGCCCTGGACCGGCTGGCCGAGCAGGGCATGGCCACCCGCGCCCCGGTCGACCGCGAGCGCTACCTCTCGGTCGCCCCCGACGTCGCCATCGGCACCCTGATAGGCCACCGCGAGGCCGAACTGCGCTCCGCCCGCGCCGAGATGCACCGGCTGATGGACGCCTTCCGGGAAGCCTCCCGGTACACCGACCCGGCGCACTCGGTGGAGGTGCTCACCGGCGGCGAGGCCATCGCCCAGCGGCTGGAACACCTGATCGAGTCCAGCCAGTACCAGATCCGCGGCTTCGACTGCCCGCCCTACGTGCAGGACCCGACGGTGGAGCAGCCCCGGCAGCGGGCCAAGCTCAAGTCCGGGGTGCGGATCCGCACCGTCTTCGACAAGGAGGCGATCGCCTGGCCCGGCCGGCTGGAGCAGGAGATCCTCACCGGCGTCGAGGACGGCGAGGAGGCCCGGGTCCGCCCGGTGCTGCCGATGAAGATGATGATGGCCGACGACAAGATGGCGATCATCCCGATCAGCGTCGGCGACAGCGTGCTGGACGCCGCCTACGTCATCCACCCCTCCGCGCTGCTCCAGGCCCTGGACGCGCTGTTCGAGGCCGAGTGGGAGCGGGCCGTGCCGCTGCAGACCGTGCTCGGCGACGGCGAGGGCCCCGGGCCGGGCGCCGACCACCTCAAACTGCTCGGCCTGCTCGCGGCCGGCCTCACCGACGAGTCGATCGCCCGCTCGCTGGGCTGGAGCGCCCGCACCACCCAGCGCCGCCTCCAGGGCCTGATGCGCGAACTCGGCGCCACCACCCGCTTCCAGGCCGGAATGGCGGCCCGCGAGCGCGGCTGGCTCTGAGCGCGGCCGCGCGCCGCGGGCCGGCCCGGCGACAGGGCGGGTCGACGGGCCGTCAAGGGGCCCTGGGGAGCCGCCGGGCCCCGCCGGGAGGGCGGGGTCAGCTCCAGGGGCGCAGCGCCGCCCAGCGGCCGTCCGGGCCGCGCTCCAGTTTCTCCAGGCCGAGCACCGCCGTCCGGTTGAGGCGGCCGTAGATGTGCGGGAACAGCACCCCCTCGGTGGCGCCCGGCGGCGGCCCGCCGGTGGCCGCCTCCCACTTCACCATCGGCTCGACCAGCCGTTCCTCGATCAGCAGCGCCATCAGCGGCTCCGGGGCGTCCCGGAAGAACGCGTTGGCCACCGCCAGCGCGGTGGGCTCGTCCGGCGAACAGTGCAGGAAGCCCTCGGTCAGCAGCGACGCGGCGGTGTACGGCCGGCCCGGTTCGCGCAGCCAGTCGTCCAGCGGGGCGAGGTGGTAGATCATGACTCCTTCGTACCTTTCGAGGTCCGGGCGGCCCGGCGCGGGGCGCGGCTCACAGGCCCGCCACCTTCGCCGTCGCCGCGATCTCGTACACCAGCGTCACCGTCCGCCGCCCGCCCGGCGGCAGCGGGACCTCCCAGCGGGCGATGCCCTCCGCGTCCAGCTCGTCCGGCGGCGGCGAGCAGTGCTCCTTGCGCAGCCGCACCTGCACCTCCGCCACCTCCGAGACCGGGATCCGCTCGCGCAGCACCACCACCCGGTCGGACTGCTCGTCCGGGCCGGAGAAGCGCGACAGGTGCAGCCGCACCGTGCGGGTCACCAGGGTGCGCTGGCCGCCCAGGCCCGCGCCCTCGCGGCGCTCGTCGGCCTCCCGGACCACCCGCAGCCCGTCCGAGGCGCCGAACGCCAGGCGCACCGGCGCGCCCGGCGCCGCGAACTCCAGCGCGCCCCGGCCGGTGTAGCCCGAACCGCGCACCAGGTCCACCGGGCCGGCCAGCAGCGCGTGCCCCGAGGCGTTGCGGAACGACACCACCTCCGTCACCGCCTCCGACAGCTCCGGCGCCGCCGAGAACTCGCTGCGCGCCGCCGTCTCGAACGCGCTCACCGGCACCCGGTGCGCCCGCCCGTCCGCCGACACCGACACCGGGTCCCCGACCCGCAGCACCCGCACCTCGCCGCCGTCGTCCACCCCCGGCAGGCCCGGCTCCAGCGGGCCGGCGTCCGGCACCGCCTGCTCGCGCAGCTCCACCTCCACCGTCTTCTTCTCCTGCGCCGAACGCTCCCGCAGCACCAGCCGGTCCTCGACCAGCCCCGGCGGCTCGCCCGCCAGCGCCGAACGCGCCGTCGACAGCGTCAACCGCACCCCCGACCAGTCCTCGCCGGTGCGCTGCCACACCACCGCGTCGCTCTCCAGCCGCAGCGTGCCGCCCACCAGCTCGGCCCGGTACGCCGGACGCCACAGCGCGCACGCCGTCAGGTGCCCCACCCGGGCCAGGAACCGGCCCGGCTCGGCGCACTCCACCGACAGCTCCACGAACGCCAGCAGCTCGTCCGGCTCCCGCTCCGCCAGCTCCAGCGCCTCCTCGGCCCGGGCCAGCTCGGAGGCCAGCTCCGCCGAACGCAGCCGCGAGGCGCGCAACCGCTCGCCGTACGACTCGCGCTCCGCGTCCACCCGGTCCAGCTCGCGCGACCAGCGGGCCTGCTCCAGCTCGCCGCGGCCGGCGCCCTCGCCGATCTCCCGCAGCAGGTCCGCCGCGAGCTGCCCGAGCAGCGCCAGCCGGGCCCGCAGCCGCTCCTGGCGGTGCGACTCGGCCAGGTGCTCGCGCTCCAGGGAGTGCACCCGGCGGCGCAGCTCCGAATCGTCCGGGCCCGGCGGCAGCGGCGCCGGCGGCTGCCAGGACCGCACCAGCCGCACGTCCAGCACCTTCACCGCGCCGGTCGGCGCGCCCCGCCCGTCCAGCACCTCCGCGCGCAGCGACCGGTCCACCGCCAGCGCCGTCACCGGGCCCAGCCGCAGCCGGTGCACGCCCGGCGGCAGTTCCAGCTCCGCCGTCCGCTCCAGCTGCGCCCGGTCCTCCAGGCACGTCACCGCGGTCACCGGAAGGGGGATCGTCTCCTCGTACACGTTCAGCTCCTCCGGTTCCCGCCGACCACGGCCTTACCGGCCGGGATACGGATGACATAACCGCCCGTCAGCTCCACCGAACCTCCCGGCGGCACCACCACCCGGCGGATCCGCGCCGAGGAGGGCAGCCCCTCGGACGGCTCCGCGGGCGCCGACCAGCCCGGCCGCTCCTCGACCCGCACCTCCGGGTCGCCCGGCACCGGGACCCGCTCGCGGACCTCCACCGACGCCTCGTGCGGCAGCCGGTTCACCAGCTCGATCCGCACGCCGTGCTCCAGCACCGTCGTCGAGTTCAGCACCCCCGACGTCGACTCGCGCACCTCCGCGTGCCGGGCCACCCGCACCTCCTCCACCCGGCCCAGGCCCAACTCCCGCACCCCGCCCGGCGCCAGCGTCGGCAGCCCCGCCGTCAGCAGGAAGTCGCCGTCCACCGACACCTCCACCGGGCCGGCCAGCAGCGCGTGCGCCGTCGCGTTCGACAGCTCCAGCACCCCGTACACCGCCTCCTCCACCGACGGCACGCACACGTAGCCGGCGCGCACGCCCACCGGCAGCTCCGCCACCGCCACCGTGTGCCACACCCCGTCCGAGGGGACGCTCGCCGGGGCCTGCGCGTCGAAGCGGTGGTCGAACGAACCCGCCGACACCCGCGGCGGCGACCCGAACCGGGGCAGCGGCAGCAGGCCCACCTCCTGCGCGCCGCGCAGCGCGCCGCCCGGGTCGGACGGCGACGGCTCGGGGAACAGCCGGCCCCGGCGCGACCCGCCCTGCTCCGGGCCCGCCAGCACCAGCGCCGCGTAGTCCAACTGGTCCGCCGACGGACGCGGGTCCGGTGGCGGCGCGGCTCCGGCCCCGGGATCCGGTACGAACGACGGCGCCCCCGCGAAGCCGTACGCCGCGCCGGGGGGCACGGCGCCGGGCGGCGGTGGCGGCGGGGCGGCGGCCGCCGGCGCCATCGGCGCCGCCAGCACCGGCGGGGCCGACGAGCCGAAGGACGGACCCGCCCCCACCGGGCCGCCCACCGCCCGCGGCACGGCCGCCCCGGCCCCCGGACGGGCACCACCCTGGCGGGCCCGCTTCGCCGACGGCGGCGCCGGCACCGCACCGGCACCCGCCACCGCACCGGCCGCGGCCGTGAACGCCGGCGGCTCCGGTTTCGAACGCTGCGCGTCCTGCCAGCCGTCGAACAGCCCCGACAGCCCCGCCGGCTGCGCCCGCCACCCCGACGGCGCGGGCACCGCCTGCCGGCGGCCGATCCGCAGCGACGCCAGCTCCGGCAGGGCGCCCGGACCCGTCAGGCTCGCCGTCGACAGCGCCAACCGCACCCCCGACCAGTCCTCGCCCGTCCGCTGCGCCACCGACGCCCGCAGCACCAGCCGCGCCGAACGCTCACCCCGGCGGTGCGCCAACTGGTACGTCGGCACCCACACCGCGCCCGGCACCGCGTACTCCACCTCCAGCTCCACCGGCCCCTCGCCGCGCACCGTCAAGTCCGCGCACGCCTCCGCCTCCACCCCGCCCGGCTGCTCGGCGTTCGAACCGGCCCGCACCCGCGCCGCCGCCACCGCGAAGGCGTGCTCCGCCGAACGCAGCTCCTGCGCCAGCTCCACCGCCCGCTCCTGCAGCACCTCCAACCGGGCGTCCACGAAGTCCGCCAGCGCCAGCACCGCGTCCGCCGGAGCCCGCCGGTGCCCCTCGTCCCGGCGGCGCTGCGGCGGCACCGCGCGCAGCGCCGCGACCTCGGCGATCCGCTCGGCCAGCCGGCTCCGACGCTCCTCCAAGAGCTCGACCTCGGCCTGGAGAGCACTCAACTCGCGGTCCCAGGAAGGCAGTTCGTCCTCGTCGCGGACCCGCGCCGGATAGCCCATCCGGGCCTCGGCGACCCTGCCGCCGCCCGACAGCACCCGCACCCGCAGCGACCCCGCCGCCGCCAGCCGCGGCAGCCCCGCCACCCGCACCCGGCCGTCCGCCGGCAGCACGCCCGACGCCCGGCGCCGGCACACCGCGCCCACCGCGTGCACCACCACCGAGTCCAGCCTCGACTCCCACACCGCCCGCTGCC
Source organism: Kitasatospora phosalacinea (assembly GCF_000716545.1). Taxonomy (GTDB): domain Bacteria; phylum Actinomycetota; class Actinomycetes; order Streptomycetales; family Streptomycetaceae; genus Kitasatospora; species Kitasatospora phosalacinea. The sequence continues at coordinate 33,409 of NZ_JNWZ01000075.1, forward strand.
CCGCCACCTGGCCCCCTTCGCCGCCTGGCCCGCACCCCGGACCCGGGCGCCCAGTCTGCACCCAACCCCCGCCGCCGCACCCGGATTTCCGCTGCGCGTCGGCCCGGACACCGCGCCGGACGCCGCACCGGGGCGGTATGCGGGGGCATCCGGGCGTACGAGAGGATGGGGCGACAGACGTGCACCGCACCCGGGAGACGAGAAGCCGCCATGCGCACAGCCGCCGTCATCGGCACCGGACTGATCGGCACCTCCGCCGCGCTCGCCCTCACCCGCCGGGGCATAAGCGTCCACCTGGAGGACGCCGACCAGGACGCCGCCCGCACGGCCGCCTCGCTCGGCGCGGGCACCACCGAACTCCCCGAAGGCCCCGTCGACCTGGCGATCATCGCCGTCCCCCCGGCCCTGGTCGGCAAGGTCCTCGCGGACTGCCAGCGGCGCGGCCTCGCCCGCTGCTACACCGACGTCGCCAGCGTCAAGGCCGGGCCGCGCGGCGAGATCACCGCGCTCGGGCTCGACACCGTCCACTACATCGGCTCGCACCCGATGGCCGGCCGCGAACGCTCCGGCCCGCTCGCCGCGACCGCCGACCTGTTCGAGGGCCGGCCGTGGGTGCTCACGCCCACCGCCGACACCGACACCGAGACGCTCAACGCCGCCCTCGAACTCGTCGCCCTGTGCGGCGCGATGCCCATCGTCATGGACGCCGCCGAGCACGACCGGGCGGTGGCCCTGGTCTCGCACGCCCCGCAACTGCTCTCCTCGCTGGTCGCCGCGCGACTGGAGCACGCCGAGGAGACTGCCGTCCGGCTCTCCGGGCAGGGCGTGCGCGACGTCACCCGGATCGCGGCCTCCAACCCCGCGATGTGGATCGACATCCTCTCCGCGAACGCGGGCGTCGTCGCCGACGTCCTGGACGACCTCGCCGCGGACCTCGCGGACACCGTCACCGCGCTGCGGGCCCTGCAGGCGGCCGACGAGGGCGAGCGGCGCGCGGGCGCGGCCGGCATCGAGGCGGTCATGCGCCGCGGCAACACCGGCCAGGCCCGCATCCCCGGCAAGCACGGCGCACCGCCCACCCGCTACGAGACGGTCACCGTCGTCCTCGGCGACCAGCCCGGCGAACTCGGCCGCCTCTTCGGCGAGGTCGGCGCCCTCGGGGTGAACATCGAGGACGTGACGATCGAGCACTCGACGGGGCAGCAGGTCGGTCATGTGCAGTTGGCTGTCGCGCCGGAGATGGCGCGGGCGCTGGCGGCGGGGTTGCGCGGGCGGGGGTGGGGGGTTCGGGAGTAGGGAGGGGCCGGGTCGGGTGGGGGTCTG